>CAIYRS010000019.1 GCA_903928685.1 uncultured Methylococcaceae bacterium
AGTGGTCAGCAATGGCGTTGCCAATACCCCGACTGCCCGAGTGCAGCATAACCCAGACCTGATCCGCTTCGTCGAGACAGACTTCAATAAAATGATTGCCGCCACCCAACGTACCCATCTGGTTGGTCCACTTGGAAAACTTGCCAAAGGTCTTGAGAAGTTCCGGATGTCGGTCAGTCAGACTTTTTAAGCCTGCCTCAAACGGTTTCGCGGCAGCCACCAGCACACGGTTATCGTCATGCTGTCCACGACCTACCGGCACATCACGGGTAATTTGATCGAAAACTTTTTTTAAAGACTTCTCGTCCAGATCATTAGCCGTAATTGATAACCTGGCCGCGACCATTCCACACCCGATATCGACCCCCACCGCCGCCGGAATAATGGCTTTATGGGTAGCGATAACTGAACCGATGGTGGCACCAATTCCCAAATGGACATCCGGCATAGCCGCCACATGATGATGAATAAAAGGCATACCGGCAATGTTGGCCAATTGTTCTTTTGAGCGTTCATCGACATCCTGAGTCCAGATTTTGACGGGTACGCGTTGGTCGAGCAGTACTTGTTGGACGGGCATTATTAACCTTCTCAGGTATGGTTTTGGTATTTACGAAAAAGGGAGCTGCAAAAAGGGTGACTGAATAATCACTGCTCTAGCTAAGCTGGCTTAACCCAATTCTCAAGTAATAAGTCAGGTACTTTTATAAATTCCTTAGTGTTATTCGTGACTAAAATGGTATTTAACGAGAGTGCATGAGCGGCAATCCACAAGTCATTATTGCCAATTGGTTGGCCATTTTTCTCAAGGAACCTGCGAGTAATAGCGTATTTTTCAGCGGTTTCCTGTGTCGGCATAATGACAGGAATATAACGCATTAATTGTTCTAATTTTTCCAGTGCAATCTCGTGATGCTGGCTTTTTTCCGCACCAAACCGTAATTCACCAAATGTAATAAGTGACATGCCAACATCTCCGATACTGAGTTCTGAAAGCCTTTGATAAACTTCTAATGGACGTTTCTTGGCAATATATATGCAGATATTGGTATCCAGTAAATAACGTATGGTCATAACCACTCATCTCTTTCTTGAGGCGTATCATCTTGTCGGTGCAACATAAAATCTTCAGGCATTTGTGCCAGCAGATCAAAAGCAGCCGCTAAACTTTCTTTTTTTGGCTTGGATTCTTTTAGTTGATTTAAAAACTCTAAAACCAAAACAACATTAACATCTTTTTCGGCCCATTCTTTAGGTAATTTAACCGATAAAATGCCATTTTCATTAATGTGCGAATTTATTTGAAAAGTTTGCATTTTATTTTCTCTCCACAATTAAAATCTTTTTAAACATAAAATAGTTCCGTAGAAGTCAATATGTCGGGTTACGGCCGGTGCCTACCTGACCTGTCTGTTAACTCAGTTCAGTTATTGGTTTTTTAGGCACTATTTTTGGTTTTTTGGTTGCTTTAGCTCGTGGCACTATTGCTTGCGCAACCGGTTTATAGCCTGGACTAATGAATCCCTGCATTCAAAACTTGGCTACTTATTCAATGGGCTCCGGGTAGATTTCTTCCAAATCCCTCAGGGCGTAAACCGAATCGGGCCAATGATCGACAGTCATACCTGCCAGCGAGGCCATGATGTGTTCCACCTGTTCGATATCAATACCGGTAGTTGCTTTGCTCGTATTTACCTTCTTTAGCTGAAGTATTGCATCTTTCAAACTTTGAGACCAGCCCTTTGCTTCAGTTGTGGATTTGAACAGGTCTGGTTGCGACATCACGTACAAGAAAGCGGCCACAATTATCGCTTCTGAAACAAGCATGTCCTCTTGACTCGTCAACGACAGTTCCAGCCAGTCAATGACAACAGCTTCAAGACCAATCTTGGCTAACTCAAGATAAGATTTTGGCCATCGACGATTCGGGGTTTTAAGCAACCATTCATTCACACCTCGAGGCGTTAATTCGGTATCCTCTTCAAATTCCGAATAGGCAGGGTGAGCATCATAAACACTGACCGATTCACCTCTTCGCAAAAAGACGGGTAAATCGAGATAATTCATAGAAGATTCTTGAAGTCTGGGCATGGGTGCCGGTAAGCAGGCACTTGATTCCAGCAGATCCAACGCCTGAATTGAGAACCTGATTGAACCCGTACCTCCCCATCCGGCCGGAATCATTTGAGCCACTTTGTGTAGCTCTGGCATGTCGGCCGGTTTTTCGTCTTCACTACGCTCATGGATAAGAATAAAGTTGGTCGTATCCGTCACCAACTGATAGGCTACGGCCAACTCTGTCGCTTCTGATGTCACACAGTTCTGGCGCTCAGGCGCATCTATTTGATAACGGACTGAGGCAGCCATTCGGGAGACGGTAGCGGTATTATCAAGCTGATTTTTAAAAAAGGCATGACCAATCACTTCCGTTTCTGCGTCTGCGGAACGCTTGCCCAGCAAGCGCACCTCGCCTTCTGGTTGCTGTGCCAGTCGAGCAAACACATTAATAGTATCGCCATCAAATACCGCCGCACTCAGTGGCGAAACCCATAAGGGGTTACAATTCTCGGGCCACATCACCGACAACTCGGACAAACGGGGCGAGCGTAAACGTGCAAACATCCGCAATACGGCGGGTTCAACAGCTTCCCCGGACGCGACAAAATCACAAGCGCCCCCCGTCGCTTCGGCAAGTCGCCGCAAATGACTTTCTGCAGGACTACTCCCAATACCCACCACAAAAAGACGATGCCCGGATATGCGTGCCGATTCTATCGTGCTGTCAATAGCGTAAATCTCACCATCCGTAACAATCAAGACATCACTGCTTACGGTTTGAGAAAGCGCAAACGTAGAGCACAGCGCCGCTTCCATCTCGGTACCTCCAAGATCGGCTTGTAACGCACCCACCCAGCGTTGTGCGGCTAATTTTGTCGTTTCTGTCGCATACCAAAGGCCGCGTGAACGATGTTCGACGGTGCTGCCGAACCGAGACAGTGAAAATTTATCCCCAGAGGCCAATTGCTTAACGATAGCCTGCAAAGCACGTCGGGCAGCATCAATGCTGTCGCCTTCCATGGAACCGGAACAATCCACCAGAATTTTGACTGCTGTCATGGTTGGTTTATTGGTTTGAAGCCGGGGGCAAAAACTCGCCAGCACCGCAACAGTAGCCGAATCGACAAAATCCTGTGCCATGACAGTTTGGGAGTCTTGGCTCAATTGATCGACTACCAAAATAAAATCACGATCCAGTGCGCCTTCACGCGCCAATGACACAATCAATCGCTTTTCTGCCTGATTCTGACTGTGGGCGACACTAATGGCATGACTGGGCGAAGCTACTCGCGCCTTTGCCAAGTCGTCATAAAGACTCAGTTCGATTTCAAAAGGATAGTCGGCCAGAAAACTATGGGGTGATACTTGATGCGGCAATAGTCCTCCGCCATGGATGGCATCACCATAACGAGGGGCAATGACCGTAGGAATCAGCAACCTGAGTCCGCGCTGTTCAAATTGCAGGGTCTGGGCATAACGCAAGGTGATAATACAGTTTTCTTTGCCCGCGAGATTACCCAAATTAAGGCTATAACTCTGATCATGGTTTTTCTCCAGCATGATGGCTGTATTACCTTCGGAAAGCGCTTCTTCGTAACTTGCTTCAGCTTGTTTTTTCTCGACAATCACACCGGAAAGCGCTTGCTCGCCCAACAAAACATCAATACCCAGTAATACAGCGCCCCATGGCAAGGGAAAGGTGTAAATCACTTCAACGTTGTTGTCGGCTGGATTGCAAAAACGCTGCTTAACGCAGGCCTCGAACAATAAGCCGCGTATTTCACCCGTCAATTTAACCCCCAACAACATCAAAGGCTGACCATTTTGTGTTTGCAAACATGCACCTGTAAGCTGTTCCATTGTATTTCCTTCTCTAGTCTTCTGGTTGAATTGCTGGTTGTTGTGTGGGATTGGTTTGACCGTCGCTGATTTGGGCATAGACCGCCATTACCCCTTTTATAAAACTGCGCACTTGCTCAGGTGACAACCCGGCACGGCCTGGTTCAATGACCACTTCGATGCCATCAGCAACCAGCAAATGGCTACATACCTCGATAGAACCTACTGCCTTTGCTCTTGGCGGTATCGGCGCTTGCTCGCCCTTAAGCAAGTCGCGTATTCGCTCCAGTGACACGCCCGCCGCCGTCCATTTTTTGATTAACAGCAGTTGTTCCAAATGTTGGGGTCCGTAACGGGCGGCACGGGTTTCTCCCTCGGGTCGATCCACCAGTCCAATTTGGACATAGTAACGAACCGTTCTGGGCGTTAAATCGGCCAGCACACAAAGATCGGCTAAGGGATAACCGGGGATTGTTATAGTTTTGTCAGTATTTGATTTCATGGTGCTTATTAAATCACCAATACTGTATGAATACAAGTGTATTAATTAAAAATTATGCTGCTTTAAGGATAATACTGTTTGTGCAGATAACCTGGAATGATAAACGCCGGATAATCAAGAGCAGGCGTTAATACCGGGTGTGGGAAGGATAAAATAGATATTTTTAAAAGACCTTACCCTTATTATATTCAAATTATTTGGCTGTTGACTTTTTTATCAATTCAGTGTACAAGTTTGCACAATTTAACCCGTAAGCAGTATGCTTTTAATGATTGGATAAGATTACAACTGTTTATAGTGGTAAATAAGGTCATAGCGAGGCTTACAGCGCATAGATCAGTTATTGCGGTGTTTCCGAGCAACGATTGGGAACAAAGAGCAGTCATTAAGCAGTACTCCGCAGCCTTCAAGCAACCCTGTACTCTTTCTGGGGAGCAATGATCACTGTCTGGGGAGCACTGATCACTGTCTGAGGAGTGCTCCGCAGTTACCAAGCTTTTGCCCCAATCATTACGGAGCATGCCTCAGTGATTGGGGATTACGCCGTAATGGTTGCGGAGTATGCCGCAGTTACCAAGCTTTTGACTTGACCATCATGGAGCACTCCCCGGACAGTGCTCAGTACTGTCTGGCCACTGAGGAGCACTGCTTGGTAGTTGCGGAGGACTGAGCGGCTATCAAGCAAGCTGCTTTATCATTAAGGCAAGCGTCTTGGATAGTAATCAGTACTGCTTGGTAACTGCGGCGCCTTGCCCCGCCAATGCGGAGACCGACTTAACTTTAGTATAGGCCGGTCAGATAGTGGGTACGGATGCCCCGTTTAATTTTGTTAATTATACAAACAACCCTTAGGAGTAACAATATCATGACTACTTCCCCTTACATGCCAAAAAACGATGATGATAGAGCTGATCTGTTAGAGCATATCGTTGCAACCTTACCTAAATATATAACGCTATTGGAGATTAACGCACAAGATTTTGACGAACTACAGGCAGATTCCGCCGCTTTTCGCTATGCACTGCAAACCATGGGCATTATGCAAGCCCACTCACAAAGCTGGACAGCCACTAAAAACCAACTGCGTGATGGCAGTATAGGCGGTGACAGTTGGCCAGTGATACCCACCTTGCCTCAACCCATAGCGGCTATGGTTAAACCCGGTATTATTTCCAGACTATCTGCCTTGGCTGCGCGTATCAAAACCCATAGAAACTATACCACAGCCATTGGTTATGATTTATGGCTGATAGGTGGCGAACAAAAAATCGACCCGACTAGCTGGAAGCCAGTCCTAAGCATTTATTTACAAGCGGGACATCCTGTTATTGCTTGGGCTAAAGGCAAGGCCAGTGCCTTGGAAATCTGGGTAGATAGAGCCGACAGCAACAATTTTGTCTTACTTGCCGTCAACACAGAACCCAATACCAATGACACCACGCCACTCCCCCCTGCGGGCAGTAGCGCGGTTTGGAAATATAAAGCGATCTACCGATTGCATGATCAACCCGTTGGCCAATGGAGTAACGTAATCAGTATTGCCGTTGGCGTGTAGATTTACAAACATCGCGCACTAGCGGGTGCATGACTCTGCTGTTTATCCACCTTATAGTATGATTTCTCTATCGTTCTTACGCTCCGGCGTCACTGCCCACAGTTAAGAAAAAGCACCCTCTCCAGCAGGAGAGGGTTGGAGTGAGAAGAATAAAAAACAAGCAAAATCCGTGTGTGATCTTGGTAGATACCACGTAGAGACGCGCTTTATCGCGTCTGTATCGCGTCTATTTACAAAATTTCAATCCTCTCCCGGCGGTTAAGCAGGAAGATACGAATACGAAAAAGAATTTTCAAATGATTTATCTATGAAACAAATGTCCGATAGAGTTAGAATAACCCCTGAAAACATTTACGAATTTTGGGACAATTTAGATGACATTAACAGCTTCTAGAAATAAAGCCATTTGCAGGAAAGCGTCTGAGGTTGTTGCAAAAATAATTGCTGACCAGGAAAAATCCAAGGCGAATGCCAAGGCTAAAGCAAAAAAATACGAAGAATAATATGGCCACCATTACATTTGATACTTTAAAATTTGTAGAAAAGCTTAAGGCTGCCGGAATTTCAGATGCACAGGCTAAGGCCGAATCTGAGGCTTTGCAAGGTGTGTTGGCTGAGGCATTAGATTCACAACTGGCCACTAAAAGTGACCTGATTAAATTAGATCGTCGGATGGACGGGCTTGACGCTAAAATTGACCGCATGGATACCCGGATTTCTGGGGAACTTACCTTGCTAAAATGGATGATGGGTATCTTGATTGCTGGGGTTATGTCGATTGTCATTAAAACGTTTGTCTAATTTAACAACACATAACCCCTAAAGACCCGCTTAATGCGGGTTTTTTTATGCCCGCTACAAAAAAAACCCCGATTGCAGCAAACAACCAAAGGTTTTTAATCCAATCCTTTTTACCTGTGATCCTGCAAGATACGTAGAGACGCGCTTTATCGCGTCTGTTTTACTATCTGGGTGTCTGCTGACTCACCTATAGCCGCCAGTCGATATTAGTAAACCAACCGGCATGAGCCTAACGATAAATCATTTGTTGATAGCAATGATGGGTAGAGCAGCGCGAAACCCATCGCATAAGGAATCCATTATGATGGGTTTCGGCTATCGCCTCTACCCATCCTACGCGCTAGTTAAGAAAATTTTTCACCAGTATAACGCCCTTATCCCCCTATGGGGGATGTAAAAATTATAGCCGTCCTGTATGATTTACTTACATACTTTTTGGGCGCTCTAAATATTTTTTTATAATTCAACAAAACCAAAAAGTAATAACCAATTAAGTTGGAAAGTTAACAGCCAACTTAAAACTCATGTAACGCTTGGTTAAGTGTAAGCACCCAACCCTACCATCTACTTCACCTTCATTCTTAGCCATCAGGCGTAGTTCACCAATATTTTTAATACTTCGTACAATTTTAAATGAATCTTTAAATGATGTAGCTAAAGGGTTAAAAACAATATCTAGTGGACTAATACGTCGTACTTTTGGACCAATGAAATCAATAACTCTTTCATCGAGAGAATTGATACGATAGGACGCTTCAAAATCAACTGTAGCGAATACATTGCCATAATCAATATAATCATATAGGAGACGGCTTGTAACGGTTCTGAAGCCTCCCTCGCGTGTCTTATTAGACATGTACGATTCAATAGCTTCTACTTTCTCTTTAGCTGCATCATCTTTTGTATATGCTTCCCATTGCAACCAAT
>CAIYRS010000020.1 GCA_903928685.1 uncultured Methylococcaceae bacterium
AAACGCCCACACACATTGTTTTGACCCAATCTTTTAAAGAGCTGGAGCTAACTAAGCTCCGGTTTAGCTGGACTATTATACAGACCAAATTCCCTTTGTCAACAACTTTGCAATCCCGCAAAGCCCGCCAAAATCATACAATGGCGGCAATAGCCATCCCCGGACAAATCAGATTCACCCGGGAAAGCCGACCATTTTAGCGGGTTTTGCGGGTGTGTCAACGGAAAAATTAAACTATATCAAAGTTTGTGCAGTTACAAAATATGCTGGCACTTTAAAGCAATTCAAAATCAACTATATAAGCATTTTCAGCCCATAGCTATTTAGAAAAATTTTTCTAAATATTTTGTTCGGCATGCTCGTTAAATTGCATGGCGTATAATTTTGCGTAGGCTCCGCCTTTTGCTAATAAATCACTATGCGCCCCAGATTCGACTATCCGCCCATGCTCCAATACCAAAATCACATCCGCGCTTTCTATAGTAGAAAGGCGATGGGCAATAACTAAAGTAGTACGTTTGCCCATAATTTTCTGCAATGCCGCCTGGATATACCGCTCTGACTCCGTATCCAACGCCGAAGTCGCCTCATCTAAGATTAATATTGGCGCATCTTTCAACAATGCCCTTGCCAAGGCCAGCCGTTGCCGCTGCCCGCCAGATAGCTTTACGCCGTTTTCACCGATTTCGGTATCTAAGCCATGCTCCAACTTACTGACAAACTCCATCGCATAAGCATCTTTTGCCGCTTTTTCTATTGCCGCACGACTAGCCCCCGCCAATGCCCCATAGGCGATATTATTGGCGATACTGTCATTGAACAAAATAACCTGCTGATTAACCAAGGCGATTTGCCGCCGCAAGTTTGCCAACTGATATTCATTAATCTCCACACCATCCAACAAAATCTGCCCTTGATTGTGCGGATAAAAACGCGACACCAAATTCACCAAGGTGCTTTTACCGCCACCCGATGCGCCAACCAGCGCAATAGTCTGCCCTGGCTCGACTTTAAAATTAATATCGATCAAAGCCCGCTCGTGGGCTTTGCTATATTGGAAGCTTAAGTTTTTAAACTCCAGCGCCCCTTTGCAGCGATCAACCTGATACATCCCCGTATCTTGCTCGCCTTCGATGTCCAACACCTCAAATAACGATTCCGCCGCCACAATACCGCGCTGAATGTCACTATTGGCATCACTTAACTGCCGGAACGGACGCGGCAACAAAAATGCCGCCGTCAAATACCCCACAAACGAACCAACACTGGATTGCTCCATAAAAAATAGTGCCATATACATAAGACACGCCAAAGCGACCGCAATAACCAGCTGCATCGATTGATTGTGCATCGCATTCGTCGTAGTCGCCTTCAAAGACTGGCGACGATGGTTCAAGCTGCTTTCGACAAAACGGCGTTTTTCATAATCTTCACCACCGTAACTGCGGACAATGCGATGCCCATTGACCAACTCCGAAGTGATATGCGTCATATCACCCACGGAGTCTTGGATACGCCTACTCAACAACCGCAACCGCTTACTGACATAATTCACCAACAACGCAATAATTGGCGCCACTACCAAAAACACCATCGACAACTGCCAATTGGTATAAACCAAATAGACAAACAAACCAGCCGCCGTCAAACCTTCCTGCACCACCTTACGTACCGCATCGGTAGCCGCTTGCGCGACCTGCCCGACATTATGGGTAATGCGGGAAATCATATGACCGCTGTTATTGTCATCAAAATGAGATGTCGGCAATTGCGTATATTTCTCAAAAATCTCACAACGCAAAGAATGGATAACATTCAGCGACACTTTCGCTAAAAAATAATTACCCAAATAACTGCCAATACCGCGTACCACCACCAAACCGCTAAAATACAGCGGCAAGTAATACATTTGCTCACGCGACTTGGTTTGCAAAGTATCAATAATTTGCTGGATTAACGTCGCAAATAACGGCTGGGTGCTGGAATAGATCAAGAAACCGATGATACTGATAATAAAATATCGGCGATGCGGCTTAACATAGGTAAGTAAACGCCGATAAATTTCAGCATTGGTTTTAGTTGGTTTTTGCATGGATGTTAAAACTATAGAGCGGCGATAAAAATGATGGACACAGGTGACATTCCGCCGAGAACAGTACCTGTACTATTAAACTTTTGACGAATCAGGCTGTTGCTTATTACGGGCATAAATCAAAGCAATCATCAATGCAAACCAATGGCCTGAATGATCGAGGAAAGGGCTATTAAAAAAGCTATATATAAGTAAGCTTACCCATAAACCTTGGGCGTAAAAACGCTCGGTTTTTTGCAAGCTAAGGGCCGATAGCGGCTGGCAAAACAAAAACCCCAGATACATCAACAAGCCCAACCAACCCCACTGCACAGCTATCATCAAAAACTCATTATGCGGATTTTTTGTGACCGCCTCAGCATCGGCATTAACGTGTTGATAAGCTTGGCTAAAACTGCCTGTACCATGCCCCCAAAAGGGCTGTTCCTGAATCAAATGCAAAGATTGCTGCCAAAACGTGTACCGCAACCCCATAGAGGAGTGGGTTTGTTCTGGATGCATTTGAAAATACGCCTGGGTATTGGCTAAGCCTTCATAAATTCGCGTGGCTTTATCGGAAAACAACATAAACAGCCCGACAAAACCGATAATCAGCAGCAATGCCAGCAACAATTGGCGGCGATGGAAACATTGCAAAGCAAACACAATCCCCAAGACCACCGCAATCAATTGCCCAGTACGGCCTTCCACGATAAAAAAGATGTTATATACAGATAACAAAACCAACAACAGCCACCAAAAACGCTCCGGCTTGTTTTGCTCGCTATAGGCTTGATGGGCGCAATAAAACATAAAAAAGGCTATCAACATACTATGAGTGATGCGGCTTTTAAGGCACGGGTCGCCTTGGCGGTTTACATCCAACAAACCAATGTGCATGGCATAAGAAATCAACAAGGTTAGCACCGACGCCAATACCAATGCCTGCCAAGTCCTACGCCGATAATGACTGTCATTAAAAAACGGCACTAAAACCACAATTAACAGAAATTCCCGATACTTTCCCAACATCGACAAAGCATCCGCATAACTTGCCGTACCGTAAAACGAACCGATAATAATTAACAGATATAATCCGAACGCCCAGGCCGCACAGGGATTTTGCCGTAAACTCACCAGCAATTGGCGGTAAAAACCAAGAGCAAACCACAGCAATAGCACCGCCACCGACAATACGGTGGACAAACTGGTTGAAAAATAAAAACTGGCCATAAACGCCGCCAGTAAATAGGAGCCCCATGATCTCAACCTAGGTCGCATCATCACACTATCTTTCGGCAAACCAAGAAATTATTGCCTGCTGCACCCGCTCTGGGCTGATCGTCTGCACACATGGACAAGCCTTGCCATGCTTATCGCCTAAGCAAGCGATGTCGCTGTGCAATAAAGTCACCGATCGCCCAACTGGCGCCCAACGCCGATAAACCGCTGGATTGGATTGATAAAATCCGGCAACAGGGATACCCAAAGCCGCCGCCAAATGCAATGGGCCAGTACTGCCTGCAATTAAGCCATCTGAAGCCATCATTAAAGTGACTAACTCATCTAAAGTTAATTGCCCGACAGTATCAACACAATCAACATTCGCGTTGTTGTTTGCCAATAACGGTGCAAGATAAGCGCGATCTGCCGCTGTCCCGGTAATAATCCATTGATACTTATCGGAATCAAAGGAAGCCATTAGTGTTTGATACGCCGCCAACGGCCATTGGTGGGATTTCGACGTAATCAAAGAAGGATGAAGGATGATACGCCGCTTGTGCATAGCCAAACCCAATCGCTGGATAAGTGAGGCTGGGTCTTGTGACGCAAATTGATAGCTGGTGGATATTTGCTCAAGCGAGGCTTCGCCCAAGCCAAAAGGCCGTAGATATTGCATATCCAACAAACGCTTATTTAATTGCGAATACTCGCGGGAAATGGCAACACAGTGTGTGCATAGCCACCAATTATATAGGCGAAATAAAGAGCCAATCCGCACCGCAATTCCTGCGGCTTTGGCGGCTTTAGCCAAACGTTTTGAGGTGTTGACTTGAATAAAGACATCCACTTGCAAACTGGCAAGCAAAGCAACCAAGTCATCAAAATCTTCCGGCTCAGTATGTACGCTATCCACAGCCAAACAACGCCCGACAACAGCGGCGGTGCGCGCTTGGGTGAGAAACATCACCGTACAATCAGGGCTTTGTTGTTTTAAACGGGCAGCAAGCGGCAAGGTGATAACGACATCACCCAAATGGGTGGTTTTGGCAATCAAAATCCGTTGGTGGTTTAGCTTTATGGTCATCAGATTATCCGCAAACTAGGCATTTATAAATCACCGACAAATCCGGCGATGCGCCGCGCCCGCATAGGCCATTGCAATTCCCTCGCCCGCTGGTAAGTCGCCGAACTACAGTTGGCATAAGCTTCAGGGTCGTCTAATAGTTTTTGGATATTGGCAGCGAAGGCTTCGACATCATCAGGACGGCAATACACGCCTGATTCTCTTAATAAATCACGGACACTAGGCAGTTCACTGGCGGCTATCGGCAAGCCATGCGCCATAAAATCCAGCACTTTTACCGGACAAGTAAGGTAACGGTTGTAATAAGTGTCTTGCAATGGCACCAAACCAATGCTGACCTGATCTTGGAGAATATCATGCAAGGCTTTTGGCTCGATAAAAGCGGTGAAGCACAAGGTATCCGCCAGTTGTTCTTGCAATGCCCGCTGTTGTAAAGCGGCAACCTCATCCGGATAGCCGCCGAAAATGTGTAATTGGATATTTGCCGCTTGTAAGTGCTTTGCCAATTGAAAAAACAATTCCCGGCCTTTGTAATCGTACAGATGCCCGATATAGGCAACGCGCCGTAATAATCGCCGTTGCTCAACATCGGGGTGCGGGGGAAAATCCAAACAACCCAATGGCAAAGCAATGGTCGGTAATTGCGGTAACCAATGTTGATACAAAGCCCGTTGGTGTTCCGTCAAGCAAATTAAGCCATCGGCGGCAGGCAATTGATAACGCTCCACCCAGCGGGTGCGCCAACGCGACAACGACCAAGGGCGGCTATCTAAATGTTTGAGGTTAATAAAAAAACTATGGGATTCAAACACCACTTTAAGACGCGGACAGGCTTTTTTTAACTTCATTAACATGGCAAATGCGCCGTATTCACGGGTAGCCGCAATAATGTCGTCGCCTTGCGCGTGGTATTCCTTAATCTGCGCGACGGCAGCTTGATAGGCATCACGGCGCAAACGGTGGGTTTCAGGAATGCAATGCACCGCAAACGCGGGATGGGCAGGCAAGCCGTAATAACTCAGTAAATCTTCGGCGGTGTTGGCAGGATTGTAATCCTGTTCGGCACGGACAAAAAAATCGGTGTTAATGCCATTTTCTGCAAAAGCCCTTGCGTTTAATAACCCCATATAAGTCATGGGGCCGGGTTTAAGCCAATGTTGTTTGCTGATCCAAATAGCGCGTAGCATGTTGATTATGAAAAATAATGATAGGTTTGTAGGTAGTGTTGGGCGGCTGTTTGCCAATTAAATCGGGCGGCTTGGGCTTGCATACGGGCGGCGTGGTTTGGGTCTTGCTGGGCTTTTGCCATGCCATCAGCAAACACCTCGCGTAGATGTTCCGGTTCAAAATTTTGGAAATAATACGCGGCATCGCCGCCAATCTCTGGTAAACAGGTTTTTTCTGATAAAAATACCGGTTTACCAAAATACATCGCCTCTACTGGCGGCAAACCAAAACCTTCTGCCAATGACGGGAACAAAAACGCCGCGCACTGGGAAAAATACCAATATTTGTCATTCTCGCTAAGGCCGCCAGTGAGCATTAACCGCTGCTCGACACCATGTTTACGGGCTTCATCGATAATTTTCTGGCGATAAGGCATATCATCACAAACACCGCCGATTACCAAGGTGTAATCATTGCCTTTCAGCAAACTAGGTAACACATGAAAGTTTTTCTTGGCGTTGACATAACCCAAAGCAAACAAAAACGCCCCTGGTGGTGGCGATTTTGGCGGCTCAAAGCGTTGTTGCGGGGGTAAATTGCAACCGTTGTAAATGGTTTTGATGGGTTTATCACCAATCCGTAGATGTTCTAGCACGTCGGCTTTTACATAATCGGAAATGGTAACAATCATTTCGGCGCGGTCAATGCGCTGTTGCATGGCTTTTAAGGTGCTCTTAATTAGGCGTTTGTCATCAGGAAATTCATAAAGCACGTTAATATCGTGAATCGTCAAAACAATTTTGGCCTTTCTGCTGGTCGGCAAATAGCGGCTCTGTTGCGTGGTGCAATGCCAAACATCGGGCGGGTTGCTCAGCGGAAAAAAATGTTTATGCCATTTTTTATGGAACAACACATTAGGATAATGATTGAAAGTAGGCCAAGCTTGCTTAGGCAAATACAGGCTGAGATGGTCTTGTTGCGGATCCGCTTGGGCAATTATTTCGGTAACCAGATTTTTACAAAAATAATAAAAACCGCTGTTGTGATTACGCATTTTTTCGCAATCAATGATGATGTTTGCCATTATTTGCTGCTTTAAAAAGATAAGGACTATTACTTGTTTGCGGGTTGTTGTGCATTGGCACAAAGATCATCGTGGCAAACGCCTTGCAGGTAAAGCGTTGCTGCGTATACTATCCACGAACCGCCAATGACTATTAGCAAACAACTTTATGCTAAAAACCGAAGTATCTTACCATAGCGGCAATAGTCACCGCCCACATCATCAAATGGACTGGCAATGCGGTTTTCCCGTACAGCGCGATCCGATCATCATAGGCAGAACCGCTATTAAGCCAATGACTGTTTTAATCGGTGATGTTATCGCTGGCTTCGGCAACGTTCAGTCTAATTCTACTAAACGAACGTATTCCCACGACGGCAGTCCCATCAACAACCTTTGCACATCATTGTTTAACAAACCGGATAATTTGATATGAAACCTTACTCTTTGTATTGGTTGCTTAGCTTGGCAATTTCATGGCTTTGTTTAGTTGAACCCAGCCTAGCCGCACAGAAAACCGCAACCAAACCCGTAAAAGAAAAATCCGCAGCCGTTACCCCTCAAAGCGAAGAACAAACCAAGCCTCTCGATCTATCCGTCCCCTTCAAAGAAACCAATGGTTCAGAACCGAATACGACAGTATCAAAACTGGATAAAAACAAACAACCACAAGAAAGCGGCCTATTTGCCAAGGATAGCAACAAAAAACCGGAATCGGCTTTGCAATTAAACGGCGGTTGGTTGATGTCACCAGAACCGGAAGTGGAAAAAAGGAAGTCCGTTGATGGTGCGGGTATTGTCATCAACGTCAAACAATAGCGGGGATTTATTTCAGCCAATAAATGATGTGGTCTTCCATGTCATCCACTTCGGCTTCTTTGATGGCATAAGCACTCACGGACATGCCCGCTTTACGCACACTGCCTTTGCTGCCAGAAATAAGCGGATGCCAGGTCGGTAAATCTTCACCATCACTTAATAAGCGGTAAGCGCAGGTTGCAGGCAACCAACGGTATTCAGAAAAATCATGTTGTTTTAAATCAAGACATTCCGGTACTCGCCGGGTGCGTTCGGTGTAGTCGGTACAACGGCAGGTTTTTAGGTCAATCAAATCACAGACCACACGGGTAAAGGCAATTTCCCCGGTATCTTCATCTTCCAATTTATGCAGGCAACATTGCCCGCAGTTATCGCATAAAGATTCCCACTCTTCCGTAGTCATCTCCGCCAAGCTTTTAGTACGCCAGAAACTCATATCGATATTTCTGCCGTTAAATTGGCTTCAGGCATGTTGCCTTGGCCTATCTGGTCAAGCAGTTGCCGAAAATGCCCGTAACTGTGAATATTCAACACCCCAACCTCATCCAATACCGATTTGTAATAGCTTGCCGCCCGTCCACCGACAATCAATGCCACATCCGATGGCAGCAGTTTTTTTAATCGCCTTAGTTCTTTCGGCACGACATGGTCGTCTGCACAAAAACTGATACTGATAGTTACCGCCCGCGCCTTGGTAAATTTCACCGCTGCGGCAATTTCTTCAGCGGGTAGATTAGCGCCCAGATAAGTCACCCGCCAGCCTTTAATTTCAGCAATGATGGCAGCGAGCAACGCGCCCAGCTCATGCAACTGGCCTATCGGCGTACTGACCACCATAGTCGGCGCGTTATCAGCGCAGGGGCTATTGTTGCGTAGCACATAGGTTAACGAGCGGATGATGGACGAGGTCATGTGTTCGTGGACTGGCCTTAATTCGCCAAGCCGCCAACGCTCCCCGATTAAGGTCAATAAGGGCGTGAGCAAGTTTTCAATAAACGCTTCTGTTCCCAGCTCCACGATGGCATTTTCAAAGTGCGATTCCAAGCCTCGGGCATCAAACGCCAATATGCTGGCGTAGCATTTTTCGATGTAGTCTTGCGCCAAATACAACCTGTCACTCTGCGCGGCAGGTGTTAATACCGGAATTTCTGGCGCGGCTTCGTCTTCATCTTTCAATAGATTTTTTAATTCATCTAAAGACATCTGGGCAATTTGGCTAATGCTGTGACCACTATTAGTGGCGTGGTTAAGCAGCTTTAGCCGGGCAATATCTTGGTCGGTATAAACCCGATGACCGCCATTGGTGCGCGTGGGCGTCACCGCTTGGTAACGGCGTTCCCATGCCCGCACCAAATCTGACTTGACGCCAGATCGCTTGGCGACCGTGCTGATTAAATATTGCGCTGATTCGTTATTAGGCTTTGCCATAAAATACTTCTTGTAAATCCCAATACAAAGGTTATTGAATGCCGGAAGGCATGATTCAGTATAACCGCTATATCTAGCTTTACAAAACCTCGACAATAAATGAACAGCAAAAAATTAGCCAAAATAGCGGAATTTAGTTACTTAATACCAATAATCCCGGTATTTTTGCAAAAAGCGCAACCCTGCTTGCAGTTAGCGTCCGTGATAAAATCAAGAAACCAACATTAAAATTAAGCGCCGACCATCCATTAACCATTAAGGGGATTTTATGAACGCCGTTTTAAAACCTAGCCTTTACGAGCAATTAATGGCTTTGCCAGAACATGTCAATGGGGAGATTTTAAATGGGGAGCTGTATGCAATGCCGCGCCCTTCTGGGAAGCATGGTTTGGCAGGAAGTGGTTTGGGATTTAATGTAACAGGCCCCTTCCATTTTGGTCGTGGCGGCCCCGGCGGCTGGTGGATTATTATCGAGCCAGAAACCCATTTCGTCCGTAACCAAGAAGTTGCCGTACCCGATTTGGCAGGCTGGCGGCGCGATCGTATGCCCAGCGTATCGGACGACCACCGTTTTGAGGTCGTGCCAGATTGGGTTTGCGAAATTTTATCGCCGTCTACCGCCAAGAAAGACCGGGTGATAAAACTGCCTATTTATGCGCGTTATGGGGTGCAGTATGTGTGGATAGTCGACCCGTTAGCGCAAACTTTAGAGGCATATGCCTTACAACAAGGCCAATGGTTATTGATTGCCACGCTGAAGGATGATGATGAGGTGGCAGTGCCGCCGTTTGATGCCGCGCCATTTTCTTTGGCGGATTTGTGGGGTTAGCACCATTTTGTAGGATGGGCTGACGACAGGAAGCCCATCAAATCAGGCTACCCAATGATGGGCTTCCTATCGTCAGCCCATCCTACGGTACGGCCTTCACTAAAACCGTCAGCTTCGCTCATACAAACGATAAGCCACTTCGCCCGCCACCTTACTTTTTAGCAATTGCCAGTTTTCCGGTATTACTAAAGTCTGCAAAGCCGCTTCAGTTTCCACGTAGATTTTCGCTTGCGGGGCAAGCCAGCCCTTATCTTCCAACCATTGGCAAGTCGTAGCGGCTAAACCTTGGGCAAACGGCGGATCAATAAACACAATATCGAACACTTCGGCATCACCTGCGAGAAACCGCAATACATCCAGCGGCTGGATTTTGATTTGCTGTGCACCAAGCTGTACCGCGTTGTCTTTTAAAGCCCGGCAGGCGATAGCATTGTTTTCTACCTGCACCACCGCTTTCGCGCCTCTGGAGGCCGCCTCAAAACCCAGCGCACCGCTGCCTGCGTACAAATCCAAACAGCGGCTGCCGACGATATGGTATTGCAGCCAATTAAACAGCGTTTCCCGCACGCGTGCAGGCGTTGGCCTTAAGCCCGGCAAATCCACAAAATGCAGCTGACGGCTACGCCATTCACCACCAATAATGCGTAATTTATTTGCCACGCTGGCCTACAGTAATGGTTTGCAATAATGCCGGATCAACATGGCGTTTAAACGCATCAGTAATCGAGGCAACGGTGACTTGTTCTATACGTTGCTTGAAATTATCCATGTATTCCAACGGCATACCATAAAAACCAATCATGCCCACATAGCCTGCCAGTTCTTTATTGGTATCAAAACGCATGGCAAAGCCGCCTGTGATATTTTTCTTGGCTGCCACTAATTCGGCTTCACTAGGGCCTTTTGCTATAAATGCCGCCAAGGTTTGGTTAAGCACTTGCAAGGCTTGGCTGGTTTGGTCATTACGGGTTTGCAGACTGACTAAAAACGGCCCAGCTTTTAAACGCGGAATAAACGCGCTGGAGGCGCTATAAGCCAAACCGCGTTTTTCCCTGACTTCATCAAACAACTTAGATACCAAGCCACTGCCGCCCAAAATATGGTTGCCGACATAAAGGCTGAAATAATCGGGGTCTTTACGGCTAATGCCAGGCAAGCCAACTAAAACATGGGTTTGCGTGGATGGAAATTCGATATGTTGTTGCGATGCTTGTTTGGGCATCAGTACGTCTGGCAACTCGGCGGGTTTCTGCCCAACCGGCAAATTGGCAAGTAATTTTTCGGCAGTTTGCTCAGCTTGCTGTTTGCTTAAATCACCGACTATCACCACCATAGCATTGGCAGCAACGTAATATTGTTGATAAAAACGCCGTAAGTCTTGCTCAGTCAGCGCAGTGACGGTTGCCAATGTGCCAGAATCGGGATGGGCATAAGGATGGTCGCCATACAAGGCTTTGTAAAAGGCAATGCTGGCAAGATCACCAGGCGATTCTTCTTGTTGTTTTAAGCCTGCCAAGGTGCGGCTTTTTTCCCGTTGGAAATCGGCGGCATCAAAACGAGGCTGCGTCAAAATCACTTGCATAGTATCTAAGGCTTTGTCAAACAAGGCCTTATCGGTCAATGTCCGCAAAGACACACTGGCGTTATCCATGGTACTGCCTGCGCCAAACACCGCGCCGACGCTTTCAAATCGCTGGGCGATGTCATCGGCATTCCATTGGCCTGCACCAGTATCCAGCAAACCTGCCGTTAACGCCGCCAAGCCAAATTGCTGTCCGTCCCGCGCACTGCCTGCATCAAAAATCACTTGTATATCCGCCATTGGCAAGCCTTCTGTGCGTACAAAATACACGCGGCTTCCTTGCGGGGTTTGCCAATGGTCAATTTTTGCCGTCGCCAACAGGCTTTGGCTAAAAAGCAATAACATCAAACTATATACATAAAAACGCATGGTGCTGATTCCTGGGTTAGTTAGGAAAATTTCCGGCAAATGCCCGGATGCCATTAATCGGCTAAAAAATAGAGATGAAAAATCACCTTTAGCAACGCATAAACATTGGCTCGTTAACGGTTTTTATGGTCCCGAACCAATCGGACGCCACGGGCAAATCCGGTGTCTTCGTTGTAGGCCTCGCCTTCGCGGAAATACACAAACCACGCACCGCCGCCATAACCTGCATAAGCCGTTGCCGACCAAATCCATAACGGGCTTTCTGGAAATACTTGGTGGTCAATAAAAAGTAAGGCATCATTTTTATTGCCGCGCTGTTTATCAATCAGGGTTTTTAATTCATCAATCGTAGGTAATCGCCAATCGGTAAAACCTGCATAACCGCCTTGCTGGTTAAACTGTTTGGCTTCATCAATAGCGGCTTGCCAAGTAAATACTTGCGCCGGGCCATTAACCCGATCATTTTGCCACTGTTGGCCTAAGGCAAAGCGGCACCACAATAAATCGGTGGCGGGATCAAAGGCGACACCATCTTGTAGCAACTTATATTTGCCCAAGCTGGGTTCTTCTGGCGCGGGCGGGGTTTGTTCTGGTGCTGCTGCATCTTGCCCAAAGCGCTCTGCATCGGCAGATTGGTGATGATGCTGTTCTTTGGTTTTGATCCAATCGTCGTGCTGTTTTCTTTTTACCGGATCCAACAGCACATCACGCGCTTCATTAAGGATGCGGGTAATGCGTTCTGCGGTAACTTTATCGCTTGCCTTATCGGGGTGGTGCATTTGCAGCAACGCTTTATGCGCGGCTTTGATGACCACATCGGGGGCATTACGAGTGACTTTTAAATTATCGTAATGTGTACGTATTTTTGACATAGTTTCGACCCTTTAACCAACCGCCTTACCCAATAAATCGTGAGTAAGCCAGTTAGCCTTTATTTTTCCTCTTTCTTATTATTATTTTGTGTTTGCCCATTGATAGGCTGTGGCTCTAAATAAGCCACATTTAAATGATCTTCCCGTAAATAAGTCCGCGCCACTTGGCGTACTTGCTCGGCAGTCACTTGGTTGATTTTACTGACATATTCATCGGCTTTTTGCCAACCTAAGCCGACGGTTTCCAGCATACCCAATTGCATCGCCTGATAAAAACCGGAATCGCGTTCGTAAACTGCCCCCGCTAGCACTTGCGCCTTAATGCGTTGCAATTCCTCCGCACTCACCAATTCCAATTGCAAGCGGGTGATTTGCGCTTTCAATGCCGATTCCAGTTCATAAACGCTTTTGCCTTCAGCTGGCGTTGCTTCCAGCTCAAATAAATTCGATAGCCGCGTGATTAGGCTATAGCCTGCGCCCGCTGACACGGCAAGTTGCTTGCCTCGCACCAGTTCTTTACTGAGCCGCGCGCTGCTGCCGCCATCCAATACGCCAGCCAACACTTCTAGTGCATAGGCTTCCCAATCATGCTCTGCGGTTGTTAAGGTCGGCACTTTGTAACCCATCACCAAAGACGGCAATTTAGCGGGCACTTTTACCGTCATTTTCCGCACACCTAATTGTTCGATTTCGGTTTGCGGTTTTAATGGCTTAATTTCGCTGGGTTTCAAGCCGCCAAAATATTGTTCGGCTAGGGCAAATACTGCTTTGGTATCGACATCGCCGACCACAACCACGGTGGCGTTATTGGGCGCATACCAGCGTTGGTACCAAGCTTGTAAATCTTCAACCTGATAATTGGCAATATCCGCAGGCCAGCCAATCACTGGATGTTTGTACGGGCTATTGCTGTAGGCCATGGCATTAAAATGCTCGCCCATTTTCGCCTGTGGATTGTCGTCGGTACGCATACGCCGCTCTTCGGTGACCACTTGCAGTTCTTTTTTCAACTCATCCGCCAATAAATGCAGATGGCGCATGCGGTCGGCTTCCAATTCAAAGCTGACGGGCAAGCGCGAGGCTTCCATGGTCTGGAAATAGGCGGTGTAATCTTGTCCGGTAAAGGCATTTTCATCACCGCCATTTTCGGCAATGATGCGGGAAAATTCGCCAGCAGGATGTTTGTCGGTACCTTTAAACATCATGTGTTCCAACATGTGGGAAATGCCGGTGATACCGCCTGGCTCATAACTGGAGCCGACTTTATACCAAACTTGCGAGACCACCACGGGCGAGCGGTGGTCTTCTTTTACTAACACTTTTAAACCGTTAGCCAATATTTTTTCAGCTACTGGTGTTGCTGCATTGCTGTAGGCAATTGGCAAACACAGCAATAACGAGACGATTACCTGTTTGTTCATAATGTTCTCTTCTTATTGAAATAGTCGCATTGTTATAGGCATGTTTTGCTGCCAATCCCACAATGCAACAGGTCACTTAAAATGCCGCAAAGTATATCTCACCGTCTGGCGGTTTGTTTTCGATTATTTTTCGTTGGCAAGGCGTTACCAACAAGCCCGCTATTGACAGCCTTATTGCCTATTAGTGCCTTAATTAAGGTGGCTAGCCAACATAGCCATAATTTTGGCAGTTACGCCTTGGTTTTTAAGGATGAAGTTTTTGCCATTGCTAATCAGTTGCTTACGGAAATCGTTATGTTGGTAAAGGTGGGTGATTGCCGACATGATTTCAGTTTGGTTATAGCATTGAATAGCGGCTTCGCTTGCCAAAATACCTGCGGCAATGGCTTTAAAATTAAACATGTACGGGCCAAATAGAATGGGAACGCCAATGGCGGCGGCTTCAAGCACATTATGCCCACCTGTTGGCACCATGCTACCGCCGACAAATGCAACATCAGCGGCGGCATAAAGCATTTTCAATTCGCCTAAGGTATCAGCCAGATAAACATCGGTGGCTGGTGTACAGCTTTCCCCTAAGGTTCGGGTTGCCACAATAAGATTTGCTTGTGTGCAGGCTTTTTTCACGTCGGGAAAGCGTTCGGGATGGCGCGGCGCAATCACCAATAACAATTCTGGGATTTGTTGTTTGAGCTGTAAGTAGCTGTCGAAAAACAAGTTTTCTTCATCTTTGTGGGTACTGGCAAGTAACCAGACATAGCGCCCAGCAAACAAACTGGCTTTTAATTGCTGGCCTTGTTCGCTAACGCCAGCAACGATGTCAACATCAAATTTAATATTGCCCAAGGCAATCAACTTATCGCTATTAGCACCAATGGCAAGAAAACGCTCCCGGTCTTGTTCGCTTTGGGTTGCTATCAATTCAACAGCCGCTAATGCTGGCTTTACCAAGGACGCTAATTTGCGGTAACCGCGCACTGATTTTTCCGATAAACGCGCATTAATCAGGTACAAGGGGATTTGGCGTTCTCGGCAGGCGGCATATAAATTTGGCCACAATTCAGTTTCCATAATCACCGCCAAGCGTGGCTGAAAATGGTGCATAAAGCGGGCAACCGCGTCGGGTAAATCGTAAGGCAGGTAAACATGTCCAACACTTTCGGACAACGCCGCTTGCACGCGGGCAGATCCGGTTGGTGTGGTTGTGGTGATGAGTAGTTTTAGATTTGGATGGGCTGTTTGTATTTGCCGGATTAACGGCAGCACCGCTTCAACTTCACCAACAGAAACAGCATGAAACCAAATGACGGCTTGTGGGGATTTTTTTTGATAAACCGCCAATCTTTCTAAGCAGCGGTTACGGTATTCTGGGGCTTTAATGCTGCGCCATAACAGGCGAAGAAAAAGGAATGGTAGTAGCAAATAGATACAGCAGCTATAAACAACACGCATAAAACGTCCCGCTTGATAAATTCAAGGCATTTTACTGACTGCTTAAAAAGGCGAAAACTGTCGCCACCTTTTACATAAAAACAAGCCGGATGCAATTGCATCCGGCTTGTTGATAACGCGATAGCCTATAACCACTAACAAACGAAAATCCGTTGCTGTGGACACCGATGGCTATTTAAAACTATTACGCTTCAGCAACCACAGTTACCGCAACAGTGACAGTAACATCAGTGTGCAAGGAAATGTCGATGTTAAATTCGCCAACTTGACGGATAACACCATTTGGCATTCTGATTTCTTGCTTTTCAACAACAACGCCAGCAGCGGTGAAGGCTTCAGCAATGTTGTGAGTGCCAATTGAACCAAACAAACGGCCTTCGTCACCAGCTTTATGGGCGATAACGATTGCCAGTTTGCTAATTTTCTCACCACGGTCTTTAGCGGCTTGCAATCTTTCAGCAGCGGCTTTTTCAAGCTCAGCGCGACGGGCTTCAAATTCAGCAATTTTAGCTGAGGTTGCCGGAACGGCTTTGCCTTGTGGCACTAAATAATTTCTACCGTAACCTGACTTGATGCTGACCTTATCGCCCAAATTGCCCAGGTTTGCTACTTTTTCAAGAAGAATGACTTCCATCTTAATACCCTCTGTGTTTTTCGGATATTTCCGAATTTTTCGCCCTATGGCGTGTTAGATTTCAAATATTTTTTTCGTAAGTTCAGCCATTTATCAGTTAAGCCAACCAAAGCGACTGGTAATAGCGCGTGCGGTATCAGAAACAAGGTAATGTAAAACATTGGCACGGTATAACGGGACATTTTCATGCCCGCAAAGACGATATGCATTATTGATGTGCCTATCATCGCGTATAACAACACCAATAAAATCACTACGTTCCAAGCAATTTCAGAGACTATCCCAAAATTTATTGCCGCTAAAGCAACAACCGTAATGCTGGCGAAGGTAAATGCCGAGTGGGTGGTTAACGACAAAAATTCTTGTTTAAAACCACCTGGGTTGTACAAATTTGCCTGCCACCAACGACCAAGGAATAAACCAAACAGCAAGCTGGAAACCGTGCCGGCTGAGGCAATGCCTGTCATAAAATGCGATAACACCGCTATTTGTTGCTGGGCTTCATCAGGCGCCCCCATAGGTATCAGTTGTGTTAGCAGACTTTGCCACATTGCCGCAGATTCTATATTGGCAAGGTACACACCAATTACCGCAACAATACCGAGGACAACGGCTATTTCAACCGCCAGCGACAAATGCCGCCCTTCCCGCAAGACGATGCCTATTAACCAAACCGGTAACCAAAATACCAAGGCATAAGCCAATGCAAATTGGTAGTTGCCCAACAGCACCAATCCTAATAATGCGGATATGATGCTAGAACACGCCAGTACCCATAAGCCTTCAAAGGCACCTCGCCTTAAGGTCACTAAAGCGATAGTGGCCGAACTTACAACACTTACCGGGGGCATGACTAATGACACAAGTGCCAAAGTGGCTGCAACTATCATGGCTTGGGTTCTGCCACGCATGATGTAAGCCGCTAACCAATTCATATTGCCCCCTATTGAGTGCTAGTTTTATTTATGTGCGTCGCAGAAAGGCAACAAAGCAATAAAACGGGCTCTTTTGATAGCAACGCAAAGTTCTCTTTGGTTTTTAGCGCTAGTGCCAGTGATACGGCTAGGAACAATCTTGCCTGTTTCTGTGATGTAATCGCTCAACAAATCTAAATCTTTATAATCAATTTTAGATCCGCCTTCTGAGCCGACTTTGGATATTTTTTTACGTCTAATGTTACGTGCCATTATTATTCCCTAACAGTGAATTAAGTTAAAAGTTACTCGGCGGCGAGGTCTTCAGCATCGAAATCTTCGTCGATGACA
This sequence comes from uncultured Methylococcaceae bacterium, assembly GCA_903928685.1. Taxonomy (GTDB): domain Bacteria; phylum Pseudomonadota; class Gammaproteobacteria; order Methylococcales; family Methylomonadaceae; genus Methylovulum. Next base: position 17,281 of record CAIYRS010000020.1, read on the forward strand.
TCCAGTTCAACGTCGTCTCCCAAAGCGGCGGCAGCAACTGCGGCTGCAGCTTCTTTTGCGGCGGCTTCTTTGGCTTTTGATTCGGCGACTTTACTTTCTTCTGCAGTGGCGATAGCAATAGCGGATGGTTCTGTTACTGCTTGTTTTTGCAATAAGGTCATGCTGCGCAAAATGGCATCGTTAAAACGAAAACCGCTTTCCAATTCTTCTAAAGTGGCTTGATCGCATTCGACGTTCATTAACACATAATGTGCTTTGTGAATTTTTTTAATCGGGTAAGCCAAGTGTCTGCGGCCCCAATCTTCTAAGCGGTGGATATGGCCTGATGCAGCTTCAATCGTTGCTTTATAACGATCAAGCATTGCAGGCACCTGACCACTTTGGTCTGGGTGTACTAAAAAAACAATTTCATAATGTCTCATTATTTTTCCTTTCGGTTAAAGCCCTCCCTTAACGTCGCTAAGGGTAAAGCAAGGATGGCGACTGCCAGTTGAACCGCGCATTATAGATTCCTTTTTAGTTTTTGAAAAGAATCATTTAGTTATGTCCACGGTTATATCGTAATAAAAAGCGTGTATCGCGCATTTCTGATTTTTTGCCGGAATCGCCAGGCAATGAAGCTTGACAAAATATCTGCATCGTAGAAACTAACAGCGTTTTAACAACTCCAGAGACATTCTTTGAACGAAATGCCTATTAGTGTGCTATTTGGCATGCTTATCTTAATGCTGATTCTTTCGGCCTTTTTTTCCGGCTCAGAAACGGCACTGATGACGCTAAACCGTTATCGCCTAAAACATCTGGTAAAACTAAAGCACCAAGGCGCAATCAGAACCCAAAAGCTCTTACAACGCCCAGACCGCCTGATTGGCCTGATCCTACTTTGCAACAACTTCGTTAATACCTTCGCGGCGTCAGTCACCACGATTATTGCTATCCGGCTGTTCCCACAAGAAGAATCAAGTATCGCCATTTCCGCAGGCATACTGACAATTGTGATGCTGATTTTTTCAGAAGTTTCTCCAAAAACTTTAGCGGCAATTAAACCTGAGCAACTGGCTTTTCCATCCGCTTGGATTTACACACCTTTACTTAAGTTATTTTATCCGATTGTCTGGTTTGTCAATTTATTTGTCAGTCTACTATTGCGGCTTGTTGGTGTTGACGTCAAAAAAAACCACCAAGATACTATTAATAAAGAAGAATTAAAAAGCATCATCACCGAAGCAGAAAGCCTTATTCCTGCGCGTTACCAAAAAATGTTGCTGGGCATTCTTGATTTAGAGTCGGCAACTGTAGAAGACATCATGACACCTCGCCATGAAATCGTCGGCATTGACCTAGAAGAACCCATAGAAGACATCATTAACCAAATAAAATCCAGCCCGCATACGCGACTGGCTGTCTACAAAAAAAGCGTAGACCGTATTATTGGCTTTTTACACTTACGCAAGGTGTTGATACAAATCAACAATCCTGACTTTGACAAACAAACCATCATAGGCTTGTTGAGCAAACCCGTATTTATCCCAGAAAGCACTCCCGTCCACACCCAGATGTTACGGTTTAAAAACGAAAAAATTCGTATTGGTTTGGTTGTTGATGAATATGGCGATGTCCAAGGACTAGTGACTTTAGACGACTTATTACAAGAAATTGTTGGTGAGCTTATAACGGACGACACCGCTGCCGCTAGGGAACAAAGTGATGGCAGTTATCTTATCGATGGCAATATTACCATTAGGGAATTAAATAGGATGACGCAGTGGTCTTTGCCTACAGAAGGCCCAAAAACCTTAAACGGCCTCATCATTGAATACATGGAAACCATTCCCGAACCAGGAATTAGTATCAATTTACACGGGCATCCCATAGAAATTATCAAACGCGATAAAAATACCGTGAAGCTGGTAAGATTCTTGCCGATAAAATAAGCTTTACCGTTAGAATGCAAGCTATACTTTACAAGCTGTTAATTATTTGATAAATAACAGCCATCCCTTTATGTTTTTCAAGTTGGCGTATACGTTATGGCGAAGCTCACTGTCTATTTTAAATATAAAGCTATTGATTCCTACTTGTTTGAAAACAAAGTGGTTCATATCGGTCGCGACGAAACCAATGACATAAAAATAGACAGCTTGGCTGTCGCGCCTGCACATGCAGTTATAGTCATTAAAGATAAATGCCTGATAAAACAGCTAAATGACGACTACCCGCTGATTATCAACGGACAAAAAACCAAAGAAAGCCTATTAAACAATAGCGACACTATCACCATCGGCAAACACGATATTGTTTTCAATGACGCAGACCCATCGATAAATGAAATCGAAGACACATTGGATTTCAAAGACAACACGCCTGTTGCAAGCGCAATCGACGAACATCATGATGAGCAAATTCCTGCCGCAAGCCTACAAGTAATGAATGGCGACAATATCGGCAAGGTAGTTTCACTAAAAAGGGCTATGACGCGCCTAGGAAACATAGGCAATGGCATCTTAGTCATCACCAAAAGAAAAGATGGCTACTTTGTTTCTGCGTTAGAAAACAACGGCACTTTGCTTATCAACAACAATCCTCTGAATGAAAGCTACCTTAAGCTTCAGCAAAATGACGTTTTAAGCATCAACAGCACTGCATTACAGTTTTTCCTGCACTAATACTAATAGCCTGCTATTTAGCTTATAACTTCAACTTCAAAGCCATAAAAAAAGCCCCGTACACAATGTAACGGGGCTTTTTTATTTTAAGCGAACTAAGCGTTTAAATTAAAAGATCACTTTACTTTCTTTTAATACCGCATAAATATCATCCAATGACAGCTTGGCGGCATCAATACTAATATCCGCGTCCGCATAATCGACACACAAACAAATCAAACCTGCATTTTTAATCCCCGCAATTAAATTAGCATCCGCTAATTCCAATACAGTGGTTGCATGACCATTATCAAACAGTTTTCTTTCCAACTGATAAGCAACATCTAGGCTGCCTACGCCAGTCAAAGCAACTGATGTGGCTTTTTGGCTAAAGCGGGCGGCGCGCTCTTCTGCACTCACAGGGCTTAGCGCATCTTCATCGCCCACACCCAGAATCATACCTGCGCCGACAGTGCTGTTGCTTAAGCGGTCAATGATAATGAAAGAACCAGTGCCGTGGCTGGTTTTGTAAGGGTCAAACACCACAGGTGCGGAAACAGATACTGTACAGCAACCGATTTCGTTCAATTGCAGCTCGGTGGCATCGTGGTGCTCCATGGTGTTGACATCAATCCGGTGATGGATCAACGACACGGTGCCTGGCACACTACGGGTCGCCAACTTGATGATGTACTGGCGGCCTGGTGTTAAGGCTTTTTCAGTCATCCAAACAATGTGCGCTTTAAATTTGTCGGCGATGATTGGCTCAATGGCTTGTTCACCGACGATGACGTCGCCACGGCTAATGTCGATTTCATCTTCCAAGGTCAGCGTGACTGCCATAGGAGCAAAGGCTTCTTCTAACTCGCCATCAAATGTGACGATGGATTTGATTTTGCTGGATTTGCCCGATGGCAAGGTAGTAATCAAATCGCCTTTTTTGAAGATACCGGAAGCCACCGTGCCGCAGAAACCACGGAAGTCGAGGTTAGGGCGGTTGACGTATTGCACAGGGAAACGCGCGTTGGTGAAGTTGCGGTCATGCGCAATCACAACGGTGTTCAAGGTTTCCATCAACGGTGCGCCAGTAAACCAAGGCATGTTTTCACTAGGATTAACCACGTTGTCGCCGTCGAGTGCTGACATCGGGATGAAGACGATGTCTTGCAAATCCAGGTTTTCAACAAATTTCAGGTAATCGGCTTTGATTTTGTTAAACACTTCTTCGCTGTAATCAACGATGTCCATTTTGTTAACAGCAACGATGACGTGTTTAAGACCCAATAACGAAGCGATAAAGCTATGGCGTTTGGTTTGGGTTTGTACACCGTAACGGGCGTCAATTAAGATGATCGCCAAGTCGCAAGTAGACGCGCCTGTCGCCATGTTGCGGGTGTACTGTTCGTGACCTGGGGTGTCAGCGATGATGAATTTGCGGGTAGAGGTGGAGAAATAACGGTAGGCAACGTCGATGGTGATGCCTTGTTCGCGTTCGGCTTGCAGGCCGTCAACCAATAGCGCCAAGTCAATTTTGCCCGCGCCAGTGGTGCCGGATTTGACGCTGTCGGCTTGTACGGCTGCCAATTGGTCTTCGTAAATCATTTTAGAATCGTGCAACAAACGACCAATTAAGGTGGATTTGCCGTCGTCAACGTTGCCGCAGGTTAAAAAGCGCAGCATTTCTTTGCGTTCGTGTTGCGCCAAGTAGGCGTTAATATCGGTACTGATAAGATCGGATTGGTGGGACATAGTCACTCTCTGAATGCTGAAATTTGGAGACGTTAAACAGGTTTATGGGATAGGCTAGAAATAACCTTCACGTTTTTTCTGTTCCATAGACCCGGCCTGGTCATGGTCGATCAAACGGCCTTGACGTTCGGAGGTCGTGGTCAACAGCATTTCCTGGATAATTTCCGGCAACGTGGTGGCAGTGGATTCCACCGCGCCAGTTAATGGGTAGCAACCTAAAGTGCGGAAACGCACCATTTTCATTTCAACTTTATCGTCTGGGCCAATCGGCATACGCTCGTCATCAACCATGATTAACATGCCGTCTTTTTCCACCACAGGACGTTCTTTGGCGAAATATAATGGCACTAAAGGGATGTTTTCCAAGTGGATGTATTGCCAGATGTCTAATTCAGTCCAGTTAGACAGCGGGAAAACTCGGATGCTTTCGCCTTTATCGGTTTTGCCGTTGTAGGTGTTCCACAATTCTGGGCGTTGGTTTTTTGGATCCCAACGATGGTTTTTGTCGCGGAATGAATACACGCGTTCTTTAGCGCGGGATTTTTCTTCGTCACGGCGCGCGCCACCAAAAGCGGCGTCGAACTGATATTTGTTCAGGGCTTGTTTTAAGCCGTCAGTTTTCATCACGTCGGTGTGTTTTTTACTGCCGTGGGTGAACGGGCCAATGCCTTGTTCAACACCGTCTTGATTGATGTGAACGATCAAGTCCCAACCCAATTCCTTAACGTAGGTATCCCTAAATTCAATCATTTGCTTGAATTTCCAAGTGGTGTCCACGTGCAACAAAGGAAATGGAGGCTTGCCTGGAAAAAAAGCTTTTCTGGTCAGGTGTAACATGACGGCAGAGTCTTTACCGATAGAGTACAACATCACAGGACGTTCAAATTCAGCGGCGACTTCACGAATAATATGAATACTTTCAGCTTCGAGCTGTTTTAGATGGGTCAGTTTATAGTCAGTCATTAACAAGTCCGGATAGAGTTGATATGGGGTGGGAAGTTAAGCTTGGCAAGAATTGTATGTCAAATTCAAGATTTGACAACCCATTCATTGCCAATCGTGATGGGGTTAACGAAGTGCTTGTTGCAGTTTTTGATAAATACCGCCAAAACTGCCATTGCTCATTAAAACCAAATGATCGCCTGTACGGGCAATAGCTTTAATGTAGGCGATAATATCATCGAGGGTGGGATAAATTTCAATATTTGCCGCATAATTTTGTAATTCCGCCAAATCCCAACCCAAAGCAGGTGGCTGGTAAATGATCGCCACATCCGCTTGCGCCAAGGATTTTGCTAGTGTTTCGGTATGCACACCGAGGCGCATCGTATTTGATCGCGGCTCAACAATAGCAATAATCCGCTGATCGCCAACTTGCTTACGCAAGCCATCCAGCGTGGTTTGTATTGCCGTCGGGTGATGGGCAAAATCATCGTAAATGGTGATGCCATTAATTTCAGCAATCACTTCCATGCGTCGCTTAACGTTTTTAAAGCGATTAAGCGCCGCTATCGCATCAGCGGCAAAAACCCCGACATGATGTGCAGCGCTAATTGCCGATAAGGCATTGTAAACATTATGGCAACCCGTTAGCGACCAATCCACCACACCCTGCTTTTCACCATTAAAACTTACCGCAAATTGGCTGCCATCGGCCTTTAGTAGCTCGGCATCCCAATCGGTATCGCCGTGTATAGCGGTATGTTGCACGGGCGTCCAACAGCCCATTGCCAAAACATCATTGATGTTACTTTCACTTTTAGGGCTAATAATTAAGCCTTGGCTGGGGATGGTTCTGACTAGGTGATGAAATTGTTTTTTAATCGCGTCCAAATCTGGAAATATATCAGCATGATCGTATTCCAAATTATTCAAGATAGCCGTTCGCGGACGATAATGTACGAATTTGGAACGCTTATCGAAAAACGCCGAATCATACTCATCCGCCTCGATAACAAAAAAATCCGACTCACCTAAACGTGCAGAAATGCCAAAATTTAACGGAATACCGCCAATCAAAAACCCTGGATTAAATCCTTGATGCTCCAATATCCACGCCAGCATACTGGTCGTCGTGGTCTTGCCATGCGTACCTGCAACCGCCAAAACCCATTTATTGTGCAACACTTGCTCCGCCAGCCACTGCGGCCCAGAAACATAGCGCAAGCCCTTATTCAGCACCGCCTCAACTTCAGGATTACCTCGGGACATGGCATTGCCGATAATCACCACATCCGGATTGGTATCGACATTTTCAGCGCGATAGCCGCTCATCAGACGAATACCTTGCTCTTCCAGCTGCGTACTCATCGGCGGATAGACATTTTCGTCAGACCCAGTGACCTCAAACCCCAGCTGTCTGGCGATCAAAGCCAGCCCGCCCATAAATGTACCGCAAATGCCTAAAATATGAATATGCACTGTTTGTCCTGTCACTACCAAAAGTTAGATAAAATAGAAGCTTGCGTTTAACGACAAGTTACGCTGAAATAATTGGTCAAACCTAAGCCCATATCATCCAATAATGAACGAAAAAAATAAAATCATCGTTGCCGCAACGCCTTATTTCCTCGCCGAACAATCTGCGCCAGAAAATGACCGTTACGTATTTGCCTACACCATCAGCATCAGCAACGCAGGCGAAGTCCCCGCCAAATTATTAAGCAGACAGTGGCTGATTACCGATGCCAACGGTAAAATCCAAGAAGTGCGCGGCGAAGGCGTGATTGGCGAACAGCCTTACCTACGTCCCGGCGAAACCTTCACCTACACCAGCGGCGCGATGATAGAAACCGCTGTCGGCACCATGGAAGGCATTTATACCATGCGCTCCGATGACGGCAATAATTTTGATGCCCAAATCCCCCGCTTCACCTTATCTATCCCAAGGACGCTTCATTAAATGGCAATCTACGCAATTGGCGACGTACAAGGTTGTTACGACGACCTATTACGGTTACTGGAACACATTCAGTTTAATGAAACCAACGACCAATTGTGGTTTGCTGGCGATTTGGTCAACCGTGGACCAAAATCCCTAGAGACCTTACGTTTTGTAAAAAATCTTGGCGATGCGGCAATCACCGTACTCGGCAACCACGACATGCACTTACTCGCGGCCTCTTGCACCCAAAAAATCGCCCAGAAAAAAGACGCCCTCACCCAAGTACTCGAAGCGCCCGATTGTGAAGAACTGATTGACTGGCTACGCTTCCGCCCATTATTCCATCACAACGCCGATTTTTGCCTGCTACACGCCGGACTGCCGCCGCAATGGGACTTCAAAAAGACCAAAAAAATGGCAGCGTTGGTGGAACAAACCTTAAGAAGCCCGGATTATCCCGTCTTCCTCAAACAAATGTACGGCAACAAACCCAACATCTGGTCATCCGACTTAAAAGGCACTCCCAGACTACGGTTTATCGTCAACTGCTTCACCCGTATGCGCTACTGCGACATTAACGGCAAACTTGACTTCACCAACAGCGGCCCCCTAGGCTCACAACCCAAAGGCCTGATCCCCTGGTTTGAACTACCCAACCGCAAAAGCGCGGATTTACGGATTATTTGCGGACATTGGTCAACGCTGGGCTATTACCAAGCCAACAACTGCTACGCCATCGACACTGGCTGCTTATGGGGCGGGCAACTGACCGCCATAAAACTCGGCGACCCTGTAGAGCGGTACAGCATTGATTGCCTTGGCGAAAAAAAGCCAAGTAAATCCTATACCATCAACGAAACGCTTGCCGCAAAGCCGGACAACGCATCTGAGCAGCTATTGCCTGCCGCGTAATCACCAAAGCGGCTGAAACAGCAAACCATTACTGTTAAAGCCCGCATGGGCAGCGCCGCTCCCCCGCTTTATCCCCACAAGCTACACCTCAAAATAATTTTTGCTTTAGCTGTAATTAGCAAAAACTTCACTAATTTAAAGATATTAATCATTGATTTTGCGTAGCCTAATAGCTGCCTCACCCTAGACGTATTATTAATGCGCCAGAAGCGGGCACAACATGCTTAAACAATCATATATAAAATTTCAGTTATATAAATTACGCCTTGTCTATTTTTTATTTTTTCAATTACTTGGCTTACCCAAACAACACTTAAACCTAACGCATACGCCAATCCCTTTGGAATTCAAAAAGATCAACTCAACCTACGCCCATTGCAGACAATATTGTAATAATTGGCTATGTTAAAACTAACCATTGACCATTACTGAAATTGAGTATAAGTTTCTTATCACGCATTTTTAGAAAACCAGTTAGCATACCGATACTTGACCTCTACAAAGCAATTTATTCCCATAAGAAAACGCGCCTCCTATTCAAAATGTTCACATTTAAGGAATTCAGACAATGCTATCTAAAAAAATCAGCTTTTCAGCTTTACGGAATTATTTTGAGAAAAATCAAGAGCCGGATTTTCCAGAAAAGCTAAAAAAACAAATGAAAGAAGATGTTTCAAGGCTGCTCAATTACGCAGCAAAACAACCTAATATCAATATGAAGCCCGGCATCTTAAATAGGGTTGTCCCTATTCTATGCAAAGATGTGGGGCAACTGACAGAGCAAGATCATATTGAGCTGTGGCATGCTCATAACCATTTATCGCATTTGCTCTCGCCAGTCACCGCCGAAAGCCTTGAAATGCTTGAAGACGTTAATACCCAACACTGGTGGAACACCCCCGGTTTTATCCTTACAGCCCTAACCATCTTAATGATTCTAGTTGTGCTATTGGTGTTTAACACCCAAGCCTATTCGATCATGATGGACAAAAACATAGAATCAATCGTTAACCTTCAAGCAAAGATTAATAAACTCGACAATGACGAGTTTTCCGACAAAAAAGCCTTTGATCGTAATTACACAGGCAATAATGACAGCGGTAAAGTTTACAAAGAAACTAACACTGCTAAATATTATGAATACAATAAAAAAGGACTTGAAGATACAATTAATGCCTTATTTGAGCGGCAATTCCATTTAAACCACCAATCACCAAAGATATTATCTGAAAATAAAACGTTACAGATAGTAAATTTCTTTGAATGCAAACAATGCAAGCCATTAAAAAAAGATCCGACATTGGCCAATACTGATGACGGTGCTGACAAAAAAATCGAACCCTCGGATGCTGACAACATAAAAATTGTAGATGCTAAAGATAATGAAACCATAATGCTATGTGCAAAAACAATCTTATACATAATTAACAACTTATTTTTGCCCATGTTATTAGGTTTTTTGGGTGCTATCGCTTTTATATGTAGAGGTATTTTAAATCAATTAAATGACGCTACATTTTCCCAGCCATCGCTTATTAAATACATCCTGAGGATAGTCTTGGGGGGCTTATTAGGCATTGTCGGACCGTGGTTATACACATCAGGAAAAGTCGAAGAAATGGGTTTAGGCCTTATATTATTTGCATTTTTGCTGGGTTATAGCGTCGAACTGGCATTTACTATATTTGATAACTTCATTAAATTCCTGCGCGAAAAAATCAAGCTGGGCAATGAAACCAAAGCTATTGTTATTAATGAATCCCCCATTACCATGAATCCTGGCGACAAAATAAAACGCTATGATGAACCGGAAATCACAGAAACCAACAAACCATCAACGACAGAAACTGCTGATTTTCTAAAAACCATGGAAAGCTACCGCAGCAGCCTGATGGAATTGACCGAACTGGCGCCACTGTTAGAAACCGTAACCTTACCAGAGTATTTCCAAACCGAATGCGCCCCAAAACTGGCAAAAGCCGCCGAATTGCTGCAACAGTTGGATGGCTACCAAACCACTACCCCAGACATCACCTCCTTAGTCAAAGTCAGCACCGACTTTACCGATGCCTGCAAGCAAATTACGGGTGAAAACCATCCGTTAGCCGCTATTCTCGACAACGCCGTCAAAAGCTTTAAAGGCGTATCAAATAATAGCGACCTAAGCATTATCGAAAGCTTTGTTGTCACCTTGTTTACCGCTGCCATCGCCGCGTTTAGCAAAGATGCCAACGTTTATAGCCGTTGGAAAGCCTATGCGTGGCTAGAATCTTTTAAAGCCGCAAACATTAACGGCTTAGAAATTACGGATGCCTGCATTGAAGCCTGCTTAACTAACGCACCGCTTTTCCAAACAGCGTTTGATAATAATCACTTATCACCAAATGCCCTCTGCAAAGCCATTGCCGCCAGTGAAAATCTGGACACTCTGGCAGAACAGCTTTGGTCAGACCCATCGTTAGTACAGTTACAGCCCGCCGATTTAGAATCGCTATTTGGCACCCTGTCCGTGTTTACAGAAGCCACCAATGAATTCGGCTTTAGCCTATTGCGCTATATGCTAGAAAAAATTGACTTCCCAGAAGGCCACTTCAATACCGATACCCGCTTGTTATCGGTGACAGAAACCCTGCAATGCCTTGATACTTTCCGGCAAAACCAAGCCTCAGAAAAAGACCTAGACCTACTCTGCCACCTTTCCATCGAACTGATGCGGCGGGCGCAAACTAGCTCAAGCTTAGATGCCGTCGGTTTAATCCAACGCCTGATGCCAAAAGCCACTAGCGCATCAACAAACCTATAACCCAGAGCAGGCCTGATTATGAACATAGCCTTTAGCCGTACCCTTAAATTATCGTCACCGCTGTTGCGGGGCAACGATGTCCTCGCCTTACAAACCCAACTTGGCATTCCCTTAGGCCAACGTGACGGCGTGTTTGGCAAAGCCACCCAGCAAGCGGTAATCGCCTACCAAAACCGCCAGCAACTGACAGCCGATGGCGTGGTAGGACGCCGCACATGGGCCAGCCTTTTCGGCACAGATAGCGTTACCGAAACCCCTAATGCCGACAACACCCATGTTGATAGCAATGCCCAACTGGTTATCGCAGAATCGCTTAAACAACTCCACAGCGTCTATCCTGATGCCTGCAAATGGCAGCTAACCGCCAGCGGCATCGAAATTGAAGGCAAAGGTATTGAAACGTCAAAAGGCGAACCTAAAACCGTCAGCCGTGTTTGCCAAGATTACAAAGATGCCTTAGAACAAGCCGCAAAAAAAACCGGCGTCCCAGTAGAACTGCTGATTGCCACCATGTGTACGGAAGCCTTCGATGCCACCATGCACACCGTCAATCCGAAAGCAACCCGAAAAGAACCAGGCTATATATCCGACGAAGCCACGCCAAGCCGAGTCTCCTATGGCCTCACTCAAACCTTGATTTCCACCGCCAGGGATGCCATTAGCCAACTGGCAGTAGGCGCGCCAGTTTCCGCTGAAAAAATTGACCGCGACTGGCTGTTTATACCCGCCAACGCCATCTTGGCAGGTGCGGCTTACATTGCCATGCAAAAAAAGCGGACCAAACTCGATCCGCCAGTGGTCGCTTGCGCCTACAACGCGGGTAGCGTTGTTTACAACAACAGCGCCAACAACCGCTGGAAAATGCGCCAATACCCCATTGGCACCGACGCCCATGCAAACCGCTTTGTACAATGGTTTAACGACTGTTTCCGTTATTTTAAAGCTGAAGGCTGCCCATTTGACCCAGCCACTAGCTTTTGGCAGCAGTTGAATGCCGAAGCACCCCATGTTCCGGCTACTAACGTAGCGCCACAATCTACTGAGACACCGCTTAATCTGGTAGTAAATGAAAGTTGAGCTAACTACCTATAAAAGCGACATAGGACAATATTTAGACGGATGAAAAATCCAACTAGCGGGCAGGATGCCCGCGCTCCACGCCACACTAATAGCCTAAAACCATCATAATTCCGACAATACATCCAAGGCTTCTGCCAGTGTACTGACCGGATAAATTTTTAAGCCCTCTATGCGGTTTTTAGGGGCGTTGGCTTTCGGTATCACCGCGGTTTTAAAGCCATGCTTGGCGGCATCGTTCAAGCGAGCATGTCCATTAGCGACTGGGCGGATTTCACCACTCAAGCCTATCTCGCCAAAAAAGAACATATCGTGCGGAATGACTTTATTTCTCAAACTCGACACCACACCGATAACAATAGCCAAATCAGAACTGGTTTCGGTAATCTTAATGCCGCCGACCACGTTGGCGTAAATCTCATCTTGCGCGGTGGCAATACCGCCATGCCGGGACAGCACCGCCAGCAACATCGCCAAGCGGTTTTGGTCAAAACCCACCGCCAAACGCCGAGGATTGCCATATTGACAATCGGTTACCAAGGCTTGGATTTCCACCAGCAACGGGCGCGTGCCTTCCCATAACACCGTCACCACGCTGCCGGATGAGGGCTTTTCGGCTCGGTTAAGGAACATTGCCGAGGGGTTTTTCACTTCTTTTAGACCTAAGCTATCCATAGCAAAAAAGCCCAATTCGCCAACACTGCCGAAGCGGTTTTTATCCGCCCGCAACACCCGAAAACGAGCATCGTCGGTAGCACCCAACATCACTTGGGTATCGACAATGTGGCTTAAAGTCATCGGCCCTGCCAAGGATTGGTCTTTGGTGACATGCCCGACCATAAAAATCGACACTTGCCGCCGCTTGGCGTATTGGGTCAGGTAACTGGCGCATTCGCGTACTTGCGATACCGAACCCGGCGCGGATTCCACTTCTTGGTTGTGCATGACTTGGATGGAGTCGATCACTAAAATCTGCGGATTCAATTCATCTAAGACATCACAAATCCGCTGCACCGAAGTTTCCGCCAGCATCATGATGTTATTGGTAGGAAGCTTTAAGCGATGGGCGCGTTCAGCAATTTGCTGTAGCGATTCTTCGCCAGAAACATACAGCACCGCTATGTCTTGGCTGGCAATCGCCGCAATCGCCTGCAACAACAAGGTACTTTTGCCCGCGCCTGGCGCACCACCAATCAACACCACGCTGCCGCTGACAATACCGCCACCCAAGACCCGATCAAACTCAGAAATGCCCGTGGCGATGCGCTCCGCTTGCGTCAAATTGACATCGGACAATAATTTAACTTCGGAGCGGCTGCCTGCATAACCCACCGCGCGGCTATCCCGCTCAGCCGCCGCGCCACCTAAACGCACTTCTTTAATAGTATTCCACGCCCCGCAACTGGTGCATTGCCCACCCCAGCGCGGGTATTCACTGCCGCAATCGGTACAGACAAACGCAGTTTTGGTTTTTTTGCTCATGGTTGCTTGGCTCTTGTGGTTATTTGCTTAAAGAAGTTGAACAAAGCCTTCGACGAGCTCAGGCCGAACGGTAACTAATTTGCATGAATGCAGTAGGTAGACAGAAAACCGCTCCTGCGTTTTCTGCATTCGCCACATCCCTGTGGTTTAGCAACGCAGGAGCGGTTGCCGGAAGCCTGTCGAATCATGAAAGAAATCAATTAGTTACCAATTCCTTAAGTAGTAGTACATAAATCCTTTAACATTTATTTAGGAGTCCAAAACATGTTTTGGACTCCTAAAGTTAAGCGCATCCATTTTCACTAATATTAAAAAACTTTTGAATAATGACTTACCGTTTAATCAACTCACCATAACCCGCTTGGTAGTCGGGATAGCGAAATTCATAACCTAAAGCTTTCAAGCGTTGGTTTTGGCAGCGTTTGTTTTGGTCGGCAATGCCTTCAATGCTTTTCACGGTTGGCGCGGGGCAGTTTAGCTGTTCTGCCAGCCAAGAAATCACGTCCCACATGGTCGCGGGATTATCGTCGCTCGCTAAATAACAATTATCCAAAGCTACGCCTGCCAAGCGTTGCGCTAATAAAAACGCCAGTACACCAACGCAATCTTGCTGGTGGATGCGGTTGGTATAATACGGCGGCGTTTGTTGGATGCAGGGGGGTTGTTGTGCGCTTCTCAGTAGATATTCGCGTCCTGGGCCGTAAATGCCGGAAAAGCGCACGATGACGCTGTTGGCATTGGCGGCAAGTAGCCGTTGTTCGGCTTGGCAAATGAGCTGGCTGGTGAGGTTGGTCGGTTCGGTCGGGCTGTTTTCATCAACCCATTCACCTTGGTTTTGTCCGTACACACTGGTGGAGGAAACGAAAAACCACGGCTGTTGTTGAAATTTGGCGAGGGCGTTGCTTAAGCCTGTTTCGTAGACCGTACGGTAGCTTTGTTCGGTGCGCCCGTCGGCGGAGACGATAAAAAATACCGCATCAAAATCGTCGGGGAGTTTTTGTAACTGCCCTGCCACAGTCAAATCAGCGGCAATATAGTTGATGCCGTCATGTTCAACTGGTGGATGACGTTTTAAGCCAGTGACTTGATGGCCTTGGGCGGTTAAGTGTTTGGCTAAAGCCGAGCCGATTGCCCCGCAGCCGATAATCAGCAATTTTGCCATGGTGGTTATATTTGGTTAATCAGCCGTAGCTGTTGCGGGTAAGGTGATAGGTAGTAGGAATTGTCGATATAAGGATCGGGGCTTTTGCGGAAGTGGTGTTTGAGCAAGGTGAGCGGCACAATCAGCGGTACTTCGCCGTTGCGGTAACGTTCGATGATTTCTGATAGTTCGGCTTTGTCGTCTTTATCGAGGTCTTTTTTCAGATAGCCTTGGATGTGCTGCAAAACATTGACATGGTTTTTGCGCTCAGGAACTGTTTTCAGGGTTTCCATGAGTAAGGCGATGTATTCTGCGGCGACGCTTTCTACATTGTCTTTGCCGATATTGGTCAATAAATGCCCTAAAGGACGATAGTCGGCATGACTCATGATTATCAGCTTATGGCAGGCATGGAAATGGGTCAGCCGCTGGGCGGTGAGGCCTTCTGCTACCAGTTGCTGCCAGCGGTACATGACATAAACGCGCTGGATAAAGTTTTCCCGCAAGCCGGGATCGCCCAATCGGCCTTCTTCTTCTACGGGCAGTAAGGGGTTGTTTTGTAACAGTTGCCGGGCATAGATGCCGACGCCATCACGTTGCGGCGGATGGTTAATCTCGCCATAGACTTTAACGCGGGTCATGCCACAACTGGGCGAGTCTTTTTTTAAGATGTAGCCGCATAAATCGGTATGTTGCTGCTTTACCTTATCGGCGTAAGCATGCAGGGCATCGGTAACATCGTTGCTGGGATCTTTTATGCCAACACAGCGGATGGCATCGTTGATTTTCACTAGGTGGATAGTCGGGCGCGGAATTGGCATACCGATGGCAACTTCCGGGCAAAATGGGCGGAATTCAAAATATTCCGATAAGGTGCCGACGATATAAGAATCGCGTTTATGGCCGCCATCAAAGCGGACATTTTCACCTATTAAACAACTGCTGATACCGATAGGAATTTTTTTCATTTGCGTGGCTTGTCAGGTAAAAAGCTTTTTAATTGTGGTAGAATTGCCAACGACGGACAGTAACAAGAAACACTGTATTGTCAATACTATGTCAAAAAATAACAACTAAGAGGATTAGTTAAATGAATATGTTAAAAAAAATCGTGCTGCCTTTATTGATTGCATCTGCTATGGGTGCGGTTTCTACATCTGCTCTTGCCGAAACAGACAAAGGCAGAATCGTTTATGAACCTGCTGAAGCAATCGATATGGTAGCTGGCAAAGTTAAAGTTGCTATTGACGCGTTGACTTCTGGTGGCGACGTTGAAAACGTTGCTAAATTAGTTAAAGACGCTTTGGATGCAAGTAAAGAAATCAATGCCAACGATAAAGTTGATATGGCTCGTTCACGCGCTAACAACAAATTGAAATCTGCTCGTAACCATTTGAAAGAATCTACGCAACAATCTGAACAAGAATTAAGAGATGCGTATAAAGCTTTCGAAGATCTGAAAAGCTTACTGTAATACCTAGCAGGCCATACCATAAAATCCAACGGGCTTAGGTATGGCCTGTCGCCCCAAAGGGCATTCTAATATCCCCCCGCCATTTTGCTGAGCTGCTCAGCTTCCTTGCTTTAGCTTCTGTTGTTTTCTTTAGTTTCTTAAGTAATCGCTGAATTAAGCCTTCGACAGGCTCAGGCCGAACGGTAACTAATTGATTCCGTTCGTGCTGAGCTTGTCGAAGCATGAATGGAATCAATTAGTTCAGCGATTTCTTAAGGATTTGCACTACCAGCCGCTGCATTTTTAATAAACTTTTGCTTTAGCCGCTCAAATGCTGAAGCCAAGGTTTTATCCATCACGGTTTCATTACCGATCGATACAATTACCCGCGTCAATTCCGGCATTTTGTTTTTGGTTGAAGCGATATAAATGGGCTGCACATAAAGCACCGTGTTACCCATAGGCAAAATCACCATGCGCCCCATTTCCACCACCGATCCGTATTGCCCCCACAAGGTGAATTGCGCGGAAATTTCTGGTACTTGTTGGGTTAAGGCTTCAATTTGCGCCGGGCCGTTGACTTGTACGTCTTTACCGAATTTATAGACGGTAATGCCTGGCTTGTAGTCGGTATTACAGGCTTTCTTATCTAAGGTGCTGGCAACACCTATCATGCTCAAATTGCTGCGATTAACCGGCGTCATCGGGTTAATCAGCACAAATTCTTCTTGGTCGTTACAGCTACCAAAATCCATGGTTTGATAATACGGTAATACCGGTTGGTCGCGGACTTCCGCTTGCGCCCAAGTTTCTGCTTGTTCATAAAACAGTTCTGGGGTGCCTTGATGGTATTTGGCGTACATTTTCATTTGCAGATAATACAAATCTCTTGGATAACGCAAATGTTGGCGCAATTCTTCCGGCATATCCGCTAAGTTTTTGAACAAGCTTGGATAAGCGTTGTTGTAGGCTTGGACGATGGCATCGGAAGGGTCGGAGATATAAAAATCGACATCGCCATCGAAGGCATCAACGGTTATTTTTACCGAGTTACGGATGTAGTTGAATTGCTGGGTTTCATTAATAAATTTGTCTTCGGTAGGCGTTGCTACCGGATAATTTTTGGACAAGGTATAAGCATCTTGCAGCCAATAAAACCGATCTTTAGTCATCACCAAGTACGGGTCTTTATCTAAATGCAAGAACGGCGCGATTTTTTGGATGCGCTCGGTAATGTTGCGGCGCATTTTCACTTTGCTTTCTTTATTGATATTTGAAGAAAAAAAGATTTTTTCTTCATTAAAATAAATAGCGAACAAGGCTTTTCGGAAATACGACGGAATTGGCACGCCACCTACACCATGATAAGCCTGCTTAACATCGGCATCAGTGCCCGCAATATCGACCACATTCAGGCTATTGGGGACAATGGCGTAATCCAAAGCTTCTTGCCCGTAATAAATGTCCGGATGTACCACGCCCAAGCCCACAGGAGATTGCATGTTCAAATCACGCAAATACCAGGTCTGGGGTTTATCGGCATCTTGCGAGGCTGGCGTTATAACAGCACCGTAACCGTGGGTATAACGCAGATGCAGGTTTTCCCAGTTTTGCGCTTCGCGAGGCAATTTTGATGCATTGACTTCACGCGCGGAAATATTCACTTGGCGGGTATGGTTAAGGACGTTATAGCGGTCTTCATCCACCGAGCGGAATTTGTAATACGGGCGGATTTCTTGCAACTGCTTGTAGCTGTCGATGATGAATTCCCTGTCCCATACCGGAATATTCTCAAAACGTTTTTGTGTGCCCCAGGTTTCAATATCTTGGGCGGCATCGACTTTTACGGAGACATCAACGGTACTGATATTTTTTAAATCATAGGCCGCTAAGGTGGCATCAATATTGTTTTGAATGAAGGTTTTTTCGGTTTTTACCGGATTGGGGTTGACCACATAGCGCTGCAATAATTGCGGGATAAAGGTCAATTTCGGCAAGCCAATCGCGCTAATAAATATCAGCAACGAAATGAAAAACGGCGCTTTAATACGATGTTTTGGCGAAAAAATATACAAAATGACGGAAAGAGCTGTCGCCAAAAACGCGCCTATCGCCAACCAAAGTACGGGCAATAAGTAACGGATTTCCACGAAGCCTGGGCCATAAAAAATGGGTTCGTGGGCATTGCTGGACAGCAAAGAATATCGCGCCAACATAAATCCCCAGACCACATGGGCAAACACAAAACCAATCAGTACAGTCAAATGGATTTTTGCGCCTAAGGGGAATTCTTTACGCTGCCCTGGCACAAAAATATGCGCCAACCAATACAGCAAGGCCATTAACGCAAACGTTATGACGGCGGTTATCAGTAATTCTTGCTGTACCAACACATAGGTTGGATAAAACAACATGTAAAAACTGACATCGTTGCCATACAGGGCATCTTTTACCCCGGAATCGCTGCCGAAAAAATACAACAGCGAGGTTTCCCATTGGGTATAGAAAGGTATGGCAATAAATATTGCCAACAAGAAAGCAATCGGCGTGTAAACCTTGACCGATCCGCTCATAAACATCTGCGCGAATCGCTTAAACCGCCGCCGTTTTGCCATCGTATCTAAGGCATTATCAGACGGGGATAAGCCTAAGTAATTGGAAGCTATCCAGAAATGACCAAAGAAGATGGTGAAAAATACCAAGGTGACCGCGCCAGATAAAAAGTATTTATACAGCAGCTTTAACCAAAAGTACGCTTCTAGCTTTAACGATTGGAACCACCATAAATCAACAAACAAATCGAGGAAGATGAAGTAGAAGGCAACATATAAGATGATAGCGACAACCACTGTCGCACCAATCAACGCGGGTAAAAACGTCAGTTTCCGCATACCGTCCTCGTTTGTAATGAGTGTTAATTTTGTAAAGGTGTCCGCCAAAGCTTGGGCTTTAGTATCTGCGGTATTCTAACATCCAATGCTTGTTCAGGTAGATTAACAACGCAGCCACTTAAGCTACTTACCGTAAACCTTTGTTACCCGGTGATTATTGTTATTTAACTGATGTTACACATTCTCTTTTGTGAGAAGAAAATAAACAAAAATGAAT
>CAIYRS010000021.1 GCA_903928685.1 uncultured Methylococcaceae bacterium
CGTTAGTCCCAGGTAGCCCTCATCGCAACCGGCGTTTTTTCGAGCATGCTTTTCGCGAAGAATAAAATGCAACCGGGCGATGCTGAGGGCGTAGAGTCAGTGGCACGATGTCCCGATCCCCTTGTTGGGTCGGGACGATATGGTGACAGGACGCCCTGGGCTTGCGAAGCAATCTAACCGTCGCGTAGTTTTTGCGGATTTTCGGGCAGGACGCCCAGAAAATCTTTACGCAAAAATAGCGACTCGCTTATTTATTATTGTTGTTCTTTTCTGGACTCGTTTGAATCCACCGCCACTATGGCAGGTTTCTACGGCGATGCAACAAATAGTCAAGTTGGGGTAAAGTTTTAAAAGTGATAGTGGATCAAATATTTATAAAGATTTTTACGAGAGGTGGTGCTGTTTGGCGAGCTGGCATGAAAAGTTTTTCATACCAACAACCATGAATTTGCGTGTAACTGCTGTTAATAACGCTTAACGCCACTATCGCAATCCCGCGACCAAGCATCAATGCCACCTTGTAAATTGCTTATGTCGGTAAACCCGGAATGCACTAAAAAATTTGCTGCTTGCATACTGCGCATACCGTGATGGCAGATGGCGACGATGGCTAGGTTTTTATCCAGCTCGTCTAAACGGGCGGGCAATTGGTTTAACGGTAACAAGGTGCTGCCAGCAATATTGGCGTAGTTAAATTCATTCGGCTCGCGTACATCCAATAACAATAAGGTGTCATTAGCGTCTAAGCGTTGTTTTAATTCGATGGCGGTAAGTTGTTTTATAGACATGGCGATACTTATTTATAAGGTTGGGTTGGGAATGTTTAGCTTGTGTGGTTATCGGATAACCCAGCAGTGCCGTTAAGGCGTCGCTGAATAAAGTCTTCGACAAGCTCAAACCGAACGGTAACTAAATTGATTCCGTTCGTGCTCGACTGCATGGATGCAGGAGGTAGAGCAACGCATGGAGCAGTTGCCGAGAGCTTGTCGAAGCATGAGCGGCTCAATTTACGGGCGGCGGATTTTTCCGTTCATCCTTCGACAGGCTCAGGACGAACGGAAAAATCCTTAACTTAACGACATTGAATAAACCGCTCCAGCCGTTCCATGGCTTCTGCCATTCTGGCGATGGAGGTGGTGTAGGCAAAGCGTAAGTATTTTTCGGCATCATGGCTGCCAAAATCTTTGCCGGGCGTTACGGCTACGGCTTCGGCTTCTAAAAAGTCGGCGGCAAATTGAAAGCTGTCATCGGTAAATTGGCTGCAATCGGCGTAAATATAAAACGCCCCTTCTGGCTTTACTGCCACTTTAAAGCCTAAGCGTAGCAAGCTGTCGTAGAGAAAATCCCGGCGCTCTGCCAATACTTCTCGACGGCGTTCTAATTCTACCAAGGTCTCGGCAGAAAACGCGGCTAATGCGGCGTATTGTGAGGCGGTTCCGGTGGCGATAAAGAGGGTTTGCGCGAGTTTTTCTGCGGATTCAATCATCACTTCCGGCACAATCAGCCAACCGATGCGCCAGCCAGTCATGCCGAAATATTTGGAAAAACTGTTGATGACGAAAACCTCGTCGCTGTATTGCAAGGCGCTGCTGGCGGTTTGCCCATACGTTAGGCCGTGATAGATTTCATCGGCATAAAAATAACCGCCCAGCGCGTGGGTGGCGGCGACGGCGGCTTGTAGCTGGGCATCGGCAATCACTGTGCCAGTCGGGTTGGATGGCGAGGCTAACAGTACGCCGTTGCTGTTGTTTGTCCAATGTTGGTGGATTAATGCGGCGGTCAGCTGGTAGCCGGATTCTGCGGTGACGGGAATGGCGATGGTATCAGCACCGTACAAGCTGGCAAAATTGCGGTTGCACGGGTAGCAGGGGTCGCTCATCAACAGGTTTTGCCCAGGGTTTAAGGCAATGCCGAATGCCAATAAAAGCGCGCCGGATGCGCCTGGGGTGATAAAGACCTGTTGCGGCTTGATGCTAACGCCGTAAGTGTGTTGATAATAGTCGGCGATTTTTTGCCGCAATTGCGGCAAACCTGCGGCGGAAGTGTATTTAACTTCGCCTGTTTTAATCAGGTTGATGGCGGCATCGACAATCGGTTGCGGCGTGGGAAAATCCGGCTCGCCGACTTCCATGTGGATGACATCACGGCCTTGAGCCGCCAATTCTTTGGCCCGATGCAATAGCGCCATTACATAAAACGGGGAAATTGTTTGCAGCCGCTGTGCTAATGTCTTGTCCATAAGGTTTTTAGCTATAAAAAAGCGGTAAATGATAGCAATATTCCTTGCTATGCGCGTGCTATTCTGCTAAAAATGCGCGGTTTTATTAATATTGTCCTAGGAGTTAATGGATGACCGATAGTTCTAAAGCGGCAGCAGCTTCACCATTCAGTTTCAAGCCATACCAAGAAGTCCCTGGCGAAGAGTACATGGATGAAAATCAACTAAAGCACTTTGAGACCATTTTAAAAAATTGGAAGACCGAGTTGATGCACGAAGTAGACCGCACTGTGCATTATATGCAAGACGATGCGGCGAACTTTCCTGACCCTAACGACCGGGCAACGCAAGAATCGGAATTCAGCCTTGAGCTTCGCACCCGTGACCGCGAACGTAAGCTCATCAAAAAAATTGATGAAGCGTTAAAAGAGATTGAATCTGGCGATTACGGCTTTTGCGAATCTTGCGGCATTGAAATTGGCATCCGCCGATTAGAAGCCCGTCCTACTGCAACCTTATGTATCGATTGCAAAACCTTGGACGAAATCCGCGAAAAACAAATGGGTTAAGCGCTATCCGCAATGCCACAACAGCCTGAGGTTATTGGTCGGTTTGCCCCTTCGCCTACCGGCCCGTTGCACTTGGGTTCGCTGTATGCCGCACTGGGCAGTTTTCTTGAGGCGCGTAGCCAACAAGGCCGCTGGTTGCTGCGGATTGACGACCTCGACATACCGCGTAACGTTAAAGGCGCAGATAGCCTAATCTTAACCACCTTAGACCGCTTCGGCCTGCATTGGGACGGCGCGGTGATGTACCAAAGCCAAAATAGCGACAGTTACCAGCAACTATTACGGCAACTTGAGCAGCAAGCGCTGCTTTATCCCTGCATCTGTTCCCGCAAAATCCTAGGCGATCAGCTTATTTATCCCGGCACTTGCCGTCACCTAGCTAGCATCCCCGACCAAGCTTCCGCATTACGCATCAAAACCTTGCCAATCGATATTGGTTTTGACGATAGCTTGCAAGGCGCGCAAAGCAGCAATCTAGCCGACCAGCACGGCGACTTTATCTTAAAAAGAAAAGACGGCATCATCGCCTACCAATTTGCCGTGGTGGTTGATGATTATTTACAGCAAGTTAACCATGTAGTTCGTGGCGTGGATTTGCTGGAAGTCACCCCCAGGCAAATCTATTTGCAACAAGCACTAGGTTTAGCCACTCCCCGCTATAGCCACTTGCCGATTATTGCCGATAAGCACGGCAACAAACTCAGCAAACAAACCAAAGCCCAAGCTGTGGATTTAACCAACCCGCAGCAAACCTTGTTCCATTTGCTACAGTTATTAAAGCAAAACCCACCCGCCGAACTGGCGTTTTTAGCCGTCGACCAACAACTAGCGTGGGCGACAAAGCATTGGCAAGCCGCGCACATAGCAGACATCCAAACCATAAGCCTTACTATTGACGTTACGAAGTGACGGTTTTCGTCCCGTTTACCGCGCCGAGCACCACAGGTTTTGTCGTGAATAGCCCGAAGGGGCGCGGCATGGAAGCCGCGCGTCGGTAAAGGGGCAGGAAGCCCCTTTTGCCGACCCACGACAAAATCGAGGAGCGCAGGAAGAAGCGGTAATCGGGCCGCCTTTTCTTTGGCTACTTTCTTTTGGCGGCGCAAAAGAAAGTAGCTCGCCTTCGGGTGCGAGAACCCGATTTAAAAATCGTCGCGGTAGCGACTCATTATTATTTATATTTCTTATAGCAGAGAGTGTCTGCGTAACAACAGATCATCAGTTATAATCGCCACTTTGTTTGCCAGTACGGTTGACCACCATGACGCCAGAAGACTTTAACCTACAAGCCCGATTAGGCTATAACCGCATCCCCATTTGCCAAGAAGTCTTGGCGGATTTGGATACCCCATTAAGTGCCTACTTAAAATTAGCGGACGGCCCGTATTCTTATCTATTTGAATCGGTACATGGTGGCGAACAATGGGGCCGTTATTCCATCATCGGCTTGCCTTGCAAAACCGTCGTTAAAATTACTGGCAAACATATCCGGGTAGAAATCAATGGCGACTTATCCGAAAGTCTCGACCACGAAAATCCCTTGGTGTGGATAGAGCAATTCAAAGCCCGGTTTAACGTCCCAGACATCGACGGCTTGCCGCGTTTTAGCGGTGGCTTGGTCGGCTATTTTGGCTATGAAACCATCGCCTACATCGAGCCGCGTGTTTGTAAAGTCAACAAGCCCGACCCACTCGGCTGCCCCGACATTGTCCTGATGGTATCCGAAGATATATTGGTGTTCGACAACCTCTCCGGCAAACTGCTGCTGCTTACCCACGCAGACCCGTCCGAAGAAAACGCCTACCACAACGCCATCGCCCGATTGCAACAACTGGCAAGCAACCTGCGGGAAATACAGGCCAAAACTGCCCGTCATCCCAACCCCAAAATAATCAGCGAAGACGATTTTGTTTCCGGCTTTACCCAGGCTGGCTATGAACAAGCCGTAAAAACCGCCAAGAAATACATCACCGATGGCGACATCATGCAAGTGGTGCTGTCGCAACGCATGTCCATCCCTTACAGCGCCGCGCCGTTAAACTTGTACCGCGCCTTACGCAGCTTAAACCCCTCGCCGTACATGTTCTTCCTTAATTTGGACGACTTCCATATTGTCGGCTCATCGCCGGAAATATTGGTGCGCTTAGAGGACGATACCGTCACCGTGCGCCCAATTGCTGGCACACGCCGACGCGGCAGCACCCCAGAATTGGATTTAGCCTTAGAGCAAGAACTACTGGCAGACCCCAAAGAAATCGCCGAACACCTTATGCTTATCGACTTAGGCCGTAACGATGTCGGACGGGTAGCAGAAATCGGCAGCGTAAAACTCACCGACAAAATGATTGTTGAACGCTATTCGCACGTCATGCACATCGTCTCCAACGTCACTGGCAGCTTGCAATCCGGCAAAAATGCCTTTGACGTATTAGCGGCAACCTTTCCAGCTGGCACCGTCAGCGGCGCGGCAAAAGTCCGTGCTATGGAAATTATTGATGAGCTAGAACCCGTCAAACGCGGTGTTTATTCTGGCGCAGTTGGCTACATTTCCTGGTCGGGCAATTTAGATACCGCCATCGCCATCCGCACCGCCGTCATAAAAGACAATACCTTACATATACAAGCAGGTGCGGGGATTGTTTACGATTCCGTCCCCACCAGCGAATGGGAAGAAACCCTCAACAAAGGCCGCGCCATTTTCCGTGCCGTCAGCATGGCGGAAGCGGGTTTACAAGGAGAAAGCGCATGAGCGTAAAACTGGTCATGGTCGATAATTACGACTCCTTCACCTACAACCTAGTCCAATATTTTGGCGAACTCGGCGCGGCGGTTACTGTTGTCCGCAACGACCAAGTCAGCGTAGAAGACATCGCCGCCTTAGCGCCCGATAAAATCGTCATCTCCCCCGGCCCTTGCACCCCCAAAGAAGCCGGCATATCGGTCGCCACCATCAACCGCTTCAAAGGCCAAATCCCCATTTTAGGCGTGTGCTTAGGCCACCAAAGTATCGGTTACGCGTTTGGCGGCAATATCATCCACGCCAAAAGCATCATGCACGGCAAAACCTCACAGGTTTACCACCATGATTTGGGCGTGTTTAAAGGCTTAAATAACCCGTTCACCGCCACCCGTTACCATTCCTTGGTGATTGAACAAGCCACCATCCCCGATTGCTTAGAAGTGACCGCCTGGACGCAAGATGCCGACGGCAACCAAGACGAAATCATGGGCGTACGCCACAAAAGCTTCGATATAGAAGGCGTACAATTCCACCCAGAATCCATCCTGACCGAACACGGGCATGACATGTTGCGGAATTTTTTGCAGCGATAGATGGTTATCGTTAATACCGT
The DNA here is from genome assembly GCA_903928685.1 of uncultured Methylococcaceae bacterium. Classification (GTDB taxonomy): domain Bacteria; phylum Pseudomonadota; class Gammaproteobacteria; order Methylococcales; family Methylomonadaceae; genus Methylovulum. Next base: position 6,138 of record CAIYRS010000021.1, read on the forward strand.
TCTCAATCAATCTTGAATTGACGGTATCATTTTCGTAGGGGCGAGCGGCTGCTCGCCTTTGGTCGCAGCAGTATTGGGTAAAGGCTCTAAAAAAGGCGGACAACCGTCCGCCGCTACGATGCTAGATTGACCCGACAAAAAATCATCGGCTGAATACTTAAGCCCGCGCACAAACCCACACATCCACCTTCTCCACCCCCGCTTTTTTCAACACCTTCGCCAACTCATCCATCGTTGAACCTGTGGTCATCACGTCATCAATAATCGCCACATGGCTGGCGGCTATCGGCTTTACCACCGCAAAGGCATTTTTGATATTTTTCCGGCGTTGCTTGGCAGTCAAATTACTTTGCTGCGGTGTGTTGCGTAGGCGTTGGCAGCTAGACAAATCTAACGGAATTGCCAATTCTTTACTGACAGTACGGGCGATTTCTATCGATTGGTTAAAGCCGCGTTGCCGATAACGGCTTTTATGCAAAGGCACGGGGATTAACAATTCCGGCTGCCGATGGCTATCACGCAACTGGTCTGCCAACAACTGCCCCAACAAACGCGCATTTTTATAAGTGGCACCAAATTTTAACGTCGTCACCAAATGCCGGATCGCACCTTGATGGATATAAGGCGCGTGGGTTTCATCAAACGCCGGAGATTGGGCAATACAGCGTCCGCACAACATCGGCACCGCTGGCGGTAGCGCAAAATGTTCGCCGCATTGATAACAGCAATGGTGGTTTTGCAATAAATGTTGCTGGCAAATCAAGCAAATATCATGGTTTTGCCAGCCCGCATTCCCGCATAACAGGCAAGTAGGCGGCAATACGTAATCCTGTATAATGTTCAGCCAGTTGTCTACCCAATTCATAATAACAAGTTGATAAGTATGGTTACATGCTTAGCAATAACTATAGTCGGAGTTATCCCCCATGTCTGTATTACGCCACGATTGGCAATTAGCCGAAGTCCAAGCCCTGTTTGATTTACCGTTTAACGACTTGATTTTTCAAGCACAAAGCGTACACCGTCAAAATTTTGATCCCAACGAAGTGCAAATCAGCAGCTTGCTCAGCATCAAAACCGGATCGTGTTCAGAAGACTGCGGCTATTGCCCACAAAGTGCGCGTTACGACTCCGGCCTAAAATCCGAAGCCTTGATGCCCATAGCCGAAGTCATCCAAGCCGCACAACAAGCCAAAGACCAAGGCGCATCGCGTTTCTGCATGGGCGCGGCGTGGCGACAACCAAAAGACCGCGACATCGAACGCGTCGTGGAAATGGTGCAAGGCGTGAAAGCCTTAGGCATGGAAACCTGCGTAACCTTAGGCATGTTGACCGACACACAAACCGCACGGCTCAAAGAAGGCGGCCTCGATTACTACAACCACAATCTGGATACTTCCGAAGATTACTATTCCGAAGTCATCACCACCCGCACCTATAAAGACCGCTTAGACACTTTGGCACGGGTACGCGATGCGGGTATCAATGTTTGCTGCGGCGGCATCGTCGGCATGGGTGAGGGCGAACAAGACCGCGCTAAATTGTTGATCGAATTGGCGAACATGCCTAAACACCCGGAAAGCGTACCGATCAACATGTTGGTACAAGTCGAAGGCACACCGCTGATGGGCACAGAAAAACTCGACCCGCTAGTCTTCATCCGCACCATCGCCGTCGCCCGCATCTTAATGCCGACCTCCCGCGTCCGCCTCTCCGCAGGCCGCAAAGAAATGAGCGACGAAATGCAAGCCTTGTGCTTCTTAGCCGGCGCGAACTCGATTTTTTATGGTGATAAATTGCTGACGACTGATAACCCAATGACTAACCATGATGTGGCATTGTTTGATCGCTTGGGGTTGCATTCGGGTGGGTCTAGTTATGCGAATTGAAGATTTTTAGGTTGGGCTGACTTTAGTAAATTAAGCATTTTAGCAATGCGATCAACGAACTAAAAATTAAAAAATATCTAAATTCATTGATAAAATCAGGGAAAAATATCCCGATATTTCAATACAAATTTATAGATGGATACTCAGTCAAGCAGTGAAATTAGAAGACAAATGGTATTCGTCAATGATGGAAGCTTTTTTGCAAGCAGCAACTGATGCTATTAAAAATTATTTGTAAATGGTGGATTGAGTCATGGCGAATAAATGGAACGTTCCAGTTTGGCTAGAAACGGAAGTAAGAGAAAGAGATAAGGCTTGTGTTTATTGTGGTGTTGAATTTACGCCTGCCAATGTCTCCAGGAAGTCTGCAGCCAGCTGGGAGCACATCATTAATGATGCAACAATTATCACCAGAGAAAATATAGTTCTTTGTTGTTGCGGGTGCAATGCCAGCAAGGGTCAAAAGCAGCTCTCTGTTTGGTTGCAATCTAAATACTGCAAAGAACGTGGTATTACTGCTGCTTCAGTGGTATCAATTATCAAAATAGCAATTTCAAATAGCCTATGAGTTAACACACAATACGTGGCTATGGAATGTAATATCGCTGAAGTCAGGTAGGGTGGGCAACGCTTTTCTGCCCACCCTACCTGACTGTTTTATGAGTAGGGCGCATTAGCGATAGCGTAATGCGCCGGATGCTTGAGATTAACATTTACCCTACTTGATTGCTTTACGGGTTAAGTAGATCGCAAGGCCTATCATTCCACATAAAAATAAAGCTAAGGCCGGAGTAAAAAAGTAGATACCAACAAACATTGCTGCAGCAAGAGCTTTCGCCCCCTCATGTATTCCCAAAAAAAATAAGCCGAAACCAGAAAGAGATAAAACATTTGCAATGCCAAATACAAAGTGGACTAATTTATGCAACTTAAAGGTTTGATTGTCTATTGTTAGACGAAGAAGCGTAAATAAAATTAGGACAAGACCGCAAAATGAGATTTGTGTAAATAATCCATGTACTGATTTAAATAAAAACGAACTCAAAATCGACAGTATTATGGTGAAAGCAAGTGCAAGATTGGCAAGTAAAAGATTAAACATTTGTTAAATCAACGTTGATGTAAAGGGTTTAGATAGTAGGACGGTTTCGGCGATAGTTTTGGGTGATTTTTTGCGTAGATACTCTGTGGGCAATGCTTTTCTGCTCATCCTGCCTGACTGTTTTATGAGTAGGGCGCATTAGCGATAGCGTAATGCGCCGGATGCTTGAGATGAACATACGGTGCAATACGGCTAGCGCCTATTGCACCCTACAAAATGCGTGTTACGGGTTAAACACGAACCGCTGTTTCGATTGATGGGTTGGGCATCATGGCGCTACTCGGTTGGCCCAACGTCCATTCCATCGTAAGACTCAAGGTGAAACTTATCAGCTAGTTCATAGAATTCGTGGTTACGCTTATTGAGCCCGTAGGGTGTATAAGCGAAGCGTCATACACCACATCGGGATTGTAATCACTACAAACGGATTTACCGCTCCTCTTTATTCATTCCTGCCATGAATTGACTCTAAATGGCGTGTTGTCTATTCACAATTTGGTGTATGGCGCTTCGCTTATACACCCTACAATTTGATGAAAAATGAATTAGCCAAGTAGGTACGCTGTGCGTACCTTTTACATCGCTATTGTTGTAGTGAATGATGGTACGCACAGCGTACCCTACTCAAAAACGTATTAGGCAGATTCACGCTAATAACTTGTTAATCAAAGCTTTAATGCCATGAGATCATGCCGAGCCATAGGATGCGCTTCGTGCCTCAGCACATCCTATATTTCTACTTAACCGTTAATTCACAACCCCGTCAAAACCACAAAAACAGGAGCAACATTATGAGTATGAATATCTTTTTTCGCGCTTTTACCCAACCTGAAATTGAAGCGATGGTGAATGACCATAGCTTGATTGACCAATGGGTTTTGGAAGATGAAAAGTACACGCTGAATACCGATGTGGAAACCGCGTGGGATGTTTTGGCGGCGATACTGGATGGCGTGGGATTTTGGATAGGCGTGGAAGTGGACGATGCTTTATTTAATGGCTGCAATTTGATTTCAGCGGCGGAAGTTAAAGTCAATGCCGAAAAATTGGCGGCGTGGACGCACGCACAAATCATGGCGGGTATGAGCGCTTTAGGTGATAGCTCGGATTTATACCACTTTGAGGTTTTTCAAGACGATGACGAATACCTATTGGAACAATTCGATTGCTTACAGAGTTTTTATAAACAAGCCGCCGAACAAGGCTTAGGCGCGTTGTCATACGCGGCTTAGGGGGATTGACCTTTCAGGTTTTAAAAACCTGAAAAGTCTAGGTTTTGGATGATGTCCACCGATTATGCGGTAAACGGTGGGCAGAAAAGCCTGCCCACCCTACAACTAAAATCTTATTAAACCTGTTACAAGCCTGTTCCAGGACAGGTATTTTTAATGCGGATGCCGTAAGGAGTCCAAAACATGTTTTGGACTCCTAAAACAAAATAAAGGCTTATTTGGCTTTAATCGGTACATCTCTGGGTTTTGCGCCTGTATACAATTGGCGCGGTCTGCCGATTTTTTGCTCAGGATCGGCAATCATTTCATCCCAATGGGCAATCCAGCCGACGGTGCGGCCCATTGCAAACATGGCGGTGAACATATTGGTTGGGATGCCTAGGGCATGTAAGACGATGCCGGAGTAAAAATCGACATTCGGGTAAAGTTTTTTCTGGATGAAATAATCATCTTCAAGGGCGATACGCTCTAATTCCAATGCTAATTTGAACAACTTCAAATCGTGCAAATCCAGCTCATTCAATACTTCATGGCAGGTTTCCCGCATTAAAGTAGCGCGCGGGTCGTAATTTTTGTAAACCCGATGACCAAAACCCATTAAGCGGAACGGGTCGTTTTTGTCTTTGGCTTTAGCGATAAATTCCGGGATGCGGGAAACATCGCCAATTTTTTCTAACATCGTCAGTACGGCTTCGTTAGCACCGCCATGAGCAGCACCCCAGAGGCAAGCGATACCCGCAGTAATACAGGCAAATGGGTTTGCGCCGCTAGAACCTGCTAAACGCACGGTAGACGTGGAGGCATTTTGTTCGTGATCGGCATGTAAAATTAAAATGCGGTCAAGGGCGCGGACTAAGACGGGGTTGGGGACAAAATCATCACAAGGCGTTGCCAACATCATGCGGAGAAAGTTTTCCACATAGCTGAGTTTGTTTTGTGGGTACATAAATGGCATACCGACACTGTATTTATGGCACATAGCAACAATGGTCGGGACTTTGGCAATCAAGCGGATGGCGCTGATTTCGCGGTCTTTTTTGGTACGGATGTCGAGGGTGTCGTGATAAAACGCCGATAACGCACCCACTACACCGACCATAATCGCCATTGGATGCGCGTCGCGGCGGAAGCCTTTGAAGAAGTTGGTCAATTGATCGTGCACCATGGTGTGCATGGTGACGTGGTGGGTAAATTCCTTTAATTCTTCTTCATTAGGCAATTCGCCGTTCAATAACAAATGGCAAACTTCCAAGAAAGTGCAATGTTCTGCCAATTGTTCAATCGGGTAACCGCGATATAACAGAACGCCCAAATCACCATCAATAAAGGTAATGCTGGAGCGGCAACTGGCTGTCGAATTAAAACCAGGATCGTAGGTAAACATGCCTGTATTTTTATACAAGGCTTGAACATCAACAACATCAGGCCCCGTGCTTCCCGTTAATATGGGTAATTCACACAAGGTTTTATCTTGATCGTTCAAACTAAGTATTTGCGGATTGGTCATGGTTTTCCCTCTGTTTTAAATCGTTATATCGTTACGGTTTTTATCGGGTTTATTTTGCTTGGCTGTTAATAATGGCTTGTTGTGCCAATTCGGTGACTTTTGCCCAATTTTTTGCTTTGACGGCATCGCCTGGTGCTAACCAAGAGCCACCCACGCAAGCCACATTCGGCAAGGCTAAATACGCTAAATAGTTTTCTGGTGAAATGCCGCCTGTTGGGCAGAAAGTCACTTGCGGTACTGGGCCGGCGATGGCTTTTAACATCGGGATGCCGCCAGCGGCTTCGGCAGGGAAGAATTTGAAATGATCCAAACCGTATTCCATGCCCAACATCAATTCAGACAAGCTGGCAACGCCGGGGATCAAGGCGATATTGCCGTTAACCGCCGCTTCCAATAAGGTTGGCGTTAAACCAGGGCTGATGGCAAACACAGCGCCCGCGTCTTCAGCGGCTTTGAGTTGTTCAGGGTTTAAGATAGTACCTGCGCCGACAATGGCGTCTTTGACGTTTTCGCTAATCAGTTTGATGGCTTCTAAGGCAATCGGCGTACGCAAGGTGATTTCTAATACTTTAATGCCGCCATCGACCAAGGCTTGTGCGAGCGGTACGGCGTCGTCCAAGTTTTGGATGACCATGACCGGCATCACCGGGCCTGCGTTTAAGACGTCTTTCGGGTCGATTTTCCAGTTTTTTTGAGTCATTTTTTAATTCGCTTTAAGTTATTTCAGTAGGTTGGGGTGAGTGAGCGAACCCCAACAAGCTTGTTGGCATGGGTTTGTTGGGGTTCCTGCGTCACCCCAACCTACATTAATTAATCACAAACAAACAAATTGGACGCACCAGTTTCCGCTGATGAGGCATTTAAGCGGAAGCGTCCGAACATTTCCCGGCCCATGCCGTAATGGTGGTTTTTCGCAGTGTTCGGCACAGGTACGCGAGCGTTGAATTCAGCTTCGTCAACCAAGACGTTAACATCACCCGTTTGCAAGTTCATGGAAATAATATCTCCGTTGTGAACTTTTGCCAGCGGCCCGCCGACTTCACATTCAGGGCACATGTGGATGGCGGACGGCACTTTGCCGGATGCGCCGGACATACGCCCGTCAGTAACCAAGGCGACTTTAAAGCCTTTGTCTTGCAGCACGCCCAATGGCGGCGTGAGTTTGTGCAATTCCGGCATACCGTTGGCGCGCGGGCCTTGGAAGCGGATAACGGCAACAAAATCTTTTTCCAACTCGCCACGTTTGAAGGCTGCCAACATGTCTTCTTGGTCATCAAAAACGATGGCAGGTGCTTCGACAATTTGATGGTCAGCTGATACCGCCGATAATTTCGATACGCCGCGCCCTAAATTGCCTTTCATCACATGCAAACCGCCACCTGTGGCGAACGGTTGCGCGACGGTACTGAGCACTTCAGGGTCTAAAGATTGTTCAGGTACAGGTTCCCAAACCAATTTTTCGTCGATCAGTTTGGGCTCTTGGCAGTAGCTGTCCATGCCTTTTTTATCGGCAATGGTGAGGATGTCTTCGTGCAACAGGCCATTACGCAACAGCTCGGCAATCAACACGCCCATACCGCCAGCGGCTTGGAAATGGTTAACGTCGGCAGAGCCGTTCGGGTAAATTTTGGCGATTAACGGTATGGCTTTGGACAATTTGTCGAAATCGTCCCAGTTCAGCACGATGCCGGAAGCGCGGGCGATAGCGATCAAGTGCATGGTGTGGTTGGTTGAGCCGCCTGTCGCCAGCAAACCGATAACGGCGTTGACAATGGCTTTCTCGCAAACCATGTGCGCGATAGGCCGCCAGTCATCACCCATCGAGGTGAATTTCAATACTTGGCGCGCGGCTTCTTTGGTCAGCTCGTCACGTAACGGCGTGTAAGGGTTGATGAATGAGCTACCGGGCAAATGCAAGCCCATGATTTCCATCATCATCTGGTTGCTGTTGGCGGTGCCGTAAAAAGTACAGGTGCCGGGACTGTGGTAAGACGCCATTTCCGCTTCCAGCAATTCTTTACGGCCAATTTTGCCGACTGCATAGGCTTGGCGGGCGCGGGCTTTTTCTTTGTTGGTCATGCCGCTGGGCATGGGGCCGGCTGGCACGAACGCCGCAGGCAAATGCCCGAAACTCAATGCACCAATCAGCAGGCCTGGGACGATTTTGTCACACACGCCTAAATATAAAGCGCCGTCGAACATGTTGTGGCTCATACCGATAGCGGTCGCCATGGCAATCAAATCGCGGCTGAACAAGGACAATTCCATGCCAGCTTCGCCTTGGGTGATGCCGTCGCACATGGCAGGCACGCCGCCAGCAACTTGTGCGACACCGCCCGCTTCGCTCACCGCTTGTTTAATCAAATCCGGCGCGTCTTTATAAGGTTGGTGGGCAGACAACATGTCGTTGTAAGCAGTGATGATGGCGATATTGGGTTTGTAGTCGGCCTTTAAATCGGCTTTTTCAGCGGCACTACAAGCCGCAAAACCATGCGCCAAGTTACCGCAGCCCTTACCCACACGTGTAGGTGCGTTTCTGGCGACTTTGTCGATGTATTGCAAATACGCGGAACGCGTCGGATGGCTGCGTTCGATGATCTCTTGGGTAACTTTCTCGATGATGGGGTGCATATTTAAAACCTAGTTATTTTTGTAAGGTACGCCAAAATACTAACCATATAATTAGTTGGCGGATTAATTATTCTTCCCAAGCCCTGCCATCCCTAGCAATCAGGGCGACGGAGGCTATCGGCCCCCAAGTGCCTGCCGCATAAGTTTTTGGCTTGGCGTAACGTTCTTTCCATGCTGTTTGGATGGAATCTACCCACGTCCACGCTTGTTCAATTTCTTCCCTGCTTAAAAATAATGTGGGATTGCCGCGCATAGCTTCCAAGACTAATTTTTCATAGCCACCAAAAATCCGGCTCTTTTTAAAATCATCGGAGAAGCTTAAATCCAATTTGGTTTTTTGCAGTTTGATGTGCGGGTCTTCAATACCAGGAATTTTATTGAGCATCTCAATTTCCACGCCTTCGTTGGGCTGTAAATGGATAATCAATTTATTGGGCGGCAAATCGCGGAAGCTGTTGCGGAAAATATTGTGCGGCAGTTGCTTGAAGTACACGACAATTTCGGTGCGCTTGTTTGGCATACGTTTGCCAGTACGCATATAAAACGGTACGCCTGCCCAACGCCAGTTATCAATATCTACGCGGATGGCGACAAAGCTCTCTGCGGTACTTTCAGTATTTGCGCCCTCTTCTTCCAAATAACCGGGGACGGCAACGCCTTTTACATAGCCTGCGGTGTATTGTCCACGCACGGTTTTTTCTTCAACATTGCGCTTGGTAATAGGCCGCAAGGCTTTCAGGACTTTAATTTTTTCACTATGGATGCTGGCGGCTTCCAAGTTAACTGGCGGCTCCATGGCGATGAAGGTCAAAATCTGCAACAAATGGTTTTGCAGCATGTCGCGCAGCTGCCCAGTTTTGTCGAAATAATCCCAGCGGCCTTCAATACCGACTTCTTCACCGACGGTAATTTGAATGTGGTCAATGGTATTGTGATTCCAATTGGTGGTGAAGATGGAATTGGCAAAACGCAAGGCCAACAAATTCAATACGGTTTCTTTGCCGAGATAATGGTCAATTCGGAAAACTTGGCTTTCTTTGAAAACGCTGGCAACCACATCATTGATTTCTTTGGACGATTTCAAATCATGCCCGATGGGTTTTTCCATAACCATGCGCGATTCATCGGTCAACACACCAGAATGCGCCAAGCCTTGGCAAATGCTTTTAAACAAGAATGGCGACACGGCAAAGTAATTGACCATAATACGTTTGTCGGCATCGATGATGGTTTTTAGGCTTTGGTACTGCGCCATATCCATCAAATCAATCTGCAAATACGCCAAACGGGTAGCAAACCGCTGCCAAACCGCATCATCTAAGGCTTCGCTCAAAAATTCTTGCAAGCTTTTATGGGCTATTTCAATAAATTCTTCATTGCTGAACTCATGCCTATCCACACCGGTAATGCGGGTATCCGGCTTCAATAAATTGGCATTTTCCAGCCGATAAAGGGAGATGATTAGCTTGCGCCGTGACAAATCACCCAAGGCGCCATAAATCACCAAATCACAAGGTTTAAATGCTTCTTTATCTATCATGTTTTAGGTTTCACCGATTTTTACGGTAAGGCTGGTTAAGGGATACAGCAATTAATATGCCGACAAATTAAGGGTCAATTATCTCAGAATTCATACCAAGATGCTTATTGATTGTGGCAATTCAGCCCTTGCCACAATAGCATACGCACTAGCACTGGGCGACCTGCTCGGCTGGCTTGCCTAATAATGGTGCAAAAAAGCCAGGCGGTTTAACTGCGGCAAATGCCTTGATTTCCCGTCTATGTCCTTTAATATAAGTGCCACGCGGCGGCAGGGTAAACACCAATGCTTACCCAAAAGCGCTATCTTTAACGACTAAATTAATCAAAAGCCAACAAACTGACATGAACAAAGCCGTAACCGACACCGCATCCACTGATATTTTTTCCTCGGCATTTTTACTGGGCAATGTAGGCGCACCGTTTATCATCGGTATGGCGGTTGGTTATTTCGCCAAAAAAATGTTGCGTACTGCGTTATTTTTGGGCGGTGCTGCCATTGTGGTGCTGTTTGCGTGCGAGTACTACGGCGTTATCCACATTACCGACGCCCAGCTTGAAAGCGCCGCCAGCACCGCAACAGACGCGGCTAAATCTTCTGGCGATTTTTTATTACATCGCCTATCAGACTTCACCAGCAAAGGCCTGAGCGCGACGGCAGGCTTTTTTACTGGCTTTAAATTAGGCTAAGGTTTAACCGCTTTGAGCGGCGAATGGCTTACCCTATCTGAATTGTCGGTATTATTTTCGTAGTGGCGAGCGGCTGCTCGCCTTATCACAGCAGATTCTGGTATGGGTTCTTAAAAAAGGCGGACAGCCATCCGCCCCTACGGGATCGGATTGACCCGACAAAAAAATCATTGACTGAGTACTAGGCCACCATGCACCAATACTTAAACCTGCTCGACAAAATCCTCAGCGAAGGCCACCGCAAAGCTGACCGCACTGGCAGCGGCACGTTGTCTATTTTCGGCCATCAACTGCGCTTTGATTTAAACCAAGGCTTCCCCTTAGTCACCACCAAAAAAATCCATTTAAAATCCATCATTCATGAATTGCTGTGGTTTTTGCAGGGCGATACCAATATCGGTTATTTGCAACAGCATCAGGTGAGTATTTGGAATGCGTGGGCGGATACCGCAGGCGATTTAGGGCCAGTGTACGGTCAACAATGGCGCTCTTGGCCCACTGCCGATGGCAAGCAGATTGACCAATTGCAACAAATACTTACGCAACTGACTACTACGCCAGATAGCCGCAGAATGCTGGTTTCCGCGTGGAATGTTGCCGATCTGCCGGATGAAAGCATTAGCCCGCAAGCCAATGTTGCCGCCGGAAAAATGGCTTTAGCGCCCTGCCATGCTTTGTTCCAGTTTTATGTTGCTGACGGGAAATTATCTTGCCAACTTTACCAACGCAGTTGCGACACGTTTTTGGGTTTGCCTTTTAATATCGCCAGTTATGCGTTGTTGACGCATATGATTGCCCAACAAGTCGGCTTAGGTGTAGGTGATTTTATTTGGACGGGCGGCGATGTTCATCTGTATCTAAACCATTTGGAACAAGCGCGTTTGCAGTTATCCCGCGAACCTTTGCCATTACCGACTTTGCAATTTATACGCAAACCGCCATCGTTGTTTGACTACCAATATGAAGATTTTGCCCTGTTAGATTATCAGGCGCATGACCATATCAAAGCGGCAATTTCTGTTTAAATCTAAGGCTTATGTCCACGAACGGCACGAAAAGACACGAAAAATGGCATTGAAATCTGACAGCTGTTCACAACACAAGCTTCCTACCGATAGAAACACTAAAGTCCTTTAATTTTTGGAGTCCAAAACATGTTTTGGACTCCAACTTGGCTATCGTTCCCACGCCGGAGCATCACTGCCATTAAGTTAAGAATTTATAATACTTATCAATAGGATGCGATAGTTGTGGCAGGATTTTTCCGTTCGTCCTGAGCTTGTCGAAGGATGAACGGAAAAATCCGTGAGCAAAGACTTAAACCATTCATGCTTCGACAAGCTTGTATGGTAAAGCTTAAGAGAATCGGGGAAACTTTGGGTGTCGGGATGGAGGGACGTCGACAAGTATCTGCTTAGACAGCCCTCGCTGAGAGTTCATCCCATCGCGTCTTCCAGGGTCGATGAAGAATCTAGCGGTCAGACCGCCGATTTGTGCACAAGCTTACCCGGCAGAAGCACCACCCCGACTCTCTTATTTTCAATAGCCGGAGGATTTATGAAAAGCGAAATGTTGATTGGAATCGATGTGGCGAAGGATGAGTTGGTGATTGATTCAGGGCAAGGGCTTGTCACCATTGCCAATACCCCGTCAGCCATTGATGCCTGGCTGGCGACCTTGCCAGAGGAAAGTTATCTGGGGCTGGAGGCGACGGGGACCTATCATCAACAGGTCGCCAACCGTGCGGTATCGATGGGCAAGGTTGTCTATGTGCTCAACCCACGTGACATGCGCCATTATGCGCTCGGCTTAGGGCGGCGCGGCAAGACGGACCGGGTGGACGCCCAAATGATCCGGCGCTTCATCACGGCCGAACGGTGCCATTTACGCCCCTACCAACCAGCCACGGAAGTGCATCACCAATTGGCTTTGCTGCAACGGCGGCGTGCGACCGTCGTCAAACACCGCCAAGCCCTGCACAAAGCCTTGCGGGGCATGAACGAACTGGCCGCGCCTATCCGTGCGGCCTTGCTGTCCTTGGACGCCTTGCTGACGAACATTGACAAGCAAATGAATGGCTTGTTAACGCGGCAACCGATGCTTAAAGCCGAAGCCCGGCGACTTGAAAGCATACCGGGCATTGGCCGGCAAACCTCAACACAGCTTGCCGTCTTGTTTGATCGTGTACCGTTAAGCGGCAGCGATGCCGCCGTGGCATTTGTGGGGCTTGATCCTAGGGCCAGTGATTCAGGGCAAAAGCGGGGGCGGCGGCGTGTGTCCAAGCGTGGGCCGGCCGAGTTGCGGCGGTTGCTGTACAACTGTGCCCAGGCGGGGGTCAAAACCGCCGTGTGGAAACCTTATTACCAAGCCTTACTCGCCAGAGAATTCTCTGCGACCCAGGCACTGGTCATCCTGGCCAGGAAATTATTACGCATCGCCTTCTCGCTTTGGCGTCAAGCCGATGCCAGATTCGATGCACAGAAAATAGGCTGCATTAAAGTTGCAGCTTGACTAAAACCATAGAATCTCAGCACGAACGGTTTAAGCCTTTGGTTCATATTATTTTTTCCTTAACTTAATGGCATTGACGCCGGAGCATGGGAACTATAAATACCCACCCACTCATGTTCGTGTTTTTTCGTGCTTTTCGTGGACAATCATTTACGCCAACTGCGCTTGGTGAGCCAGCCGTAATAAATCCGCCAACAGCATAATTAATTGCTTACGGTTGCTGGTTTTTCGCCAGACCAGTCCGATACTGCGATACGGCGCTGGCTCGGTAAATGGCAGATAGCGGATGCTGTGGTCACTGGCTTGGGCGGCAATGCGCGGCATAAAAGTGATTCCTGTCCCCGCCCGTACCATCTGTCTTAAAGTCTCCAAACCTGTCGCCCGGACATCCGTATCTTCTTCAAGAAAATGCGCTTGGCAAACTTGCAAAGCCTGTCCGCGTAAACAATGGCCTTCATCCAATAACAACAGCGCTTGCCCTTGCAAATCCTCAGGGCTTACCTCCGCCTTGGCAGCCAAAGGATGGTCGCCAGCGACGGCTAACAAAAACTCATCCGTGAATAGGCTGACCGATTCCAAATAATCATCAACCACAGGCAGCGCCAATAAGGCGACATCCATTTGCCCGTTTTTTAATTGCAGCAGCAATTGCTCGGTTTTTTCTTCCACCAAAATCAAGCGAATCTGCGGCAGTTGCTGTTTTATCAGGGGTACTAATTGCGGAAAAATATAGGTGGATAAGGTTGGGAATGCGCCTAACCGTAAATTGCCCGCCAACGGGTCTTGGGCGATACGCGCCAATTCGTTGATGTGTTCCACTTCCCGCAGAATACGACGCGCCGACGCGATAATGCTTTCGCCCAATTCTGTCGCCAGCACTTTTTTGTTGGTGCGCTCAAAAATCTTTACGCCCAAACCGTCTTCCATTTTTTTTATTTGGGTACTTAAGGTTGGCTGGCTGATAAAACAGCGCTCCGCCGCTTGCACAAAGCTGCGTAAATCGGCAACGGCAATTAAGTAATGCAAATCCCTCAAATTCATAATTTGTTCCGGCAAAAAGCAAGCGATGGCTTTAAGTGTGCGTTAAAAATTTATCCGACGCAATCACCCATTAATCTATAATGCCGCAACCTTTATAACGAGCTGATGTGGAGCAAACAGTGCAGGAAGATGTATTAGCAAACCTTTTACGAGGGACTGATGAGGTTTTGGTTGAGCAGGAATTGGTCAAAAAATTGGCGGAAAATCGGCCTTTACGGATTAAAGCGGGTTTTGATCCCACCGCGCCTGACCTGCATCTGGGGCATACCGTCCTTATTAATAAGCTAAAACAATTTCAGGATGCAGGCCATGAGGTGCTATTCCTGATTGGCGATTTCACTGGCATGATCGGTGACCCCACTGGCAAAAACGCTACCCGTAAACCCTTAAGCCGCGAAGATGTGCTGGCGAATGCGGAAACTTACCAAAGCCAGATTTTTAAAATCCTTGACCCTGAAAAAACCCAAGTGATGTTCAATTCCACTTGGATGAACGCCATGTCGCCTGCGGATTTAATCCAAATTGCCGCCAAACATACCGTCGCGCGGATGTTGGAACGCGATGATTTCAGCAAACGTTTTAAAGGCGGACAGCCTATCGCCATCCATGAATTCTTATACCCGCTGATTCAAGGTTATGATTCGGTTGCCATGCGCGCGGATGTAGAGTTGGGCGGTACCGACCAAAAATTCAATCTATTGGTTGGACGGCAATTGCAAGAAGTGTATGGGCAAAAACCGCAAGTGGTTATCACCATGCCGATTTTGGAAGGCTTGGACGGCGTGCAAAAAATGTCCAAATCGCTAAATAATTACGTCGGTATCGCCGATGCGCCGGATGATATGTTCGGCAAGTTGATGTCTATTTCTGACGAGTTAATGTGGCGTTATTTTGAATTGTTAAGCTTCCGCCCTATGAGTGAAATCAAGCAATGGCGGCAAGAATGCGAACAAGGCGCTAATCCGCGCAATTACAAAGTCAAATTGGCGCAAGAAATTATCGAGCGTTTCCATACTGCCCAAGCCGCTGAAAAAGCCTTGGAAAATTTCGAAGCACGTTTCCAACGCGGTGCATTACCGGATGACATCACCGAAATTAGCCTGCCTGCTGAAGGTGGCGGTTATGCCATCACCAAGCTGTTAAAAGATGCTGGGCTAACTGATAGTACCTCGGAAGCCATGCGGATGATTAACCAAGGTGCGGCAAAAATTGACGGCGAAAAAATCACGGATACTAAATTGGAAATGCCAGTCGGCAGCTCGCATGTTTACCAAGTTGGAAAACGCAAATTTGCTAAGGTTACTATCACCGCTTAGTCACAAATGTCGGGTTACGCTGTCACTAACCCGACCTACGCAACTTTAAATACCCTTAATGCGTTAAATGACGTATATCGGACAGCCATTGTCTTTCTTTAAAGTGGTTTCCACTTATAAGGAGTTGCCTGTCATGAATACCCAAAGATTTTGGACTAAACCGTTATCGCGATTAAATTGGCTGCTTGGTAGTTTTGCCTTAAGCGCTTGGACGCTAGCTGTCGCCGATTTGGGCCAACATCACCCTGCCGATAAAATCGAAATAAGCAGTATTGTCTTCTCTATAGCTGCCGAAAGCAGCCAGCAATTTGGTGTTACCTTGTCTGAACAAGTGCTAGCAGCACAAATCAGCCATACGCTGGCGGCTTGGCATTATCCGGTGAATACCACCGCAAACAATCGCACGTCGCATCGGCTACAAGCGGTAATCGGGGCGATGCACTCCGATGCCACGCCGCTTAATTTTTTGTTTGGCAGCGATTTTCAAAGCGCACAAGTCATCCCGATTAGCTGCCAGTTAACCAACCCAGGCTCATCAAAACCTTTGGCAAAATTCCAAACCAGCGTGGTTGCCAGTGATTGGCAAAATACCTCTGTTGCAGCGAATGCCGACGTTATCACCGCTAAACTCAGTGATGCGGTAAGTTCTGTGTGTTTCAATATGTTGGATAAACTAGCCTTATCCAACACCATTGCACTAACAGCCACCAACGAATGAGAAACAACCTTTACCAAAACATTGCCAAGGTACGCCGCGATTACAACTCGTGGGTTGCCAATGAAATGTTGGAAGATTACGCCTTACGGTTTGCCCCCAGAAGTTTTCGCAAATGGACGGAATTTCAAGTCGCCAACACCGCATTTGGCTCAACATCTTTTTTAGTGCTGGAAGCTATTGGCGGTTTTTTAACGGTCAATTACGGTTTCACCAATGCCTTTTGGGCAATCTTAGCCGTGGGTTTGGTGATTTTTATTATCAGTACGCCAGTCAGTTATTACGCCGCCCGTTACAACATCGATATTGACCTACTCACCCGCAGCGCTGGGTTTGGTTATCTTGGCTCCACCGTCACCTCCTTAATTTACGCGTCTTTCACCTTCACGCTGTTTGCGCTGGAGGCCTCGATTATGTCCTTGGCTTTGGAATTGTATTTCCATATCCCAATAGCCACCGCCCACATCATCAGCGCCATCATCGTTATCCCCTTAGTCACTTTCGGCATCACCACCATTAGCCGTATGCAACTGTGGACGCAGCCGTTATGGTTGTTACTGCTGATTACTCCGTATATTGCCGTGGTGCAATACGAACCCGACGCCCTACTCACTTTGGAAAGTTATTTTTGGATAGCTGGGAGCGGTCAAGGCTTTAATTTGCTGATGTTTGGCAGTGCCACCACCATTGCCGCCTCGATGGTGGCGCAAATCGGTGAGCAAGTGGATTTTCTGCGTTTTATGCCGGAAAAAACCGCTAAAAACAGTCGGCGGTGGTGGTTTGCGGTGCTTGCCGCAGGGCCAGGCTGGATTATTTTTGGTATGGCAAGACAATTGGCAGGCGCATTACTGGCGCATTTAGCAATCCGTCACGGCATCCCCGCCGAACACGCCCACGAACCCACGCAAATGTATCTGATTGCCTATAACCAATTGCTGGATAACCCACAATTGGCCTTAGCCATCACCACTTTATTTGTCGTGCTTAGCCAAGTTAAGATTAATGTCACCAACGCCTATGCTGGCTCGCTGGCTTGGTCGAATTTTTTCTCGCGCATTACCCATAGCCATCCTGGGCGGGTTATCTGGTTGTTATTTAATGTCTTAATCGCGCTGTTGCTGATGGAATTTGGCGTTTTTAACGCCTTGGAAAAAGTGCTGGGGCTATTTTCCAATATGTCCATCGCGTGGATTAGCGCGGTGGCGGCAGATTTAATGATTAACAAACCCTTCGGATTAAGCCCCAATTTAATCGAATTTAAACGCGCTTACCTGCCCGATTTAAATCCCGTCGGCATGATTGCCACCTTGTGCGCCTCGCTCTTGGGTACCTTGGCGTATATCGGCGCATTTGGCGAATACGCCCAGGCTTTCTCGGCGCTTATTTCCTTATCAGTCGCATTTATCCTTGTTCCCAGTATCGCCTTTGCCACCCGTGGCAGACATTATTTAGCCCGCGATCGCGTCATCAACAATCAGCAATCGCACAGCACTTGCGTGATTTGTGAGAATAATTTTGAGCAGGAAGATATTGCCTTTTGCCCCGCTTATGACGGCAGCATCTGCTCGTTATGCTGCACCTTGGATGCCCGTTGCCTTGATGCTTGTAAACCCGGTTCTAGGCTGGATGATTATCTGGAAATAGTTGCCAGTCGCTTTATGCCAAAAGCCATGCTGATGACGGTAAAACTACGGTTATTGCGGTTTTTTTTACTGTTTATGTTTCTGTCGATACTGACCAGTATTTTTATCGGCATCATTTATTACCAAGATTTATTGGCGGCGGAAAAATACTTACCGTCCTTTAATTTGTTGCTGGGCAATTTCATCAAAATTTATGCGTCATTACTGGTATTTATCGGCTTATGCACTTGGTGGTTAATTTTAAATGATGAAAGTCGCCGCGTGGCCCATGAAGAAACCGCCAAGCAAACGCAATTGTTGTTGATGGAAATCGACGAACACGAAAAAACCGACGGCAAATTACAGCAAGCTATGGAAATGGCTGATTCTGCCAACACCGCCAAAAGCCGTTTTTTAAGCAGCATGAGCCATGAAATCCGCTCGCCACTGAACAGCATTGTTGGTTACGCCCATATCCTCAATAACGATCCCACCATCCCCGAACACCGCAGGCAAGCGGTGGAAACCTTAAAACGCAGCGGCGAGCATTTATCGGCATTAATTGAAGATATTTTGGATATTGCCCGTATTGAAGCGCGTAAATTTGAGATTAAAAGCGAGCCAATTAACTTCGCCAATTTTCTAGGCCATTTGGTGTTTATCTTCAAAGCGCAAGCCGAAGACAAAGGCTTGGCGTTCCATTGTTATTTTGCCAATAACCTGCCGCAACGGGTGCGTGGCGATGAAAAACGCGTTGGGCAAATCCTTATCAACCTGCTGGGCAATGCCATTAAATTCACCCATGCGGGCGAAATTAGCTTCCGCATCAGTTACAGCGGCGGTGTGGCTAATTTTCAGATTAGCGATACGGGCATCGGCATTGAGGAAGAAAAACTTCAAGCCATATTCCAGCCATTTACCCGCCTGCATTCGCCCACAGGTAACGCCAATATCGGCAGCGGTTTGGGTTTAACCATCAGCAAAGTGCTAGTGGAAATTATGGGCGGCGAGTTGACGGTAAAAAGCGAGGTCGGTCAAGGCTCTAGTTTTACGGTACGCCTACTTCTGCCCAGCTTGCCGACAGAAACAGCAGCCCCGGATGTGCCGCAACAAATCATTGGTTACCAAGGGCGCAGAAAAAAACTCTTGGTTGTGGATGACCAAAGCGACCATCGCCAAGTTATCTTGGCAATTTTGGAACCGCTGGGGTTTTATTTGGAAGAAGCCTGTTCTGGCGAGGATTGTTTAAGCAAAATTGCCAGCATAAATCCGGATTTGGTTTTGCTGGATTTATCCATGTCTGGCATTACTGGCATTGAAACCGCGCAACAGCTACGCCAAAACGATTACAGCATGCCTATCATGGTACTCAGTGCCAATGCTTACCCATCTGATCGGCTTGCTGCTATTAATGCAGGTTGTAATGACTTTTTAGCCAAACCCATACCCGTCGATGAGTTATTGCAAAAACTGCAATTGCATTTAGGCTTAGTCTGGCTATCCGAAGAACAAAAAAACCCCAATATCAGCAATAGCACCGATTCACTTGCCCTACCCCCACAAGCGGTCATAGACGATCTAATCCGCTTTGTGCGTATCGGCGATATACTCGGCTTAAATAGACACATTGACCAATTAAGCAAACAGGCGCCTGAATATCAAAATTTCCTTATTAAAATCAAAAAGCTATCTAGCGAATTTCGGATTGGCGAAATCCGGAAGCTATTACAGATGTAAAAAATAACAATTTATAATCAATAGCTTAGGTATATCTTCCGAATGACTACTAATTTTAACAGTAATGGCACAGTAATGATTGTGGATGACACCCCAGGCAATCTGGCGTTGTTGTCTGACACCCTTTCAGAAGCCAATTATCGGGTATTGGTTGCTACTGATGGCTTGTCCGCCATCGAGCAAATGCACTATTTAAAACCGGACATCATCCTATTAGACGTAATGATGCCGGGCATTGACGGCTTTGAAACCTGCAATCGCCTTAAATCCGACCCGGATACCGCGCATATTCCAGTGTTATTTATGACGGGTTTAAGCGAATTGGATGATTTGCTGCGTGGCTTTGGCGAAGGCGCACAAGATTATATTGTTAAACCGATACGCCCACCGGAAGTGCTTGCCCGTATTGAAGTGCATTTAAGCCAATCACGGACGTTTAAACGGGTAGAAAACGCGCTACAACTTAGCGATTTTTCTGCCCTTAGTATTGATGGCTCAGCGCGGATTGTGTGGTCTACGCCGACTGCAAAACAATGGCTGACGGAATTCAAGCAACAACATGGATCAGTAATAAGCAATGAAGCGGAAGACAGCCTGCCTGACTTGATCGCCGATTGGGCAAAATTAGCAATATCGGCAATAAATCAGCCAGAGCAAGCCAATTATGCCGACTTTTCCTCTAGCAACGGCTTTTCGGTAAAAATGGATATGAGTACCCATGCGGGGGAATATTTACTGCTTTTGCAAAAAACCGCTGGCGATTGGGATTTGCAATCCTTGCGTGATTCCTTGGGATTGACTTTCCGCGAAGCAGAAATTCTGATGTGGATATCCAGAGGTAAAACCAATAAAGAAATCGGTATGATTCTGGGCAATAGCCCTAGAACCATCAACAAGCATTTGGAACATATTTTTGAAAAACTGGGCGTAGTAACCCGCGCCGCAGCGGTCACTATGGTATTGCAACAACGTGTTGGTAATGCTTAAACGCTAACGGATTATTTTTATAACCCTGCGTTCTCTATCGCTTTATCGTATAAATTTCCGCCACTATTTCTAGCGAATTGGAGTGAAAAACATGTTTTTCACTCCAACAAACCGCAATCTTGCCGACATCCAAAACCTATCCTATCCGCCTGATAACACCTCATCTGCACACTAGAGATATTTTCGGATTTTAGCGCGAAACATCGCAAGCATCCTGCCCGCTACATACCATCAAGACATCCACCGCCAAAATCCGAAAACCTGACTGTTAAGCGTATAATGCCTGATTTTTATCCACTGCCGTTACCCCCAGCATCCGTCTGGTTTAATTGGCTAGTATTGATTTTAAAGGGTTATCACTATGCGCTTAATACCGCAATTGGAATACACCATGGAACGCATCATGTATGCCAGCCGTTGGTTATTGGCACCGATTTATGTCGGCATGAGTTTGACGTTATTGGCTTTGTCCATTAAATTTTTTCAAGAACTGTTCTATTTTCTGCCACATATTCTTGATCTCAGCGATTCCAATTTGGTCTTGGCTTTTCTGAGCCTGATTGATTTGTCCTTAGTCGCTAATCTCATCGTTATTGTCATGTTCAGCGGTTATGAAAATTTTGTCTCGCGCTTGGATATAAGCCCGACCGCCGAAAAATTAGAATGGTTAGGCACGCATGATTACACCTCCCTTAAATTAAAAGTCGCTGCTTCCATTGTCGCCATTTCCTCCATTCATTTACTAAAAGTGTTTATGAATATTGAAGATACCGCCAATGAAAAAATCCTTTGGTATGTGGTAATACATTTAACGTTTGTATTATCGGCTTTCGCTATGGGTTATCTGGACAAGCTCACCAAACATTAATGATGAAATTACTACTCTTAGGCACAGCCGCCTGCCATTTGTGCGAAGACGCTGAAGTTATCATCAGCCATTGCCAACCATTACATCCGCAATTGCTGGTTGAACACATCGACATCGCCGAAGCAACCGAGTGGCAAGCCCGTTACGCTATCCGTATTCCCGTACTTTATCATCCACCATCGCAACAAGAACTGGCTTGGCCGTTTAACCAAGCTGACGTCATCCACTTTATCGAAACCATAAACATGACCGAAAACTACCGTATTGAAAAAGACAGCATGGGCGAATTGAATGTGCCAGCCGATGCTTTGTATGGCGCACAAACCCAGCGTGCTATTGATAATTTCCCCATCAGCGGTTTAGCCATGCCGCCTGCGTTCATTAAAACCGTGGCCTTGATTAAAAAAACCGCCGCGCAAGTGAATATGCAATTGGGTGAGCAAGATACTGATACAGGCAATGCCGTAGTAGCCGCCGCCCAATTAGTCATCGATGGGCAACATGCCGAACAATTTCCTATTGACGTTTTTCAAACCGGTTCTGGCACCAGCACCAATATGAATGTCAACGAAGTCATCGCGCACCTTGCTACAGAACTTTCAGGTAAAGCCGTTAGCGCGAATGATGATGTCAATCGTGGGCAAAGCAGCAACGATGTTATCCCGACTGCCATCCATATCAGCGCCGCCATGCAATGCCATCAACAGTTATTGCCCGCTTTAGCGTATTTGGCTGAAACCTTGGAAAGCAAAGCGGCGGCCTTAGACGGCGTCACCAAAACTGGACGCACCCATTTAATGGATGCCATGCCAGTGCGGATGAGCCAGGAGCTGGGTGGTTGGGCATTGCAGATACGCAACGGCATCGCGCGGTTAAATGCCAGCTTACCGAGAATTTATAAACTCGCCCAAGGCGGCACAGCGGTAGGCACGGGTATTAACGCACATCCTGAATTTGCCGCCCGTTTTGCACAGCTGTTATCCACAGAAACAGGCTTGCCGTTTGCGGTGAATGAATCTTTATTTGAAAGCTTAAGTTGCCAAGATGCTGTGGTGGAATTATCGGGGCAAATGAAAGTGATCGCCGTCAGCCTGATGAAAATCGCGAATGATTTGCGTTGGATGAACAGCGGCCCATTGGCTGGTTTAGGAGAAATTGAACTCCCTGCCCTGCAACCTGGCAGCAGTATTATGCCGGGCAAGGTCAATCCGGTAATCCCTGAAGCCACGGCAATGGTCGCCGCGCAAGTGATTGGCAACGATGCCACTATCACCATCGCCGGACAAAGCGGCTCTTTTCAGTTAAACGTGATGTTGCCTGTCATCGCTTACAACTGCCTGCAAAGTATTGAATTGCTGGCGAATGTCAGCCGTTTGTTGGCAGATAAAGCCATCGCTGGGTTTGTGGTTAGGCAAGATAATTTACAACAAGCTTTGGCGAAAAACCCTATCTTGGTAACCGCATTAAACCCGATTATTGGTTATGCCAAAGCCGCAGAAGTGGCGAAAGCCGCCTACAAACAAGGCCGCCCGATTATTGACGTGGCAGCGGAGATGACTGAGTTAAGCGTTGCCGAATTGGAGAAATTGCTGGAACCAGGTCAGTTGACCTGTGGTGGAATTAGCGGTTAACGCTAGCTTGAATGACGGGATGCTGATGGATTTAGCATCCCAATTCGAAGGAAGTTTTATAGTTCCCACGCTCCAGCGTGGGAATTCATCCTACAACGCTCCAGCGTTGTTTGCTGGTGAAACGCAACGCTGGAGCGTTAGCGGCGGCATTCCCACGCTGGAGCATGGGAACGATAAGTAACCGATCCTCACCTATCCAAATTAGCCTGCCACATTGCAAACCATTCCGTCAGTTCCCGCATCTCGCCCAACCCAGAGAGGCGGCGGTCGATGGTATCTTGATTTCCCCAAACCACTTCATCCAAACCACCTTCTGCTACTTGCGCTTGGATGTCTTTGCAGTAAAGCCCTTGGTCACGTTGGACGTAAAAGCCGTAAGTCCGGCAAGCTACCGGGCGGTGCTGGTAAACCCGACATGCGCCTGCTGATTGGTCTAGCAACGGACAAACAATCGGCCTTGATTCTTGCAGGGACAACACCTGAATACCTTCACCAATTTGCTGTAATTGTTCCGCTGGCAATGCCGCTAAACCTTCCCGCAACAAATCCCATTCTATAGCGGTAAGCTGAGGAATTTCAGCCAGCCGCCGACAGCAACCATCACAACCTAAACGACACAGCCAATCAGTTTGGTTTTTGCGAATGTCTGTAACCCGCGCTTCTATATCGCTATGAAGTTGGGTAAGTTTGCTGGCGTTATTATTCATGTCGGAACTCATCATTCATGAAATACAGATCATCATAAAATTCAATAGGTTGTGTTAATTTTATAGTTCACACGCTCCGGCGTGGGAATTCATCGTCGAACGTTCCAGCGTTGTTTACTGGTGAAACGCAACGCTGGAGCGTGGGAACGATAGAAAGGCTTTAATATTCATGTTATTACGATTATTTTTGCAGTGCACACCAATTGTAGGTCGGGTTAGCGATAGCGTAATCCGATGCACTCAGCAGCAAAAATGTCGGGTTACGCTATCACTAACCCGACCTACTCACTCATATTCAATCCATTGATTATTTAACGGTGACTTGACCGTTCATTAGCATGGGGAGAAGCCAGTCGCGAATTTGAGATAGTTTTTGACTTTCCCAAACATTCACGTTTATAGCTTTATGCAATGGACGAACCTTTTCTGTAAAACTCTGAAATATAAAATCGGGGGGTATTATTATTGGGATGCTTCGAAGAGTACCTAAAGTTACATACGGCTGTGATGTGCCAGTCGATTGATTTTGCTTGAGATAAAACTTACCAATATCTGATGTGACGGAAGAAAAAATATAATCGGCCCAATCTGGCGATTGAGAGGTTTTGAATAACCCAATATTCTTGATCGCAAAAGGAGTTTCGATTTTCATAATCCATTGAGATAGGCCAATTGTTCCAATCATAGATAACAAAAAGTCGCCTTCATCAACTTTACTGCGCTTATTAACTGCCTCAAAATCTTCATCAGAAATCAAATAAGCATCGGCAAAGTCTATCCCAGAGTCTTTTAAATGCTTTGAAGTAATTAGGTATTGACCACTCTCTGAAGGTTTTGGCGAATCATGTGTTCCATCACGCACATCGATTAGCTTTTCTATCGGTTTCCACTCCCACCCCTCCGGTATTTCCCGTTTCAGGGTTGGGTTGTAGAACATTTTGCCGCCGGAGGATTTGTAGGGTTTACCGTTGGCGGCGGGCTTGCCTTGGGCGAAGTCGAAGGGAAAGTCGAACTGCACAAACCAGTAGTCATACAAAGTCTTCGCCATCGCTTCCAGCTCGGCGTTGATGCGGTTGTTGAGTTCGATTTTTTTATCTAACGTCGATAAAACAGAAACAATTTTGTCTTGATAATCTTTTTCCGGAATCTTAAATTTAAGTCCTGTCAGGTATTCGATATTAATGTTGTCTTGAATGCTTCCACTTGCGGAGTTTTGAATAGCTTCTCTGATATATGTAAAAACATAATGCATAAAAAGCTCTGATGATTTTTCTGGATAAGCATTAAAGCCAACAACACTATCTGGAAAACACATTGGATAACCGAGTAGCGAAGTTTCGGCAATATTGGCAGCAATTGTGATACAGAGTGTGTTTGCCTGCCAAATTTGACTCTGAGCCAAACCAAATTCATTGTAATTAGCATTGTGTTTTCTTATAAACAGGTTTGCATCTTTTACTTCGCCAGTTTGTACAAGTGGAAAAGAACCATTTTCAAATAACTTAGGGTCGTTTCTTGGCCTATGTTTAGACTTGCCTCTACGGAATGAACCAAGCTCAGAAAGTTGCTTATTTTGCCAATGTGCGTTGAACTTAGACTCGTTAATTATCATATTGCAATCCAGATGAGGAATGTGCTGAACAACGTGAAGCGCATCGATCGCGATTGATGCGCCTCCTTGCGTCGGCACATCCTACAAATACGTTGAAGCCCTGTAGCGTGGGCAAACGGCTTTATCGTTTGCCCACGCGGAATCAACGGTGGGCACAAAACAGCCGTGCCCACCCTACAATTGCCCGTCATTCCAGACAAGTAGTAAATAGGATGCGCTGAACAACGTGAAGCGCATCGGTCGCGATTGATGCGCCTCTTTGCAACTTGCCAAACCGAAATCACTTAGGTATTTCACAAACTGGCGCCAGACCAAGACGCTTGGCACGACGCGCTAATTTTCGGTCATCGAAGGTTAAAAATGCGCTGCAATCCTTAGAAGCTGCCAAATGTAAGGCATCTGCGAATTCAAGGCCTGACCGACACCAAGCAATGGCGGCTCGAAGAGTTAGGCCATCCTCAATTGCAACATTGGGTAAGTCCTGGAGATGCTCCAAAACCGTCATGACTTGTTCGACTGGGAAGAGAAATTTTTCGGCCTGGGTTAGCACCCAGAAAAACTCAAGCACTACCGTTTTGGTGACGAATAGTTCGGCTTCGTCACGGAAGAGGCGCATGGCAAGCGGCGATTGCAGGTCATCATCCTGCGCGTAGTAACGCACCAGAATGTTGGTATCGACTGATTTCATAAGGACTTAGCTGCGCCTTTGGCAATGGCATCGTCCATTTCTTCTAAGGTCACCTTTGCTCCCTTATAAGCCAGTATGTTCGGGCCGTCTTCAACCCGCGACATTTTGCTGGCGACTAGCGGCCTGATGACTATAGCGTCTCCTTGACGTTCAAAAGCCAGTTCTACACCGGGTTTTAAATCTAAAGCGTGAATCAGATGGTCTGGGATGTGGACATCGCCATGAATGGATAAGGTTGACATAGATGTTTTATCGCAAAAATTTAATTGTACACGAATGTATTGCTTGGCTTTTTCATTTATTACCTGACCCAAAACAACCGCTTTACTGTCTTTAAGTTTAGGAATCTCTGGATAAGTTGATTACTTACATGCTTCGGTCAGGACGTGGCTTTGAGGATTTCGTAATAATGGCTCCAACTCAATTTGTGGGACAGTGTCCCACTATTTGGAAAGCTCAAATTCGACGATGTGGTGGACGCTATGCAGCCGTTGGCCTATGCCTTGTAGTAAGCCAGAATAATGGTCTGGCTGCGCTGGATTACTCATACTTCAACCCCGCCAGTTGTTGTTTAATTTCCGCTTCCAGCTCCCGCGATTGATTGAATAAGCTGTCCAAATTGTCAGTAAACGCCCGCATCTTCTCGGCAAACTGCTCCGGCGTTATATCGACATATTCAATTTTGACATCGAAATACTGTCCGGCGCTGAGTGAGTAATTCTTGGCGGCAATGT
Organism: uncultured Methylococcaceae bacterium; assembly: GCA_903928685.1. GTDB lineage: Bacteria > Pseudomonadota > Gammaproteobacteria > Methylococcales > Methylomonadaceae > Methylovulum. The sequence goes on from CAIYRS010000021.1 coordinate 32,897, forward strand.
CGTCGTAGTCGATAACCACCGAAAAATCTTCCTCCTGCTGTTTGCCATTGAACACGTCGATGATGCGTTGTTCTTCGGCGGTGGTGAGTACGGTTTTCTGGTTTTTGCCTTCTTTAACTTTCTGCCCCAAATTTGAGGCATCGATCAGTACAACTTTATCTTTATTACTCGCATCAATGAATAGAATTGACACGTTAGTGCCCGTGGTGGCGAAGATGTTGCTGGGCATGGACACCACGCCCGCGAGCATTTGCTTATCCACCAAATGTTCGCGGATGGCTTTGTCGATGCCGGACTGGGCGGTAATAAAGCCAGTCGGCACTACTACTGCCGCTTTGCCGCCGGGTTTGAGCGAGTAGATGATGTGTTGCAGGAACAACTGGTAGATTTCCATTTTGTCGGTGGCCTTGGCTTTAACCTTGGGGATACCAGCAAAAAAGCGTTCTTTATTGGCTTTGCTGTCCAAATCATCGCGAAAATCGCTAAAGTCCATTTTGAACGGCGGATTAGAAACGATGTAATCAAAGCGTTTTAACTCGCTGCCGTCCTTGTGCGAGGGATGCAGCAAGGTGTTGCCTTGGACGACGTTGGGAATGGAATGCACCAGATTGTTTAGAATCAGATTCAACCGTAACAGGTTGGATGATTTTTGCGAAATGTCTTGGGTGAATATCGAGCAGCAGTTTTCGCCAATAGCGTGGGCGACGTTCATCAACAAAGTACCAGAACCAGCGGACGGGTCGTAGACGCTGACGTTTTTGACGATACCTTGTTGATTCTCCGGCACAAGTATCGCCGCCATGATGCGGGCTACGGCGTGCGGAGTGTAATACTCGGCGTATTTGCCGCCGCTGTTGCTGTTGTAGTCTTTAATCAAGTATTCGAAGATGGTGGCGTAGAAGTCGAATTTTTGGTTAAAGATGCGCTCGAAGCTGAATTCCACCAGTTTGTTGATGAGGGCGCGGCAGAATTCGTCGCGTTTGGCATCGTCGGCAATGTAATTACTGAGGCGATCAAACAGCACCACTTTCGCGCCGCCGTCGGTTTTGACCGCAAACACGTCGTTGTTAGTGCTGGCGATGTCTATCAGAGTGTCATCAAACAGTTTGGCGAAGTCCGGCGCGTTTTGCTGGCTGAACAGGTAATTGATGAAATGGCTGGGTTTCAGCCGCGCGGTATCGGGGCCGAGTTGCAATTGCAGCATTTCCAGATCGTCGGCGCTGAGTTTTGCCAGTGCGTCTTCCCATTTATCGGCTTTGGCGATGGATTCGTCGAGCTTTTTGGCTTCGAACGCGAATTTGTCGTTTAAGAATTTATACAGGAAAGTCTGGGTGATGATTTTGAACTCGTTGCCATCGTTGCCTAAGCCGTAATTGGCGCAAATGGCTTTCAGGCTGTCGATCAGGCTTTTGGTTTTTTGTTGAAACTCCAGTTCTACCACGCGCGGGCTCCGCTGTTAAATTCGTTCAAGTATTCGGCAACAACCAGATGGTTGATATAACGGCTGGTGTCTGGATTGAGTTTAATTTGTTGCTGTTTCATAAAGCGATTGATGACAATCGGCATTAGCGTTCTCTCAAAATAGCTTTCATTATCAATTATTTGGGTGTTTTTCAGCACTTGTTCGTCGGCATCTTGTTTGACACCTCTCAGGGCTTCGAAGATTTTGCGTTCGGAATCGGACAAGCCGCCGCGTTCAAGCAGGCGTTTGTGCAATCGGGTGTATTTGGCATCGCCTTGGTATTTTTGCCGCAATTGATTGTTCTGGCGGTTGAGCTCTTTAACCCGCTCGTGGATTTTGTTCAGGGTGAAAATATTGGCATTCATTTCTTCCTGAGTTACTTCCGACAAATTCTTATTCTTGAACAGCCGTTCCAGTTCTTCTTTGAGGGTGATGAATTTGGGGTCTTGCTGGTCGAAGTTGCTAGCCAGGGCTTCGCGGGTTTGCCGCAGGGTGTTTTTCAGTTTGTCGGCTAGCACCAGCTCTTGTTCGCCGATTTTGGTGAACTGAAAAATCACATCTTCCAGCGCGATGTTTAGCAAATTGGCGCTATCGCTGCCTTGTTCCAGGGTTTCTTTAAGATTGAGCAAATCCAAGCGGTCGCTGGTTTCACGGAATAGCTTGTTGAGCTTTTCAAAATCCAGATGCTGTAGAAAGTCGTATTCGCCTTGTAGACGGATCAGGTTGTAGAGGCTTTTTGCATCGGCTAGGGCTTTTTTCAGCGCCAGCACCTGTTCACGGTCATTGATTTGATTGAGTTGCAGGGAAAATTCTTCGGCATTGTCCAGATTGAAGCGAAACAATACGTCTTTGAGGTGTTCAATCTCGGCGCGGATTTCTTCACGGCTTTTGAACAGCTTGGAGTATTGCTCCAACTCGTCGCCCAGTTCACCTTGCAGTTCTTCGAAATAGCGGCGGTTGGTTTCGTCGAATTCCTTGCTGATGTCGGCAAAGTCCACCACATAACCGTAGCGAAAATCTTTGTAACTGCGGTTGACGCGGGTTAGCGCTTGTAAAAGGTTGTGGGCTTTGAGTACCCGCCCCAGATACAGCTTTTTCAGGCGTTTGGCATCAAAGCCTGTCAATAACATGTTGTACACAAATAGAAAGTCGATTTTTCCGGCTTTGAAGTCTTCCACCCAGGCTTTGCGTTCTTCTTTAGTGCCAATGTCGTGCAGAATCAAAGCGGCGCTGGTCACTTTATTGGCGGTTTTTTTCTGGCTTTTGTAATCAGCTTTGGGTTCGGCGACGTGTTTCAGTTGGATAAACTCAAGGTCGTTGGCGGCTTGCGGTGCGGCTGGTTTGGCGTATTTAGCGTTGAACAGTTCGAAGAGTTGTTTAGCTTGCTCTGAGCTGTCGCAAATCACCATGCCGCCAATCGCCGCATCATTCAAAGCACCCCGGCTTTTTTCAAAGTCGCTGACGATGTAATCCAGCATGGGTTCAACAAAGTTGGGATGGGCGTAAACCTGCTTTTTGTCGAGGTCGCCTTGCTGAATATGCAAGTCAGCCAAAGCTTTTTGCAGTGCTAGTTTGTAGTTGGTGGCGATTTCCTCGCGGATCAGGCGCAGGGTGTAGCCGTCGGCAATGGAGGCGTTGTAGTAATACTTGTGGATGTAATCACCAAACAACATGCGTGAGTTGTAATCGCTGCCCAGCAGCGGCGTGCCAGTCAAGCCGATTTTGATGGCGTTGCGGTCGGATTCGTCCAGATTAGCTAAAAAGCTGCCTTTGGGGTTATAGCTACGGTGTACTTCATCGAGAAAATACACACGCTGGATGCTGACATTGTAGTCTTGGTTTGAAACCACGTCTGGGTCATCTGCAAATTTCTGGATATTGACTACGGTAATTTCCGGTTTGCCGGAATGGTTATGGATAACTTGAGTGGCTTTGATGTCGCGGCTGAAAGCTTCGCGTGAGTCGATGGTGTGCACGGTCAGGCCACGACTGGTGAATTCGGTTTTAGCTTGGATGAGTAAGTCTATACGATCAACAATGAAGTAAAACTTGGGGATGATGTGCTTTTTCTGAAAATAGTCAGTCAGAAAGCGTACGTTGTAGTAGGCCAACGCCGTTTTGCCGCTGCCTTGGGTATGCCAGATGATGCCTTTTTTGATGCCTTCGTTTAATTTGCGCTCAATAGCCTTGGTGGCGAATAGCTGCGGGTAGCGCATGACGTGCTTTTGCAGGCCGTCTGTTTCGTGCACGTAGGCCAAAGCAAATCGCAAGATAAACGCTAGCCGTTCACGACTGAGCAGCGAGCTGCATATTCGGTTTGTTGGGCGGTTGGGGTCTTTGTTTGTGATGAATTCGGGGTTGCTGCGGATAACTTCCTTATTGTTGTCTTTGAGCACGCTAAGCTCAGTTTGCTCGGAAAGTGGTTTCAGCAGCGCGGTGAGGTTTAAGACTTCTTCTTCCCGGAAATAATTGAACACTGGCTTGCCATAAGCTGGGCTGGCGTAATACGCGCCCTGAATGGGCTGTACTTCGTCTTCGTCGTACTCCATGTTGTTGGAGAACAGCATTAACTGGGTGATGTTGATGAAGCGCTTGAATTTGGGATTTTGAAAGCGTTTGTTAATGCGGTCGCGCTCTGCAAGGATGCCTTCGCGGTTGTTGGGCTTTTTAACTTCAATGAACACCAGTGGCATGCCGTTAATCAGTAGCGTGATGTCGGGGCGGAATTCTTCGTCGCCGTTTTGGCAGGTCAGTTCAGTAATAACGTGGAACAGATTGTTACTGAAGTTTTCAAAATCAATCAACTTAGTGCCGGAGCGGTCGGTCAGCTTTTGGTAGAAGGCCTGCCCCAGGTCGTCGTTATCCAGCGTCAGTTTGGTTTCTGTGAGTAAGCGGGCAATGTCGCCTTCATCAACGCTTGGGTTGATCTTGGCTATGGCCTGACGGAACAGCGCGGGAAAGATATTGGTGTCGATGTCCCATTGCTGGTCTTTAAGCGACAGGTAGTCGTAACCCAAGCGAACTAAATGCAGAATTGTTGGTAGCTTGACGCGCGTGTCTTCGTTGAACTTCATGTAAACCTTTGCAAAAAGCTAAGCCGTTAATTTACGCCGCGTATTGCCATTCAATCAGTATCGCTTTTGTTTGGACGGCAAATTAGGGATTTTGGAAAAATGGTTCTTTTAGGGATAGGTTCTTAAGGAAGTACTGAACTAATCGATCCCGTTCATGCTTCAACAAGCTCAGCACGAACGGAATCATTTAGTTACCGTTCGGCCTGAGCTTGTCGAAGGCTTTGTTCGGCGATTCCTTAACCTTCTGGCTTATAAAATTGTGAGACAAATTTAAGAAATTATGAGATCTGACACACTAGCAGTTTAGACATCTAAGTTAGTCACATCTAAAGCATTCTTCACGATAAAGTCACGGCGCGGTTCTACTACATCGCCCATCAGTGTGGTGAATATCTCATCTGCGGCTATCGCATCTTCTATACGCACTTGCAGTAAGCGGCGGTTATTTGAATCTAAGGTGGTTTCCCAGAGTTGCTCTGGGTTCATCTCGCCAAGACCTTTGTAACGCTGGATATGCTGGCCTTTTTTGACTTCTTTCATCATCCAATCAAAGGCTTCTTTAAAGTTGCTAACTGGTTCCTGCTTTTCACCCATTTGCATGTAAGAGTTTTCACCAAACAACTCTACGGTGTCTTCTGCGTATTGAGCGATTTGTTTGTAGTCTTTACCGTTGAAGAAACTGGCTTGCAAAATAAAGGTTTTGGCTATGCCGTGTTTTTGTTTATTAACCACGACTGCAAAGTCACTGCTGGCCTTGTAGTCCAACGTTATTGAATAAACCGAGGTACCGACCAATTCATTCAGCTTTTGCGCCATGTCGGTGAATATAGCGGCTAATTTGTCGGGGTTTTGTTTGAGTTCGTCGGTGATTGCTGTGGTTATCGCCAATTGTTGTAGGAATACGTCATCGTATCGGCGGTATAAGCGGTTTATGATGCCAATGACACCGCTGTAATCCTTAGCGAGTTTTTCTAAGCCTTGGCCTTGTATGGGTGGCGTGGCTTCGTTGGTAAATAACTGGGCTTTATCGAGTGCCAATTGGATCAGGTATTCGTTTAAGGCGTTATCGTCTTTGACGTAATGTTCCTGTTTGCCTTTTTTGACTTTGTACAAAGGCGGTTGGGCTATGTAGATGTAGCCTTTTTCAATAATTTCTGGCAACTGCCGATAAAAAAACGTTAATAGCAAGGTTCTGATGTGCGAGCCGTCAACGTCGGCATCGGTCATGATGATGATACGGTGGTAGCGCAGTTTTGCTAGGTTGTATTCATCTTTGCCAATACCGCAGCCTAAAGCGGTGATTAAAGTTCCGACTTCTTCCGATGAAATCATTTTGTCAAAACGGGCTTTTTCTACGTTTAAAATCTTACCTTTCAACGGCAAGATCGCTTGTGTACGCCTATCCCTGCCCTGCTTGGCAGAGCCGCCCGCTGAGTCCCCTTCGACAATAAACAATTCAGACAATGCTGGGTCTTTTTCTTGGCAATCAGCCAATTTTCCTGGCAATCCGGCAATATCTAGAGTGGTTTTGCGGCGGGTCATTTCCCGTGCTTTGCGGGCGGCTTCCCTTGCCCGTGCGGCGTCAATAATCTTGCCGACAATGGCTTTGGCAATCTGCGGTTTTTCCATGAGGAATTCTTGCAGTTTTTCATTCATGGTTGATTCCACCAGCGGTTTAACTTCTGATGACACCAATTTGTCTTTGGTTTGTGAGGAGAATTTAGGGTCTGGCACTTTTACTGATAAGACTGCCGTCAATCCTTCCCGTGCATCGTCACCAGTGGTAGCAACTTTTTCTTTTTTGGCTAAGCCTGAAGATTCAATGTATTGGTTGACTGTGCGTGTTAATGCGCCACGAAATCCGGCTAAATGCGTGCCGCCATCGCGCTGAGGAATATTGTTGGTGTAACAAAAAACGTTTTCCTGGTAAGAATCGTTCCATTGCATAGCAACTTCAACAACAACGCCTTCTTTTTCGGCGATGAAATGGAATACTTCTGGAAATAATGGGGTTTTGTTTTTATTTAGATGTTCTACGAATGCGCTTATGCCGCCTTCAAATTCAAAAACATCATGTCTGTCACTACGTTCATCTTCCAAGCTAATGCGTACACCTGAATTTAAAAACGATAGTTCCCTAAGGCGTTTCGCCAAAATATCGTAATGGAATTCGATGTTGGTGAAAGTTTGCTCGCTGGGTTTAAAATTAATTGATGTACCCGTACCTTCTGCTGGCCCAACAACTGCTAACGGGGCAACGGGTTCACCCATCAAATATTTTTGCCTATGCAACAAACCATTCTTGCGGACTTCTAAATTAAGTTCTTCTGATAAGGCATTTACAACTGACACCCCTACCCCATGCAAGCCGCCGGACACTTTGTAAGCGTTATCATCAAACTTACCACCAGCATGCAGTACGGTCATGATGACTTCTGCGGCTGAACGGCCTTCTTCTTCATGTATATCGACTGGGATACCGCGGCCATCATCTGCGACTGAGATAAAACCATTGCTGTGAATGATAACTCTGACTTCCTTGCAATAACCCGCTAAAGCTTCGTCAATTGAATTATCAACAACCTCAAAAACCATGTGATGCAATCCTGAACCGTCATCGGTATCACCTATATACATTCCCGGACGTTTTCTTACCGCATCTAATCCTTTTAAAACTTGAATATTGGTACTATCGTATTGGTTATTATCGTTGCTCATTTATTTTCCTGGTTTTCATATCACTTTTGTTCCACATGAAACTTACAACTGTTTAATGTTCCCTTGTTCCACGTGAAACAACCTGTAGTTCTTTATTAGTTCAACACTACCAAAATCCGCCATTTCAGTCGCCGTTATAAAAACTTGGCATGGTAAGTCAGCCAAAAATTCAAGCAATTTGGCTCGGTTGCTTATATCTAATTCTGCGGCAAAATCATCAATCAAAATACAACTCATAGCATTCTGTTTATTGGCTAATAATTGTACTTGGGCAAGTTTTAAACTTAGTACCAACAATTTCAATTGACCACGTGAAACAAAGTCTTTTGCCAATTGCTTATTCACTGTAATTAAGAAATCTGCACGATGCGGGCCACTATGGGTAAAGCCGTAACGCAAATCCCTATCTAAGTCTGCTTCCAATAGCTGTAGCAATGGAATTTCAGTATCCCAACCCGAAACTAAACTTATGTCCAGATATTCAAAATCAAGAAATTTTTTAATAATTTCAAGAAATACAGGTTTAAGGTTGCTTAGATATTGCCGACGAGAAACATCGACTATTGTACCGTAATACGCCAATTCTTTATCCCAAACATTCAACTGTTGGCTTTGTTTGGATTTTAATAAGCTATTTCGTTGCGACAAGGCTTTCTTAAATCGTCGCCACGCCTGCAAAAAATGTTCATCGTGATTAAACACGCCCCAGTCCAAAAACTCCCTTCTAATTTGAGGGCCAGCATCTAACAACTCATAACTTTTAGGGTGAATTAATTGCAACGGCAGCGCATAAGCCAGATCAGCTCGTTTTTGTGATGGTTGCCGATTGATATGAATTTCTATCGCTTTGCCATCCAGCTGTATACCCAATTGCTGTATTTGATGTTGGTGACTTAACTGACCAGCAACAACCAGATGCTGTTGCTGAGTATTGATAACAGATTTAATGGAAGCAGAACGAAAGGATTTCGCCCTGCCTAAAATGTAAATCGCTTCTAGGATCGAACTTTTACCGCTGGCATTTTCACCAAAGATAAAGTTGATATGTTCAGAGGGTTTAATAGATTGCTGTTGGATATTTCTGACATGATAAATATCTAATTTAAGTAACCCCATAGCTGATTATTTACAATCGCATTGGCATAACAATAAATTTATACAAGCCGTCATTCGGTTCATGAATAAAACAACTGCTGATATTACTGGCAATGGTAAGTACGGCTAATTCAGAATCTAAATTTGAAATGGCATCCAACAAATATTGGGCATTAAAAGCAATAGTAAGATCATCACCCGTGTATTCAATCAGCATTTCTTCTTCAGCTTCATCATGTTCGGGGTTGTGCGTTGAAATCTTTAAGCTACCGGAAGCAATATCCAAGGTAATGCCTTTAAATTTTTCGTTCGATAAAATGGCAACCCGCGTTAAAGCTTCTTTCAAAAATTGTTTTTGAATGTGTATTTCATTAAAAAAATCTTGTTGGAAGACTTTACTGAAATCAGGATATTTTGAATCGACTAATTTTGCTGAAAACTGCAAATTTTCAATATAGACCCGAATATTGTTCGCTGAAAACTCAATGGTTAAATCTATATCAGGATTATCCAATAATCGGCTTAATTCCAACGCGCCTTTTCTTGGCAAAATAATTCTTGCTTCAAACCCAGTTGCTTGCGGCAATTGATCTTCGTAAATCGACAACCTATGGCCATCAGAAGCAACCAATTTCAATTTGCTATTGGAAATATGCAATAACAGGCCATTGAGATAATAACGGACATCCTGGTTAGCCATGCAAAACATGGTTTTTTCTAAAGCACGTTTAAAACTGCCAGAATTAATAGTGAATTGGTTTTCAAATTCAGATTCGGTAAATTCAGGGTAATTATCCGCTGGCAAACAACTCAAAGAAAATCGGCTTCGGTTAGACGAAATTTTCATTTTGTCATCTTGCACTTCAAGCTTGATCTCAGCGCCGCTAGGCAATAATCGGCAAATATCTAAAAACTTTCTCGCCGGAACCGTTATTGCGCCATCTGAAGTGGGTGCAATAGCAATTTTAGCGATAATCTGAATTTCAAGATCCGTACCCGTCAAAATCAAATGATTATCTTTAATGACCATCAGCACATTCGCAAGAATAGGCATGGTTTGTCTTTTTTCAATAACACTGACTATTTGTTGTAGTGGCGTTAATAATTCTTCCCGATTGATAATAAATTTCATAGTGTATTTATATTATTACTATTAGCGACATAAAAAACTGTGGAAAACGCATAATACTTGTTATATTTCAATAACTTAAGTAAAAATTAATTGGCCTTGGGTATTGTTGGTAAGTTGTGTACAAGTTATTTAACTAAATTGCCTACGGTGTTGTACACAGAAAAGCTAACAGAAAACAGTGCTTTTATTAACAAAGTTATCCACAATATAAAAAATCTTGGTTAGCGGTAAATCCACATCAAAAACGTGATTTTAATTAATATCTGCTAATAATAATTAAGTTATCTTTTTTAAACTTATTACTATTAGAGAGCTTAAAAATCCGGTAAAACCTATTATTTACCATAAATATTAATAGCTTATTTAAAAAATAAAGTTGTTTTTTAACTGTGTATAAGTTGTGGGTAAAAATAACCGTTAAAAATCTAATTTAGTTACCCACATTCTTGCCCACAAAAAACCATGGCTTTACCCACAAAGTTATCCACAGTTAATGGGATAAAGTCCGTAACAAATTGGAATAATCTTCAGCAATCTTATGATCTGCTTCTTTTAATTCCGCAATACGTTTACAGGCATTAATAACTGTAGTGTGATCGCGTCCGCCAAAAGCATTGCCAATTTCTGGAAAGCTGTGTGATGTTAATTCCCGTGCTAAACACATCGCCACTTGCCTAGGCCGGGTAATGGTTTGTTTACGGTTTTTTGAAGATAAATCCGCCACCCGAATTTTGTAATATTCAGCAACGGTTTTTTGGATATTATCGATATTGACCAACTTATCCTGTAAAGAAAGCAAATCGTGCAAGGCTTCTTTGGTAAAGTCGATGGTTATATCCCTACCGGTAAATTGGGCATTGGCAATAACTCGCCGCAATGCCCCTTCCAAATCACGGACATTGGATGGGATTTTTTTGGCGATAAAAAAAGCGACTTCCTGAGCCAGGTTGACATTAACCAGATTGGCTTTTTTCATCAAAATCGCCGCCCGGGTTTCCATATCAGGTGGTTCGATAGAAACTGGTAATCCCCAGCCAAAACGCGATTTAAGGCGATCTTCCAACCCCGTTATTTCTTTAGGATATTTATCGCAAGTCAAAATAACTTGGTGCTTTTTTTCAAGTAAGGTGTTGAAGGTGTGGAAAAATTCTTCTTGTGAACGCTCTTTACCAGCAAAAAATTGAATATCATCAATCAGCAAAACATCAATACGCCGATAAAACTCCTTAAAGGCATCGATAGAGTTTTGTTGCAGCGCCCTCACCATATCTTGGACAAATTTCTCAGAATGTAAGTAGACAATATTGGCAGAAGGATTTTTTTCAAAAATGGCATTGCCAATTGCGTGCATCAGATGGGTTTTCCCCAATCCGGAACTGCCGTAAATTAACAGTGGATTATAAGCTTTGCCACTATTTTCAGAGACTTGGATGGAAGCCGCGCGGGCCAACTGGTTGGACTTGCCTTCCACGAAATTATCAAAGGTAAACGCCTTATTCAGAAAATTTAAGCTAGCTTTCTTCACTTCCTTATTTTTTACGCTGCCCATGACCGCAGGCGCAGGAGATTTTCTGGAGCCAATTTCCAAACTCAAGGTTAAGCTTCCGTTAGAAAACTCATCGATGGAGCTTAACAACTTTGTAAAATAATGTTGTTTTACCCAATCTAAAACGAAACGGTTAGGTGCTAAAAGTTTAATTTGCCCGTCGCTTTCTATTGCTTGTAGTGGCCTGATCCAGGTGCTGAAGTCACTGGTAGTGATTTCGTTTTCAAGTTTTGCAAGGCAGTTATCCCAAATTGAGCTCATTACGATTAAAGTTTTTCTGTTGTTTAGTTGATTGTTTGAATTTCGCTGGTATTAATTGCAGGGCAGTTTTAAGCGAACAAAAGTTAATATTCAAGATTTTACAGCACTATACAGTAATAAAACTTTCGTCTACAGAATTGACAGTTAAAAGGCTTTAATTTACTATCTTCGGTCTTTTTATCCATTTTTGTTAACTTTCACCCACTCAGGTTTTAATCATGAAAAGAACATACCAACCCAGCAAAATCAAACGTGTAAGAACACATGGCTTTCGTGCCAGAATGGCAACCGTCGGCGGACGCAAAGTATTGAACGCCCGTAGAGCCAAAGGACGCGCTAAATTAGCCCTTTAGCCTTATGCTGCGTGGCAGATAATGATTTCAGTTTTCCGCCACAACTACGGCTGAAAAAACCTGCGGATTATAAAAAAGTATTTGCCAAGCCAGTAAAATCGAGTGACCAATATTTTACCTTATTAGCAATTAGGAACGATTTGGATCACCCAAGACTGGGTTTGGCGATAGCAAAAAAAAATATAAAAAAAGCGGTACACAGAAATCTTATAAAGCGTACGGTAAGGGAAAATTTCAGGATACAACAAAATTTGGGCAATATAGACATTGTCGTTCTGGCCCGACGGGAAGCAGTCGATGCCCCGCTGGAATCATTAAGAAAGTCATTGGAAAAACACTGGCACAAGTTGGTAACCCGATGCGCTTCATGCTCATAGCCTTAATAAAGTTTTACAAATACTTTATTAGTCCCTTGCTTGGTTCTAATTGCCGATTTTACCCAAGCTGTTCAAGTTATTCCTTAGAAGCCATACAGCGTCATGGCGCTTTAATGGGTGGTTACCTTACGCTTAGAAGATTATTGAAATGTCATCCTTTCCATGAAGGTGGCATTGATACCGTTCCAGAAAAATTGGGTAAATAAGAATGGACAATATAAGATTTGTACTGATAGTTGTTTTTGCCATGCTAGTCATCATGCTGATGCAAGCGTGGGAAATTGATTACGGCCCAAAGCCGCCTGTCGCGGTAACCGCCGAGGCAACTTTAGCAAGTAAAGACGACTTACCATCCGCTTCTGGCACACCAGAAACACCTGCAACTGGAAATATTTCAGCACCAGCAGCCATAAATGCCGCGCCTATTAGCAAAGGCATTACCATCAAAACCGACGTTATCGCCGTTGAAATTGATAGCCAAGGCGCAACCTTACGCAATCTTGACCTCCTAACCTATCCCCTAGAACAGGACAACAGCATTGTAAACACAGTGCGGGCGTTAATAGGCTTGTCGGTTTCCGAGAAAAACCACAACCCAGTCAGATTGTTTAATGCCGATCAAGAAAAATTGTTTTTGGCGCAAAGTGGCTTGATTGCTGGCAGTGGCTCATCAGCCGCCGCAAACCATTACAGCGTATTCACTAGCCAGCAAGACAGCTACAGCCTGCAAGATGGTCAAGATAGCCTTAGCGTACCACTAACATGGACAGACAATAACGGCCTTACCGTCACCAAAACCTTTACTTTCAAACGTGGCAGTTATGAAATTGGCTTAAGCCAAGAAATTAACAACACCTCAAGCAAAGCTTGGTCTGGTAGACAATATAGCCAATTACTGCGTTTGCCCAATACCGAAAACAAAGGCAATTTCTTAACTGGCGGTATGCGTGCATTTGACGGTGGCGTCATCTATACCGAAAAAGACAAATACCAAAAAGTCAGTTTTGACGATATGGCAAAAGAAGATTTGGACGTAGCTACCCAAGGCGGTTGGACAGCAATGATCCAACATTATTTCGCCTCTGCATGGATACCACCAGCGGACCAAGAAAACCACTTTTATACCAAATCTTTAAAAGACGGCAATTATGTCATTGGCTCGTATTCACCAGCCGTTACTGTAGAAAGCAATGCCACGGCAAAATTTAGCGCCCAACTGTATGCAGGTCCGAAAGTACAGCCTGTTATGGAAAAAATCGCTAAAGGTTTGGAATTGACAGTTGATTACAGCGTCTTGACCTTCATCGGTAAACCGATTTACTGGTTGCTAAACCAACTGCATGATTTAAGTGGCAACTGGGGCGTGGCAATTATCGGCGTAACGCTGTGCATTAAATTATTGTTTTTCCCATTATCACAAGCCAGTTTCAAATCCATGGCAAAAATGCGGAAAATCCAACCACGCCTGAAAGAATTGCAAGAGCGTTTTAAAGACGACCGTATGCGTTTCAACAATGAAATGATGGCGATGTACAAAAAGGAAAAAGTAAATCCACTCGGCGGTTGTTTGCCAGTGTTGGTACAGATTCCGGTATTCATGTGCTTATATTGGGTACTTAGCGAAACCGTAGAATTCCGCCAAGCGCCATTCATATTATGGATACAAGACTTGTCAGTAGAAGACCCGTTCTACCTTTTGCCGCTGATTATGGGTGTCACCATGAAAATTCAGCAAAGTCTTAACCCAGCACCGATTGATCCGGTACAGGCAAAGGTCATGAAAATGTTTCCGATAGTCTTTACCGTATTCTTCCTGTTTTTCCCCGCTGGCTTGGTTTTGTATTGGGTAATCAACAACACCTTATCCATCATCCAACAGTGGTACATCACCAAACACATTGCCACTGAATAACACCGTGGCTTTACCCCCCTCCGATACCATCGCCGCCATTGCCACACCATCCGGCAATGGCGGTGTCGGCATAATACGCATCTCCGGCCCGCTAGTTGCCACACTTGGCAAACAACTCTGCAATAAAAACTTAATTCCCCGTTACGCCAGTTACAGCACATTTACCGACCAAGACGGCAATCTCATTGATTCCGGCATTGTCCTGTATTTTCCAGGGCCAGCATCCTATACCGGAGAAGATGTCCTAGAACTGCAAGGCCACGGCGGTGCAGTAGTGTTAAACATGCTGCTTAAACGCGTCTTGTCTTTAGGGGCGCGACTAGCAAGACCAGGCGAATTTACCGAACGCGCATTCCTCAACAACAAAATTGATTTAGTCCAAGCAGAAGCCATTGCCGATTTGATTGTCAGCAGCACCGAACAATCCGTGCGTTCCGCGCAAAAATCCATGCAAGGGGTATTTTCTGAGCAAATTAACGTACTGGTTGAAGACCTCACCGAAGTAAGGATTTATGTAGAAGCGGCGATAGATTTTGTTGATGAAGAAATTGATTTCCTAACCGATGGCATCGTCGAAAAGCGCGTCGTTAACTTGCAGCAAAGCATAGAAAAAATCCAGCAAACCGCGAGGCAAGGGCGGTTATTGCGCGATGGTATGACAGTAGTCTTAGCAGGCAAACCCAACGCCGGAAAATCCAGCTTACTCAACGCTCTAGCAGGCCATGAAGCCGCCATCGTCACCGATATTGCCGGCACCACCCGTGATGTGTTGCGGGAACGCATCCAAGTAGATGGAATGCCACTGCACATTATTGATACCGCCGGATTAAGGGATAGCGACAACCCCGTCGAACAAGAAGGCATCCGCCGCGCCCGTGCAGAAATCGACAAAGCCGATAAAATCTTATTATTGATTGATGCCCGCGAACCGGAGCCACAAGAATTACTGGCGAGTTTACCCGCGCATCTGGATGTCACCCGCATCTACAACAAAATTGACCTGCAAGCTAAGTCGCCAGCCATCGAACAAACCGCCCAAGGCACGCAGATATTTTTATCAGTAAAAACCGGGCAGGGCATGGAGCTACTTACTCAGCACCTCAAGCAAAGTGTTGGTTACAACGCCAGTGCCGACAATGTTTTCATCGCCCGCACCCGCCATTTAGAAGCCTTAAAGTCCGCGTATGATTTTGTCGAATCGGCATTAACACAATTACGCATCAACCAAGCCGGAGAGTTAGTTGCCGAAGATTTACGCCAAGCTCAGCAAAGCCTTGCCGAAATCACAGGCGAATTTACTTCTGACGATTTGTTAGGAAGGATTTTTTCTAGCTTCTGTATAGGAAAATAACAGCAGAGGTAATGCTTAGATTGGCGTCCAAAATCAATTTCAGACGCCAGCATAAAAAGGGCAGGGCTTATTTGCGTGGTACTAAATCAATATCGTTAATCTTGTCGTCGCCGATAGTTTTGGTATACAGAAAATAACCAGGCGCGTTCACGACCATGGCTTTAGTTGTATCAGAAATATCTAAATGATAGCTGCCCATCGCATCAGTCGCTGTGGATTCTTCGCCAACTGTTACCGTTGCTGAAGAAATTGGGTTGCCAGTAGGCTTATCACGGACAACGCCACTGATAAGCACGGAAGAGCATCCTGTTAAAGAAGCAAATAAAGTAAACATTACAGCAGCAGTCAATTTCGGGTTCATTATGGCTATACTCATATTTAAAGGGATTTAAAAGGCTTATTCGATTAACCTTCAGGCGGTGAATAATACAAGCTTTGCCGTTAAAACTCTAATGCAGCGCGGCAACGACAAAAAACCGTGCATTCCTACGGCTGATTGACTATGTTATCCAAACTTATTAAACCAGCCATTAAGCCGTCCAGTTATGTCCGAACATCACCTTTATCCCGTTAAACCCGCCATTGCCGCTAACGCCCACATCACCCCAGACAGCTACCAGCGCCTTTACCAGCAATCCATCGCGCAGCCGGAAATATTCTGGGCAGAGCAGGCGACAAGCTTTTTACAATGGCAAAAACCTTGGGATAAAGTCATGGCGTTTGATTATCCCACCGCTTATATCCGCTGGTTTGAAGGCGGCAAATTAAACGTCAGCGTCAATTGTTTAGATCGGCATTTGCCGACACGCGCCGAGCAAACCGCCATCATTTGGGAAGGCGATAACCCCGACCAAAGCCGAACGCTCACCTACCGCCAATTACACCAACAAGTCTGCAAGTTTGCTAACGTCCTAAAAGCCCAAGGCGTTAATAAAGGCGACCGCGTCTGCATTTATTTGCCGATGATCCCCGAAGCAGCCGTGGTGATGTTAGCCTGCACTCGCATAGGCGCCGTGCATTCCATCGTCTTTGGCGGCTTTTCTGCCGAATCCTTAAAAGACCGCATCCTCGACGCCGATTGCCGCCTGCTGGTCTGCGCTGATGAAGGCTATCGCGGCGGCAAATTAATCCCCATAAAAGCCACTGTGGATAACGCCGCCAAGTATTGCCCCAACTTAGAAACCATCATCGTCATTGAAAACACCGGAAACCCCATCGAATGGCAAGCAGAGCGGGATATTCACTACCACCAAGCCATGGCAATTGCCGCCGATGACTGCCCGCCAGAAGCCATGGATGCCGAAGACCCGCTATTCATCCTCTACACCTCCGGCTCGACAGGCAAACCCAAAGGCGTACTGCACACCACAGGCGGTTACTTACTGTACGCCGCCATCACCCACAAATACGTATTCGATTACCAAGAAGGCGAAATTTATTGGTGTACCGCCGATGTCGGCTGGATCACCGGACACTCATACGTAGTTTATGGCCCGCTCTGCAATGGTGCAACCACCTTACTGTTCGAAGGCGTGCCGACCTATCCCGAAGCCGACCGCTGCTGGCAAATTATCGACAAACATCAAGTCAACATCTTTTACACTGCACCAACCGCCATCCGCGCCTTAATGGCACAAGGCGACGGCTACGTAACCCGCACCCAGCGCAGCAGTTTGCGGGTGTTAGGCAGTGTCGGTGAACCGATAAACTCCGAAGCCTGGGAATGGTATTACCACACCGTCGGCGACAGCCGCTGCCCCATCGTCGATACCTGGTGGCAAACCGAAACAGGCGGCATCCTGATAACCCCGCTCCCCGGCGTAACAGCCTTAAAACCAGGCTCAGCCACCTTACCATTTTTCGGCATACAACCTGCCATCGTTGATGGCAACGGGCAATTATTAGAAGGCGAAGCCGAAGGCATCTTAGTATTTGACCGCCCATGGCCCGGACAAGCGCGTACCTTATACGGCGACCACCAACGCTTTATCGACACCTACTTTAAAAATTATCCCGGCTATTATTTTGCAGGTGACGGCGCCCGCCGCGACCAAGACGGCTACTACTGGATAACCGGACGGGTTGACGATGTCATTAACGTCTCAGGCCACCGACTGGGCACAGCAGAAATTGAAAGCGCCTTAGATTTGCACGAACACGTCGCCGAATCTGCCGTGGTCGGATTCCCCCACGACATCAAAGGGCAGGGCATTTACGCCTTCGTCACCTTAAACGCAGGCATCCAACCGTCTGAGCTCATGAAAAAGCAATTGATTGACCTAGTGCGTAAAGAAATTGGCGCAATAGCCAGTATTGATGTCATCCAATGGGCACCCGCCTTGCCCAAAACCCGATCCGGAAAAATCATGCGGCGGCTGTTACGGAAAATCGCCGCTAATGAATTGGACAGCCTAGGCGACATCTCAACACTCGCAGACCCATCCGTAGTCGAAGCTATTATTGCCAATCGCGGTTAATTAGCGATAGAGATTATGGGTAGTAGGTTTAATTTGTAATTCCGATTGCTAAGCTGGAGTGCAAACTTCGGTTTGCGCTAATCGAGTAGGTTGGGTTAACTGCGTTACCGTTAACCCAACGCATCGAAGCCATTGATGTTGGGTTGCTAAAAGACTGCAACCCAACCTGCGATACTGATTAAAGTGGTGGGCAAAAAAGCGTTGCCCACCCTACCAGACTAGGCTGCAATGTATCCATATTGCAGTAAGCGTTTGCGACAAATAGCAATTTCTTCAGAGGTGAAAAGTGGATGCCATTTTTCATTATTGTAGATCAATGCCTCTATGGTGAGATCAAGTCTCTTGCGTTCCCAAAGAGCCGTATATCCGTCAGAGATATTGGGTGAATGTATGAGGCGTCGCGCAGCCTCTACACCACGGTGAGCAAAAAGCATATTTAGAAATATCGAGGCTTTGTAGTTTACTTCTGAAAGGGCGCGATGATAAATGCCGTGCATTGCATCATCAAATTCATTTACCAGTTGTTCGTTCGATTGCACAGTATTTTCCTAAGTAAGCTAACGTTATAAGGTTGCCCATAAATTTTTAAAATATTAAAACTCATTTATGTTGTTGCATTTTTGGACAGGCCAGATAATGCTCCATTCTTTAAGCTGTGTAAACGAAGCAAGTAGGGCACATTAGCGATTAGCGTAATGCGCCGGATGTTTAATGCCCAATATGTGGCGCAATGCCCGTTAGTCATTGCGCCTTTATTAATTGCGGCATCCCAAATGCTTCAGTTATTATCGCTGCACTTTTAACTACAATAATAAATGAGGAGTGCAACATGAAAACCACGCATCACGGCGGCTGCCCGCACGATTGTCCCGACACTTGTTCCATGGTGTTTGAAGTTGAAGATGGCAAATTAACGGGCGTAAAAGGCAACCCCGACCACCCCATGACGCGTGGCGGATTGTGCGTAAAACTCAAAGATTACGAAAAACGCCATTATCACCCTGACCGTTTGCTGTACCCGATGCGCCGCAGCGGCCCGAAAGGCAGTAAGCAGTTTGAACGCATTAGCTGGGATGAGGCGTTAGACGAAATCGTCAACCGCTGGCAAGCGATCATTGCCGAACACGGCCCGCAAGCCATCGTGCCTTACAGCTATTTAGGCAACCAAGGCTTGGTGCATGGTTTGAACGGCGGCGATGCCTTTTTCAACCGCTTAGGCGCCACCGTCACCGAACGCACGTTTTGCGGCGAAGGCTCCAGCACCGCGTGGTTGTTGACCGTCGGCCCCACCGCTGGCGTTGATCCTGAAAGTTTCATCCACGCAAAATACATCATCATCTGGGCCTGCAACTCGGTCAGCACCAATTTGCACCATTGGCATATCGTCAAAGAAGCGCAGAAAAAAGGCGCGAAAGTCGTGGTGATTGACTCCTACGCCTCCAAAACTGCCAAAGAAGCCGACTGGCATATCGCCCCCAAACCCGGCACCGACGGCGCATTGGCCATGGCGATGATCCACACCATTATCGAAGAAGGCTTGCTCGATCAAGATTATGTCGATAATTACACCGTCGGTTTCGACGAACTCAAAGACCGCGCCAAAACTCGCACGCCTGAATGGGCAGAAGCGATCACGGGCATTCCCGCCGACACCATCCGCACTTTAGCGCGTGAATATGCCAGCACCCAACCCGCCGCGATCCGCATGGGCGTGGCGTTGGAGCGCCATCACGGCGGTGGGCAAACCATCCGCGCGGTCAGTTGCTTGCCTGCTTTGACAGGTGCGTGGCGGCATGTCGGCGGCGGAGCGTTGCAATTTCCGGTATGGGAACATCCGTATAAATTCGATGTGATCTGCCGCCCCGATTTAATCCCCGAAGGCACGCGCGTTATCAACGCTTTGCAAATTGGTCGCGCCTTGACCGACCAACCACCTGCGGGTGCGCCGATCAAATCGTTGATGTGCTGGAACGCCAACCCTGTTACGCAAGCACCGGAAACCGACAAAATCGTCCAAGGCTTAATGAATGAAGACTTGTTCATGGTTTCGGCGGAACATTTCATATCCGATACCGCCTTGTACGCCGACATTTTGCTGCCCGCCGCAATGGGCGCGGAAATGGAAGACATGATTTTATCGTGGGGGCATTTGTACCTGACATACAACGCCAAATGCGTGGAAGCACCGGGGGAAGCCATTCCTAATAACGAAATATTCCGCCGTTTAGCGGCGCGTTTGGGCTTTACCGAGGAAAATTTCCAATGGTCCGATGGTGAATGTTTGGAACATTACGTCGATTGGAACGCCCCTGCCTGTGACGGCATCGACTTGGCGTATTTGCGCGAACACGGTTTTGCACGGCTGAAAGTCGGCACTAAAGACGACCGCGCACCGCATAAAAACGGCAATTTCCCAACGCCGTCGGGCAAATGCCAACTCAAAGCTGAAGGCGCAACCAACTTCGTCGCCGGCCCGTTCCGGCAAATGTACGATGGCTTCCAATCCGGCGAAACCCTAGACCCTTTGCCCGATTACGTCCCATCACGGGAAACCGCCGCCACCAATCCCGAACTGGCAGAAAAATTCCCGCTCAGCATTGTCTCACCCAAAAGCCACGGCTTTTTGAATTCCTGCTACGCCAATATGGATCATAAAATCAAAGGCCAAGGCGAGCAGTTTGTGTTGATTAACGCCCAAGATGCCCAGGCGCGGGGCATTAACAACGGCGACAAAGTGCTGGTGTTCAACGACCGTGGCGGTTTTGAAGGCGAAGCCCGCATCACCGATGATGTCAACGCAGGCTTGATCGTCGCTACGCTAGGCTACTGGCGGCAGTTGAATGCTGGCACAGTCAACAGCATCAGCTCAGCGGAGTTTTCCAACATGGGTCACGCGCCGTCGTTTTCGGATAATTTGGTGCAGGTGGTGGCGGCTTAAAAGCGGGCGGGTAGGGCGCATTAGCGATTAGCGTCATGCGCCGGACGATTAATGCCGAGAGTGTGTTGGTTATGGACTTACCACCTACAAAGGCAATAATTTGGGCAAAAAAAAGCGGTCAATAGCAATTGACCGCAAAAACCCTTAAACCCTTTAGGAGGTAATGTTCGTAAGAGTGAAGCCATTCTAGCCCTCGCTAACCGTAAAGAAAATATGGCAATTTGCCGCGCGACAGGATGCCGCAGTCGGATTATAGGGAAATGTAAAAACAGGCCAATTACGACGACAGCTACATTTAGCTAGAGTTCTTAATCGTTTCTATAACCTCATCATTCCAAAGGAGATAAATATGCTTGTTCGCTACATTCGAATTCCGTTAACCCTATTGGCTTTGTTGCCGATGGCGGCAATGGCGGTTTTAACCCCGCAACCCTGGGCGGGATATGCGCATGATGCACAGCATTCAGGCGTTTCTCCGGTTAAATCCCAACCATTACAACGCATTAAATGGCAAACCCCTGTCGATTTAAACCGACAATATTCCGGATCGGAATTATTGATCCATTACGGCTCACCGATAGTCACCAAAGCCAACAACATCATCATTCCAGTAAAAACCGGAGCGACGGATGGCTTTAAAGTAGAAGTGCGTAATGCCGTCGATGGCGTATTAAGGTACACCTTAAACACCGATTACAGCTTGCCACCGCATAATTGGGTACCTAGTTACAGCCCGACTATGACATCACGCAACCGCTTGTATTGGCCTGGGGCGGGCGGCACTGTGTATTACCGCGACAGCCCAGATTTAGCAACCGGAGCAACAGGGCAAATAGCGTTTTACGGCAATGCCAATTACAACGCGGCAAAAGCCACTTACAACAGCGCTATTAAAATCGCCACACCCATCACAACCGACCTAGCGGGCAATATTTATTTTGGCTATGTCGCCCTCGGCAGCACGCCGTTAAATTTACAAAGCGGGATTGCCAAAATTGCTGCCAACGGCTCTGCCACCTACGTTACCGCCAAAGCCGCGTCTGGTAATGATGCCAGCATCAACCGCGTGTTGATGAACAACGCCCCCGCCTTAAATAAGTACCATACCCGCTTGTATTTTGCCGTTGCCAATAGCAACAATTTTGGCGCAGGCTATTTGGCGATGGTTGATACCGCGACACTCACGCCCATTAGCCATATCCGGTTGCAAGACCCAAAATCAAAATTAGATGCCTTTTTACCTGCCGATGGCACCGCCTCAGTAACTGTTGGCCCCAATGGCGACGTGTTTTTCGGCGTTTTAGAAAATCCCTTCCCGTCCCATAATGATCGCGGCTGGATGTTGCATTTCAACGCGGGTTTAACCCAAACAAAAATACCCGGCTCTTTCGGCTGGGATGCCACAGCATCAATTGTTGATGCTAAATTAGTGCCGTCATATACAGGCAAATCAACCTATTTATTGTTTACCAAATACAATAATTATCAACAATTTGCCGATGGTGTAAATAAAATCGCCATCCTTGACCCCAACGCCAAAATGCTGGATCCGGTTAACCAATCCACCTATGTAATGAAAGAAGTCATGTCCATTGCAGGCGCAACACCGGAAATAGTGCCAGGTAAACCCAATGCAGTGCGTGAATGGTGCATCAATTCAGCGGCGATTGATCCTTTCACCAAATCCGCGTTAGCCAATAGTGAAGACGGCATACTGTACCGCTGGGATTTCCAAACCAATAGCCTAAGTGAACAAGTAACCTTAACCGAAGGCCTAGGCGAAGCCTATACGCCAACCATAATCGGCGTAGATGGTACGGTTTACGCCATCAACAACGGCATATTGTTTGCCGTAGGCCAGTAAACAACTTGGCCTACACCAATGAGGTGATAGCTGTTAGCCATTATCAAAATGCTCAAGAGGCAGTTGTTAAAATTTTGGCGGATTTCAAAGCCGCTGATTTGTTCAGCGTGGGCACGAACAGCATGTGCCCACCCTATCCAAGCTAACCAAATTAAGAAGAAAAATGAGTAAACTAACCCCCACCCAAAACCAATCAGCCGCTAAACAATTAGGCGTTGCCGAAACCTATACAGCTTTTACCGCATCCACATCTTTAGATTTACTCGATGAAGGCTATCGGCAAGATTTAAACCAATTGGAAGATGACGGCGAGTTTTCAGCGGATGATGTTGTCCACATTGTCGAAATGCACACCAAAACCATCCCTTTGCCAGCGGGATTTATGTACGTCGGTATGGAAAGCGAGAACCAAAAACACCAGATTTTTGGGATTGTTGATTTGAATTGACTGATGGGCTTGGTTTAAATTAGATCGTCGTTACGCTGGTTACCAAGCTCCAGCTTACCCACAGGGCATAAATGGTAACTCCAAGTCTCAGAAGCTCTAGCTTCGAGAATGACTGGAAGCAGGAGCTTCCGATACTGCGTTCCCAAGCGCAGCCTCACTGCCATTAAGTTAAGAAATAAATATTAATATTCATGTGGTTACGATGATTTTTTGCAGTGTGCATCAATCGTAGGTCGGGTTAGCGATAGCGTAACCCGACGCACTTAGCACCAAAAATGTCGGGTTACGCTATCGCTAACCCGACCTACTGATTTTTAATGCTTAAATTCTTAACTTAATGGCAGTGAAGCGCAGCCTGGGAATGAGCGTCAAAGTTTTGCTAATTTAAAATCCCTCGCTTGCGACCTTTTCCCCCATTTATCCGTCTTATCTACATCTCCTTGAGATAATCCCATTTTTTACCCACAGGAACACCCCATGAAACGTTTCCACGTCCACATTGCCGTTAATGGCATCCAAGAAAGTGTCGATTTTTATAGCAAATTATTCGGTCAGCCGCCTAGCAAGCAGCAAAGCGATTATGCAAAATGGATGCTGGAAGACCCGAAAGTGAATTTTGCCATTTCCGCCCGAGGCCACGCGCTGGGTTTAAACCATTTTGGATTTCAGGTGGAAACTAGCGAAGAATTGGCGGAACTGAAACAACACGCACAAAGCGCATCGGCGGGTAATCTGCTGGATGAAGGCGAAACCGCGTGTTGCTACGCCAATAGCGAAAAGCATTGGACGATAGACCCGCAAGGGCTGGCTTGGGAAAACTTCTTGACCTTATCGGACGCGCTCACTTTTGGCGAAG
Organism: uncultured Methylococcaceae bacterium; assembly: GCA_903928685.1. Lineage (GTDB taxonomy): Bacteria > Pseudomonadota > Gammaproteobacteria > Methylococcales > Methylomonadaceae > Methylovulum. The sequence goes on from CAIYRS010000021.1 coordinate 56,761, forward strand.
ACAATATCCCCGTTCCGGAAGCCAATAGCGCCTGCTGTGTGCCTGTGAATATACCGATCACCAGCATCGGCAAAAGTAAATCAGCCTGCTGCGTTCCTAATCCTGAAGCCAGCGGCACCGATAGTTGTTGTGAATAATGAACGAAATGGATCAAGCTAATGCGCCGCTTTATCCGCCACACACAACCATTTCGCCAAGAAAAACACCACGCCCATCAACGCATAAGCCATGGCCCATTCCCAAGCGGGAGTTAACGACAGCGCCGTATCGCTAGCTGTCCAGCGGTAAGAATGGATCAAACCGCTGGCGGATAAAAGGCTTGCCGCACCGCTCCACAGCGCGGCGTTGATAAATTGCCGCTCGATGACCGCGACCGTCATCGCCGCCAAAATCATCGCGGTGAAAATAAAGCCCTGTTCCAAAGCAAATGCACCGTGAATCCAAATGTCCGCCATTTGGAAGCGGCTGATTAAATCATTATTAAACACGCTTTGGTTTGCATCGCTGGCGGCACGTACCCCGCTTTTCGCCATGAACGCGCCCCACGCGGCAATGCCCGGCAACAAGCCCAACACCACAGCAGGCGCGTGACTTTTCGGGGTTTCTTGAAACGCTTGCGCGGCGATAACGATGCCTATCCACAACACAATCGCCATGCCCGCATCAATCGGCACGGCCCACGCGATGTACGACAAGCTTCCGGTCAGGCAAATCACCGTCATAAACGCGCCGTTCATGATCGAATAACCCACCCGCGCACCCATCGCCTTCCAACCGGGATGACCGATATAAATCGTGGTCGGGAAGCACGAACCAAACACACACGCCGCCAAAGTGCCGATACCGTTCGCCATTAACGACGGACGCGTCGGGAAACTGTCACCCGCCGCTTCTGCCGATTCAATGTTCTGCAAAGAGCCAATCACGTTAAATAAACCCATCGGGATAATTACCGATAAATACGTCAAGCTTTGCGGCGAAGCCAACGCCGCCCATAAATCACCGACAACGGGTATCGGCAAAAACAATCCCAGGTCGTTTTCTGGCTTGATGCCCACAGGCGCCAAGCCCATTATCCAAGACAACAACACGCCTAATAACACAGCCACCAAACCGCCCGGAATATTGCCGCGAAATTTCAGCTTGCCGAAATACACCAATAAAATCACCGCCAAGGTTACCAAACCGACAACCGGATGCGCGTAAGTGCGGAACAAGAAACCCAAGGAAATGAAGGTCAGGGCAATGCCGGATAAGGTCGATAACAAGGCCGCACGAGGCGTGGCTTTTCGTAAGCGTTCGGCGACAAACGACCCGAACAGCTCGATCAAACCCGAACCGAAACACGCCAATAAACCCGCTTGCCACGCGATGATGTCAGGATTCGCCGCCCCCGCCGCCACGGCAACCATTTTCGCGGGCAACATCACCAAAAAGATATGCGCGAATAATGACACGGTATTGATGCCATAAGGCAAGGCGCAAATGTCGTCACGCCCAGTCAAAGCCGCTAATTGCTTGGCTTGGTAAGCGTAATAAAGATTGCCGACCAACAAAGACACCGCCGCACCAGGCAAGATATGCCGATAAATTAAGTCATCAGAAAAGCCCAACACATGGCTACATAAACCGACAATCACCAGCAATTGCACGAGATTGTCCAAAGCCAAACCAAAAAAACCGTCAATATCGGCACGTACAAACCATTTCATAGGCGCATCCTTGAAAAAGTTGAAATTAATGGTTGGTCATCTTACCGATTTGAAGGTTTAAGCGGTAGTTGGTGGTTAAGGAATTGAAGAACGGGTGAAGTTTTGTGGGAGTCCAAAACATGTTTTGGACTCCGATAATGATGGTGTGGAACTTGCTCAGATTTGCTTCGATTAATTGTGAATGGCTTGTGTTGCGGGGAACGGATTTTTCCATTCATCCTTCGACAAGCTCAGGACGAACGGAAAAATCCTGAAATATACGACCTATCTAATTGATATATAATGTAAATTATTAGCTTAATGGCAGTGATGCCGGAGCGTGGGAACTATAAAATTGATTATTGAATGACAGCACTAAACTTTAGCCCTGTTCTTGCGCTTGGCTTAAAGCTTCCCACCAATCCAAGCCTTCATGGCCTAATTTTTTGGACAGGTCACTTAATTCTTGTAAATCCTTTTTTAGTCCAATCTCCTTAGCGATAACATAAGCATTTATCAAAAATGAAATTGCCTCTTCCCGCTTATTTAGGGTTAAAAGTATGTGTCCGATATTCAATAAAACGGAACACTCACCAACTCTATCAGCAATTATTTTTCTGATTTGAAGTGATTGCATTAAATAAATTAACGCACCTTCATGGTTGCCTTTGGAAATTTCGACAACTGCAAAATTATTAAGGGTTGCTCCCTCAGACTGCTTATCACCAATATCTTGTTGGATTTTTAACGCACTCTCTAAGTAACCTATACTAGTTTCGTAATCACCTTGGACGTAAGCGGTTATAGCTAAATTATTAAGCGTTATGGCTTCACCGTGTTTATTTCCGATTTTTTTGCAGACGTTTAAAGACTCATTCAAAAATCGTAATTCTTCTTCGTAATCTCCCCTTTGATGATAAATTTGAGAAATATTATTAAGAGTTGCCGCTTTTAGTTCGTAATCACCATGAATTTCACAAATATTCAGCGATTGAGTTAGATAATTTAAAGCTTCTTTGTCATTACCTAAAGCACTATAAATTTGGGAAATATTATTTAGTGCGATTCCTTCCATTTGTTGATTTCTAGTGATTTGACAAATTTTAAGTGCCCCGAGTAGGCAGTTTAAAGAGTTTTCATATTCACCTTTCTTTTTTAAAATCTGTGAAATGTTAATAAGGAGTTCGCATTCCCCGACTTTGTTATTCATGGCTTTATTTACTTGTAACGATTGATCCATGTAACTTAAGCCTGTGTCGTAATCGCCCAAAGTTATATACATTTGTGAGATATTACTAAGCGCTGCTATTTCCCCTGTTACATTTTTTATTGATTGGTATGCTCCAAGTGATTTTTGAAACTGACTTAGTGCATGTTGATATTCTCCTATCGAATCATATAGAAGCCCCAACCGATTCAGTAAATCACCTTGAGTTTTCGAAACTGCTTGTCCTGCCAATTCTTCCAGTAAATTTTCAAGATTAACAATCCAACGCTGTTTTTCTGCCAAGGTCAATTGTCCGACAAAGTTTTCCTTCAAACTTTCCCAAGTGCTAGTCATCAAACTGAGCTTGTCCGTTTCCGGCAAGTGAAACTCATAAACGCCGCTACGCCAATCGGCAAAGTCGGGTGCTTCGCGGAAAATTTCAGTCACTAAAAAATCAGGAAGCCAAAACACCACAGGATGATTAATGCGCCCGAAATGTTCGCGCCGCCAGTTGAGTTCTTGCAGGACGTGGCGGTCTTTTAAATGGTGCAGTTTTTCCAAATCGTAAATAAATACAATGGCTTCATCGCTGGCATCGGCTAGCAAGTACGACATTTGTACATCGATATAAATGTCGTTTTCGGGAACGAGCGGCAATTCCAGAATGGGTTTAGCAAGATTAGTTTTGAGCGCGGCAACCAACGTTTGCCGCAGTAAGACGGTGTTGCAACTGACAAAATACAGGCCAAAACCTTTGCACAGTTGCAGGGCGCGGCGCAGGTTTTTTAGTTCTGGATGTTGGCTAAATAGATCAGGTGCGTCCATTGCGTTAAGGGCTTGGGCTTTGGGTGCGGCGAATTTCGGCAAATTCGTCTTGCAGCCAACGGATGTGGCTTAAGGCCGGATGTAAGGCCGCCCAACGCTCGCCGTTTTCGTATTCATGCACTAAGCGCAAACGCAGCAATGGTTCGTATTTTTTGTCGCCATCGGCGGAGATGCGGCGGTCGGTTTGGACTTCGAACAAAAGCGGGACAAAGTCTTTTTGCAGCATTCGGTCGTAATCTTTGACCAAGTTGCGTATCGCCCGCCCAACATCGCTTTGCCGGATAACGGAGTCGGCAGTTTCGCAGCAGGGACGGATGAGATGGAATAAGTCGCGGATGGAACCGCCGCTCATGTTGATTAATTCAACGAGCAGGTTTTCATTTTCAAATAAGGTGGCGACGTTTAGGCGTTTTTTTATCAATTCGATTAATTTCGCTTGTCCTTCTGGCGTTTGGTATTTGACCATTGGTAAGACAAAGGCGCGGTCGGTGTAATAATCACGCGTATTGAAGGAAAAGGTGACAGAAATGGGGACGGTGTAAACGATATGGCAATTGGGTGCGTTCAATTGCTCGGCATGGTTGATGTAAAAATCGCTGTGCGTGGATTCGTTGTCTTTGATGGGGCGATAACCCATTTTTTCCAAGCCATCAATAATGACTACCAAATCGGCATAGCCCTTTTTTTGTAATTGGGTGCGTGCTGCCAGTAACAAGTCATTGAGTTTAGCAATGAAGAGGCTTAAATCCCTTTCAATAATCCGGCGGATTTCTTTTCGGTGGCTGCTACCGCTGCGAATTTCACCAGTTAATTGGCTTAGCAAGCTGATAAAGGGCAGAGCTATTTTGGCTTCGCCGCTTGCTGAGGCTTTGGCATTAACTTCTTTGCCGTAAACTTCTGTCATGACAGTGTCTGCAAACCAACCTTCAATGTCTTTAACCAAGGCCGATTTCAAGGGCATTTTCTTTTCTTTCATTTCCTCGGCGACTGCTTGGGCGATGTTTAGCAACACGTCTTGGTAGTTGATTTCTGTTTTATCCAGACTTTGCTCAACGTCGATATAGACCACAAAATATTGCCTGTCTTCCAATTTTTGTTGCAGGCGTTTTAATTCGGTTGATTTGCCGCTGCCGATATGTCCAGTGAATAGTTGTTTATGAAAACCTGCATTTTGATTGGTAAGGGCAATTCGCTTAACTAAGATGTTAATGGAGTCGCCATTGCGTACTTCTGATAAATCAATGTAACGCAGGTCGTTGGCTTCTAAGGGCAGGTCTGGATTACAGGCGTTGTAAGCGTCATCTAAATTATCAACAGTGTTATTCATTGTTTTGTTGCTGCGTTAATGTAAATCGGAAAAAGCGGTTAATGTCGCCCTAATTTTGGAGCAGTATAGTCTTTTGTGGTGTGGTTTTCGATGACTGTGCGGCCTTGCTAGTTGTATCTAAAAGGTTTTTAACCACAATATACAAATGCAGATAACACATCTTTGTTAATGGTTTTGAGTTTAATCGGAAAATCGGAGGGCTAATAACTGAAGTTGCACAGTAACGCGTTTTTCTAATTTCAACCCGCAGAAATTGTCTGCCTAATATCAATTACTAGCAGGCATTCCCTGCAATTCCACCAATTCTTCGCCTTTCATCGACGGCTGTTCCAATAGCCTTGCCAGCCACGCTTCGGTGCTGGTTTTATTGATGCTCAATACGCCGTTAGGCCATAAACCCAGTACCAATACTAGCAATGCCGGAATGGTCAGCAGGGCGATTTCCCTTGGCAGTAAATCGCTAGCTTGTTGATTGGCGGGGCATGTTATTGGCCCGAAAAACGCGCGGCGGCTATACGACAACATGTACGCCGCTGCGAGTACCGCACCTGCTAAGGCGGTGATGCCTAGGCTGGGGTGTCCGAGTAATGCGCCTAATACCAGCAACAATTCAGCGGGGAAGCCGTTGCTGCCGGGTATGCCGATGCTGGCGGCGACAAATAGGAAAAAAAATGCCGTCAGCTTAGGCATGGTTTTCGCCAAACCGCCTAGATGTTGCAGTTCGGTACTGCCTAGACGTTGGTGCAAAAATCCGGCAATCAACATCAGTGAGCCAGCAATGATGGTGAAATTGAGCAATTGGAAAATCGCGCCTTGAATGCCTTGCATGTTCAGCGCGGCGATGCCGATGACCACTAAGCCTGCGTGGCTGATGCTGGCAAACGCCAACAAGCGCCGCAGATTAGTCTGTTGCAGGGCGATTAACGCGCCGTACATTAAGGTGATTGCCCCTAAAATGCCGAGCAGCCAATTAAATTCCACCGCTGCGGAGGGCGCTAACGGCATGGCAAAACGGATGATGCCGTAAATGCCCAGTTTTAAGCCTAGCAATAGCGCTACCAATTGCGTGGGCGCTTCCAGTGCGGTGCTGGGTAACCAAGAATGCAGCGGCACTAACGGTGCTTTTACTGCAAAACCTAGTAATAACAATAAAAATATCAGGTTCTGTAAGTTATCCGGCAAGGCGGTTTGTAACAAAATCGGCAGGCTAAAACTTAAATCTTGCGGCAAGCTGCCGTTTATTTGATTGGCGTGGTTGATGGCTAACAGCACGATGGCGAACAACAACGGCACGCCGCCAAAGAGCATAAATAAGGTGTATTTGATGGCGGCATGACGGCGTTTTGCGCCTACGCCCCATAAGCCAATCAAGAAAAAAATCGGCGGTAAGGTCAGTTGCCAAAAAACCAAGAACAACAGCATGTCCAAGGCGGAGAACACCCCGATAGTCATGGCTTCCAACAGCAGCAATAAAGCCAGATGCAGACGGTTAAAGCTGGCGACGGCATACCAAGAGGCCACGATGGCAAGCAGGGTTAATAATGCTGTCATCGGTAAAAATAATACCGAAATGCCATCCACACCGAGAAAGAATTCGGCATTTAAACTGGGCATCCACGGGTATTGTTCTAGCAGTTGAAAACCGCTGTCTTCAGGGTTGAACTGCCACAGCACCGCCAGTGTCAGCAGCAGTTCCAAGCAGGCGACAGCTAAGCCAATCGCCATTGCCAACCGTTGTTTGCCAATGCCGACCACCAATAGTGCGCCTGCTAGCGGCAGGAAAATACTCAGGCTTAATAGATTCATGGTTTTGCTGGTTAGGGTTATTGGTAGTTGTCCACGAACGGCACGAAAGCCACGAAAATGGCTGTTAAGTTAAGATTGATGTCGCCAATCAAAGGAGTCCAAAACATGTTTTGGACTCCTACAATAAGTTTTTGGACTTGTTATTGAATCGCTGAATAAAGCCTTCGACAAGCTCAGGCCGAACGGTAACTAATTGATTCCGTTCGTGCTGAGCTTGTCGAAGCATGATCGGGATCGATTAGTTCAGCGCTTCCTTATTGCTCTTCTAACGGCACCACATCAGCCTCATCAAGCAACTGGGATGCGTGAATAGGAAAACCTTTGCTGATGGCGGCTGCGGCTTGGTCGATAAAACCCAGCCACGGGGTGGTGTAATAGCCTGTGCCGATCAGTAATAGGCAAATAATCAACGCCAAGCTGCGTTCGGTGATGACCACATAGCGGCTGCTGCGGGCATTGTGTCGTAGCCGTTTGGGATGGGCGATGAAGCTTTGTTGGAAGGCTCGCAATAACACCGCCGCTGCCAGCACGTTGCCCAAAACCATGGCGATGGCGACTAGCCAGCCGTGTTCTTCAATAACACCTTCCACCAATAAATGCGTGGCATCAAAACTGGGTGTGCCAGGCATAGCCATCACGCTGATGGCGGCTATTAAAAACAATAGGGCGATGGTGGCGTTGTTATCGAACAAACCGCCTAAGCGTGGCATAAACGTGGTGCGCGTCCGTTGATAAACCAAGCCGACGCTTAATAGCAGGCCCGCGCTAGCCAAACCATAGCCGACCGATAACAGTAAGCTGCCTTCCAAACCAAAAGCATTAAAACAAAATGCGCCTATCACTAAAATGCCCGCATGGCTGACGGCAGCAAACGCCAACAAACGCCGCAGGTTAATTTGCGCCAAGGCGAGTAACGCCCCGTAAAAAATGCTGATAATGCCCAGCGTCAGCACAAATCCCGCCCATTGTTCGGCAACGCCCGGCAGTAGCGGCAAAATAAAGCGGATCAGCGCGTATAGCCCCAGTTTTAAACCGACTAAAAATACCGCCGCACTGGCGACCGTGCCGTGTTCCGCCAATAACGGTAACCAGCCGTGGAAGGGAAATAACGGCATACGGATGGCAAAACCAAAGAACAGCAGGATGAAAATCAGGGTTTCATCATGCAAATACGCGTTGTTTTCTTGCAGGGTTAGCCAGTCAAAAGTCAGATCATGATCGGCACCGACTAAGCCGAAAGCCAAAAATAAAAATCCCGCCAAGGTCATCAACAAGCCGCTGCCCCAGTATTGCAAAAACAAACTCACCACCCAGCCTCGGTTTTGCCCAGTGCCGGAGTTAATGGTCAGCAATAACACAGGCAATATTTCCAATAATGTCCACAGCCAAAACTGCATGATGTTCATGGCGGTAAACGCACCGATTAAGATGGTTTCATAAGCCATCAAGCTGGTAATAAAGGATTTGTTGGTGACGTGGCGGGTGATTAAGGTGTACACCAAGATTAAAAAAGTCAGCACCGCTGTTAACGGCACAAACAAAATATTGCTGCCATCCACGCCCACGCTATAACTCATGCCAGCAAACTGGAATTGCTCCATTAACTGGATGCCCGTGGCAGCGCCGTTAAATACCGATAATAAATAGGCGCTGAGGATAAGGTTGCTAGCCGCGCCTGCAAACGCAAAGCGTAACGCCATCACCGTGGAACGGCTGGCGACCGTGGCGATGGTTGCCAATAACGGCACTAACATCAAGCTAGACAGTAAGGGGAAGGCGATGGCTTCCGACCAAGGGTTAATGGCATTCATGGTTTAAAAAGCAATCAGAAAAGTAATGCAAACAAACAACACCAAATACCGGGGGCGTAAGAATAATTGTTCAAACTGGGTGGCGATATGCCCTAAATCCCTGCCATAACGGCGGGCAAAGTTGCTGACACCGCGCAGCACAAAGCGGTCTTCAAACCAGTGCATGATGGCTGCCGCCCATTGGGTCAGCCTTCCGGCGACGCCTGTGCCGTGGGCAAATTGGTTGCTGTCGTTATCTAAACTTGCGCCCAGCCGATGTTCTTCTTGTTGCGCCAGTAATGACAAATGCTTTAGTGCCGGAATGCCCATGATGCGGTCGATGATATGGGCATCAAAATAACTTAAATCTAAAGCCAAACCGCGTATGGGTTTTACTAGCGCCCAATCGGTGATTTGCTCCAACCAACCGCGTTGCAAGGACAGCATAAACAGCCAAGGCGATACCGGGTTTTTACTGTTAACCAGCGGCGGTTTGCTATAGCGCGGTGCGCTTAAGTATTGCTGGCAACGCACCACCGCATGGGCGCACAAATGCCATTGTGCCAAATCCCAAAAGCCTAGGGCGCATTCCAAAAACATCAGGCCGATTTGCCCTGAGCTGGCAAACACCAGGCTGGTTTTTAAATCGGTTTGGCTTAAGCCGACAATATAACTATACAAAGCCGTGCTAAAACCGATTAAACCCAGAATAACCAAGGCAAACGGCGATTGGCTAATAATGGGCTGCAATAACAACAACAGGAACACGCCCGCGTGGCAGAAAATGCCGCCAGCGACAACGGCATTGGCGGGCGTGGGCGCTTCTGCCGCCCGTGCCAACCACGGCGTAAACGGCAATTGTGCCGACTTGACCGCCGCCGCCAACAGAAAACACAAGCTCATGCCCGTTGCCTGGCCTACGCTCAACGGTTCGCCAGCCGAGTACAAAGTCTGCCAGTTGACGCTATCCAACCATGCGTAACTTAAGCTAATGCCAATAATAAAACCGACATCGCCAAGCCGATGGGTGACTAACACCCGCAAGGCGTTTTCTGTCGCCGACAATTGCTGATAACGGTAGCCTATCAACAAATAAGCGCAAAAACTGGCAATTTCCCAACCGATAAATGTGCCGACCATATTCGCCGACAGCAGCATTAACAGCATGGCTGCCGCAAACAGGCTGAGGCTAAAAAACCAGCGATGAAAACCCGCCTCGCCATGCAAATGACGGGTGGCAAATTGGCTGATGATTGCCAACAACAGGCTAAATAAAGTCGCCAAATGCAAATGCAGACCGCTGCTGATGAAATTAATGCGGATGTTTAAGGTATCGCTGTTCAGCCAACGACCAACGCTGAATTGCCCACGTGTTAAGCCCAAGCCATCGCCAATCAGCAAGGCCAAGGCCATAAGAAACGCCAAAGTAATCGCCCATGTTGCCAAATCGGCGCTAATTTGTTCGCTACGAGTACCTTGCAATCGCCCAAACAACTGCCCGCCGCCGATAATTAAGGCAGCCAAAAACGGCAATAGCGGAATTAAAATTACCAAGGCATCCATAAAATTCTCTGCTTAAACACGCTCTTAGGTGGAAAAAGCTATTGTAACAAACTGGCAGTGATGTTTAGGGTTCAATTCGGGCTTATCGGTTAAACAAGCTGTTGCCCGTCAAAGCGACTTTTCCAAGACCGTAAATTTCAGGTCAGCAATCTTGGCATCGCAGGTGTCGCCACATAATGTGGCGTAATCAATCATCACCTCGGTTTTTTGATAACCCCGGCGTTGGTAAAAAGCAATTAATTCATGCCGTAAAGCAATCACAATCAACATAAATTGCCGCACCATAAAATGGCTGTGCGCGTAATTTTCCGCAGCGGCGAGCATTTGCTTACCCAATCCGGCATTTTGCCAACGCGGATTCACCGCCAACATACCTATATGGGCGTGGTCTGCGGAAATTTCCACATGCACACAGGCGATGATGGTTTCGTCATGCAAGCCCAGTAAAACCAGCGAATCATCCTTAGCGAACAGCTTCAGCAATGATGCTTTATCGGTACGGCTGCCGATGACAAAATCCGACTCATGCGTCCAAGCACCTGAATCCTCCGCCGGATGGTAAGCAGTATTAACTAAAGCGACGATAGCATCAGCATCATCCAACTGGGCAAGACGAAAGGCGGTGATATTCATAGGGCAGGGCGATGAGGTGAAAATCCGCTATTATCAGTAAAAACTGTCGTTGATGTGCTAATACTTGGCTTGGGGCGTAAAATAGCCTAAGAAAGCCAGCTTTATATTTGGCGTTATCTGAATCGTAGTAAGTAATATCTAATTTGATGACAACACAATTCTGTTTATTTTTCTCCGTTCGTCCTGAGCTTGTCGAAGGATGAATGGAGAAAAATAAACAGACACAGGAATAGCGGACACATGAAATGTTTTGGGTTTATATTTTTCGTTGCGTAGATGGTAGTTATTACACGGGGCATACGGATGAACTCGACACACGTGTTTGTCAACATCATTCGGGGGCATTCCCTTGCTATACCGTAACACGCCGTCCATTGGAGCTTGTATGGACTCAAGACTTTTCTACTCGTGAAGAAGCCTTGTCAGCGGAAAGGCAAGTTAAAGGCTGGAGTCGAAAAAAGAAAGAGGCGATGATACGCGGTGACTGGGCGGAAGTATCCCGTCTTGCAAAAAGTAAATCCGTCCATCCTTCGACAAGCTCAGGACGAACGGATTTACTTTTTTCAAACTCAGATTGAAAAATTACATCATTAATGTACTTACTACGATTTATATAGCCCGCTGAATTTTACAAAACCCTATGCCACCAATTATTGCCGACACCGCCGCCATTACCCTAGCCGCAGACTTGTTGAAACAAGGCCGCTTAGTGGCGTTTCCTACCGAAACCGTTTACGGCTTGGGCGCAGATGCCAGCAACCCAGAAGCAGTACAGCGTATTTTTGCCGCCAAAGGCCGCCCTAACGACCATCCGCTGATTGTCCATATCGCTAATCTCCAGCAAGTGTTTGACTGGGTTGAACATGTGCCACAAGCGGCAACGCGTTTGGCGGCGGCATTTTGGCCTGGGCCATTAGCCATCGTGCTCAATAAACAACCGTGGGTGCCGATGGCAGTGACGGGCGGACAAAGTACCGTCGCCTTGCGTATGCCAAACCATCGCGTTGCCTTAGCTTTGTTACAGGCTTTTGGCGGTGGCGTTGCCGCGCCGTCAGCTAACCGTTTTTGCCGGATTAGCCCCACCCAAGCCAGTCATGTTGCTGAAGAATTAGGCGAATCGGTGGATTTAATCTTGGACGGCGGCGCTTGCCAAGTCGGCGTGGAATCAACCATTGTCGATTTAAGCGGCAAACAGCCGCGCTTGTTACGGCCTGGGCAAATCAGCCTAGAAGCGATTGAGATAGTGTTAGGCAAAACCTTGTTATTGCCAGACAGCGTCGCTACCGATATTCGCGCGCCGGGCATGATGGCAGTGCATTATGCGCCGCTGACGGCGACAGTTATGTGTGCTAGCGAACATTTGGCGGCGGCAGTATTAAGCGCACAACAACAAAATCAACGGGTAGCCGTGTTGGTCTATAGCCAGCCGCAAAATACTGCCGACCATAGCATGGTAATGCCTGCCAGCGCCGATGCTTACGCGCAGCAACTCTACGCCGCCTTACGGCAGTTGGATGCTTTGCAGTTAGATAAGATTATTGTTGAGCAGCCGCCACAAACATCTGCATGGCGGGCTATTAATGATCGGTTGGCTAAGGCGGCTGGGCGGGTATAGCGCAAAGTTAAGCGGGCTGCACGCTTGGTTAAGTTATTTTATAGTTCCCACGTTCCGGCGTCACTGTCATTAAGTTAAGGATTTATGCCTTTAATTTCAAAAAGATAAGAATATCGTAGGGCGTATTAGCGATAGCGTAATACGCCGGATGTTTGAAATCCAACATGCGGTGCAATACGGCTATCGCCTATTGCACCCTACAACAGGCGTTTTACGGATTTTTTAACAATTTGATTTTAAAAGCGCATCTGTCGAGTTTTTGCGTGATTGATGCGCCTCCTGTCGTCGGCACATCCTATAATTAATAACGTAATTTTTAAGACATTCGTTACCAGTTAAACCCCCACGCCCCATTTCCCTGCAAAAAACTGCTCCGCCAACGGCTTGCGGCTGCGTTCGGCAGTTTCTGCGGCTTTAAAATCATCTGCCAAATCATCCACTTCACCTTGATAGCCGACTGCCAGCATCGCCATTGGCGTGCAGTCTTCCGGTAAGGCAAATAATTCACGCGCTTTGCTGCCATCAAAACCGCCCATCTGATGCACTACCAAACCCAATGCCGTCGCTTGCAAAGATAAGCTCATAGTGGCAGCGCCAGTATCGTATCCAGACCAACGGTTGGTTGCGCCGTTATGGTTGAAATTCGCCATCGCCACCGACAAGATTAAAACAGGCGCATTTTTCGCCCATAACTGGTTTTTTTCCACCAGAACCGACAAGGCCGTTTCCCAGCTGGCTAAGTCGGTGTTTTTATCAAACACCACAAACCGCCACGGTTGGTCGTTAAAGCAGGAAGGCGACCAGCGCGCGGCTTCCAATAAGGCCAGTAAATCGGTTTTGCTAATGGCTTTGTCGGCAGCGATGGCTCTAGGGCTCCAACGGTTGGCGATCAAATCATGCAGCGGTACGGATGAAAGTGCGGTTTTTGTGGTCATAAAATTTCCTAAGGGTTGGATTATTAACAGGGGTTACGCAAATTTATCGTGGCCACGAACGTTACGAAAATCATTCCATAGCCGAAAACGTGACCGCTTAGAATATAACTACGTTATTGTTCGTGTCTGTTCGTAGACTAACTAAGACCTTTCAAATTTTAAAAACCTGAAAGGTCTGGATTTTAACCAACGATTGAGCCGTTAAAGCTGGGTTAACACGCCATCACGGTAATCGCGGAAGGCTTGCTCAATTTCTTCAATGGTGTTCATCACAAAAGGCCCGGATTGCACGACGGGTTCGCCAATGGCGCGTGCCGATAATAATAGCAATCTTGCTGGTTGTGCTTCTGTTGTTAAAGTGACTTGCTCGCCGTCCAGCAATTGCCCCAATTGGCCTGCGCTCAGCCGTCGCAGCGATTGGTCGGCAGCCAGTTCGCCATCGTACACATACACCAAAACCGTATGCCCAGCGGCGACATCAAGGCTTAAGTGTTGGTGCGCGGCTAAGGCAATATCGAAGTATTGCGGTTGCGTGCTGGTATCGGTGACTGCGCCCGTCATGCTATTGCCATCGCCATCTTGGTAATGTCCGGCGATGGCTTTTAGATAACCGCCATCTGCCAAATCGACTTGTGGAATTTCTGCCGCCGCATAATCACGGTAATGCGGTGGCTGCATTTTTTCGGCGGCTGGCAAATTTAGCCAGAGTTGAAAACCGTGTAGTAAGCCGTTTTCTTGTTCTGGCATTTCTGAGTGAATAATGCCGTGGCCTGCGGTCATCCATTGCACATCACCCGCCCGCAAATGCCCAACATTGCCCATATGGTCACGATGCACCATCGCCCCCGCTAGCATGTAAGTGACGGTTTCAAAGCCACGATGTGGATGGTCAGGAAAGCCGCCGATATAGTCTGTGGCGTTTTCTGAGGCAAATTCATCCAGCATTAAAAATGGGTCGAACGCATTTTGGTGTTTGGCGTTGATGGTACGTTTTAGTTTTACGCCAGCGCCATCGGCGGTATTTTGCCCGCTGATGATTTTGCCTAAATGGCGGATTTGCTTAGTCATGGCTTACTCCTTAAAAAAATCCTGGTTGAGCAAATAACTATCCAACGAATAACGTCCGCCACCCATCAGCGTTAACGCCGTTGTTGCCGACAACAACGCTAGTGCGTATTCAATACCGTGGCTGGTCATGAAAAAACCTTGGCCTAAATGCACCCAAAGTAAAGCGACAGCCATGGTTAGGGCGTTTACCGCACCTGCCAGTCGGGTAAACAAGCCCAACATTAAGGCAACGCCGCCAAAAAATTCAGCACTGCCTGCCAATAAAGCCATCAGATAACCCGGCGTTAAACCCACCGAAGCCATCCATTGCCCCGTGCCTTCCAAACCGTAGCCACCAAACCAGGCAAATAACTTTTGTCCGCCGTGCGCTGCCAAAATAAATCCTATCGGTAAACGTAAAATTAAACCGGAAAATCCAGCATCAGAATGCAAATAGTTAGAAATGCGTGTGTTCATAAATACCTCAAAATAATAGATTAAATGCTTGTTTCAGAATGATTATAATCGTTGACTTGTAAATAAAAAGTGATAAGTTTTAATTAATAGTGTCAAATAAATTAACAGATTACCTGAGGGCATAGCCATGAAATACCCCATATCGCTAGATGCCTTAGAAGTGCTAGATATGATTGCCAGAAAAGGCAGTTTTGCTGCCGCGGCAGAAGATTTACACCGCGTACCTTCGGCGTTGTCTTATGCCATGCAAAAGCTAGAACAAGATTTGGATGTGCTGATTTTCCGCAAAGAAGGCCGCCGTTCAGTGCTGACCGATGCCGGAAAATTACTGCTGGAGCAGGGCAGGGAACTGCTGCAAGCCAGTGAGCGCTTGGCAATTGCCACCAAAACTACCCACAATGGCTGGGAGCCTGTATTCAATATTGCCATTGATTCGCTATTAAATTTTGAATTTATCTACCCATTAATCGAAAAATTTTATGCGTTGCATCCCTCAGTGGAAATCAACCTGTATGAGGAAGTGCTGGGCGGCAGTTTAGAAGCCATCAGCAGTCGCCGTACCGATTTAGTGATAGGCGTGGGCGATGATTTAATGCCTGCACAGGGAATTAAGTCGCAGTGCATTGGTGAAATAGAATGGTTGTTTGTGGTATCGCCGCAGCATCCGTTAACCGCTGTGCAAGGTACTTTAACACTTGCCGATATTGAACAGCACCGTTTTGTGGTGGTGCGGGATTCTGCCAGAAACCAAACCTCGCTAAGCCGTCGGGTTTTTAATCAACGCGCGGTGCTGAGTGTGCCTACCGTTGCCGAAAAAATCACCGCTTTAAAACACGGACTTGGTATCGGTTTTTTGCCCGCACACCGTATCCAACAGGAAATAGCCCAAGGCCAATTGCTGGCGCTGGATGTCGAAAATGCCAACGCCTCTAAAGATAAAATAAACTTAGCGTGGAAATTGGGGAATAAAGGCAAAGTCTTGCATTGGTTTATTGAAGAATTGATGCCATTGACGTTTCCTTGTTAAGCATTGACTGTATTATTTTCGTAAGGGCGAGCGGCTGCTCGCCTCATCGCGATAGGATTTTGTAAGCATTTTAAAAAGGCTGACAACCGTCCGCCCCTACCCCGTATTACCATAAGTATCCACATAGTTATTCCGGCACAGACTGCCGCAATCTAAAGCACGCAGATGTAATAATCCCACCATCCGAACGCTGTTGCTGATAAAAAATAATCAGAAACATCGAATATTGCTTTCCTAGCGATCAACCCCTGCAAGCGTATCTTCATACAGGTTTAGACCGCATGCCCAAGCCAACGCTTAATTACCCGCCAACACCAATTCCCGCCGATTAATTTGTTTGTCCATAGCGATTTTGTTAGATTGTCCGGCTAATTACCTTATAAATTGCAGGGACGAAAGCCTATGACCAGTGCACTGGCAAAAACCACCGAAGTGACTTGTGAAAATTGCCATCTCGACAAACTTTGTATCCCCAAAGGCTTAAACCGGGCCGACATTGGCGAGCTGAAATTATTGGTTAACCGCAATAATATCCGCCAAAAAGGTGAGGCCATATACCACGCAGGCAGCCCGTTCAGAGGCATTATGGCGTTACGGTCGGGGACGGCAAAACTGTTGGCGATTGATGGCGCAGGCAACCAAACCATTGTGGATTTTTTATTGCCCGGCGAATTATTGGGCTTTGATGGTATCGCCACGCAATTGCACAATTGCACCGCAATCGCCTTAGAAACTGTCAACTTCTGCCATTTATCCAGCCAGCGTGTTGATGAATTGACCACCCATAATCCCGGCATCCAACAGATTTTACTGCAACGGTCTTGCGAACAATTTGATGATAAAGTGCAAAAAATGCTGCTAAGCCGCCGCACCGCTGAAGCCAAAGTGGCGGCGTTTATTTTGCATATTTCGGAGCGATTAAAGGCGCGGGGTTATTCAGAATTGGAATTTCGTTTGAGCATGTCAAGGGAAGACATCGGCAATCATCTAGGTATAACCCATGAGACTGTCAGCCGTGTGGTGCATGCTTTCCAATCGCTAGAGCTTATTGAAATTAAAGCCAAACAATTAAAAATACGCGATAAAAAAAAGCTGTTTAGCGTATATGAGGAGTAACGGTGCTAAACAGCTTATAAATGAGGGAGATTTAAATAACAACTGAAACGTACACGATTAAGCGTAAAGCTTTCGATAAACGTTGCTGGCTTAAGCCGACAACTTATCGGTGATACGAAGAATTCGAGGAATCTTCTGAAATGGCTTTCGCTGATTTTTCATAATCGTTATGACCACTGCTTTTAATAGTGAACATAACGGCAATGGCAACAACGATAACGCCGCCAACGATTAACCAAAAATTGTCTTTTTCTTTTACTTCATTCATTGTAGTTTTCCCGTGTGTTTGCTGAGTAAGAATTGCGTTGCGTCGACGTGGGCTTATTTAACCAGAATGCTGTAAAAAAAAAGTGAGCTAGATCAATTAATGTGGGTTTAGCTTATTGCGACTACTGTCCCTTGAGATTATTAAAATTGAACGCAGTGAAAAACATGTTTTTCACTGCGAAACTTAATAACTTGCAGTGCTTGCTATTACCCTTTAGCCAGCATAGATAACGCCACCGCTTCTGCAATCTTAATCCCATCCACCGCCGCCGATAAAATCCCACCTGCATAGCCTGCGCCTTCACCTGCGGGATACAAACCCTTGGTATTGATGCTTTGGTAGCTGTCATCCCGTTTGATGCGTATCGGCGATGAGGTGCGGGTTTCTACGCCCGTGAGCAAGGCGTCGTGCATGGCAAAGCCTTTGATTTTTTTGTCGAAAGCAGGCAAGGCTTCACGTATTGCGGTGATGGCGTAGTCGGGCAAGGCGGTGGCTAGATCGCCAAGATGTACGCCGGGTGTGTACGATGGTAACACGCTGCCGAAGGTGCTGGACGGTTTTGCGGCGAGGAAGTCACCGACTAATTGTCCTGGCGCGTCGTAAGTGCCGCCGCCCAACACAAACGCCTGTTGTTCTAACTGGCGTTGCAAAGCTATACCTGCTAGTGGATGGCCTGGATAATCGTCTGGGGTAATGCCGACGACAATGCCGCTGTTGGCGTTGCGTTCGTTGCGGGAATATTGGCTCATGCCGTTGGTGACCACATGCCCCGCTTCCGAGGTTGCCGCCACCACCGTACCGCCCGGACACATGCAAAAGCTGTAGACCGAACGCCCGTTTTGGCAGTGATGCACCAATTTGTAATCTGCCGCGCCTAGCAACGGGTGTCCTGCGTTGCTGCCGAAACGGCAGTTATCAATCAGCGATTGCGGGTGTTCAATACGGAAACCCACCGAAAATGGTTTGGCTTCGATATACACGCCGCGTTCGTACAACATCTTAAAGGTATCCCGCGCACTGTGGCCGACGGCAAAAACGATATGCTGGCTAGCCAAGGTTTCGCCACTGGCAAGGGTGATGCCTTGTACTTGGCCATCAACAATCTCGACATCTTCTACCCGGCTTTGGAAGCGGATTTCCCCGCCCAAGGCTTCAATGCTGGCGCGCATGTGTTCCACCATCGACACTAAGCGATACGTGCCGATATGCGGTTTGCTGACATGCAGGATTTCCGGTGGCGCACCCGCTTTAACAAATTCGGTGAGCACTTTGCGCCCGTAATGGTTGGGGTCTTTGATTTGCGTGTACAACTTGCCATCAGAAAACGTGCCCGCGCCACCTTCACCAAATTGCACGTTGGATTCGGGGTTGAACACCCGTTTACGCCATAAGCCAAAAGTGTCTTTGGTACGTTCGCGCACTTCTTTGCCGCGCTCTAAAATCAACGGCTTAAAGCCCATTTGCGCGAGAATCAAGCCCACAAACAAGCCGCACGGCCCCATACCGATAACGATAGGCCGTTGTTTTAAGTGCTGTGGCGCTTGGGCGACGAAGCGGTAGCTGGTGTCGGGTGTCGGCAAAATATGCGGATCATCTTGGAATTTAGCCAATACCTCGGCTTCATTGCTGAGGGCGACGTCTAGGGTGTAGACCAGCAAAATGGCGGCTTTTTTGCGGGCATCAAAAGCCAGTCTAAATACCGTGTGTTGCAGCAATTGCGCTGGGCTGATGGCAAGCCGCGTGATAATCGCGGCAGTCAGTTCGGCTTCTGTGTGGTTTAAGGGGAGTTTTAATTCGGTGATTCTTAGCATAGGTGGTGGTAAATAGGGTGTAGATAAATCGGGCAGGCGGCGTAGATTGGGTTGCAAGCTTTTCGCAACCCAACACCAGCGCATAGTAAATGTTGGGTTGAAAACGCATCAACCCAACCTACGTCTATTAGGCCATTCAAGCCTGTTTCCGCGCCAAAGTTAAAATAAAATCGGTTTCAATTGCTAAAGTTTCCGGCTCGGCGATGGCTTGCTGGTTTTCCGGTGTGGCGCGCCATGCGAACGGGGTCATTTGTAATAATGCCGCGCGTTGCTCTTTGTCGGGAGTAATCCAGCGGCTGATGCGTTGGCTGGTTAAGCGTTCAAAGCCTGTTGGTAGTTCGGCGGTTTCTGAGTGTTCTTTCACGTCGGTGTAAATAAAATCTTTTAATTGCGTCAAATGCCGTGGCCCTGGGGTGACTAGCAGCAAGTGTCCTGCGGGTTTTAATACCCGTTGCAATTCAGCGGCATTGGATGGCGCAAACACGCGGCTGATGACATCAAAATAGCCATCGGCATAGGGCAGGCGTTGGGCGCTGGCGACACAATAATTTGCCGTTGGGTCTTTTTTGGCGGCGGCGGCAATGGCGGCTTTGGCGATGTCCATGCCGTGCCGTTCTATGGTTAATGCCGCTGGGTAATGCTGGCGGAGTTGGCGAAGATAGTAGCCTTCGCCGCAACCGACATCGAGCAAGCGCAATGCTTGGTTGCTGGCGTTTAGGCTCACCAATAAGGCAATGGCTTGTGCCAACGGTTGGTAATAACCCGCTTCTAAAAATGCCCGTCGGGCGTTGAGCATGGCTTTGCTGTCGCCAGGTTCGGCGGAGTGTTTGTATTGCACGGGCAGCAGGTTGACGTAACCTTCTTTGGCGACATCAAAACTGTGCCGATTGCCGCATCGGTAGGTGTTTTCGCTGCTGATAATGTCGAGTGTGGTGCTGCAAATCGGGCAGATATAGGCGGAAGTGGTCAAGGCTTATTCTCTAACCGGGCGTTTGTCGAGTTTGCGCTGTAAAGTCCGGCGGTGCATGTTTAAAGCCCGTGCCGCTGCGGAAATATTGCCATCGTATTGCATCAGCACTTTTTGCAAATGCTCCCATTCCAAACGTTTTACTGACAGCGGGTTTTCGCTGATTTGTACCGAGGCATCGCCTTCATTTTTATTGAGGGCGTTGACGATTTCGTCGGCGTTGGCGGGTTTGGTCAAATAATGGATTGCGCCTAATTTTATGGCTTCCACGGCGGTGGCGATGCTGGCGAATCCGGTGAGCATGACGATTTGGGTGTTGTCATCTAAGGAGATGAGTTTTTTCACCAATTCCAAGCCGGATTCATAGCCGATGCGTAAATCAATCACCGCGTATTCGGGCAGGTTGTGTTCCGCTAAGGCAATGCCGTCGGCAACATTAGTGGCAACCAGTACTTCATAGTTGCGTTTTTCTAATGCGCTTTTTAATACCTTACAAAAGGTTTCGTCATCATCTACCAGTAATAAACGTGGTTTATCCAATTCCTGACTGGTCATCACTGATCTCGTTGTTGATAAGGGGTAAAGTTATTTCCACGCAGGCACCGCCGTCGTGGTGGTTAAACAGCCTGATTTTACCGCCTAAGCGATTGATTGTGGAGTAAGTTAGGAATAAGCCGACACCTAGGCCGCGTTTTTTGCTGATAACTGGATGTTTGCCTGCCAAATCGGTGAGTTCTGGCGGCAGGCCTGCGCCAAAATCGCGGATGATGATGTGTAGTTCGTCTAAGCTCCAGCTGGCGTGGAAATCAATGCCTTTGTCGGTTGGTGAGGCTTCGGCGGCATTATTGAGGATGTTGATGATGGAGTGGGTGAGGGTGCGTTCGGCAATGATTTGGGCATCGCTGGCAACCCAACCATCGACAAAAAAGTTAAGTTTGGCGGCGGGTTTGTGGGTGCGCCACTGTTTGATGACTTCGTCGATGTATTCGGTCAGTAAAATCATCCGCCCAGATTCTGCGCGCATTTCGCCAGCTGAAGCCGACATGACTGATAAGGCTTGTTTGCAGCGGTCGATTTGTTGTTGGATTATCAAGGTTTTTTCGTGCAAATCTGGGAAGCGGTGCTGCGGGTATTCTTGTTCCAATTCGTGGGCGACAATGGCGATAGTGCCCAGCGGTGTGCCCATATCGTGGGCGGCGCTGGCAGCTAAAGTGCCTAGCGACACCACCCGTTCATCGCGCAAGGCGTTTTCGCGCGCTTCTGCTAAGCTGCGTTCTTGGTTTCGCAGGGCGATTGCCAATTCAACCACAAAATAGGCGACCAAGCCCGCACTGAAAACAAAGCCAAACCACATACCAAATATATGCAGGTTGAAATAATGCCGATCGCTCATGGCGTGGGCTTGCTGCATCAGCTCGTAATTGCTGATTTCTTGGTACATGGAATGCTGGGTCGGCGCGTGTGGCTCTATCGCGGGCAGCGGGATGTTGAAGGTCATCAACACGGTGTACATGGTGGTGGTCAAAATCACCATATACCAAGCGTAAGACTGCGGCAGCATGATGGCGGTGATAATCACTGGCAATAAAAACACCCAGATGATGGGATTGGATGCGCCGCCTGTTAAATATAGAAGTAAGGTGATGGCGGCAACATCGACCACCAGTTGTGCAAATATTTCCGTTTCTGTTACTGGATCATCGGCTTGTAGGCGAATATGGGTATAAATATTGGCGGCTACCATAAGCAACACTATTAGCCAGAGTTGTTGTTCTGGTAAATGAATTTTAAGGCCGAATGTGGAGAGGAAAATCAGCAAGGATTCGCTGAAAATCATTAGGTTTCTTAATATAAACAACCATCTAAGATTATGTAGAGCAGAATATTCCGATTTTGGGGAAACGTGTGAAAACATGGTTTTTATAAGATTTGATGGTAAATAATGTGGTTTTTTTGTTTTCTGGGTTGACAAAAACGGATTTTACGGCAGCAACTGCGACAATATGTCACATTTTTATTTGCCTTATACCTCGGTATTATTAACCTAACTTTTAGGCTCTTATGAGCTTTATGCTGAAAGTTGCGTTATATCCTTCCTAAATTACTCTCTAAGGCGGCCTTTTTTAAGACTGCCTTTTTTTTGCCCGCAAATAACTCAAATGCTGACGTTACGCAGTAACGTGTTTTTCTCCCGTTTGCCGCGTCGAGCACCGGAGTATTTGTCGGGAACAGCCCGAAGGGGTGCGGCATGGATGCCGCACGGCGGCAGATGGGCAAGAAGCCCATTCTGCCGTCCCCCGACAAATGCGAGGAGCGCAAGACATGAGCGGCAATCGGGCCGCCTTTTCTTTGGCTACTTTCTTTTGGCGGCGCAAAAGAAAGTAGCTCGCCTTCGGGTGCGAGAACCCGATCAGAAAAACTGTCGCGATAGCGACTCAGCATCAATTTCAAATCGCAGAAATTATTTGCGTAACATTCGTTAGCTGTAACAAACACCCAAGCCTCCCAAGCCGCAATAACCATTCGGTTCTTTGGCGAGATATTGTTGGTGATAATCTTCTGCATAATAAAATTCGGTCGCAGGCAAAATTTCTGTGGTTATCTGCCAGTATCCTGCTTGTGAGAGCTGGGTTTGGTAAGCGTCTTTGGAAGCCATTGCCTGTTCCTGTTGTGCTTCGGTGAAGGTGTATATGCCTGAACGGTATTGTGTGCCGATGTCATTGCCTTGGCGCATACCTTGGGTGGGGTTGTGGCTTTCCCAAAATAGTTTCAGCAAATCACTGTAAGCCACGAGCGCGGGGTCGTAAATGACTTTAACGACTTCATTGTGGCCTGTTAACCCGGTGCATAATTCATCGTAAGTTAAATTGGGCGTGTAGCCACCTGTATAGCCAACGGCGGTGCTGAAAATATGGGGGAATTGCCAAAACTTACGTTCCGCCCCCCAAAAACAGCCCATGCCAAACAAGGCTTGTTGTAAATGGGCAGGAAACGGCGGCGCTATCGGGTTGCCCGTCACATAATGACGGTTATGGATAGGCATGGATTTGTCGCGACCGGGCAGGGCTTCGGAAGGCTTGGGCATGACGGCTTTTTTACTGGAGAAAAGCATGGCGATCTCACAAGTTAGTAGGGTTAAAAACCTTAAAACACGTTCTTGGGTGTTACTCTCGATTATAATAACGCCAAAACACAACGAGAATATCATGATAAAACAAGATTGTTTACGCCGATTTTTGTTCACCGAGCTAGGCGTGCGTGGCGAATGGGTGAATTTGACCAACAGTTGGCAAACTGCCAAACAGCACCAAGTAGCGGATGGCATTATTCAGCAGCAATTGGGGCAAGCATTAGCGGCGGTGGTGATGTTGGCTGGCACCATTAAGTTTAATGGCTCTATGATTCTGCAAGCACAAGGCGATGGCGCGGTGCGTACTCTAGTGGCACAAGCGACCCATGATTTAAAAATTCGTGGTTTGGTCAGGGCGAATGACGCGGTTGAAGGCACAACATTGCCGGATTTATATGGCGAAGGCCGTTTGGTATTGACCATAGACCAAGCCCAAGGCGACCCATATCAAGGAATAGTCGCTTTAGAAGGTGATAACTTAGCAGCGGCTTTAGAAACTTATTTTAGCCAATCGGAACAATTAAAAACCCGATTGTGGCTGTTTGCCAATGAAACCCATGCGGCGGGCTTGTTATTGCAAGAGCTTCCGGCGCAACAACATTTTAAGGCCGATTGGGAGCGCATCGAAATATTGGCGGACACCATCACAGAAGCGGAATTGCTTACTTTGGATGCGGAGCAGGTATTGCATAGACTATTCCACGAAGAACAAGTGCGCTTGTTTGACCCAGAAGCGGTTGTTTTTCAATGTGCGTGTTCCCGGTCCAGAATTGAGCGGACTTTACGGGCTTTAGGCCGTGAGGAATTGGAAAGCATTCTCCACGAGCGTGAAACCATTGAAGTTGCTTGCGAATTTTGTGGCGCGGAATACGTCTTTGACCGGATCGATACCGAAACCTTATTAGCCAAAGAAGGCATCAGCCATGAATCGCAAACCAAACATTAATTTTCGCCGGATAACCTTGTTATTGCTGGTATTAAGCCTTACTGGCTGTATGTACTGGCTGCGGGCTTATCAAGTGTATTTGCAAATGAGTGAGTTTGACCGCTATTTCAGTGTGGAGGTAAACAAAAACTTTACCCTGCATTTTAAAGACCCGATTTTATACAACACCGATTTTATCGACTTATCCAATGTTTATCCCAGTGAAGATAACCCCAGCAAAGACGGGCGGGTATCGCGCTACTGGTTTCGTAAAGTTGATGCTGATAAAAAAGTCATCCAGCCGGAAGTGAAGTTTTATTCGGAATTGGCTTTTAATAAAGACAAAAAATTGGTCGCTTGGTCGTTTTCATCGCTGTTTTTAGAAATAGCCCCACCGGAATTATTGGAAATTTCCTTACGCTCCATTGCTGGCGGCAAAATTGATAAAGATAAAAAGCAACTGAAAGCAGACACCGACAAAATCGGCAAAATCTCTACCGAGTTACCGAAAAAAGCCCATATTTTAGCCAAATTGGGTGAGCCGCTGGAAATCAAGGATGAGAAGGAACAGGAGATTTACATCTACCATTTCTTATTGGATACCCCAAGGATAGAAGAAGGCCACGAGGCCAATGCCCTTAACGAAGTTAAATTAAGCTTCGATAAAAACACCCAAGAAATGTTTAATATGGCGGGCAATTTTGCGGGTTTGAAAGTTTCCATTGATTACCGGAAATTCATCAATCCCAAAAAATAGCGGTATTGCGGGTAGTTTTCGCGGGACGGGAGCGATTAAACATCGCCCCCTCGCGGAAAGCACTAGACACGTGCAGTGATAGGCTTAATCAGCCTGTCTTCTTAAAAATGCTGGAATATCCAGATAATCTAAATCCACTTCTTTTTTCGGCTGTGCGCCAAAACGTTTTTCTTTGTTTTCTGGTTTGCTTTCACTGCCAGTTACGCTTCTGTCACGACGGTGGATGGCTGGTTTGTCAAAGTCATCGTAGTTGGTAATCGTGGCAGTGTTGTTTGAGCCTCTTTGCATCTTAATGGGTGCTTTTACGGCTAAAGGCGGTAAACCCATGCCAGTTGCAACCACAGTTACGCGGATTTCATCGCCTAAATCTGGATCAATTGCCATGCCGATTTTGATGATGGCTTCTTCAGAAGCGAAATCGTGGACGATACGGCCGATTTCATCAAATTCCGCCATACCCATATCAGCCGCAGTCACGTTGACCAGAATACCGCGCGCACCTTGCAGGTTGATGTCTTCCAACAGCGGGCATTTAATGGCTTCTTCAGCGGCTGAGCGGGCGCGTTGTTCGCCAGAAGCAGAGCCAATACCCATAATTGCCGCACCCATACCAGACATAACGGTTCTTACGTCAGCAAAGTCGACGTTAATCATGCCTGGATGTACGATTAATTCGGTAATGCCTTGTACCGCGTTTAATAAGACGTCATTGGCGGCTTTAAATGCGTTCATCAATGAAACGTTTTCACCTAAAACCGCTAGCAGTTTTTGGTTAGGGATGGTGATTAAGGAATCCACATAACGCTCCAATTCCATCACGCCTTGTTCAGCAACCATTTGTTTCTTTTTGCCTTCAAACAAGAACGGTTTGGTGACCACGGCAATGGTTAAAATGCCCATTTCCCGCGCGATTTCGGCAATCACCGGAATAGCACCAGTACCAGTACCGCCACCCATGCCAGCAGTCAAAAACACCATGTCGGCACCTTGTAAAACTTCTTTGATGCGCTCTTTATTTTCAATCGCGGCACTTTTACCGATGTCAGGATTGGTGCCTGCGCCCAAACCTTTGGTCAGTTCCACGCCCAATTGAATGATGGTGCCAACATTCAATTTGCGTAAGGCTTGTGCGTCAGTATTTGCACAAATAAATTCCACGCCTTCAATGTTGCTATCCACCATGTGGTTAACGGCATTGCTGCCGCCACCGCCTACACCAATCACTTTGATGACGGCAGTTTCACTATACATATCAACTAGTTCATATTTCATTGTCCTGCCCTCTTCATTAGAATTAAAATCATTGTTTATAAGTTGCCTTGAACCCAGTTTTTCATTTTCTGAAAAAAGCTACCTTGTTCTGTGTCAGTGGTTTTTGCTATACCCTGATGCTCTTTACCGTAAATCAATAAACCCACCCCTGTGGAATACATTGGATTTCTGGTTACTTCTGTCAGTCCAGTTACATTTTCTGGGCCACCCATACGAACCGGCATGTGGAAAATTTCTTCTGCCAATTCGATTAGTCCTTTTACTTTTGAACTGCCGCCAGTCAAAACAATGCCAGCGGCGATCAATTCTTCATTACCGCTGCGGCGCAGTTCTGATTGCACTAATAGCATCAGTTCTTCGTAGCGCGGTTCAATAATTTCTGCCAGGTTTTGCATGGAGATTTTGCGTGGCGCCCGGTCGCCAATGCTAGGCACATCTATCGTGCCTTCCACGTTTGCCATTTGTGTTAATGCACAAGCGTATTTTTGTTTAATGTCTTCGGCGTTGATGGTCGGTGTGCGTAACGCGACCGCGATGTCATTGGTGACTTGGTCGCCAGCGATTGGAATGACCGCTGTGTGTTTAATCGCGCCTTCCACAAAAATAGCGATGTCGGTGGTGCCGCCACCCATATCAATCAAGCATACGCCCAATTCTTTTTCGTCTTCGGTCAGCACGGCGTTGCAAGAGGCTAACTGTTCCAAAACGATGTCTTCAACTTCCAAGCCACAGCGGCGGATACATTTAATGATGTTTTGCGAGGCGCTGACGCTGCCTGTGACCATGTGAACTTTGGCTTCCAAGCGGATGCCGGACATGCCAATCGGCTCTTTAATGCCGTCTTGCAAGTCGATAATGAATTCTTGCGGCAAGATGTGCAGGATTTTTTGGTCTGCCGGAATCGCCATCGCCCGTGCGGAATCAATTACGCGGTCAATATCGTATTGGGTGACTTCTTTATCTTTTATGGCAACCACGCCGTGCGAGTTCAAGCTTTTAATATGGCTACCCGCGATGCCTGCAAATACTGATTTTATTTGGCAGCCCGCCATCAGTTCCGCTTCTTCTATGGCGCGTTGGATCGATTGGACAGTGGATTCCAAATTCACTACCACGCCTTTTTTCAGCCCGCGAGAGATGGATTTGCCGATGCCGATAACTTCGATATTGCCGTCGCTGGTAATTTCGCCAACCACCGCCGCCACTTTAGAAGTGCCGATGTCCAAGCCCACGATTAAGTTACGTTCTGTTTTCTTAGCCATTTTTTTGCTCTATTGCTTTTCTGCTTCAACTGGGTGATTGGGGTTGGCGCTGCCTGTCCAGTCGATTTCCGGGGTATCCGGTTTCCAAGAAACCGCATAACCATTTGGGTAGCGTAGATCGACCACAGCCATTGCTTGTATTTGTTCCGGTGTCAGCACCGACAGGGTTTTTAAAAACCGCTGTAATTTTTTTAATTGTTCATCGCGGCCCAACAATATTTCTAGCCCGGTTGTTAATTTTATTTTCCACGACCAGCGATCATTGATATGGAACTCTGTCAAGCTAATTGATTGGTCCGATAACGCAGTTGTGACGCCCTTCATGATTTCCAATGTTTTCAGTTGCTGGTCTTTAGGGCCTGTGACTATCATTAGCTGGGAAAACTCGTTTATGTCTTTGGGCGTAAAAATAACGCCTTGTTCAGTCACCAAACTATTTTCTCCCCAACGTACAAAGGGAATTTTTTCTTCCACTTTAATATCGATGGTGTCAGGCCAAATCCTTTTGATGGCGACGGTTTTCACCCAAGGCAAGTCGCCAACCACTTGTTGTATCGTTGGCATATCGGCCTCCAGAAAGCCCGTGCTTACCCAAGGCATCAATACTTCTTGCAGCTCTTCCCTTTTTAAATGCTGGAAAATCCCTTCAACCCGGACAAATTTTATCGGTAAGGAAGACACTTTAATTTTGATGTCTGATAACCGTGTCGGTAATTTGTTATTTACCGATAACACCGCTACCGTTACCAATAACAGCACCAAGATAATTTTGCCGCCGATCTTAGCCATTTAGACGAGACTGGTGGCCAGTATGCGCCAAACCAATTCATCAAAATCCAAACCTGCTTGTTTTGCCGCCATTGGCACTAAGCTGTGGTCAGTCATTCCTGGAACGGTATTGATTTCAATCAATTGATATTGCCCGTTATCATCAATAAACACGTCTACCCTTGCCCAGCCTTTAATGCCGATGATTTGCCCAGCAGCGACTGCCAATGCTTGCAATTCTTGTTCCTCAACTTCACCTAAGCCGCAAGGGCAGTGATATTGGGTGGTAGTGGCGTGGTATTTGGCTTGGTAATCGTAAAACGCATTTGGCGTTTGCAAACGGATTACTGGCAGTGCTTGCCCATCCAATAAACCCACCGTGTATTCTTTACCTGTCACCCAGCGTTCTGCGTAGACATCACAAGCGAATTCTGCGGCGACCGCCAAGGCTTGAACCAATTCCTCACGGTTGTTGGCCTTGCTCATGCCGATACTTGAGCCTTCTTCCGCTGGTTTAACGATGACTGGAAAACCTAGCTCGGCGATGCAGCTATCAATATCGTTTTCATTTTTCAGCAACACCCATTTTGGTGTAACTAAGCCAGCACCTTGCCAGCACAGTTTGGTACGGAGCTTGTCCATTGCCAACGCCGAAGCCAACACGCCACTACCTGTGTAAGGAATGCCCATGATAGAAAGCATGGCTTGCAGTACGCCGTCTTCGCCGCCACGTCCGTGGATAATATTGAAAACCCGGTCTACTTGCAGATTTTGCATGGCTTCGATAGGGCTACCAGTCACATCGACAGCAACTACATCAACACCACGGTTTTGCAAGGCTTTAAAAACCGCTGCGCCACTTCTAAGGGAAACTTCCCGCTCGGCAGCTGTGCCGCCCATCAAAACGGCGACCCGACCAAATTGTTTTGGGTCGTTATTGAATGCCGGTTCCCCTACCATACGCACCTCAGTTTGCAATACAACGCCATGAATTTCCTCTACTTTAGATCGGACGTAATAAATTAATTGTTCAAGTTCTGCTGCCGTCGCCTTACCAGTATTAACGATAAAATTGGCGTGTTTTTCGGAGACACAAGCCCCGCCAATGGCATAGCCTTTTAAGCCAGATTGCTCTATTAACCGTGCGGCAAAATCGCCTGGTGGGTTAATAAATACCGAGCCACAGCTAGGCTGGTTGGTCGGTTGGCTTTTTGCCCGCTGTTCCAGCAAGGCTTTTATTTTTTGTTGGCTGGCGATACTGTCGCCTGCGCTTAATTGTAAATTGGCAGATAAAAACCATTCATCATCGTGGCCTTTTACGCTGCGGTAAGCCAAGGTGAAATCTTCCGCTGTCCTTACCGTGATTTGCCCTTGGCGATTTAACATTTCCACTTGTTTGACGATAGGCCAGGTTTCCCCGCCGAATGCGCCTGCGTTCATCTTTAATGCACCGCCCATTGTGCCTGGGATGCCAGCTAAAAACTCTGCGCCTGTTAAGCCTAATTCGCTACAGAAACGTGCAACTAAAGCACAAGGTACGCCAACTTCTACATAAATAGAGCTATCTTCGGCCAGGTGCATGGTTTTTAGGCGGTTTTTAGTGTTAATTACCGTACCGCGTATGCCGCCATCGCGTACTAATAAATTGCTGCCCAAACCCATCCAAAATAGCGGTTCATCAGTGGGCAAGGCTTTTATAAAACTAACCAAATCGGTGCGGTCGTGAGGGATGTAGAGTTTATCCGCTGGGCCGCCGACCCGCCAACTGGTGTATTTCGCCAGATTTTCGTTAAACAGCAACCGTCCTTGCATTAGTTTGCCAAGGCATCTGCCAGTAATTGCGGCAATTCGGCAGCAATTTGCCCGACATTACCCGCACCTAAAGTCAAAATGACATCATCCGCTTTGACGATAGCCGCCAGCAGCTCCGGCAATTGTTCACGGTTATCGACAAACACTGGATCAATCTGCCCACGCACCCGAATGGCGCGGCTTAATGCCCGTCCATCAGCACTGGCGATAGGCGCTTCGCCTGCCGAATACACATCCATCAACACTAAAACATCGACAGTGGACAGCACTTGCACAAAATCTTCAAACAAATCGCGGGTGCGGGTGTAACGGTGCGGCTGGAATACCACCACCGCCCGACGTGTCGGCCACGCTTGGCGTAAGGCTTCCAAGGTGGCGGCGATTTCGCGTGGGTGATGTCCGTAATCATCCACTAAAGTCAGTTTGCCGCCGTCATACGGTAATTCCGCGTTGATTTGGAAGCGTCGTCCCACGCCTTTAAATGCGCCCAAACTTTTAATAATGGCGGCATCGTCAACGTCTAATTTAGTTGCCACACTGATGACAGCCAGCGCGTTGAGCATATTGTGCCAACCGGGCATGTTTAAGGTGATAGCCAATGGCGGATAATTGCCAGGCCGCACCACGGTAAAAGAGGTGTGCATACCGTCTTGGTGGATATTGATTGCGCGGACATCGGCGTTTTCATCAACACCGTAAGTCACCACGGGTTTGGAAATGCGCGGCAGAATTTCTTTAACGCCATCATCATCCAAACACAACACCGCCAAACCGTAAAAAGGTAGGTGATGCAAAAATTCTACAAAGGTATCTTTTAAGCGTTGGTAATTGTTTTGGTAAGTCTCCATGTGGTCTTGGTCAATATTGGTGACCACGGCAATCATGGGCTGCAAATACAAAAACGAGGCATCGCTTTCATCGGCTTCAGCAACCAAATAATGGCCTAAACCGAGCTTGGCGTTACTGCCTGCGCTGTTTAAACGACCGCCGATGACAAACGTCGGATCCAACCCACCTTCCGCTAAAACACTGGCAATCAAGCTAGTGGTGGTGGTTTTGCCATGTGTGCCAGCGACCGCGATACCAAAGCGAAAACGCATCAGTTCCGCCAACATTTCCGCACGCGGAATAACCGGAATGCGTTTTAAATACGCTTCGTCAATTTCTTCATTGCTGCGGTCAATTGCCGAAGATGACACCACCACATCAGCTTGGGTGATGTTTTCGCGTTTGTGTCCGATCGTAATGGTGACGCCCAAATCCGCCAGCCTGTCGGTGACAGCACTGGCTTTTATGTCAGAGCCTGAGACTTCATAGCCTAAATTACACATCACTTCTGCAATGCCGCACATGCCTGTGCCGCCAATGCCAACAAAATGGATGCGCTCAATATCGCCGACTACGCGTGGTGACATTAATGATTGTGCAGTCATTTGGCTGTTTGGAAAATTCATCATCGTGCCTCGGCTTTACAGTAATCAGCAACGACGCTAGTGGCATCCAAACGCGCGCAACTTCTAGCGGCTTGCGCCATTTGTGGCAATTGCTGGCAGGCTTGGTTAATTTTTTCCGCTAAAGTCATAGTTCCTAGTTCTTTTTGGATAAGTAACATACCCGCGCCAGCATCGACTAAAAAACGGGCATTGGCGGTTTGGTGATCGTCTATCGCGCCCGCTAACGGTACTAAAATGGCGGGTTTGCCCATCGCTGCCAATTCGCTGATAGTCATTGCGCCAGCGCGGCAAATGACTAAATCTGCCCATTGGTAAGCGGCGGTCATGTCATCAATAAAAGCACTGGTTTCGGCATTAACCGCCAAGGCTTGATAGGCTTCGGTAACTTCAGCCAACATGGCAACGCCCGTTTGATGCTTAATGGCGATATTGCTGAGTTCCGCCACTGCCGATGGCACGATTTGGTTCAAAATTTGTGCGCCTTGGCTACCGCCAACCACTAATATTTTTATCTCATCGCCAATTGCGGGTGCAGCGGCTGTGGTCGCGGTCAAAAATGCTTTGCGTAATGGGTTGCCCGTGCATTCGGCGTTAACTTTAGCGGCAAAGCTGTTTGGGAAGGCTTCTAAAACTTGGTTGGCGACTTTTGCCAGCAAGCGGTTAGTGGTGCCAGGAATGCGGTTTTGCTCATGGATAACCAAAGGGATGCCCAACACTTTCGCCATAAAACCACCCGGCGCAGCGGCAAATCCACCCATGCCCAAAACCACATTGGGTTTGCGGCGTTTTAATATCCACAGCGCTTGCCAACAGGCTTTCATTAATTTGAAAACGGCGGTGATTTTGGCAAACAAACCTTTACCGCGAACACCTGCGACACTCAACCAATCAATGGCGATATTATTGGCAGGAACGACTTTGCTTTCTAAGCCTGTTTGCGTGCCTAGCCAACTGACTTCCCAGCCTTGTTCGGCAAGTTCTTGGGCGACTGCCAGTGCGGGAAAAACATGCCCGCCAGTACCGCCTGCCATTATGACGATGCGCTTAGACATTTTTCGCCCTCGCGGCTTTTACTCGTGGTTCAGGAATACTGCTGGCGTTCAATTCGGTAATTTCACTGTGTACGCGGAACATTAAGCCGACCGCGCAGCACATAATAATCATACTGCCGCCGCCGTAGCTCATTAACGGTAAGGTCAAACCTTTGGTGGGTAAAATACCCATGTTTACACCCATATTCACAAAAGCTTGGAAGCCAAACCAAATCCCTAGGCCATAAGCGGTATAAGCGGCGAAAGGTTCATCGGCTTGCTCGGCAACTTGGGCGATGGCAAAAACCCGCCACACCAAAATGGCAAATAAGGCAATGGTGAGCACCACGCCTGCTAAGCCCAATTCTTCGGCAATCACCGAAAACAAGAAATCGGTATGCGCTTCTGGCAAATACGAAAGTTTTTGGATGCCATTGCCTAAGCCGACACCTAAAACTTCACCGCGACCAAAAGAAATCAGCGCATTGACTAACTGGAAGCCTGTATTTAACGGGTCTGCCCAAGGATCCATAAAGCTACTCACCCGTTTTAAACGGTATGGCGCGTAAATCACTAATACCGTCGCTAGTGACGACACCAAACTTAATAGCAAGATAAATTGCGACAGTTTTGCGCCTGCCAAAAACATCATCCCCATGGCGATCACCAAGATAACCACGGTGGAGCCAAAATCCGGTTCCATCAATAACAACAAGCCCGCCACGGAAAACAACACCAGTGGCTTGTACAAACTCAGCGCAGTTTCGCGGATGGCTTTTTGGTGACGGTTGATATAACCCGCCATGTACAAAACCGCTGCAAATTTAACCGCTTCGGAGACTTGGATACGGATAACGCCCAAATCAATCCAGCGGATACTGCCGTTAACTTCTGTACCAATGCCAGGAATCAACACCAAAACCAACATCAGCAAACCAACAATAAACAGCCAGGGCCCCATTTTTTCCCAATAACGTAGCGGGATGTCGGCAACAAATTTCGCCAACACCAAGCCCAAAATAATATGCACCATTTGTTTGATGGGCAGGTTTAGCAGGTTGCCGAACTTGTCTTTTAAATGCCATGAAGACGATGCCACCATGATAAAACCGAGCACTAATAAGCCGATGCAACTGCCCACTAAGGCATTGTCATAATGGAATTGACCGACTTTTGATGGCTTGGCGCGTTTTTTCATGATGCTAACGCCAACACGGCTTTGGTAAATTTATTGCCTCTATCCTGATAGTTTTTAAACTGATCGGTACTGGCGCAAGCGGGTGACAGCAATACGCTATCGCCAGATACGGCAAGGCGGGCGGCAATTTGTACGGCTTCGTTAATATTGCTGGCTAAATATAAAGGTACATTGCAATTTTCTAAAGCTTGCATAATTAATGCGCCATCTTTACCCATCAACACCACGCTTTTGGCTTTTTCTATAATGGTTGGCGCTAATTCGTTCATGTCCGCGCCTTTCGCATCGCCGCCCGCAATTAAGATGACTTTGCGTTCATAGCCATCCAACGCCGCTACGCAAGCGCCGATATTGGTGGCTTTGGAATCATTAATCCAATTGACACCACGGATTTCGGCAACCCGCTGCATCCGGTGTTCTAGGCCTTTAAATTTTTTCAACGCACGGCACATGCTGTCGTCATCCAAACCAATCGCCGTGCCTAAAGCTAAAGCTGCCAAAGCGTTGGCGGCGTTGTGGCGGCCTTCAAGTGGCAGTGCTTGTAACGGCATCAGCGCCAGGTCATCGCGCATCAAATACTCGTTACCATCGATGCTTTTTAAATGGTAATCAGCAGCGGTTTTGATAGAGAACGTTAGAGTTTCCCGGTCGCTTTCTTTCATGGCGACCACGGTTGGGTCATCCAGATTAATGACCATAACGCCATTGCCACGGAAAACCTGCTGTTTTTCTCTGGCGTATTGCGCCATGTCGGCATGTCTGTCCAAGTGGTCGGCAGTCACATTCAGTACGGTGGCAGCGGCGGCATTGAGCATGGATGTCCGCTCCAATTGGAAGCTGGATAATTCCAAAACATATAAATCGGCTTTTTGGTCGAGCAAATCCAGCGCAGGAACGCCCAAATTACCGCCGACGGAAACCCGTCTGCCTGCCACTTTAGCCATATCGCCGACCATAGTGGTTACGGTGCTTTTACCATTGGAGCCAGTGATGGCAACAATTGGTTCGGTCACTGAGCAGGCGAACAGATCAATGTCGCTGACGATTTTTGAGCCATTAGCAACGGCTTTGATGATGACTTTTTCGTGCAAAGACAACCCAGGGCTGACCACCAAATGGGTTGCTACTTTAAAAGCATGATCATCAAAGCCGCCGGTAAAAATGGGCGTATCCGGCATTTGCTCCATAAATTCATCCATCAATGGCGGCTTGGCGCGGCTATCGATAATGGCGAATTTAAAATCCAACTGAAGTAAGTATTGGGCGACCGACATGCCAGTGCTGCCCAAGCCCACCACCAATATTTTTGATGACGCAGGGTCGAGTCCGAAATGCTTGTTAAGATTGGCAATAATGTTTTGTTTTTCCATGACTTATCTCAATTTCAAAGTCGATAGGCCGATCAGCACCAGAATCACGGTGATAATCCAAAAACGTACAATCACGCGAGGTTCAGGCCAGCCTTTTAATTCAAAGTGATGATGGATGGGGGCCATTTTGAACACCCGTTTGCCCGTCATTTTGAACGATGCCACTTGGATGATGACCGACAAAGTTTCCATGACAAAAACCCCGCCCATAATCACTAAAACGATTTCTTGTCGAACTAAAACTGCCAATACGCCCAGTGCGCCACCGAGTGCCAGTGCGCCAACATCACCCATAAACACCATCGCAGGGTAGGTGTTGAACCATAAAAAACCTAAGCCTGCACCGACTAAGGCGGCGCAGAAGACAATCAATTCACCCGTATTTGGCAAAAATGGAATGGCTAAGTAGCTGGCGAATGCCGAGTGGCCTGACAGATAGGCAAACACGCCCAAACCGGAGGCGACCATAACGGTTGGCATAATAGCCAAGCCATCTAAGCCGTCGGTAAGGTTGACGGCATTGCTAGTGCCGACGATGACGAAATAGCTCAAGATGATGTACATCCAGCCCAAATCGAACATGAAATCTTTGAAAAAAGGCAGGAATAGCTGGGTTTCTGCTGGCAATGCTGCGGTTTTGTACAAGAAAATCGCGGCAGCAAAACCAATCACCGATTGGCTTAAGTATTTGGCTTTTGCAGACAGGCCATCACTATTACGTTTGACCACTTTGCGGTAATCATCAATGAAGCCGATGATGCCGTAGCCTAGGGTGACCAGTAAAATCACCCAAATATAGCGGTTGCTTAAATCAGCCCACAACAAAGTGCTGATGGTGACGGCGACTAAAATGAGCGCGCCGCCCATGGTGGGTGTGCCCGCTTTTTCGTAATGGGATTGTGGTCCCAATTCGCGGATGCTTTGGCCGATTTTGTTGCCGCGTAATTTTCTGATCATAGCGGGCCCGACGATGAAGGAAATCATCAACGAAGTCAGCACACCTAAGATGGCGCGGAAAGTCAGGTAATGAAATACCCGAAAGCCACCATCGAAAGTCATTAAATAATCAGCCAGATAAAGTAACATGATTTATTTCCTGAAATTGTCCACCAAGGCCGCAACAACGTTTTCCATTCGTCTCGCCCTGGAACCTTTTACTAAAATTGTTTCTTGGCCTGTTAAAGCATTGCTTAATGCTTCGATTAGCGCGGATTGTTCGCTGTAAAAACTCGCGCCTTCGCCAAATGCGGCAACGGTATGGCGGCAATCTTCGCCTGTTGCCAATAAGCGTTGGATGCCACGGGCTTTTAATTCTGTGCCGATCTCGGTGTGCAGTTTGGGGCTTTCTGGGCCAAGTTCGCCAAATGCGCCTAAAGCTAGCCAAGGCGTGCCGGGTAGTTCGGTCAGGACATCAATGCCGACCATTAACGAAGCGGCATTGCCGTTGTACGTGTCATCAATAATCAGATTGCCTTGGCGACCGACTAGCGGCTGTAAGCGTCCGGTAACGGGTTTGACTAATGCCAATCCGGCGATAACTTGTGCTAATTCCAAGCCTAACGCCAGTGCAGCGGCAGCTGCGGCAAGGGCATTTAAAACATTATGTTTACCTGCCAATTGCAGTTGGCAAGCGGCGCTGGCGGTTTTGGTCACCAAGTTAAAGGTGGTGGCAAAACGGTTATCCGTTAAGCTGGTGCTGATGTCTGTGGCGCTGACATCGGCATCCGTCGCCAAGCCAAATGATAGCGTTCGCCGATCACCCGCCACTTGCTGCCAATAACTGAAATATTTGTCGTCGCGGTTGATGATGGCAACGCCGTCCGCTTTTAAGGTTTCGATAATTTCGCCTTTGGCTTTGGCAACGCCATCAATGCTGCCGAAACCTTCAATATGTGCAGGGCCGGCATTGTTCAGCACCACCACATCGGCGGCAGCATACCTGCTGGTGTAAGCGATTTCTTCGGCATGGTTTGCACCCATTTCTATGACTGCATAAGCTTGTTGCCCATTTAGCCGCAATAGCGTTAATGGCACGCCAATGTCGTTATTCAAGTTGCCTTGGGTGTACAGCACGTTGCCGTCAACTGACAAAATCGCCGCCAGCATTTCTTTAACGGTGGTTTTGCCGTTGCTGCCCGTTACCCCAGCGACTTTAGGCGCACAACGTTGCCGCCACGCGCCTGCCAATTCCGCCAATGCCAAGCGGCTATCGGCTACAACTATATAAGGTATGTTGGCGGTGATGCCTTCGTGGACAATGGCAGCCGCAGCGCCTGCTTGTTCGGCAAGTGCCACAAATTCGTTGCCATCAAAATTGTCTCCTTTGATTGCTACATACAATTGCCCAGCTTGGAGCGTGCGGGTATCAATGCTGACAGCACTAATGTCGGCATCGTCGCCGACCAATTTGCCTTGTACCACTTGGGCAATATCACTAAGCCGCATGTGCATGCTGGGTGCGCCTCTTCGCTAATGCTTGCTGTACTACTTGTTGGTCACTGAATGGCGTTTTGATGCCATTAATTTCTTGGTAATCTTCATGGCCTTTGCCCGCGATAACCAGGCAATCGAATTCGGCGGCTTGCGCGATGGCGGTTTCTATGGCGGTTTTGCGGTTTGGGATGATGTCGATAGCTTTATTACTGCTGCCAGACAAAATATCGCTGATGATGGCTTCGCTAGTTTCAAAACGTGGGTTGTCGTCAGTGATGATAATGCGGTCTGCCCAGCGTTCTGCGGCTTGGCGCATTAATGGGCGTTTGCCGTTGTCGCGGTTGCCACCGCAACCGAACACCACCGCTAATTGCCCTTGGCAATGTTGGCGGCTGCTGGACAAAACTTTATCCAGTGCGTCTGGGGTATGGGCGTAATCGACGAACACTAAAGGTAAGCCGTTGCCGCCAAAACATTCCATGCGTCCAGATACCGGTTTTAATTTGGCTAATTTAGCGACACACGCAGAAAATTCCCCGCCCAGTGCCAATAAAACTGTTAACACGGCGGCAACATTTTCGGTATTGAAGTCGCCATAAAGCGGAACGGTGACGGTTTGTTGTTGGCCTTGCCAGCTAAATTCAAGATGGCTGCCGTCGGTTTGGTAACCCAGATTTTTTGCGGATAAGGTTTCGCCATTAGCAAGCGTATTGCCGCTACGGCTAAAGCCGTAAACGCGGACATCACTGGGGATGGCTGCGAGTATTTGCGGGCAATAAGCGTCGTCTAAATTAATGGCGGCAAATGCCAATCCTGGGGCTTGTAATAATTGCAGTTTGGCTTGCAGATAGGCTGCCATGCTGCCGTGGTAATCGAGATGGTCGCGGCTGATATTGGTAAATACCGCGCCAGTAAATTGGATGCCGTTAACTCGGCCTTGCGCTAAACCGTGTGAGGATACTTCCATGGCAACAGCGGTTTTGCCTTGGCTTTGCAGTGTCGCCAGCATGGCTTGTAACGATACCGCATCTGGTGTGGTGTTGAGGGTGGTTTGCAGATTGCCGAAATCGCCCCAGCCTAAGGTGCCGATAATGCCGCAATCGTCTAATAATTGGCTTAAAAACTGACTACAGGAAGTTTTGCCGTTAGTGCCAGTAATGCCGATGACGGTCATGGCTGACGAAGGCTTGCCATAAAAATCCGCAGCGATAGTGCCGAGTTTGTTGGCTAAGCGATCAATAGCTAATAACGGCAAGGATGGCGCTGTTGGTAAGGCGCGGTCTAATTCCGTTGGATCATACAAAACCGCTGCTGCGCCATTGCTAATGGCTTGGGGTAAATGCGCCAAGCCATGTTGTTGGCTGCCTGCAAGGGCGATGAACAAACTGCCTGGGGTGACTTTTCGGCTATCTAAAGCCAAGCCGCTGACGGTTATGCCTGCAACTTGTGCGGCATCTTCCGAGTTTAGCCAGTCCCCTAAAAGCGTTGTCAGTTTCATCAGTGCACTTGTTGCAACGGTGATTTTTCAGTTAATAAAATTGGCATGGTGTCTTCTTTATCTGGGGCAACTTGCAAGATCCGCAATGCGCCGGAGATAACTTTAGAAAACACGGGGGCGGATACCAAGCCGCCATAATAGTTGCCTGCTGTCGGCTCATCGATCATCACCACCATCACCACTTTGGGATTTTTGGCGGGGGCGATACCAGCAAATACGGAGAAATATTTCTTCTCG
Organism: uncultured Methylococcaceae bacterium; assembly: GCA_903928685.1. Classification (GTDB taxonomy): domain Bacteria; phylum Pseudomonadota; class Gammaproteobacteria; order Methylococcales; family Methylomonadaceae; genus Methylovulum. Next base: position 96,013 of record CAIYRS010000021.1, read on the forward strand.
GCATAACCGCTGCGGCCTGCGGATTTTTTTACCGTACCGGTTTTGCCAGCGACGCTATAGCCATCCACTCTGGCTTCGTAGGCTGTGCCGTCTTTCATGATGACGGTTTCCATCATGCCGCGTACGCTTTTGGCAACTTTTGGTGAAAACACCCGATGTGCATCCAAATCTTCATCGCGTTTTAACAAGCTGACGGAATGCAATATGCCGTCGTCCGCCAACGCGGTGTAAGCCCTTGCCAATTGCAGGGCAGAAACGTTTAAGCTGTAACCAAAGGATAAAGTGGCGCGTTCAAAATCGTGCCAACGGTGGTAATCCAGTAATCGGCCTGTGGCTTCTTGCTTAAAGCCAATATTGGCGGAAACGCCAAAACCTAAGTTGTGGTAAGTATTCCAAAAATATTGCGGCGGCATTTTTAAGGCCATTTGGCTGACGGCAATATTGCTGGATTTTTTTATCACATGGGTTAGGTCTAAAGTGCCGTAATTGTGCACGTCTTTCACCACATGGTGTCCGACCGGAAACACGCCGTGGGTGTAAAACAAATCATTCGGCCTGACATAGCCGCCTTCCAATCCAGCCGCAACCACAAAAGGTTTTACGGTTGAACCTGGCTCAAAAATTTCTGTAAAAGCACGGTTGCGGTACATGTCTTCACGCAATTCTTTGCGGTTATTCGGGTTGAAAGTTGGCTCGTTGGCGACAGCCAAGATTTCGCCATTTTTGGCATCCAACATCACCAACATACCGGATTTGGCTTTGTTGAGGTCTACGGCTTGTTTCAATTCACGGTAAGCCAAGTATTGCAGGCGTTGGTCTATGCTTAGTTCCACGTTTTTACCGTTGACGGGTTCGCGGACATTAGCCATTTCAGCGATGATGTTGTCGTTACCATCGTGTACCACCTGTTTTAGGCCTTCTTTGCCTTTTAAGGTTTTCTCGTAGGCGGCTTCTAAACCTTCTTGTCCGACTTCATCCAAATTAGTGAAGCCAACGATATGCGCGGAAATTTCACTGGCTGGGTAGAAGCGTTTGTATTCCCGAATAAAATTTACGCCATTGAGTTTTAAGGCTTTTATTTCATCGGTAATGCCGGGTGCTATTTGCCTAGCAACATAGACGAAACGTTTTGGCTTATCTTCTTTAACCAAATCACTGATTTTTCCAGGTGCTAAGCCTAGTAAGGCTTCCATTTTTTCGATGCTGGCTTGCTTTTGTTGGTGATGGGTTTCTACCAACTGGGCTTTATCTTGTTCGCTAAGCTTTTCGCCTTTGCGTGCTTTCCGCAAGGCTTTTTCCATTCGCACTAGCTGCATTTTGTCATCATCTTTCAGCAACTTGGCGTTGACGGAAATGGTGTCAACAGGCGTGCTGATTGCTAAAGGTACGCCGTTGCGGTCTTTTATCATGCCGCGATTGGCGGGCATTGCGATTTGGTCAACTTGTCGGTTATTGCCTTGTTTCTTCAAAAAATCGGTACTGAACACTTGCAGATAGATAGCGCGCCCAATCAATAACAGCATGCAGCTCATCATAAACATCAGCAAAAAATGCCGGCGTTTTGAGAAGTCTTTGGGGGTTTCCCGTTTAGTGCTGCGTGTAGTCCGAAAATCTTGCATTTAAGGCTCGATATAAATGATTCTTTCCCGTAGTGGCATGGTCAGGTTGAGTTGTTCTCGTGCCACCGCTTCTATATTGGTTTGTCTTAACAGCATGTTGAGTTCTACCTGCATTTGCCCCCATTCCACGTCATATTGGTCTAAGGCCGTTGCTTGTTTTTGCATTTCCGTAAAAATTAACCGTGAGCTATACGTGCAATAAACGATCGCCATTGCCGAGCCTATCGCTGCCAGCAGTAACAACACCATGCCTATTAATTTTAAGGTTGCCATTTAATTTCTCTCTGCAACTCGCATAATGGCGCTTCTGGCCCTTGGGTTTTGTGCGGTTTCTTGGTCGCTAGCTTTTATGGCTTTGCCGATGCTTTTCAGTAAACCTTTGTTTATATCTACTTCTTTCACAGGCAGTTTGCCTGGATGGAATTTGTATCCAGATTCATTCTTAATAAAGCGTTTTACGATCCGGTCTTCCAAGGAGTGGAAGGCAATCACTACCAAACGCCCGCCGGGATTTAAGATGTTGATGGAATCGGCTAATACGGTTTTAAGTTGATCCAGTTCGTTGTTTACGGCAATTCGGATGGCTTGAAAGCTTCTGGTTGCCGGATGTTTAAATTTGTCGACATAGGGGACGGCGTTGCTAATCAATTCCGCCAATTGCTTGGTGGTGGTCAGCGGGGTTTCGCTTCTGGTCATAATGACGGCTTTGGCGATGCGTCTGGCAAAGCGTTCTTCACCGTAATCGAACAGCACTTGCACTAAATCTTTTTCGGAAACGGTTGCTAGCCATTCGGCGGCGCTTAATCCGGAAGTATTGTCCATCCGCATATCCAAAGGGCCGTCGCGTAAAAAACTAAAACCGCGTTCGGCATTGTCTAGCTGCGGCGAGGAGACGCCTAAGTCCATCAAGATGCCGTCAATTTGTCCGCTGATGCCGTGCGTGTTGGCGATGCTGGCAATATTGGCAAAACCACTATGGATGAGGCTGAAGCGGGTATCGGCAAGCAGTTGTTGGGCAACATCTGAGCGGATGGCTTCAATGTCCCGGTCTAAAGCAAACAAGCGTCCGTTTACACCCAATTGTTTTAAGATGCCTGAACTGTGTCCGCCGCGTCCGAAAGTGCAATCCAGATAAGTGCCATTTTCTTTTATGGCTAGGTGTTGCAGGGCTTCTGCATACATCACCGGTGAATGTTCCATGTTTTTGTCCGGTGATTAGAAAGTAATGTTGCCTAGTTCTTCCAAGCCTTCGGTATCGTCGCCGTTCATGAAAGCTTGTTCTTGTGCGAGCCAAGCGTCTTCATTCCATATTTCAAATTTTTTGAGCTGCCCGACTAGCACGACTTTTTTTTCCATATTAGCCAGTTTGCGTAGTTTTTCGGGGAGCAAAAACCGCCCTTGGGCATCTAATTCGCATTCGCTGGCGTTACCAATGACAAAGCGCCGGAGTTTGCTTGCCATTTTGTTTAAAGTGGGTTGTTTACTGATGGTTTCTTCAAGTTTTTCCCATTCAGGCAGGGGGTATAGCCACAAACAGCCGCTTTGGCCCGCACAACGTTCGTCGACGGCAAGGGTGACGACTAATTGCCGTTCGCAACATGCCTGTAACTGCTCCCGATAACGGGTAGGAACGGCAAGACGTCCTTTGTCATCCAAGTTGATGGAGCTGTAGCCACGAAACAAAATTTACCCCTGAAAAAACCTAAAAAACCCAGAAATCTGCAATTCTTACCACTTTTCCCCACCATTTAGGCGCACTATAGATTCCTATGGTTATATAGTCAATACCCATGGTCTTTAAAATCTTTCTTTTTTGACAATGACTTAGATAATTACGGGCTAGGTTTTTGTAGGATATTCGGGAAGTAAAATAAATCTTATGATATATCAATAAAATGTACGATTTTATTGATGTTAGGGATGAAGAGGCGGTCTTATCTGAGCGTTGGTTTTTTCGTAACTAACCAAAGCCAGTAGGATATGTTGTCGCAACCGCTACCAGATTGGCGGGTTTTTGATAAGTCCGAATATGTCAACAGAATTATCGAGTTATAGGCGGGATTGGAAAGAGAAAGAGTTGGCCTGTAAGCCGGGTTCTGTCGAGAACAGCCATTCATCTAGGCTGCAAGTCACCTTGCAACTCAAGCAATCTACCCAGGAACCGCACGGGCCATGCGTCTGTCCCTCTATTTGATCTTGCTCCGGGTGGGGTTTACCCTGCCACTCCTGTTGCCAGTAGCGCGGTGCGCTCTTACCGCACCTTTTCACCCTTACCCATGCTGTGGTTATCTCTAACAGCAGACACGGGCGGTTTATTTTCTGCGGCACTTTCCGTAGGCTCACGCCTCCCAGGCGTTACCTGGCACCCTGCCCAGTGGAGCCCGGACTTTCCTCCATTTCATCAATAAAGATAAAACAGCGACTGCTCAGCCAACTCTTCCAACAGCAAGTCTACCATAGATAGCGATTTGAAGATTGCTTTGTAGACAAGAATAAAACAGGTTCTTCGCTATTGTCGGCGGTTGCCTGTAAAATGCAGCGTTTTTTATTTGCCGGGCAATTGCGTAGGTAATTGGCGCAATTATATAAAGGCATATCCACGACGGTTGAGAGGCGATAGTTGGGAACGTTTATTTCTGAGTTAGAAGACCATCAAAAAGTGATGGCTGATTTGGCGGTCTGTGCAGACGTAGTTACGCAAGCCGGAAAACAACTGCTAGAGATATTCAACAGCGGCGGCAAATTATTGTTGTGTGGCAATGGTGGCAGTGCTGCCGATTGCCAGCATATTGCCGCTGAATTTGTGGTGCGCTATGTAAAGCATCGAAAAGGATTGCCCGCAATTGCCTTGACCACCGATAGCTCTATTTTAACTGCCCATAGCAATGACTATGATTTTGCCAGTGTCTTTGCCCGCCAAGTTGATGCCATAGGCCGGGCTGGCGATTGCCTGATTGCCATCTCCACTTCAGGCACAAGCGCCAACATCGTCAATGCCGCAAAAATGGCGCAAGCCAAAGGCATGACAGTAATCGCCATGATGGGCGAGGCTAAGGCGGAATTGTCGCAACATGCCGACTTGTCCGTGCAAGTGCCGTCTACCGTCACCGCCAGAATCCAAGAAGCCCATATTCTCATCGGACATTGGTGGTGCGATTTTATTGAAACGCAATTGTCTGGAGACGCGTAAATGTTTGCCGCCGCCCCTGAATTCCATAAAGCCCGAATCCTCGTTATTGGCGATGTCATGTTGGATCGCTACTGGTCAGGCCGCGCCGCGCGCATTTCCCCGGAAGCCCCCGTGCCAGTGGTACAAGTACAAGGCGTGGAAGAGCGCATTGGCGGTGCTGGCAATGTTGCCTTAAACATCGCCAAACTGGGCGGACAAGTGACCTTATTGGGGGTGATAGGCGATGATGCCGATGGCGAACATTTAACCGGATTATTGCAAACCGCCAACGTTGCCTGCGATTTTGTCGTTGCACCCGCATTACGCACCATTTGCAAATTACGCATCATGGCGCAGCACCAACAATTGATTCGCGTAGATTTTGAAGACTTACCGCTAAGCTTCCCGCAATCGGCCTTGGCGGCAAAATTGCAACAACAGCTCGCCTTGCACGATGTCGTGGTATTTTCCGATTACGGCAAAGGCACATTAGCGGCAGTTGCCGACTATATAATCGCCGCCAAACAAGCCGGACTTAAAGTCTTGGTTGACCCAAAGGGCACCGATTACAGCCGTTACGCCCATGCCGATATTATCACCCCCAATTTAGCAGAATTGCAGGCCGTGGTCGGTGCTTGTAGTGATGAGCAAGCCCTAGTAGAAAAAGGCTTGGCAATGATACAACAACGGCAAATCGATACCTTGTTGCTGACCCGTGGCGAAGCAGGCATGAGCCTCATACAAGCTGCCCAACAGCACTCAATCCCCGCCAAAGCCAAAGATGTTTTTGATGTCACTGGCGCAGGCGATACCGTCATTGCCGTGATGGCTTTAGGGGTTGCCATGGGAATGCCGTTGCTGGATGCCATGTATTTGGCGAATTTGGCAGGCGGCATTGTGGTCGGCAAATTAGGCACATCCACGGTATCGGTTGAAGAGCTAGCCGTCGCGATGAATGGCGACCACGACATGAAATATGGTGTGGTTTCAGAAGATGAATTAGCCAACATGGTAACCAGCGCCAAAGCCTATGGCGAGCGGGTAATTATGACCAACGGCTGTTTTGACTTACTACACGCAGGCCACGTCACCTATTTACAACAAGCGCGGGCATTGGGCGACCGTTTGATTGTTGCGGTCAATTCCGATGCCTCAGTGCGGCAATTAAAAGGCAAAACCCGTCCCATAAACGCCGTTCAGCAACGTATGCAAGTATTGGCAGCCTTAGCTTGCGTGGATTGGGTGGTGGAATTTACCGAAGAAACCCCAGAACGCTTGTATTGCAAAATACTGCCCGATGTCATCGTTAAAGGTGGCGATTACCGCCCAGACCAAGTGGCAGGTGCCGATTGCGTCGTTAAAGCGGGCGGCGAAGTCAAAATTTTAACGTTTGTCGACGGCGTTTCTACCACCGCCATGATAAACAAGGCCAAAGGAGAGTTATGATTATTGTCACAGGCGGTGCTGGCTTTATTGGCAGCAATTTAATCAGCGCGTTAAATGCCCGAGGCGAACGCGATATTTTACTGGTCGATAACTTAACTAACGGCCGCAAAATGCATAACCTCGCCGATTTAAATATCGCCGACTACATGGATAAAGACGATTTTATCGCCTTACTGGAAAAGCCTAATTTTCTAAACGCTGTCACTGCCGTTTTCCATCAAGGCGCGTGTTCTGCCACCACCGAGTGGGATGGGCGTTATGTGATGATGAACAATTACCAGTATTCCAAAAAATTATTGGATTGGTGTTTGTTCAAACGCATCCCCTTTCTTTATGCCTCGTCTGCCTCGGTTTATGGTGACGGCAGCAAAGGCTTTCGGGTTGAGCGCGATTGTGAACATCCCATAAACATGTACGCCTACTCTAAATTTCAATTTGACCAATACGTGCGGAGCAAACTGCCAGCCGCGCAAAGCTTAGTCGCCGGATTCCGGTATTTTAATGTTTATGGCCCTAGGGAACAGCATAAAGGCGCGATGAGCAGCACCGCATTTCACTTTAACAATCAGATAATTGAGCATAAAAAAACGCGTCTGTTTGCCGCCTACGATGGCTTTGCCGATGGCGAACAATTGCGCGATTTCGTCCATGTCGATGACGTGGTTAATGTCAATCTTTGGTTTTTGGCAAACCCAGACCGCAGCGGCATTTACAATGTCGGTACTGGCAAAGCAGAAAGCTTTAACGAAGTTGCCAACACCGTCATCAAATGGCATCAACAAGGCAGCATCGAATACATTCCTTTTCCTGAGCATCTTAAAGGCGCGTATCAAAGTTACACCCAAGCTGATATTTCCGGATTAAGGGAAGCTGGCTACCAAAAAGCGTTTTTATCGGTGGAAGAAGGCGTAAGCCGCTACCTTGATAGCCTCAACGGCAAAAAATAACGGCAAACTTTGCCGTCATCAATCCGCTTATTTTTAAACAAAAATAGCGTCGCCCAGCTTGTCAATATCCCCGCAATGTTACTGAATGGGTTATATCACCTACTGGCTAAGTGATATAACCAGTTTCTCCGGTTTTCCCCCCTCAAAAAGCACCAATAAGTCTTGATTTCATTGCTATTTTTTTGGCAAAAACCACTGTATTTAGCAGAATCCGTGCCATATTCTGCGGCATATCGCCGCGCGGTGATTTGCCGCATTTTCCCCTGCCAACTAGCGCATTAAAATTTCCCCGCAGCTAGTGATTAACCCGATGATTGGTTGCATATCCTTCCTCTCGATAATGCGGACTACCCGCTTGAGTCCGCATTTTTTTTGCCGAGGTCATTATGAACCGCAGCTACCAAACACTTCCCAACAGCCAACAGCACTTAAATGCGTTGAGACTGAAAACCGCCATCCATGAAGCCGGCCATGCCGCAGCCATTTATTTGGGCAACCGACAAAAACAATTGCCGCCGATATTTTTTAATATCGTCATTGGCGGTTTTTCGGGTTACAGCACCCAGTCGTTTGCTAAAAACTGTTTCGCCAAAGTACAAGGCGGGCGTTTGATTGAAAACCTGCCGGACACGGTGGAAAACGCCGTCGCTGAATTGTCCGATAAGCAAAAACAAGCCTATTTACAAGCATTTGAAGCGGACATGGTAAATTTTCTGATCGGGCCGTTAGCAGAAGCTAATTATTTGGCGATGATGGATGATGAAATCATAAATCCTCACTTACTGAATTTATCAGCCTTGCATAACTACGGCGGCACTGCGGATTTACAAGAAGTACAAGCCTATCTGGCGTGTTTTTCTAATGATGTGGTTGAGCAACAAAGAGAAATTGCAGCCTTGTTTATGGAAGCGTTTACTTTTATCAATGACCGCCACAATTGGCGCGCCATTATCCGCTTAGCAAATACCATTTTAGCCAGCCAAAAAGAAGAGATTAGCTGTGGCGATATTATTGCGGTATTGGATAGCCATAGTGCTACTAAAAAGTCGGCTTAGTAGGGTACGCTGCGCGTACCTTAATAAATAATCTTTAAAATCAATGGAAAAGGTACGCACAGCGTACCCTACGAGGGATGAAGAAACTGAAAACTTAAACTTCAGCGTTATCTGCATTAGCTTCTTGCCCCAAATAGAGCCGTGCCAATACGGACTATCGTTGCGCCTTCCATAATCGCGGCTGCCAAATCGCCGCTCATGCCAAAAGAAAACGTGTCCAAATCCGCTGCTGTAGGTAATTGTTTTACTGCCCGATACAAGCGTTGATAAGGCTGGCGTTGCCGTTCAAATTGGCTTTCCGGCGCAGGAATTGCCATCACCCCTCGTAAGCGCAAATGCGGCAATTGCCCGACTTGCGCGCATAATTCTGCTAAATCTTCCAAGCCAATACCAGATTTACTGGTTTCATCGCTGATATTCACTTGCAGGCAGATATTTAATGCCGCTAAATGGGCGGGACGTTGGCTGCTTAAGCGTTGGGCAATTTTTAAGCTATCAACACTATGTACCCAATCAAAATGTTCAGCGATTAGCCGGGTTTTATTGGATTGGATAGGGCCGATAAAATGCCAAGTAACGGCAAACGCGCTTAATTCTTGCTGTTTGGCTAGCGCCTCTTGCACATAGTTTTCGCCAAAATGCCGCTGTCCGGCTTGATAGGCTTCAGTAATCGCCTGTGCCGATTTGGTTTTGCTGACGGCTAGCAATAGCACAGAATCGGGTGTGCGTCCGGCGTTTTCTGCGGCAGCCCGAATTTGGGAATGGATAGAGTTAAGGCGGTCAATCATCATAAGGCCAATAAATTCAGTTAACAGTGGCAATCATTAAACATTACCGCTAGTAAAATGCAAAGTCCTAGGCTACTTTAGACACATTGCTAACAGTCAACGGGAGAAATAATGGACATTACAGAATTGCTGGCTTTTTCGGTCAAAAATAAAGCCTCAGATTTACATTTGTCAGCGGGGTTGCCACCCATGATTCGTGTGGATGGCGACATTCGCCGCATTAACGTGCCAGCGTTGGAGCATAAAGAAGTGCACGCGCTGGTTTATGACATCATGAACGACAAGCAACGCCGTGATTATGAAGAATTTTTAGAAACCGATTTTTCCTTTGAATTACCAGGGGTTGCCCGGTTTCGTGTCAATGCCTTCAACCAAGAACGCGGTTCAGCTGCGGTTTTTCGTACCATTCCCTCAAAAGTACTAACCCTTGAAGAGCTGAATGCGCCGAAGTTTTTTGAAGAGTTGTGTAAAAAACCGCGCGGCATGGTATTGGTGACTGGCCCTACAGGTTCTGGTAAATCTACCACTTTGGCGGCGATGATTGATTACATCAACAACAATGATTACGCCCATATCCTCACCGTTGAAGACCCTATCGAATTTGTCCACGAAAGCAAAAAATGCCTGATTAACCAACGCGAAGTGCACCGCGACACCCACGGCTTTAACGAAGCTTTACGTTCCGCGTTACGGGAAGATCCGGATATTATCCTGGTTGGTGAGATGCGCGATTTGGAAACCATCCGCCTGGCGTTAACGGCGGCAGAAACCGGACATTTAGTCTTCGGCACTTTGCACACCACCTCAGCGGCAAAAACCATTGACCGTATCATCGACGTGTTTCCGGCGGCAGAAAAAGACATGATCCGCGCGATGTTGTCAGAGTCGCTGCAAGCGGTAATCTCGCAAACCTTATTGAAAAAAATTGGCGGTGGCAGGGTTGCTGCCCATGAAATCATGGTAGGCACGTCGGCAATCAGAAACTTAATTCGTGAAGCGAAAGTGGCGCAAATGTATTCAGCCATCCAAACAGGCCGTAAAGATGGTATGCAAACGTTGGATCAAAATCTGCGGGAATTGGTGGATAAAGGCCAGGTCGCTGCCAGAACCGCTGCCGTCCGTGCGGTTAACAAAGACTTGTTCTTATAAGGAGGCAAAATGGACATCACCCCATTATTGGCATTGATGGTAGAAAAAAAGGCTTCGGATTTATTTATAACCGCAGGCCGTGCGCCGACCATAAAAGTGGATGGTACCTTGGTTGAGGTTTCAAAAACCAAATTAACTTCAGAGCAGTCGAAAGCAATTGTGCTTAGTTTGATGAGCCAGCGGCAAATAGATGAATTTGAAAATACCTGCGAATGTCAATTTGCCATTGGCATATCGGAATTGGGTCGTTTTAGGATAAGTGCCTTTACCCAGCGCGACTCGGCAGGCATGGTGTTACGTCGGATTGAACATGATATTCCTGAGCCGGATAGCCTGCATTTGCCACCGATTTTAAAAGAATTAATCATGGAAAAGCGTGGCTTAATTATTTTTGTTGGTGGTACAGGTACGGGTAAATCGACTTCGTTAGCGGCGTTGATAGGTCACCGCAATACCAATAGCAGCGGTCATATCATCAGCATTGAAGACCCGATTGAATATCAGCATCATCACAAAGGCTGTATTGTCACCCAAAGGGAAGTCGGTATTGATACCGAATCTTATGAAGTCGCCCTAAAAAACACCTTACGGCAAGCACCGGACGTGATTTTAATTGGTGAGGTTAGGACGCGGGAAACTATGCAAAACGCTATCACCTTTGCAGAAACCGGGCATTTGTGCTTAACCACCTTGCACGCTAACAATGCCAACCAGGCTTTAGATAGGATATTGCATTTTTTCCCCGAAGAGACCCATCCGCAATTATTAATGGATTTATCGCTAAATTTACGCGCGATTGTCGCCCAACAGTTGATAAAACGCTTGGATGGCAAAGGCCGTTACCCCGCCGTTGAAGTATTAATCAATACTCCATTAGCGAAAGATTACATCCGTAAAGGTGAAATCCATAAGCTTAAGGAATTGATGAAAAACTCCAGGGAACAAGGTATGCAAACCTTTGACCAAGCGCTTTTTGATTTGTATTCAGAGGGTAAAATCAATTATGAGGATGCGTTAAACGCCGCCGATTCTAAAAACGAAGTGCGCCTAATGATTAAATTAGGATCAGAAAGTGATAGCGGTTACGAGGATAACGACATGCTGTTGGCTGACCCTGAGCAAAATGAAAAAGGCTTGTTTTTTAAATAACTGACGTTACGCAGTAACGCGCTTTTTCCCGTTCCCCGACAAATGCGAGGAGCGCAAGACATGAGCGGCGATCGGGCCGCCTTTTCTTTGGCTACTTTCTTTTGGCGGCGCAAAAGATAGTAGCTCGCCTTCGGGTGCGAGAACCCGATTTAAAAAAATCATCGCGATAGCTATTCATTTTTGTTTATTTTCTTCTCACAAAAGAGAATGTGTAACATCAGTTAAATAACAATAATCACCGGGTAACAAAGGTTTACGGTAAGTAGCTTAAGTGGCTGCGTTGTTAATCTACCTGAACAAGCATTGGATGTTA
>CAIYRS010000022.1 GCA_903928685.1 uncultured Methylococcaceae bacterium
CGATTCAGACCAATTCATGGCCACCATAATGGCCAGCCAAGGTATCCCTGTCATACCCTCGAAAAAGAACAGGAAAACACCAAGGGCGTTGGACAAAGTCCTTTATAAAGAACGTAACCTGGTTGAGCGGTTATTCCAGAAATTAAAGCATTTCAGGCGTGTGGCCACACGCTATGAACGCTTGGCAAGGAATTATCTGGCCATGCTCTGCTTGGTTTCCACGGTAATATGGCTCAATTGAGAACACCCCCTATTGATTTCATTAAATTTCTCCATAAGTTTTCTGATATTGTGGATTCTATGAATTGTTTTTAAAAATGCATCATTTCAGTTTGTAACGATTTCCAGTGTGCATAGGCATCGAAAAGGGTGATGGCTATAACTTGGTTATTGCAAGCATTCAATGTAGCCATCTTTTGTTTTAGGCCTTGTAGGGCCACAATTTATGGCAGGAATGAATGACGGGGAGCGGTAAGTACGTTTGCGGTGATTGCCAATCCCGGTGTGGTATATGGCACTTTGCTTATACACCCTAAGAGCTTGTCTTAACGAAGCTCGAAGAGATAATAATTCGAAGGATTTATCCCATATTTTTGCACAACCGGATCTGTATACTTGGGGGCCTTTACGACCATGCTGTATCCAAGCTTCTCAATAATGTTGCCAAAATCGATTCCATCGTTTGTTCGTAACTCCAGGGGATTAGGTATCACCATTAGATTCTTGACCTTGTATTTCGCTAAGATACACAACCACCATTCTATAGCCGATGTGCGGCATTCTGAAAAGCTATGGATATTTACTGCGATATCAACAATGTTGTTTCGCAAAACATCTTCTATTTGATCCAGTGGAATAACCTTGGCCCTACCTTCCAAATTGCGATATCGAAGATAGTATTCGCAGATGAAGCTTGAAATTGGAAAAGCATCTGTGCAGATATATTGCTTGATGTTTGGTAGAGCATTTAACATTCTATGTGCCAATCTTCCGTAGCCGGCACCAATATCCAAAATAGTAATGTTCTTGGACGATGAGATATTCAAATGCCTTTCAAGGAAATATATCTCATTGATTGAATCAAGCAAATCACGAGACACAAATGCGTTATCGACAAAAGCACTATAATTGCCAAACATGTCATCTTCTACCAAACTTTTGAGGAGGCCGAATTTATCTATTGATTTAAGATAATAGGTCGTCAGGGCATAACCTAATTCGTTCAAATTGCCTTCTCTCAATTGCCACACCCAGGCATTGTCTCCCCGGAAGTACAACATATCATCCGGGCTTACGTGAGAATCCGTCCAAACAAATGGTGCCGTGACATTTTCATTGAAGGTTGAGTACCTACCTTGCAACTCCCTGAGTCTTGGATTGTCCTGCACCAAGTAACTTGATGCTTCCGTTGGTAGTGGTGATCGCCTATAGCTTGCGACGTTTTGAGGATTTTTTTGCCATTCATATAGAAGTCGACTGTCCACTATCTCAAAGCCATAGTGGTTCAAAAATGAATTCAGCCCAATGCGCAATGTTTTTTTTAAGCCCATAAGATTCTCCTCTTTCTTAGCCTAGTCTAGTCTGCATAACGTTAAGCAAACACCTTTTAAGGTATCATTGAAAATTCAAAAAACGGCGTATATTTTTAACCTAAAATTTTTTGAATCAGGAACATAACAAATTAGTTTTCTGTTAACAACCTTTTTGCCCATGTTACTCTACACCAAAAAATCCCCGCACTAATAAATCAATCAAAAACCGCAAAATATCAATGCGCCTCATCCCAATTCCCGCCAACCCCCACATCAACCACCAATGGCACAGCCAGTTCCGCCGCAGCACACATCAGCGCGCGTATCTTGGCGATACAATCCTCCAAACAATTCTCGGCAATTTCAAACACCAGTTCGTCATGCACTTGCATAATTATTTTGGCGTGGGGTTGGTCTGTTTGTAGCCATTGGTCGGTGGCGATCATGGCGCGTTTGATGATGTCGGCGGCGGTGCCTTGCATGGGGGCGTTGATGGCGGTGCGTTCGGCGTATTGGCGCAGGGCGGCGTTGCGGGCGTTGATTTCCGGCAGGTACAGGCGGCGACCGAACAGGGTTTCGACATAGCCTTGCTCGCGGGCGAGGACGCGGATGGTGTCCATGTAGTTTTTAACGCCGGGATAACGGGCGAAATACAGGTCGATGTAGGCTTGCGCTTGGCTGCGGGTGATGCCGAGTTGTCCGGCGAGGCCGAACGAGGACATGCCGTAAATCAGCCCGAAGTTGATGGCTTTGGCGGAGCGGCGCAAGTCGTTGGTGACTTGATCGGGCGCAACGCCAAACACTTCGGCGGCGGTGGCTCGGTGCACGTCTTCGCCGTCGGAAAAGGCTTTTAGCAAGCCCGCATCGGCGGACAGATGCGCCATGATGCGTAGTTCAATTTGTGAATAGTCGGCGGCGACGATTTTATAGCCCGCAGGCGCGATAAAGGCTTGGCGGATTTTGCGGCCTTCTTCGCTGCGGATGGGGATGTTTTGCAGGTTGGGGTCGGATGACGACAAACGTCCGGTGGCGGCAACGGCTTGGTGGTAGGAGGTGTGCACGCGTCCGGTTTGGCTATCGACCTGTTGCCGCAGTTTGTCGATGTAGGTGGATTTGAGTTTGCTTAAACTGCGGTATTCCAAAATCTGCTTGGGCAAGGGGTAATCGACCGCCAATTCTTGCAGCACCGATTCGTCGGTGGACGGCTGGCCTTTGGGGGTTTTTTTCAGTATCGGCAGTTTTTGTTCGTCGTAGAGAATTTCTTGGATTTGTTTGGGCGAGCCGAGGTTAAACACCCGCCCCGCCAAGTGGTGGGCGTGTTGTTCGATGCTAATCAATTGGCTGGCGAGTTCCAGGCTTTGTTGGGCGAGCATGTCGGTGTCGATCAACACGCCGTTGCGTTCAATGCGCGCCAAGACGCTGAGCAGCGGCATTTCCATGTCGGTGTACAGACTGAGCAAGCGCGGCTGTTGTTGCAGTTGGCTGTGCAAAACCTGATGCAGGCGCAAGGTGATGTCGGCATCTTCGGCGGCGTAAGGCGTGGCTTGTTCGATGGACACTTCGGAAAAGCCGATTTGTTTCGCGCCTTTGCCCGCCACGTCTTCGTAGTGGATGGTGTCAACGCCTAAATATTTTTTCGCCAGATCGTCCATGTTGTGCCTGCCGGTGCTGTTGACCACGTAGGATTCCAGCATGGTGTCGTGGGCGATGCCGCGCAGGGCAATGCCGTGGTTGGCGAGGACGTGGCTGTCGTACTTGAGGTTTTGTCCCAGCTTGGCTTGGGCGGGGTTTTCCAACAGCGGGCGCAATTTTTCTAGGCAGTGGTCGCGGTCGAGCTGGTCGGGTGCGCCGGGGTAGTCGTGCGCCAAGGGCAGATAGGCCGCTTCGCCCGATGTTACCGCAAACGATACGCCGACGACGCGGGCTTTGCTGTAGTCGAGGCTGGTGGTTTCGGTATCAAATGCGAACAAGTCGGCGTGTGCCAGTTTATCCAGCCAGTCGTTGAAGTGCGTTTCGGTGAGGATGGTTTGGTAATCTTTGGTTATGGTTTTTTCCGGTTGTTCGGGTTCGTCGAGCAAGTCGGCTTGAGCGGGTGCAGGCTTTGGCGTATTGATTGGCGGGGTGTAGCTGGGCGTGTTGTCGAGTTGTTTGATCCACGAGGAGAAACCTAAGTCGCTGAGCAAATGTTTCAGCTCCGGCTTATCCATCGGCTGTTGTTTTAGATCGTCCATGTGATAAGGCAACGCCAAATCGCACCGGATGGTGGTCAGTTGCTTGGAGAGCGGCAATTGCGGCAAGCTGTTGCGGAGGTTTTCGCCAATTTTGCCTTTGATGTCATCGGCATGGGCGATGAGGTTTTCTAGTGTCTGATACTCTTCCAACCATTTCGCGGCGGTTTTCGGGCCAACTTTGGGTACGCCGGGGATGTTGTCGACGGTATCGCCAATCAAGGCCAAGTAGTCAATGATCTGATCCGGCCTGACGCCAAATTTGTCGATGACGCCTTGCACGTCTAGGCGGGTGTTGGTCATGGTGTTTTCAAGGATGATCTGCTCGTTGACCAATTGCGCCATGTCCTTATCGCCCGTGGAGATGATGACGCTATAACCCAATTCGACCGCATGGCAGGCCAAGATGCCCAGCACGTCGTCGGCTTCGATGCCTTTTTCGATAATCAACGGCAAACCCATCGCGCGGATGATGTGGTGCAGCGGCTCGATTTGCACACGCAAATCATCTGGCATCGGCGGGCGGTTGGCTTTGTATTGGTCGTACAGATCGTTGCGGAAGGTTTTGCCCGGCGCATCGAACACCACGGTGATGTAATCGCTGTGGTAATCGGCAATCAGCTTCCGCAGCATGTTGGTCACGCCGTGGATGGCGTTGGTGGGAATGCCGCTAGGGCCGGTCAGCGGCGGAATGGCGTGGTAGGCGCGGAACAGGAACGATGAGCCATCAACCAGGATGAGGCGTTTAGTGGTGTCTTGGGGCATAGTCGGTCAGCTAAAAAAGGGAAAAGGCTAGGGTAGCATTTTTTTAGCGGATTAATTTTGTTGGTTGAAGATTTAGGAGTCCAAAACATGTTTTTGACTCCTAAAGCTGATTAGTTTTTAGTTTCCAATCCCGCCCGATACACCCGCATTAACGCCACAAACGCCAGAAAATCATAAAGCCCGTGGATTATTATTGGTGTCAGCAAATTGCGTTCGCCGCTGTAGTCCATGGCATACGCCAAATACCAGCCGACTAATCCAGCCAAGAGTGCATATAAAGGTGTGACGGCATGGGCTAAGCCGAATAATAGGTTGCTGCCGATTAATGCGGCTGTTTTCCCTAGATGGCTTTCAAGCCACGGTTGTAATACGCCACGGAATAGCAATTCTTCCGCTATGCCCGCGATTGCCGCCAGTATCAATAAATCTGTCCAGTGATAGCGATTTAAACCCGGCCCTAAGGTTTTCAGCAAAAATTCGCGGATGTTGGTGACTGAAGGGTGTTGCCATTGTTCCATTGCCAAAAACAGCAGGAATAACGGCAGTGTGCCAACGATGCCGTAAGCGATTGCTGATTCGGAAAAATGTAAGGATTGGAACGGGTTAATATCGGTTAGCCAACCGATTACCAAGGCGACGATGGCTAGTGAGGCTTCAAAATAACAAGCGGCATTAAAAAAGCTATCGGTCTTAAAAAATGATTTATCCATAATGGCTTATGAGTGGTAGGTTATGGAGAAAACTATCGGTAAAATAGGCATTTTGGGGATTAAAATGTTGTGTTTTGTTTATAAGAGCTTAAAAACCGAATACCTGTATTTGTATGTCGATAAAGCCGATGATTTTTCTGCTGTGCCTGCTGCTTTGTTAGCGACTCTGGGTAGATTGGCTTTGGTGATGGAGTTGGAATTGACGCCAGAACGTCAGTTGGCTAGAGAAAGTGCCGAGAAAATCATCGCCAGTATTGAAGAAAAAGGCTTTTTTGTACAATTGCCGCCTGTAAAAGAGTCTGCGCTCAAAAGTTAATCGGCGCTTGGCCAAAGGTGTTTGCCCGCTTCTTTGGCAATCATTTTTAAATAATCATCATGTATGGCGAGCTCTTCCGCTTGGCAAGGGATGATTTTTAAGGCGGAGCGCGGCTTTGTTAATACGGTTTGCTGCGTTGGCTGTTGGGCTTGTTCTGGTTGTGGCTCATCAATTAAGGAAAACTGCCCGCCAGTCATCAGCAAAAACACATCGGCTAAGATTTCGGCATCCAGTAATGCGCCGTGTAAATCCCGATGGCTGTTGTCTATCCCATAGCGTTTGCATAGGGCATCTAAGCTATTGCGTTGTCCGGGGTGTTTTTTTCTGGCGTACGCTAAGGTATCAAAAACCGGGCAATATTGGCTGATGGGATGCGGGCTGTTATGCAGTATGCCGAGTTCGTGGTTTAAAAAGCCAACGTCAAACGGGGCGTTGTGGATGACCAATTCGGCGTCGCGGATAAAGGCGATAAAGTCTTCGGCAATTTGCTTAAACAAGGGTTTGTCTTGCAAAAATGTATTGCTGATACCGTGGACGGCAAGGGCGCCGTCATCAATATCGCGTTCAGGGTTGATATAAGCATGGAAGCGCTTGCCAGTAAGCCTGCGGTTAACCAGTTCCACGCAACCAATTTCAATAATCCGATGGCCTTCTTGTGGATTAAGTCCGGTGGTTTCAGTATCTAGGACGATAAGGCGGTTTTGAGTAGGGAGTGCTTGCACGTTAGCCTTGGGGATGAAGGTAAATAGTCATATTTTTTGTATAACGTCGGCGGCTTGACGTTATTAGTAAATTCTAAATCACAGCCTTAGACCAAAAAGGAATCAGCATGTCACAAACACGTCCTATTGTACTCGCATTTTCCGGACATGACCCCAGCGGCGGTGCTGGTGTACAAGCCGATATAGAAACCTTGATTAGCCATCAATGCCACGCCGTCAGTGTCATCACCACGTTGACAGAGCAGGATACCCATAACGTTAAAAAACTGGTGCCGCAACAGCCGGAAAATATTATCAGCCAAGCCAATACCTTGCTGAATGATATGGAGGTGCAAGCGTTCAAAATTGGTTTGTTGGGTCATCATGAAAGCGCTTTGGCGGTGTATGCCATTTTGAAACAATACCCGGATATTCCAGTGGTGTTAGACCCGGTCTTAGCGGCTGGTGGCGGGACTGAATTGGCGAGTGCGCGTTTGATTGCCACCATGATTGATCTGCTGTTGCCTTGTGTGACGGTGTTAACGCCAAACAGCCAAGAAGCGCGCTTGCTGGCTAATCAAGACGATTTGGAAAACTGCGGCTTGGATTTGCTCGATAAAGGTTGCGATTATGTGTTGATAACGGGCACACATGAGCATACCCCGGTGGTCAATAATCAACTGTTCCATGACCAAAGGCTGTGGGAAACGTATTCTTGGGATAGGCTGCCGCATAGTTACCACGGCTCTGGCTGTACCTTGGCATCGGGCATCGCCGCCTTGTTGGCGCATGGTTTAGAGCCAGTACAAGCGGTGATGGAAGCGCAAGAATACACTTGGAATTCCTTAAATAGCGCCTATCAATCCGGCAAAGGCCAGTATAATCCCAACCGATTTTTCTGGATGGAAGACGAAGTATGATTTGTCCGCTAAGCGGCCTTTACGCCATTACCCAAACCGAACAAAAAACCATCGCTACCGTGTTGGCAGAAGTTGCCGCCGTCATCCGTGGCGGTGCGGTGCTGGTGCAATACCGGGATAAAAATCCAATTGATGCCGTGTATTTAGCCAGTGAATTGGTCAAGCTTTGCCACGCGAATGATGTGCCATTGCTGATTAATGACAATGTTGAACTGGCCTTACAAGTCGGCGCAGCGGGGGTGCATTTGGGTAAAGATGATGGCGATATATGCCTTGCCAGACAAGCCTTAGGGGCACAGTCCATAATCGGCGTGTCTTGCTATAACAGCATTGACCGCGCCATTGCCGCCCAGCAACAAGGCGCTGATTACGTCGCTTTCGGGCGATTTTTTCCATCCAACTCAAAACCACTGGCAGCACCAGCAGCTATCGAAACTTTGCAACAAGCAAAACAACTGATTACCTTGCCAATCGTCGCCATTGGAGGGGTTACACCAGAAAACGGCGTGCAATTATTAGCGGCGGGTGCGGATATGTTGGCGGTAATCGGCGGCCTGTTTGACGACCATCAACCAGAACTGGCGGCAAATAACTACAGTGCGCTATTTGCAAGTCACTAATAAATCATGAATTTTCATTCCAGCATTCCTGCCTTTGTCATATTGTCATTAGTGCTAATCGCTTGCGCCAGCAATCCCGTGCAGACAGGGCAGGGCAGAAAGCTGGCTTTTGACCGCAACAAAGGCAATTGCCTGGCTTGTCATGTGATAGCGGACGGCGAATCCCCCGGCAATATCGGCCCGCCGTTACAAGCCTTATCTAAACGTTTCCGCGATCAACAACAATTGCGGGATTTCATTTATGATGCCCGCCAAAATAATCCAGAAACCAGTATGCCGCCGTTTGGTGCCAACCACATCTTGACGGATGCTGAGTTGCAGCAAGTGGTGGATTATTTGTGGGATTTGCCTTAACAAGGATTCACCATGCCACTTACCCGTAGACATTTCATCCGTAAATTAGCCGTCGCCACACTGGCTTTGGCAGCAAGCGCATTGCGAATGCCGACGGCGCTGGCGTTTTGGAAGGCTGAAGAATTCGCCCCCGGTACGCTGGATGCCACTTTAGCCAAATTAGTGCCGCAGCAGGCGATTACCAATAGCGACCAAATCACCTTGACCATTCCGCAAATTGCCGAAAATGGCGCGGTGGTACCCGTCTCAGTCAGCACTACTTTGGCAGAGGTAAAAAGCATTTCCTTATTGGTGGAAAAAAATCCCGTGCCGTTAGCGATCCGTTTTGAATTGTCGCCAGATGTAGAAGCCACGGTTTCCGCGCGTATAAAAATGGCAGAAACCGCCAATGTCATCGCCTTGGTGGAAACCGCAAACGGCTATTTCCGCACTAAAGCGCAGGTAAAAGTCACCATTGGCGGCTGTGGAGGTTAATATGACTAGCATTCGCATCCGCAGTAAATTAATAGACGGCAAAACCCAGCTTCGCATTTTAATTACCCATCCTATGGAACACGGGCGCAACCGCGACAAACTCACCAATGAGTTAATTCCCGCACATTTCATCCAAGAGCTGACCATCAGCCGCAACCAAAAACCGCTGATAAATTGTGTGATGGCGGCAGGCATTTCCAAAGACCCGTATTTTTCCTTTATGCTCAAAGGCGGCGCAGTGGGCGATAGCATCACCATTGCTTGGCTGGATAATTTTGGCAATCGCGATATTGCTGAACACACGGTCAGTTAAATCATGTTCGCCTTAGCGCTGTTATTGCTGATGATGGCTTTGCCTGTGCAAGCCAGCCCTTTACAAGACCAAAGCAGCTTGCGCGATTATTATCAGCAGCGCTTTCCTCAGTTAAGTTTGGCAGATTACCGCCAAGGTGTTTACGCCATTGATGCCATCGCCCGTAGCTCATGGACGGCGATAGAAGAATTCCCGCCTTACGAACCAGCAATAGAGCAGGGCGAGGCCTTATTTACCAAGGCCTTCAACAACGGCAGCTACTTTGCCGACTGTTTTCCCGATCCCGGTATCGCCAATCGCTATCCGCAGTGGAGCAAAAGCCAAGGCGAAGTGATTAGTTTGCCCATGGCGATTAACGCCTGCCGCGTAGCCCATCAACAGCCACCGCTAAGCTATCAGCATAGTGATATGTTGAATATGCAAGCCTTTATGGCCTATCGCTCCCGTGGCAAAACTATCGCTACCGACATTCCAGGGGATGACCCGCAAGCGTTGGCAGCTTATCAACAAGGCAAGGCGTTTTATTACCAACGACGCGGGCAACTGAATTTTTCCTGCGCCACCTGCCATATACAAAATGCCGGAAAACGTATCCGCACCGAAACCTTAAGCCCCATGCTAGGCCACACCAATAATTGGCCAACGTACCGCTTGAAATGGGGCGAACTGGGCAGTCTGCACCGCCGCTTTGCCGAATGCTTGGAACAAATCCGCGCAAATCCTTTGCCTGAACAAAGTGTTGAGCTACGGAATTTGGAATATTTTATGAGTTTTATGGGGCAGGGAATCCCTTTGACGGGTCCTAGTGTGAGGAAATGATTTTGGTAATTAATCTAATCTGTCATTAAACATAAATATCCAAGCCAAATTCTACTGTTATTACATTATTTTACATAATATACATTATGCGAAGTCGTTAGAACCATTATTGAAAAAGTTAACTATGCTTATAGCTTCATTAAAAAATTATTGGTGGTGGTATGGCAAGGAAAAAAAGCGCGTTTTATCACTTACGGATTAAGCGTGTCGGGTTGAACGAGGAACGAACGGCAGAGGTTCTTGGGGTTTCGGTGGATGATGTGTTGCGCTGGGATATTGAAGGCGCTCCAGTGATGGCGGAACGCCTTTTATTTTTGTGGGATAGAAAAAACGTAGGCCATGAAGGATGGTCGGGTTTTTACTTCTCACGCGGTGCGCTGATCTATAAAAAATTACGATGGAGACCTGAAAACCTGCTTAAGTATCACGAATATATTGAATTGATTGGTAAATTGGAAATGGAAGTTGAAAGGCTTAAATCATGGAAAAGCATAAGGTATACGATAGCGGAAAAGATAGCTAAGAGCATATCTGGTTAATCAGTCATCACGAAAATAGCCATTGTGGCACTGGACAACGTTATTATCGATGCGCTTGTTTTTGCCCATGCACTCTGCAAGTGACCTGCCCTGTACCCAGACTTTGCCGCCGCCGTTGTCGTGATTGCCGAAATTGGATGCTGGGTTAAAGGTTGGCTTACTGATTGGTTTTGAATGTGAAGCTTGGGTGATTTTGTCCGATGGTGTTGGATACATTAACTTTTGAACTTCGTGTGTTAATTCGGTGAAGTCCACGCCTGATTTTTCAATAAGCCTTACTACTGGTGATTGCTTCATGGCTTTCTCGACAGTTCCGGGAGGAAGTGAAAAAGCGTTAGTAGAAAATGATAAAAGCAAAAAAACAATAAAAAATCTCATCTTGAAATACTCCGTTATGTCGCTAAAAGTAATCAAGGGAGAATTGAGAAAAGCATTCAATCATCCCTCGATTACAGCGTATTTAATCTATCGCTCGATAAAGGGTGCGCTATCGCCTAGCCAAAAAAATTTGAAAAGCATAAATTTGTTTTGTCTAGCCCTTTACGAGTTGATAACAAGCGTAATTGAAAGTATAGACGGTTTTTTAAAATTGAGTGTTTTTAAAGCTTAGAAAGTATGGGCGAATTGGTAAAGACGTTTTGATAGTCTGGCTGCTGGTTTTTTGGTGGATATTTGATAAAGAAGTAAACCGTGCATTTAAAGTTGTCGCAAGAGCGGTTAGTGGTATTTCGTAAGACTTCGGGTGTAGCCCGTAGTGTACAGCTTATTTTTTTGCGGTCGAAGGTGCAAACATCGGGGAAATTGTTTACTTCATCTGGTTTTACATCATTAATGGCATATTTTCGTATGTCCTCTATGTCAAACGGTTTTTTTTTTGGTTTTTCTAGTTGACCGTTAACAGACTTCGCAGAAGGCTTGCCGACATCATTGCTAGTAGCAACGTTAGACATAGCCGGAGCAGGAAGGGAAGAAGGATTGGCTTTACTATCTTTTGATTCGTCCACTTGAGGCTTAACAAAGAAAAAGCTGTAAGTGCCGATAAAAAAGCAGACAGTAATGAGAATAGCCAAGCCAATGAGTTTTGGGTCTTTGTATATAGCGTCGCGGGTTTTGGTAGTTGAATGCAATCCTGTAGCAGTAGAACTATAGCATCTAAAAATTCTTTCATCAGCTGTATAGTCTTTGGGCGAGCCAATGTAGTGGCTTGCGGATTTTCCGGATGTTTCGGGGTCATGTTCAAATTCTCGCCATTTGTTACGCCACCAAGGTAATAAGCCGGACAAGTTGCGGTGACGGTAAGCAACGTCGGAAACTTCGCGTATATCACGTTTTACTTTAGCGATATTTGTTGTTGATAG
>CAIYRS010000023.1 GCA_903928685.1 uncultured Methylococcaceae bacterium
CGCTCCTCGCATTTGTCGGGGGACGGCAAAAGGGGCTTCCTGCCCCTTTGCCGCCGCGCGGCTTCCCTGCCGCGCCCCTTCGGGCTATTCCCGACAAATACTCCGGTGCTCGACGCGGCAAACGGGAGAAAGCGCGTTACTTCATAACATCAATTAAAAAGTGGCGTATCATTGCCAACACTTTTAATTAGCAGCCCCATTCGCAATTATGAACAATCAACCCATCCAAAACTCACTGATAGACATCGCTGTCGCCTTATCATCAGAAACCAACATCAACCGCTTGCTAGAAATGATTGTGGAGATTGCCAAAGCCATCACCCATGCTGATGGCGGCACTTTATACAAAATTCATGATGGCAATATCACCATGGAGCTGGTGCATTCAACCAGCTTAGGCCTAAAACTTGGCGGCTTATCGCCCTTGCCAGCCGACTTGCCGCGCATCCCTTTATATTGGCAGGACGGCAGCCCGAATTTAAAAAACGTGGTGAGTTATTGTTTTCATAACAATAAAACCATCAACATTGAAGACGCTTACAGCAACCAACTTTTTGATTTTTCAGGCACAAAACAATTTGACCAACAAAACGGCTACCATTCCCAAGCCTTTCTTGCCGTGCCGATGAAAAATCATGAAAACGACATCATCGGCATATTGCAATTAATTAACCCTATCGACGCCAACAGCCAAGCCATTACCCGTTTTAGCGAAGCCGACCAACAAATTACCGAAGCCCTAGCCTCATTAGCGGCAATTGCCCTGACCAAACAAGCCTTAGTCAGCAATCTGGAAACTCTGTTTGAATCCTTGGTAGAACTTATCGCCGCCGCCATCGACAATAAATCCCCGTATACCGCAGGCCACTGCCGCCGTGTTCCAGAATTAACCATGATGCTGGCGGAAGCCGCCCACCAAACCGATCATGGCTATTTAAAAGATTTCACCATGACCGAAGCCGACCGCTACGAGCTGAAAATAGCTGGCTGGTTGCACGATTGCGGCAAAATCACCACTCCAGAATATGTCATTGATAAAGCCACCAAATTAGAAACCATTTTCGACCGCATCGCCTTAGTGGAAACCCGGTTTGAAGTGCTAAAACGCGATCAGGAAATTTCGCTGCTTAAAGAAAAACTCGCCGCCTTAGCAGCTGGGGAAAAACCCACCGACGACCTGGATGACCTATACCAACAAAACCTGGCGAAAATGGCGGAGGATTTGGCGTTTATCCGCACCGCCAATATCGGCGGGGAATTTATGACACCTGCCGACCAAGCGCGTATCAGCGCCATGCAGCAGAGCAAATGGCTGTTAAATAACGAAGAACACCCCTTACTGAGCGATAACGAAGTCTACAACCTCAATATCGCCAAAGGCACGCTCACCAACGAAGAGCGCAAAGTCATCAACCAACATATCGACACCACCATCGCCATGTTGGAAAAAATCGCCTTCCCCAAGCATTTAAAAAATGTCCCCGAATATGCAGGCGGTCATCATGAAAAAATGGACGGCAGCGGTTATCCAAGAAAACTAAAACGCGATGACATGTCGATACAAGCGCGGGTTATGGCAATCGCCGATATTTTTGAAGCCTTAACCGCCAAAGACAGGCCGTATAAAAAAGCCAAAACTTTATCGGAATCTTTAGCGATTTTAGAAACTATGAAAAACACCAACCATATTGATCCAGATATTTATGATGCCTTTATGGAGCATAAAATTTACCGGAAATATGCAGAGATGTTTTTGGATGATTTTCAGATTGATGTTGATTAACTATCGTTCCCACGCTCTGCGTGGTAACGCATCCTGCAACGCTCCTGCGTTGCGTAAAGCGACGCAGGAGCGTCACGGGCGGCATTCCCACGCAGAGCGTCACTGCCATTAAGTTAAGGATTTATACCTTTAATTTCAAAAAGATAACAATGTCGTAGGGCGTATTAGCGATAG
>CAIYRS010000024.1 GCA_903928685.1 uncultured Methylococcaceae bacterium
CGCTCCTCGCATTTGTCGGGGGACGGCAAAAGGGGCTTCCTGCCCCTTTGCCGCCGCGCGGCTTCCCTGCCGCGCCCCTTCGGGCTATTCCCGACAAATACTCCGGTGCTCGACGCGGCAAACGGGAGAAAGCGCGTTACTGCGTAACATCATTTAATTATCAACAACTTATTTCAAGGTGCTGACCATGAAAAAATGCCCCGATTGCGGACACCGCAGCCAAACCACCGATTTTCGCTGCCCAGAATGCGGCAGTTATTACTCCAAAATTATCGAACTGATAGACCAAACCGCCGAAGAAGAAGCCCGTTACACATGGCAAGCGCGATGGCAGCGGGTTATGGATGCTGATAAGAAATGGCCTGCTATACAGCTGGAATTGGCGCAAATCAGATCAGAATTATCACCACAAGCATCGTTAGCGCTAATCGTAGTGTTTATGTTTGTTTTTGCTTTGGTGTTTGCTATTTAAACCGCGTTGTTCGGCGGTGAAGAGGTTGGTGTGTATGGTAGTTTGTTGAATTCAGGGGGCATTCCAGTCGAGACGGTCTTTACGGATTTGGTGTAGAGCGGTTTCGCCGATAGGCAAACCGCTATTTCCATTACAGCTGAGTTGTTCTAAATGGTGGATTGCCTAATGGAGAATTCAGCTTACAAATCAAACGCCTTACGTGTTAGGTTTTATTAATAACCTAGATTCCTAAAGCAGTTTTTAGTGCCGCTGTTGCAACACCTACTCCAATTTTTTCAGCAACTCCAAGACTCCATTTACCGGCCTTTGATAATGCATGTAGAGCGTTAGCACCATTACCCTTGTTAGCTTCAATTTCAGCAGTAGCAATTGCACCAATTTCCGAATAATGCTCAGCTGTTTCTGCGCTAGTTTGCAATGTATTTCTGAGCTTTTCCAGCTCTCTATTTAAAGTAGATAAGTCAACTTTCTCTTTGTTTTGTTGCCATATTTGATTGAAAGTCATATCGTGAGCATGTGCATTTGGCCCTTGCGCACCAACTTGCCCTGCTTCAAATTTATCACCCATAATTACCTCCATAATAAGGTTCGATCTAAACTCGTGTGTGTAGTGCCCAGGTGAAACGGCTGTTGCTAGTTTATCGGCATATTTTTCTGCTTTCTTAAAAGAATCAATTTCAAGAAAGTCTTCTTCAAATAACTCAATTTGTCTTCGAATTGTATCTATGTCTTTATCAAAATTAGAATTGCTAAGTATTCTCCTTTGATATTCTTCCGGTACGTTTTTTATCAATGGATAATCGCCAATTGATAAAGTTACAGTTGGAACAAGTGATGATTGTAATGCTCCAAGTATATAGCTATTCACCGTAGATTTGGATGATAAAACTGCAATTGCTAAATGTGTGTGACAAATATCGGAGTGATAATCACCGGGTAAAGGCAGAACTTTTTCATTTTTTGCTCGTAACTTTACTTCATATCCTTTGCCTTTAAGAAAAAATCGAATACCATCGATAACTTCACCACGCATTTGTTCACCCCCAATTAGCATACAAGTACGTTGTCTCTCTTCTCCTTTGTAACGTGGCAATTGTTGCTTTCCAATAAAAGCACTCAGTTGTTCTAAAGCATAGAGATGATCAGTAGTTTCTCTAAAATATGATTTTTCAGAAAATCGCTTATAAAGCACCCTCTTTGGGATGTATGAATCATGTATGCTATCCTCAGCAAAAACTAGTGCAGGCTTATTGCACCGAAGTGCCATTGATATTTCATATAAAATATGCGGAGAATGTCCTCCATCTCGATTTGACAAAACGGCAACCAAACCATTTGTGTAGTTAAGGTGACGTTCGAGTTTTGCAGAATTAACATCATTTGACGGTGGATCAAGGCTGGGAATAAAGCCAACTTTACTCATTAATGAGCTAAAAAATGCTGCAAATGGTGCTTCTCTTTCTCTGTAACCATGCGAAAAATAGATAGGATGCATATTCTACAATTTACAGGCCAATAGTAATATTTGCGGCCAAAAAGCCCAGCATTAAGTAAACACCTTTTCAGGTGCGATTAAAAAATCAAAAAACGGAGTATATTTTTAACCTACCATTTTTTGAATCAAGAACATAACAAATTAGTTATATGTTAACAATCTATATTGCTGGTAAAACCATACATCGAAAAAGACACTCACTAACAACACAATCAAAATCTCAAAAAACCAATTCGCCCTATCCCAATTTGTTCAAGCATCCGCATTCACCATTAACTGCACAAGACAATAAGATCCGCTGCATAGAGCGCAGGTGATGGGTTGAATTTGTAATTGCGGTTGTTAATTTGGAGTGCAAACCTTGGTTTGCGTTGTTACAAGCCTAGGCTTGTACTCCATCCGTTTAACTAAGTAGTGAAGGCGAAGCGCATAGCTTGTGTGAATAATGTGACTATTTCTTCTCAACTTTTCCCCTGATCCGAAAGCGATGATTATCCAGCCCCAGCAAATTTTCATCTAGGCAAATACTGGTATTTTTTTAGCATGGCTTTCACTTTGCCTTGGTCGATATGGTCTTTTTTTACAAATAAACCTAAGGTGTCGGCTTTGGCTTGGGTTTCTAAAAACGGCAGTACCACGTGGTAATCCGGTCTGTTCCAGAAATCATGGATGATGATTTTGCAGTTTTGCGGGGTGTTGAGTAGGCAATTTAGCGTGCAAGCCACTCGAAAGCGACCGTCTATCAACACTAAATCGTGTTCGCTTTTTTTGGAAAAAATCCCTAGAGAATAGTTAGGCCACTGGTGTTTTTTACAAAAACCGGAAGGGTAGCCCCAAAACGATGTCCGGCCTATATCTACGACATGAAACAGTAATTTGCCCGCTGCTATGGCTTTAGAAATAACTGGATTGGGTTTTAGGTTTTGGTTGATGAAGGCTGCTGAAGATTCCACCGAATCAATGTGTTGGATGCTGGGTACGCCTGCCGCATACAGGGTGCTTGCGCCTGCGCCGAATTCTAAAAAGCGTGTGGATGTGTCCATTTGGTCATGCAAAATTGTTAACTCACTGCTGGTCATCGTCATTCGTCACTCCCGTTGCTTTCGCTAAATTCAGTTATTTTTATGGTATCAAAAGCCATTCCGTTCGGCTAAAGATGTTTTTAGTTTTGGACTCATTTAGCCGTGTGGGTAAACACGCCATCCCAGTCGCTAGTGGGTGGGGTTTGTTGGTAAAGTTGGATGCGTTCCAGATAGATTTTATAAAGCTTATCCGTTGGGAAATCTTTGTGTAATTGGCTGAAAATTTCCTCCGCACTGACCCAATGTTGGTGCCGATAAAGTGCCAATGCTTGTTTTAAATCTGCCAGCATCAGCTGTTGCTGGTTGGTTATGGCGGCAGTTTCTCCTAAGGGTTCATAAATGCTGATGGGTTTTAGTTTGCCTTTTACCCGCACGCAATCCAGTTCGCGGTAGGTGAAATCTGGCGCGGCGTGCATGGTGGTTTCGCTGACAATGATTTTTACGCCGTATTGTTTGGTCAGGCTTTCTAAGCGCGAGCCTAGGTTAACGGCATCGCCCATGACGGTATAGGCGATGCGGAATTCTGAGCCCATGTTGCCGACATTCATAATGCCCGTGTTAATGCCAATGCCCATTTCAATGGCAGGCCAACCTTTGTTGGTTAATTCTGGTTGCATAGCCGATAGTTTGTCGGTTATCGCTAAGGCAGATTTTACGGCGTTGCTGGCGTGTTGTGGGGTTGGTAATGGTGCGCCCCAGAAGGCCATGACGGCATCGCCGATGTACTTGTCAATAGTGCCTTGGGTTTCATGGATGATGCGGGTTACGGGGGTAAGGATGGCATTGATGAGTTCGCACAGCGCTTGTGGCTCCATGCTTTCGGAGATGCTGGTGAAGCCGCGAATATCAGAAAAAAACACCGTCATTTCCCGGCTTTCGCCTTGCAGGGAGAATTGTTGTTCTGATTGGCTCATCTGTGCGACCAGTTCTTGTGGTACATATTGTCCAAACATGGTGCTGAGTTGTTTTTTGCGGCGGCTTTCTAGGAAAAAGCCAAAAAATAGTTGGATGCCGAATAACAAGCTCAATAGGCTGATTGGCGCTGCCAAGACGGTATCGATATTTAATATCTGCCAGCAATAATAATTGGCGGCGATTTCTGCAAGGCTGAACAGGCCAAAAACAATGACGGACATTAATGCCGATAAGCGCGGGAATACGGTAATGGCGATCAGGCAAATAACCAGTATTTCCGCCAATTCTGCGGCTAAGATGTAATTGGGGCGGGATTTGATGGTTTGATCCAATAACGCACTTAGTACGTTGGCGTGGATTTCAACGCC
Source organism: uncultured Methylococcaceae bacterium (assembly GCA_903928685.1). GTDB lineage: Bacteria > Pseudomonadota > Gammaproteobacteria > Methylococcales > Methylomonadaceae > Methylovulum. The sequence continues at coordinate 4,333 of CAIYRS010000024.1, forward strand.
CGGATAAATGCTTTGTACGGGAGTGGCGCGGGAATCTAATAAGCCTGCGGCAGTAGCACCAAAAATAACAATTTTGTCTTTCAGTTTATCAATATCGGTGGTGCCATTGAGCACATCGGCGGCGGAAATATAATTGAAGCTGCCTTTTTTGCCGCGATAGGGCACGAGTATCGCGCCATTTTCATCAACGGGAATGGTGAAGCCTTCGATGTTGAGGCCTTCCAAGCGGCTGTCGGATTTATCCAGGCGGTAATCTTCATTGCTGGTAAATTCCATGGCGGGCGAGCCGAGCAAGGTTCTAAATAAGGCCAACGACAAGGCTTCATATAATTGGCCTTGGAAGTTGACCAGTAACGGCAGCTTGCGGTAAATGCCGTCTTGGTCGATGCTGGGGTTGTTAAAGAAGCCCGCTGAGGCGGCGGCGTTTTGTAATATATCTAAATTGCCTGTGTAACTTTGGGCATTAAATAGCAGATTACTGAACGCGAAAGCTTGGCTTTGGGCAACGGCTTCGGGAAGTTTTCCGGTTTCTGGATTTTTTTCTTTAATATGGCTGGTGAAATAGCCTAAAACCGTCGGGCGGTTGGCTAAGCTTTTGGCAAAAATTTCGTCGTAAGATAATTGCGGCAGCAGGCTGTTTAAGGCGTTTATATACTGGCTATCTTGTTGTAACGGCCCTTGCGCCAATTGGTTTAACACCTTAACGCCAGAGCTGGTGTCGGTTTCGGCGAATACCACGTCAAATCCTAGTAATTTAATGCCGTAATAATCAAACAGCATATCCATTAAATACGCCATTTTATCTCGGCTCCAAGGCCAGCGGCCTTCTTGGGCTAGGCTTTCCTCATTGATGGTGACGATAACAATGCGCGGATCGACGGTGTTGGTGAGCGTGGAGCGTAGCCGTAGATCGTAGAAAACATTTTCTACCCTTGCCAAAACTGGCATGGTTTGCCAGCCTGCGGTATGCAAGAAAAACAAGGTGCTAATCAGCAAACACAGCAAGCTACGGTAAAACGGCAGCCATTTATTAGGGAATTGCCGTGCTAGCCAGTGTTTGATAGCGGTTTGTAAGTTTGCCATTGCTTTAGCTTAAGCGGTTTTTTTTCGGGCAACCATAACGCCATCCCGGATGGGGTTAATGAAGGCATCAAACTCAGGATCGTCAAATATCATTTTGTTATGCACCATGATGGCTTCCGTCCAACCTTGAAAAACGTCTTTGTATTCGGTGACGGCAACCCGACCGCGCCATAGGACATTATCAGCAATATAAAGCCCGCCTGGGCGGATGCGGTCTTTTGCCATTTGCCAGATTTCTGGGTAATCGCATTTGTCGACATCGTTGTAACAAATGTCAAATTCGCCTTCGGTGTCATTAAAAATGGCTTGTGCCATACCCGCTTTAAAATCTACGCGTTGCCATAAATCGGCGGCAGTTAAGTAGCCTTGGGCTTTTTGTTGGTTGACTATATCGGCTTCACTGCAAATCACTTGCCCATTTTCTCCCACAGCGTTGGCGAACCAATAGGCGGAATAACCGTAGCCGCTGCCAAATTCAAAAACCCGTTTGGCGTTGATGCTTTTCGCCATGGTTTCTAAGAATGTGCCAACCAAGCGCCCAACAATCGGGAAATTATTTTTTTCTGCTAAGGCTTCCATCTCTAATAAAACCGGGTGGTCGGTGTTGGTTACTAAGCCTTGCAGATAGCGTTCTATGGCTGGGTTAACGGGGATGAGTACGTCGGGGTTTTTGACGGTTGGTGATTGCAGGGGATTGTTCATTTCAAGTCCTTATCTTAAATTTTGGTAAACAGTGGCTAATACTGGGTAGCTTGGGCGGCAAACAATAATTCTTCAATAAAATGCTGGCTGTACAAGGGCAAGTAGTTTTGTTTGAGATAGGCGATTTTGGTGGTGGAGCTGTGGATTAAATCACCCAATTCGCGGGCGACCAAGTCACTGTCGGCTACAGGGTCGTAAGCCATCGCAGCAATCAGACCAACCCCCATGCCTAAGCGCACATAGGTTTTAATGATGTCGGTGTCGGCGGCTGTTAAGGTTATATCCAGTTCTAGGCCGATATTTTTAAAGGCGCTTTCTATGTTAGAGCGGCCTGTAAAACCAAAGCTATAGGTTAACACCGGAAATGCGGCTAAGCGTTCTAAGGTCAGTTCGCCTTGGCAAAGGGGATGGTCTGGTTGCATGACAATGGCATGGTGCCAGTGGTAACAATCTTTGGTGACTAAGGCGTGATCTTCGTCGAGTTTTTCGGTGCAGATGGCAATATCGGCTTTATGGCTATGCAGTTGGGCTATCAGTTGTTCTGGTGAGGCCTGCAAAATATAGATTTTGATGCCAGGATATTTTTCCCGAAAGCGGCGGATGGGCGTTGGTAAAAAGTATTTGGCTTGGGTATGGGTGGTGGCAATGTGGATTGTGCCGTGATTGCTATCAAGGTAATCAGCGGCGATGCTTTGGATGTTTTTTTTGGCGGTGTGGATATGGGTAACTTGTTCCATTATCTGCACGCCAAGTGGGGTTAGGGCGATGAGTTTTTTCCCGGCCCGTTCAAATAATGGTGAGCCCAATTCTTCTTCAAACAATTGCAATTGTCGGCTAACGGCGGATTGCACCACGTGCATTTTATCGGCGGCTTTCGATAAATTCAGCTCAGTTTCCTGTAATAGCCGTAAGAGTTCTATTTGGCTTAAATTCATTGATAATCCCAATTTATAGGCTTTATATCTTTTAATTAGATATTGAAATATAATTATATCGTTTTATTTAAAATATAACTATCGTTAGACTTTGCTTCAACAAAATACAGTCACCAACAAAACAGTTTAATGAGGTTAGCAAATGAAAAATTTACAACATTTGATCGATTATTTTAATGATCGTTATGAATTGGAAAACCAAGTCAGTTTTAGGCCGTTTTTTTTAAGGGACGGTTTGGTTAGTGGTCGTTTTGGGCCAGTATGCCTGAGCAGTAATTTTACCCCGGTTAGGGATGCTGAAGATCATGAGCGTATTGTCGGGCATATTGCTCAGCTTTCTGTAGTCAATAATGATTTTACGCAAATCCAAACGGTTGCAGCTGGCAGTTTGCTGAATCAGGTTATTAATCAGCCAGCAGATTTGGTCACTATTATTAATTTTGACCGTTTAAGCCGTACCGTGCATTTGTTGAATTATCTGACGATTGCCCATCTGGATACGAAATTATTTTTGGATGTCGATCCACGGCATATTCTAGCGGTTAAATATGGGCACGGGACGTATTTTGAAGAGGTGTTGATAAAGTGCGGATTGAAAACCAGCTCTATTGTTTTAGGAATGAATTTGAATAGCCAGTATGCGGATGATTTCGACAGTTTACTGGAAGGCTTAAACAATTATCGGGGTCGCGGTTATCAAATTGCCTTAAATAGTCAGTTTGGCGCGGGGAAATTAGAATCGGCTTTTATTGAAAAAGCACTGCCTGATTATTTGCGGGTTACTGCGCCGGAGTTGGCTAACGGCAACCTACAGTTGGCGATTGAATGGCTGGAGCAGGTGCAAGCGGTTTCTGAACAAATAGAAGTGGAAACGATATTTCAGCAAGTTGAAAATGAAATCCAATCGACTTTAGCGGATAAGGTGGGGTTTAAGTTAGTGCAGGGTGGTTTTTATGATAGGCCACTGATTGACCATTTAAGATGCTTATAAATATAAGCGTTGGGGCAGGCAATTAAATGGCTTGGTTGGCGCGATGCCAACCAAGCCGATATTCGTTTTAGATAACGCTTACGTTTTCAGCTTGTGGGCCTTTTTGGCCTTGAGTCACAGTGAATTGAACGCTTTGGCCTTCATCTAAAGATTTGTAGCCGCCTGAATTGTTGATGTTTCTGAAATGTACGAAAACATCTGGGCCTGATTTTTGTTCGATAAAACCAAAACCTTTTTCAGAGTTAAACCATTTAACGACGCCGGTAGTTATTGCAGACATAAGTAAGTCCTAGTAGATAGATAAAATGTAAACGCCTTTATGGCGGGTGGAGCTGGTAAAATTGGAGATTACTTGTGAAAAACCGGACGAGAAACTGTAAGAGATAAATCGAAATGGTAAACAGGGGGTAAATCTTATTTTAAAGCTGGGGCGAGTATGGGTTACTGCTTAAGGTAAGTCAAGCTATATATTTGATATTTCAAAAATAATAGCTTAACAAACTGTTTTCAATCGTTAGTTAGTCAAGGTTGCAAAGCAAAAAAAAGGGGAGCATAAGCTCCCCTAATAATGAGCGCACCTCAAACTTGTCCTGCAGGTTTACCTTTGTTGATACTTGAAGTTATTGGTTTAATATCAACTTTATCCTGCTTATATAAATTAGGTTTAGTATAAAAATCGTTGTCATCTTTAGGTGGTTTTGGGTCTTTACCCGCCATTAATGCATCGATTTGGTCTTTATCAATGGTTTCCCATTTCATTAAAGCATCAGCCATTTTGTGCAAGATACTGATGTTCTCTTCCAAAATAGTTTCCGCTCTGTTGTAGTTTAGGTCGATTACTGCACGAATTTCTTCATCGATTTGTTGGGCGACGTTGCCAGAAACTTTGCTACCTGGTGAACCTTGGTGACCCATAAAAGGCTGACCATTTTGTTCACCATAAACTAGCGGACCTAACTTGTCGGAGAAGCCCCAGCGGGTGACCATATTGCGGGCCAATTCGGTTGCCCGTTCAATATCGTTAGATGCCCCAGTGGTTACACGGTCGCCGCCGTAGATCATCAGTTCCGCAATCCGACCGCCAAACAAACTGGCAATCTGGCTTTCAAGTTTGCGTTTGCTAGCGCTGTATTGGTCTTGTTCGGGTAAGAACATGGTGATACCCAATGCACGTCCTCTTGGCATAATGCTTACTTTGTAAACAGGGTCATGATCGGGGGACATTTGTCCAACAATACAATGGCCTGCTTCGTGGTATGCGGTTAACAACTTGTCGTCTTCACTCATCACCATGGTGCGTTTTTCTGCACCCATTAAAATCTTGTCTTTGGCTTTTTCAAGATCATTCATGGTGACTTCTTTTTTGTTGCCGCGAGCAGCAAACAAAGCCGCTTCGTTAATCACATTGGCTAGTTCTGCACCAGAGAAGCCAGGTGTGCCTCTAGCGATGTATTTCAATTCCACATCGGCAGCGGTTGGTACTTTTTTGATATGCACATTCAGGATTTGCTCTCTGCCACGAACGTCTGGTAAACCAACATTGACTTGACGGTCAAAACGGCCTGGACGTAACAGCGCTTTATCAAGTACGTCTGCACGGTTGGTTGCGGCAATCACGATGACACCTTCGTTGCCATTGAAACCATCCATTTCCACCAACAATTGGTTTAAGGTTTGTTCACGTTCATCGTTACCCAGATTTGGGCCGCCACGTTGACGTCCAACCGCATCAATTTCGTCGATGAATATGATGCAAGGTGCGTGTTCTTTGGCTTGGGCAAACATGTCACGAACACGTGATGCGCCGACACCAACAAACATTTCCACAAAATCCGATCCAGAGATGGTAAAGAACTTAACGCCCGCTTCACCAGCAATCGCTCTTGCTAACAAAGTTTTACCAGTACCTGGAGGGCCTACCATCAATATACCGCGTGGAATTTTTCCGCCAAGTTTTTGAAATTTTTGCGGATCAGATAAGAAATCCACCAATTCAGTCACTTCTTCTTTGGCTTCTTCACAACCAGCAACATCATCAAAGGTCACAGTGCGTTTGTCTTCTTCCAACATTTTGGCTTTGCTTTTGCCAAAATTATTGCCGCCCATGCCACCGTTTTGCATCCTACGCATGTAGATGATCCATACCGCAATCAACAACAACATAGGAAACCATGAAATGAACACCTGCATAAATATCGACTGCTGCACGGGTGGGATAGTGCGGATTTGGATATTAGCAGTTAACAAATCATCAATCAGGTGCGGATCGCCTGGGTTAAACGTTTCATAATCTTGACCATTAGAGGTACGGATTTTTATCAACTGACCACTGATTTCAACGCGCTCAACAATGCCGTGTTTAACTTTGCTGATAAAGTCAGAATAAGCCAAAGTTTCTTGTAATGGCGGCGTGGTATTGACGCGGTTATAGATTAAGAACGCGCCCGTAATCACTATTCCCCATAGCAGAGCGTTTAATATATGTTTTTTCATTGTTATCTCCTGATCTTCAAAAGATCATTAGTTAGAGTAAATTTTCTTTTTGTGCTGCTGCTTGTTCAAAATTCGACACCTCCACGCCGCTTTGACAATGATCGAGAAAAAATTCTTGGTATTGGCAAAGATAATATACTGCTAAAGGTGTCTGCATAAGTGCTTTTATTAGCCTTGGATTACAAAAAACATACTAATTGTTCGCCAAAGTTTTGCTTTATTTTACTTAATGCGGTCACCTGAATTTGTCTGATGCGTTCCCTGGTCAGATTCAGTTCAGTGCCAATTTCTTGTAACGTCATTTCCTTATCGCCAGAAAGTCCAAAATGGCTGTAAATCACCTTCGCTTCCCGCGCGGTTAAGGTATTTAGCGCATCACCCAACAATTGCTCAAGATTGTTTTTGGCAATCGATTTAAACGCATGGGTAAAAATTTGTTGCTCTAAATAATCAATCGGTGCAAAAGCGTTTTCTTCATCTTCGTCCGCTTCCAATGACATGGCAGTTTGCGAAATTGACAGCAGATTGCTGACTTCGTCATAAGACATATCAATGTGTTCAGCCAGTTGTTTGGTGCTGGGGTCTTTGCCCGTTTTACCGATTAATTCTTCTTTAGCGCGATACACCTTATTAATAGTAGCGACTTGACCACAAGGAATCCTAACGACGCGCTCGCTGCGTGACAGTGACCGGGAAATAGCCTGTCTTATCCAATAGCCCGCATAAGTGGAAAATTGGAAGCCCAAACGGTGATCGAATCGGTCGACGGCTTTTAATAAGCCGCTTTGGCCTTCTTGTACCAAATCATCAAAATCTAAAAATGACGCTTTATATTGGTTAGCAATAAACAAAACCAACTTCACATTGGCGGATGCCAGTTTTTGCCGAGTTTTTAACCAAGTGGCTTCTGTTTCTAGCAGCTCTGGCAATAGCGCCATCAAGGCGTCCATTGGCAAAAATAAGAAAGATTGGTTTAAATCCTCTAACGCTATGTAATCAAAAAAATAAACTAAAGGATTGTGTTTTCTTTTAGGTGATTTTTCTTTGTCAAACAATCGTTTGTCGATTAATTTGTTGCTGCCTTTGCTATAGCTATTGCTGTTTTGGAAGTGGTGTAACAACACCTCCACCATATTTTTTAAATCATCGAAGGAATAAGGAAATTCTTGCAAAGCTTCAGCCAGTTGCTGTTTAGCTTGGCTATGTTGTTCAGCTACCGATGCTTCATTAAAAGTGGCTTCGCTAATGGCATAGTATTTTTTTATTTCATTAAGCGCGTTCGCCAAATCGGATTTCAATACCGCTTCATCGTCGCTAGTGTCAGCAGTGTCGCTTTGTTGATGCGTCAACAAAATCCACAATGCAGTCGCAGGAAATTGCGATAACAGCCCGATAAGTTCGGTTTTTTTAGTCTTTAAGAATCGTGATATTTCGGTATTGGTATGTTCTGCGACAACACAAGCCCCTTCGTTAGCTGGGGTGGCCGTTGCCAGATTAGTGCTGGTAATCGGTTCTTTAGTTGTTGCACGTTCAGTTAAATAAGCCATCTCATCGTCCTCGCAAATAGTGTGTTTATACGATTCCTACAAACACCACAGTTAAATACCGTACTACTTTGCAAATATGACAAAACTTAACCTCTATAGTTTGATAGCAATAACTATGAAACTACTTGTTCTTGTTTTGTATATTTATTGTTGCGTAAAAATATAGCAATACGAAGGTATCGTGTCAACATATAGTTTTACAAAACTTGTACAAAAGCATAACAAATATTGTTCTATTTTATTTTTGTATTCAAAATCAGTGGTTTATTATTTGACAATAGTTGGACAAAATTTGATTTTGTTTACTTGTACAGCATGGGTGACGCACCATGCCTAGGCAATAACACTATTTTTCCCGCACCGCTTTGTGGCTTTGGTTTTAGTCAGCTAATAACGGCAATCACCATCGGTAGGTATAAAGATCATTACCAACTGATGTTAGGCACTCACTTTTTGTGAAACGAAAATAAATAATAATGAATCGCTATCGCGATGTTTATTAAATCGGGTTCTCGCACCCGAAGGCGAGCTACTTTCTTTTGCGCCGCCAAAAGCAAGTAGCCAAAGAAAAGGCGGCCCGATTGCCGCTCATGTCTTGCGCTCCTCGCACTTGTGCCCAGTGGGGTATTTGTCGGGGGAC
>CAIYRS010000025.1 GCA_903928685.1 uncultured Methylococcaceae bacterium
CTCATCATCGTACTGATTTCGGAAATTGCCAAACGCAATAGCGGCTTTGCTGCGCTACTGGCTTCATTGCCGCTGACGTCGTTGCTGGCGATGATTTGGATGCATTTTGATGGTGTAGAATCAACTCAAATTGCCACGCTTTCCGGTCAGATAGCCTGGTTGGTACTGCCATCGTTGTTGTTTTTTATACTTTTTCCGGTATTTATTAAACAGGGCTTGGGATTTTGGTTTAGCTTGGGACTTTCGGCGACAGCGACCACGACCGGTTACTTGTTATTGTTGCCGTTGCTACGACGATTTGGAGTGCAGTTATAAACATGGGACGTATCGCCATTTTTACCGATGATCCGGGTTGGCATGGCAAACAATTAAGCCTTGCTTTTGCCAATCTGGGATATAGCATTGATTTTGTTTCCTTAACACTTTGTAGTTTTGCTATTAAACCGGGTCAAAGTCCGATTACTATTCCCGGCTTTGAGCATGCCCTTCCAGACGCCGCTTTTGTGCGCGGTGTGCCCGGTGGATCATTGGAAGAGGTCGTGTTGTATCTGGATTTTCTTCATGCTTTAAAGCTGATGGGTATTCCGGTTTACAATGATGGTTATGCGGTAGAGCGCAGTGTTGATAAGGGCATGACCAGCTTTTTACTGCATAATGCAGGACTGCCTACGCCGTTAACCTGGGTTTTACGCAATAGGGATGACGCGTTAAGTATTGCTGAAAGTGAATTGAAAAAAGGCAATTTGTTGATTACCAAGCCTTTGTTTGGCTCACAAGGTGAAGGCATTCGACGTCTTGAAAAAACAACCGATTTAATCTGGTTGACAGGTAGTCACGGCGTTTATTATTTGCAACGTTTTGTGCATTGTTCCGGAGAGGGCTTTTCCGATAATCGGGTGTTTGTGGTCAATGGCCGTGCGGTTGCAGCTATGCGCCGGCGAGGTAAATCCTGGTTAAATAATGTGGCGCGGGGTGCCAGTTGCGAGCAGATTGAGCTGGATGCTGAAATGGCTGAGTTAGCGGTTAAAGCGACAGCAGCCTTGGCAATGGATTACGCGGGCGTGGACATTATTCAGGATAAAGACGGGCAGTATACGATTATCGAAGTAAACAGTATTCCGGCCTGGAAAGGTTTGGAAAGTGTTTGTGATGTCACCATTGCACAAATTTTGGCCGAAGATTTAATCAACCGTTACGTTAACGCGTTATGATTTCTCCACAACAACTCAGTGAGCTTTATCAACAAGCCTGTGAAGTGGAGTTACAGGCATTTAAGCCGGGTAATGTGAGCGTCTATGCAGACGGGCATGATATGACGGTTGCTGATTTTAGGCTAAGTGCAGAAGTCAGTGCAGCTCCGCTCTGTAATCCTGATTATTCGCTGGGTGAAAAAATATTTTATGCCGTTAAGGCAACCCGCGAGGCGGTATTTTGTAATACCAATTTGGGGATTATTTTACTGTGTGCGCCCTTAATTCAGGCGATCAGTCATTCACAGTCGGATTTGACGTTAAGGCAG
>CAIYRS010000026.1 GCA_903928685.1 uncultured Methylococcaceae bacterium
GTCCCCCGACAAATACCCCACTGGGCACAAGTGCGAGGAGCGCAAGACATGAGCGGCAATCGGGCCGCCTTTTCTTTGGCTACTTGCTTTTGGCGGCGCAAAAGAAAGTAGCTCGCCTTCGGGTGCGAGAACCCGATTTAAATAACATCGCGATAGCGATTCATTATTACTTATTTTCGTCTCACAAAAAATGAGTGCGTAACATCAGTTATTGAATCCCTGCTTTTTAATGCAAAATCCAAAAACCTGTTTTTGGACTCCACCTTTATCCTCTGAAAACTCCTAATCGGCAACCAGCCACGCAACCCTTATCAACCGGGCTTTTGCCTGTCTATATCTATTTATTAGATGGATATATCTAATCATATCGTTTTAATGTATTGAAGAAGTTTCTTATTCTGTACCCAAGCCAATTGGCAACAGTACATAAATCTGAATTTCTAAAAACATTAAGGTGAAATTATGAAAACTCAAAAGCAGCTTGTGTTGGCGGTGGCAATTAACGCCCTGTTTGGCGCTGGCCTTTCCCTACCTGTAGAGGTAGAGGCAGATACAAATCAAGGGAAGGTTTCCGAAGCTGAATTAGCCCGTCAACGTATCCAGAAGGCACAGATTGAGTTAAGAAAAAAAGAAGTTGCCAAAGAAGAGTACATCAAAAAGAACGGCTATTACCTAGAGCCAGGCAGCTACAGCACCAAGCGCATTCCCACCCCGCCCAATTATGTCCGCAACTTAAGCAAAACTGGCATTGAATCCGCCAAAAATACCACTTGGCTAGATGTTGGTTTAGAAACCCGTTTCCGTTACGAATACCGCGACAACGACATCCGCCGCAAAACCGCTGTGGTTGACGAGCCATTGTTAATCCGTACCCGAGTTTATTTTGGTATTAAAGAAATCCTCGATCCGTTCCGGTTTGCCGTGGAAGTGCAGGATTCCCGCCGTTACAACAGCCAATTCGACACCGATGTCCGCGATGTCAATGAATTTGAGCTTATCAGCGGCTATGGCGAATTGTTTTTTAAAAATGCCTTCGGTGAAGATGATTTAGGCAATGCCCGGCCTTTCAGTTTAAAAGCCGGACGTTTTAACTTTGAGTTTTTGGATCGCCGCCTGATTGGTGCCAACGAATGGCGCAACACCACCAATACCTTCCAAGGCTTCCAATCGGCGTTAGGTTCGGAAAAAAATGATTGGCAAGTGGATTTACTGGCGTTGCAACCCTTGGAACGTCTGAAATACGAATGGGATATTCCAGTTGATGAACAATGGTTCTCTGCCGCTATCGGGCATTGGCGCAAATGGCGCGACATTATCACTTTAGAGCCTTATTACATGGGCTTACACCAAGACGCGGGCGCAAAAAATAGTTTTGTCGGCAAAGACATCCATGCCACCGCCTTGCGCGGTTACGGCTGGGTTGGCGATAGCGGCGTCAACTACGATTTTGACGTCATCTACCAATTCGGCAACAACGCCGGACAAGTCCACGACGCTTACGGCTATACCACAGAAATCGGCTACAGCTTTAAACATGACTGGAAACCACGCTTAAGTGCCTCTTATGGTTACGCCAGCGGTGACGAAAATCCTAACGACAATGTCGATAACCGTTTTGAACGCTTTTACGGATTCGCAAGGCCTTGGAGTGCTGACGATTACATCGTTTTTGAAAACGTTAGCGCCCCAAAAATCCGGCTGGAGATTGAACCCAGCAAAAAATTCCGCGCAGATATAGGTTACGGCTGGTTCTGGCTAGCAAGTAACACCGACCGCTTTAACAACCTCAACACCGTACCCGACGCCAAAGGTTTGAACCGTGATAAAACCGGAAAATCCGGCGATTATCTCGGCGACTCTATCGATTTCCGCTTGCGTTACAAAATTGATCCGCGCGTGGAAACCACCTTTGGCTATTCACATTTCAGCACTGGAGAATTTGTCCAGAACATCCAGGATAAAAGCCGTGGCAGCCATTCTGATGCTTCGGATTTCTTCTACGTTGAAATCAGTTTGAATGCTTTTAAATAAACGCGATTTATAGCCTTACCTTAAGTCAATTTAGGTGGTGGGTTAAATCTGGTGGTTGGCGTACAAGCCGAGGTTTGCAGGCAGTTACCAACCAAAATCACAGCTTTACCCCACTACCGTGAATTTGTAGCCATGGTGGCTTCCAAGCAAACCACCAATCCTTTGTTACCTTATTTTTGGAGCTTGTATGAACCTTAAAAAAACCCTTTATTTAAGCTTGCTGGCTAGCAGCCTATTGCTTAGCGGTGCGGCAACAGCTGACCGTACCTTGTTGAATGTCTCTTACGACCCAACCCGTGAACTCTACCAAGACTTCAATAAAGAATTTACTAAATATTGGAAAGAAAAAAGCGGCGAAACCGTCGCCATTCAGCAATCGCATGGCGGTGCAGGCAAGCAAGCGAGAGCGGTGATTGATGGTTTAGATGCCGATGTCTTAACCTTAGCAATCACTTACGACATCGACAAAATTTCCGAAAAAGCCAAATTATTGCCCAAAGATTGGCAAAGCCGTTTGCCCAATAACAGCATTCCTTATACATCAACCATCGTCTTTTTAGTCCGTAAGGGCAATCCGCAAGGCATTAAAGATTGGGATGATTTAGTAAAAGAAGGTGTTTCCGTAGTTACGCCAAACCCTAAAACCTCTGGCGGTGCGCGTTATAACTATTTGTCGGCTTGGGCGTTTGCAGAGAAAAAATATGGCAGTAAAGATGCCGCTAAAGAATTCATGAAAAAATTGTTTAAAAACGTGCCAGTGCTGGATTCCGGTGCGCGTGGCGCAACCACCACTTTCTTGCAACGCGGTATTGGTGATGTGTTGTTAACTTGGGAAAACGAAGCCTATCTAGCCATTAAAGAATTGGGCGAAGGCCAAGTGGATGTGGTTGTACCGCCAACTAGCGTATTGGCAGAAACGCCTGTTGCGGTTGTGGACACCGTCGTTAACAAACACGGCACTAAAGATTTGGCAGAAGCGTATTTGAATTATCTGTATTCACCAGTCGGGCAAAAATTGGCGGCGAAACATTATTATCGGCCAATAAAACCAGAGTTTGCCGATCCAGCAGATGTAGCGCGATTCGCCAAATTGGAATTGTTTACCGTCAAAGACCGTTTTGGCAGCTGGGAAGCGGTGCAACAAGAACACTTTGACGATAACGGCATTTTTGACCAGATTTATGTGCCATAAGCCGCGATAACCGTCCGTAGTCAAAAGATATGATGGGCTGACGACAGGCAGCCCATCATTGATTTGCTTAGTTTGATGGGCTGCCTGCCGTTAACCCATCTAACAATGATAGTGAATTAGGGAATCGCTGAACTAATTGATTCCATTCATGCTTCGACAAGCTCAGCACGAACGGAATCAATTAGTTACCGTTCGGCCTGAGCCTGTCGAAGGCTTTATTCAGCGATTCCTTAGCAACAGTCGCAACAACCAGGGACTTTTTATGAGACAAAGCAATATTATGCCCGGCTTCCGCCCGGCTTTGGGTTATACCCTGTTGTATTTGGGTTTGGTGGTGCTGATTCCGCTCAGCACTTTGGTGTTTAAAAGTTTTCAACTTAGTTGGGACGACTATGTAAAAGTCATCACCCATGCACGGGTGGTGGCAGCTTTTCGGGTGAGTTTTAGTACCGCTTTGGGTGCAGCAGTAATCGCCAGCTTTTTTGGTTTTATCATCGCCTGGGTGTTAGTGCGTTATCCATTCCCCGGCAAAAAATTTATTGATGCCTTAATTGATTTGCCATTTGCGCTGCCCACCGCTGTTGCCGGGATCGTGTTGGCAACCATCTACCAGCCCAGCGGTTTTGTCGGCAAATTGGTGCTGGAATTAACGGGCGTGCAAATCGCTTACAAACCCTTAGGGATTGTGGTGGCGCTGATATTCATCAGCATTCCGTTTGTGGTGCGTACCGTAGAACCGGTATTGCAAGAATTTGATGCCACGATGGAAGAAGCCGCCTCCAGCTTAGGCGCAACCCGCTTGCAAGTGTTTGTACAAGTCATTTTCCCCAATATTTTCCCCGCTTTATTGACAGGCTTTGCTTTAGCGTTTGCCCGTGGCGTGGGTGAATACGGCTCGGTGATTTTTATTGCTGGTAACTTGCCGTACGTCTCCGAAATTTTACCGTTGATGATTATTACCCGACTGGAGCAATACGACATCCCCGGTGCAACGGCGATTGCCTTAACCATGCTCATCATCTCGTTCTTGCTGCTGCTGACAATCAATTTGTTGCAGATGTGGGTACGGAAACGTTCCGGGCAGCTTTAGCCGTAACTGAAATAAATCGGAGAATTATATGAATGCACTTAGTCATCCTGCCGCTAAACAACGGTATGCCTTAACCGATCCCTTTTGGGTTCGCTGGGGTTTAATCACTACCGCCTTACTTTTTATCGCGATGTTTTTGTGTTTGCCATTAGGCATAGTCCTTATCGAGGCTTTCTCTAAAGGTTGGCAAGCCTACAATGCCGCTTTAATGCAACCGGATACCTTATCTGCCTTGCGTTTGACCATGCTGACCGCCGCCGTCACAGTACCGCTAAACACGGTTTTTGGCGTGGCTGCGGCTTGGGCGATTACCCGTTTTGAATTTCCCGGCAAAAGCTTATTGACTACCTTGATTGATTTGCCGTTTTCCGTATCACCTGTTATCTCCGGCTTAATTTTTGTGCTGATGTTTGGCGCGCAAGGCTGGTTTGGTGAATGGCTGATTGCCCATGACATCAAAATAATTTTCGCTGTACCGGGCATTATTTTGGCAACTTTGTTTATCACTTTCCCGTTTGTTGCAAGAGAGCTAATCCCATTAATGCAGGAAATGGGCAGCGAAGAGGAAGAAGCGGCGTTGTCTTTAGGGGCAACAGGTTGGCAAATGTTTTCCCAAATCACTTTGCCGAATATCAAGTGGGCGTTGCTGTATGGCGTGCTGCTTTGTAACGCGCGGGCAATGGGCGAGTTTGGCGCGGTATCGGTGGTATCAGGGCATATCCGTGGCCTGACTAATACCTTACCGCTGCATGTAGAAGTCAGTTACAACGAATACGATTTTGTCGCGGCTTTTGCCAGCGCCTCGATTTTGGCAGGGCTGGCGATAGTCACCTTGATATTGAAATCACTACTGGAATGGAAACAGGGCAAACACTAAGCCTATCCTACGTTTATCGCTTGCTAAGAGAGATTACTATGAGCATTTTACTTACCAATATCAGTAAAAACTTTGGCAGATTTGCCGCACTTCACAACGTTAGTTTGGAAATTCCTGAAGGCGAACTGGTTGCCTTATTAGGACCATCCGGCTGCGGAAAAACCACCTTGTTACGCATTATCGCAGGCTTGGATCAGCCCGATTCTGGACGAGTAAACTTAAATGGCGAAGACAAAACCGACCAGCACGTTAGCGATCGCGGCATTGGTTTTGTTTTTCAACATTACGCCTTATTCCGGCACATGACGGTATTTGACAACGTCGCCTTTGGTTTGCGTGTAAAACCTAAAAACCTTCGGCCTAGCGAAGCGGACATCAGCAAAAAAGTCCATACTTTATTAGATTTGGTGCAATTGGATTGGCTGCATGACCGCTTCCCCGATCAACTGTCTGGTGGTCAACGCCAGCGGATTGCTTTAGCGCGGGCATTGGCAGTAGAGCCAAATGTGTTGCTGCTGGATGAGCCTTTTGGTGCATTGGATGCCAGCGTCCGCAAAGACTTGCGCCAATGGCTGCGGCATTTGCACCACGATTTAAACGTCACCAGTATTTTTGTTACCCACGACCAAGAAGAGGCTATGGAAGTCGCTAGCCGTATTGTGGTGCTAAACCAAGGAAATATTGAACAACAAGGCTCGCCCAGTGATATTTACGACCATCCAGCGAATGCTTTTGTATCGCGGTTTATTGGTCAAACCAATATTTTTGATTTACAGCAAGAAGATAGTTTTTGGCTGAAAAATTCCGGTTTGCCCGTACCGCAACAAACCAGCAAAGTAGCCCACGTGCGTCCACATGATATTGAGCTGTCAAAAATCCTCACCGAAGGCTCAGCGCAAGCGGTGTTAAAAGATTGGCAACATTTGGGCGCTTTGATTCGTATTGAATTGCTCAAACAAGAACCGAATGGCAGCTTTACCACCATCTACGCAGAAATGCCGAATGAGCAGTTTAAGCAATTGCAGGTGAATAATGGCGATACAGTATCCGTGCGGATACGTAATGCCCATTGGTTTCACTAAATTGCCAGTATAGTATTTTTCCTGATAGTCAAATTCCATGCGTCCAGCGGTAAAAACGTTAATTAATACTTTTGTACGGTATTCCGCCCATGACGCATGATGTTATGTGGGGTAAAAAAGATGAAAGCGGTTATAACAGCTCTTACCCGGCAACTGCTGCTTTATTAAATCCATGGTCGATGTTAAAGTTATGGCTTATTAAATTACTGGGTATTTATTGCTTGCCAATTACCCGTGATTGCCAAGCAGTTTTGTTAACGTTTTTTTCACTTAGATTTTGAGGACATTCAAATGGCTTTCGAACTACCTGCTTTACCTTATCTTAAAAACAGATTAGTGCCCCATATTTCAGAAGAAACTTTGGAATTTCATTATGGTAAACATCACCAAACTTATGTCACTAACCTGAATAATTTGGTTCCTGGTACTGAATTTGAAGGCATGTCTTTAGAAGAAATCATCATGAAGTCTTCTGGGCCAATTTTCAATAATGCTGCTCAAGTTTGGAACCACACTTTTTACTGGAACAGCTTGGCACCAAACGCAGGCGGCGCACCAACTGGTGATTTGGCTGCTGCAATCGACGCGCAATTCGGTTCTTTTGAAAAATTCAAAGAAGAATTCACCAAATGTGCAGTGACTACTTTCGGCTCTGGCTGGGCGTGGTTGGTAAAAAATGCCGATGGTACTTTGGCATTGGTTAGCACCAGCAACGCAGGTTGCCCATTAACAACAGGCCAAAAACCTTTGTTGACTTGCGACGTTTGGGAACACGCTTATTACATCGATTTCCGCAACGCACGTCCTGCTTATTTGGAAGCGTTCTGGGCATTGGTTAACTGGGATTTTGCTGCCGCTAACTTCGCAGAATAATTTAAGTTAAACCGTTACAATAAAAGCCTTCCGTATCTTCGATGCGGAGGGCTTTTTTATGGAGAAAATTATGGCTACTGTTTTAATTACTGGGGCAAACCGTGGCTTAGGTTTGGAATTTTGCCGTCAATACGCCGCAGCTGGCTGGCAAGTATTCGCTGCCTGCCGCAACCCAAAGCTAGCGGAAGATTTATGCAAATTGGCGGCGGCTTATCCGGCTATACAGCTGGAAACTTTAGATGTCACTGACTTTAGCCAAATTGATGCTTTAGCAGAAAAATTGGCCAACCAAGCTATCGATGTCTTGATAAATAATGCAGGCGTTTATGGCGACAACAAAACCAATGGCTTTGGCGACATGGATTATGCCGCGTGGACAACGGTTTTACAGGTGAATACCCAAGCGCCAGTGAAAATGGCAGAAGCGTTTTTGCCGCAACTTAAGCTCGGCAGCAACAAGTTGATTGCCAATGTCAGTAGCTTGATGGGCAGCATCAGCGATAACACCAGCGGCGGCAGCATCATGTACCGCTCCAGCAAAGCCGCCTTAAATGCGGCGATGAAAAGCTTGGCGATTGAACTGGGCAAACAGCAAATTGGCGTCATCACCTTACATCCTGGTTGGGTAAAAACCGATATGGGCGGGCCGAAGGCTTTAATTGAAGTCCAAGACAGCGTCTCTGGTATGCGCGCAGTGCTGGCAAATTTCACCTTAGCGCAATCGGGTGGCTTTATTAAATTCGATGGCACTAACCTACCTTGGTGATTGGCAATGAAAAAATTACGCTTGTTATTGCTACTGACGCCTTGTTTGGCGATTGCCAGCACGACTGTTCCCGATGCCATCAAAGTACCGCAAGGGCAGGTGGCTTATCTTACCGTAGCCGCCAAAGGCCAACAGATTTACCAATGCAGTTTTAACCAAGGCCAATACGCTTGGCAAATACAAGCGCCCGATGCCCAATTGTTTGACAGCCAAGGGCAAATCGTTGGCAAGCATTTTAAAGGTCCAATCTGGGAATATAAGGAAGGCAGCCAAGTGCAGGGCAAAATCCTCAGCCGCGCTGACATGGTTCCGACAGCGATCAGTTGGATGTTAGTACAAATCATCAGCCATAAAGGCGACAGCATTTTCACTAAAGCCAGCTACATTAACCGCATCAACACCCAAGGTGGTTTGCCGCCAAGCCTAGGTTGCGATGGCAACCATTTGGGCAGTGAGAAGCGAGTTAATTACACAGCGGATTATGTGTTTTATAACTGACGTTACGCAGTAACGCGTTTTGCTCCCGTTTGCCGCGTCGAGCACCGGAGTATTTGTCGGGAATAGCCCGAAGGGGTGCGGCATGGATGCCGCACGGCGGCAGATGGGCAGGAAGCCCATTCTGCCGTCCCCCGACAAATACCCCGCAGGGCACAAGTGCGAGGA
>CAIYRS010000027.1 GCA_903928685.1 uncultured Methylococcaceae bacterium
AATCCGTGAGCAAAGACTTAAACCATTCATGCTTCGACAAGCTCCGCACGAACGGTTTAAGTCTTTGTACAGTAGGGTTTTACCTTAACTTAATGGCAGTGACGCTCCAGCGTCACCTTACGCAACGCAAGAGCGTTGCAGGATGCGTTACCACGCAGAGCGTGGGAACGATAAATGTAAAGGTACGCACAGCGTACCCTACGATTGATTTAACAAAACAAAATGAAAACAACCGCCTTATTTATCATCATCTTGGCCTTATCGCCCACCATCCAAGCCGCACCCGCCTTGGCTTTGGACGAAGTTGTCAACGCCGCCTTGCAAGCTTTCCCCAGCTTGCTGGCGACTGAGCAGCGCAAAGCCGTTGCCGAAGGTGAAACCCAAGCGGCAGAAGGCGGTTTTGATACGCAAATGAAAATCCGCAACAACTTTTCCGTCGCGGGCATTTACGAAAACCAAAACCACGATGTCAGCTTTGAACAACCCACCGCTTTAGCAGGCGCGACTTTCTTCGGCGGCTGGCGGCGCGGCGCGGGCGATTACCCAATTTACGACGGCAAAAGCTTGACGGCAAACGATGGCGAATGGCGCGTCGGGGTCAACATCCCGTTATGGCGCAACCGCGACATCGACCGCCGCCGCGCCAGTTTGCAACAAGCCGAATTGGCGCAATTGATTGCCGATCACGATTACGACCAAGCCTTGTTGGAAGTGCGCCGCATCGCCACGCACCGCTACTGGGATTGGGTTTTGGCAGGGCAACGCCTGCAAACTGCGGAAAGGCTGTTGCAAATCGCCGAACAACGTGATTCGGGCATTCGCCAACGCGTGGCAGCGGGCGACATCCCCGAATTTGAAGCGCTCGACAACCAACGCGCCATCCTCGAACGCCGCGAGCGTAAAGTCGCCGCGCAACGCATCTTGGAACAAAGCGCGATCCAATTGTCGCTGTATTGGCGGGGTGGCGATGGCGAACCGCGAATGCCTAAGGCCGAACAATTGCCGTCCGGTTTTCCGGTTAACGAGCCGCAAAAGCTGTTGCCTTTTGAGCAAGCCCTGCAAACCGCGCAAGCGCATCGCCCGGAACTGCAACGCTTGGGTGTGCAAAGCCAGCAAACCCAAACCGAGCTGGAATTCCAACAAAACCAACGCGCACCGGGCGTGGATTTGTCGGTGATGGGCGCACAAGACCAGGGCGCGGGCAAGGCCTCGCTGAACCGCGACGAGTTGTATGTGGGTTTGAATGTCGATATTCCCTTGCAACGGCGGGTTGCCTCAGGCCGCGCCCAAGTCGCCAGCGCCAACCTGCAACGCCTGAAATGGGAACGGCAACTTGCCGAAAACCGCATAGCCGCCGACGTGCAAGACGTGTTTTCCGCACTGACCGCCGCCCGTCAGCGTGTCGCCCTTAGCGGACAACAGCAACAAGCCGCGCAGCAATTGGAACAAGGCGAACGCGAACGCTTTGAATTGGGTGAAAGCACGGTGTTGTTCGTCAACCTGCGCGAAATCGCCCACGGCGACGCCGCCTTAATGGCAGCCGAAGCCACCAATACGTTATTTAAAGCCCACGCCGATTACCAAGCGGCGTTAGCAATAAACATCCATCAACCCCCTTAAACAGGCGGAGGTTTTATGAAAGCAGCATGGCCCAGTTGGGCAACCCCAATCTTCATCTGCAAAACCGTGGCAATCGTAGCCTTAATGGTTTACATCATCCACGCGCCCATCGAATTCTTCCATCACATCATGGAAGTCTTGCACATCGTCTACGAAAGCATCGCCTTCGTGATAGAAGAATTCTTGCACCACGTCTTCCACTTGAACAAATTCCAAAGCCAATTGATTGTGTTTTACGGCAGCTGGATGATCGGTTTATTCGTAATTTACCGCTTATGGAAAAACATGCCGTCGTTTTGGCAACGGCAACAAGACCGCTTCTACGTGCATTATTTGCGTTTGAAAATATTCGCCACCGCCTTTTGGGGACAAGCGAACTGGATAGACCGTATCAAATTGATGTTGATACAAATTGGCTTGATGGCTGGGGCGTTTATGTTTGTTTTGGGGTGAAAACCAAGCAACACCTTTCAGGTTTTTAAAACCTGAAAGGTGTTTGATAAGACGTTATTTCCTTAATATTAAAGCGAGAGCCTTAAGTCTACAGCACCACTTTCTAAGATACGCTAGCTCAAGTTATATCTGTCGATTACCATATTGGCTACCTCCATACATTTACCATCAAACATATCAAGCAGGTAAACTTATGAACATATCCTTACCTCTGCATCTGGAAACTTTAGTAAAAACCAAAGTTGAAAGCGGGTTGTACACTTCAGCTAGTGACGTGATGCAAGAAGCCTTGAAACTGCTGGAAGAGCGCGACCACTTGAACTCACTCAAATTTGAAAGTTTACGGCAAGACGTTCAAAAAGGCGTCGATAGCGGCGAAGCTGCACCATTAAATATTGATGCCATCAAAGCAAGAGGCAACGCAAGACTTGCCGCCCATCTAAACAAGAACTAACAAATGCCCCGTCTATTAATCCGGCCCGCCGCCGAAGCCGACCTTGACGAAATTTGGTGGTACATTGCCCAAGATAGCCCTAGCAACGCCAATCGCTTCCTAGACAAAATCCAAGACAGCTGCCTAACATTGGCTGAGCAACCTAACATTGGCGCGAAACGTGACAAAATAAAGCAAGGGCTGCGTAGTCATGCTGTCGGCCATTATCTGGTTTTTTATTTTCCGCTAGTTGATGGCATTGAGATTATTCGCGTACTTCACGGATCGCGGGATATTGGCAATTTTAAGGGGTAAAAAATGAGTGAAATTACGGTTAATTTACATGAATGTAGGCATTGTGCTGGTTTAGGAACCTGTAAAAATGGTGCTAATGAAAGCTCTTGCTTAGCTTGTGCGAAAAAGAACGAATTACATTTTTGGGAGTATGACAACCAAGACAAACGAAAAGGCCTAATGTGTGGTTCATGCGGAGGAATTGGTAAAGCCGAGCCATTAACTGAGCGAATGCACAATAGAATTCCTGTGATTTTGGCATTTACGCTTGTTTTTGGCTCTATGCTGATTATTTTTTTTGCTGCTTATCGTGACAGTAAGTTCTTTTCAGAGCTGCTGACATTTGCCAGCGTTATTGTGGGGTCTGTATCTGGCTATTATTTCTCCAATAAAGAAAAGTAAATCCCAGACAAACATCTTTCAAAATCCTCTTGGCTTACTTCTCTTTATCCAAGTACTTTATCTATAAAACTAGACTTTATAAAAATATCGAAAAAACCTATTAAACAAATAGTTTTATCCGATTTTACTATTTTTAAGGATAGCTTTATTTTATTAGCTGAATTTAAAGGCAAAACATCAAACCGCTATGGCCTTATAGTAGAAACATCAAAACATGTTTTTGACTCCGCCAAAGCGCCCTTACACTAAGCTTATCGGCCTATTTCTTGCTTAATTCTTCAATCGAAACGCCTTTTGCCACCGTTTATTTTTTCCAAGAACCCTAAAACCTGTACAGAGAGACCTTATGACCACCGATTCTGCTTTTGATGACAAAGCCCTGCAAGCCAGCATCAAGTCGCTTAAGACGATGCTGACGCAGGTGCTGAAAAGCCAAGCTAACCCGAAAATTATGGCAACGGTTGAGCAGTTGCAAAAACAATTTGCCGCCTTGCAACGTGACGACACGCCTACCAAGCGCAAGCAGTTGATGGATACGCTCAAAGGCTTGCCAGCGGATACGCTGACCGAAGTGATCCGCGCGTTTAGCTTATATTTCAGCTTGTTAAACATTGCCGAAGAGGCGACCAACTTACGCAACCGCCGTAAGGACATCGAAAACAACAAGCATTTCTGGCCCGGTTCTTTCCATGACACGCTACAGCAATTCCAACAACAAGGCGTGACGGTTGACGATTTACAAACGCTGTTGAACGAACTGCATTACCTGCCAGTGATGACCGCGCATCCTACCGAAGCCAAACGCCGTACGGTGCGTAGCGCGTTGCGGAAGATTTTCGTCAGTTACGAGCAGCTCGACGACCAACGCCTAAAAGGCTATTACCGCGAACAAGCCTTAGAAAGCCTGCACAGCCAAATCCAATTGCTGTGGAAAACCGACGAAGTCCGCACCCGCAGCATGAACGTGGTCGATGAGATTGAAGCGGGCTTGTTTTATTTCCCACTGTCGCTGTTTGAAGCCACCGCGCGGGTGTACCGCAATTTCTTCCGCGCCGTGGGGGATGTTTATGGTGCAGAGGCGGCACAACAACTGAACATTCCGTACTTTTTAAATTACGGCTCATGGATCGGCGGCGACCGCGACGGCAACCCAAACGTCAAGCCAGAAACCACAGCTCATGCTTTGCGTCTGCAAGCCCGCACCATCGTGCAAGAATATTTGCGCCGTATCGACTTGGTGCGTGAGCAACTGGCGTTTTCTTATGGCTTGTGCGAACCCAGCGCCGAATTTTATGCCAGCTTAGAAAAAGACCGCGCTTTCATTGGCGAATATGCCAGCACCTTAGAACGCAGCTTCCTGCAAGAACCGTATCGGCAAAAACTGTCGCTGATGCGTTACCGTTTGGAGCAACGCTTACAGCAAATCGAACAACGCATCCAAGACGGCTTTAGCGGGCAGCTGGTCAATTACGGTTACGGCAGCGCTGGCGAGTTTTATGCCGATTTGGAAGTCATCCGCGAATCCTTGCTCAGTCATGGCGACAACGCCGTGGTCGGCTTGGAGCTGCAAGACTTGTTACGCTTAGTCGGCACTTTTGGCTTCCATTTGATGCAAATGGACGTGCGCCAAGAATCCACCCGCCACAGCGAAGCGGTCGCGGAAATCTTCACCAACGCCTTGGGCTTGGATTATCTGGCGATGGACGAAGAAGCGCGCCTGAAAATCTTAGGCGAAGCCATCGCCACGCCGGGCGGCTTGGTGTACGACGCCACCAAACTGTCCGAAGCCACCGTTGAAACCTTAGATTTGTTCCGCATCATGGCGCAAATGCGCCGCGAAATTGGCGGCGATTGTTTCAGCAAATACGTCATCTCCATGACCCACGCCGCCAGCCACATCATGGAAGTGTTGCTGCTTGCCGCCCAACATGGTTTGTCGGGACGCATCGGCGGGCAATGGTTCTGCCACATTGGTGTCAGCCCCTTGTTTGAAACCATCAACGACTTAAACCACATCGACATCGTGTTGCGGACGCTGTTCGCGCAACCCGCTTACCGCGAATTGCTGCAAGCTTCCGGTCAGCGCCAAGAAATCATGCTCGGCTATTCCGACTCTTGCAAAGACGGCGGCATTTTGGCTTCTGCGTGGGGCTTGTATCGGGCGCAACAACAAGTCATGGCAATTGCCGACGAACTCAGCATTCCGTATCGCCTATTCCACGGACGCGGCGGCACAGTCGGACGGGGCGGCGGTCCAACTCACCAAGCCATTTTGGCGCAACCCCCTGCGACGGTGCGCGGACAAATCAAATTCACCGAACAAGGTGAAACCTTGTTTTACCGCTACAACAACATGGAAACCGCCATGTACGAGCTGACCATGGGCATCACCGGCCTGATGAAAGCCAGCTTGAGCTTGGTGCGCCCAGTTGAGCAAGACCGTCCAGAAAACCTTGCCATCATGAGCGAATTGGCGCAAATCGGCGAACGCGGCTTCCGCCAACTCACCGAACACACGCCCGGCTTTTTGGATTATTTCTACGAAGCCACGCCGTTATCGGAAATTGGCGGCCTCAATATCGGCTCGCGCCCGTCGCACCGCAAAAAACAAGACCGCTCGAAAAACTCCGTGCGGGCGATTGCTTGGGTATTCTCTTGGGCGCAATCACGGCAGACCTTTCCGGCGTGGTACGGCATCGGCGCGAGTTTGGAAACCTGGTGTGCAGGCAAACCAGACCGCCTAGCGGCCTTGCGTGAGATGTACAAAACCTGGCCGTTCTTCCGCAATTTGCTCAGCAACGCGCAAATGGCCTTGAGCAAATCCGACATGAACATCGCCCGCGAATACGCCACCTTGTGTTTGGACGAACAAGTCGGCAAAGGCATCCACAGCATGATCGCCGCCGAACATCACCGCAGCGTGGAATGGGTGTTGGAAGTCGCCGAAGCCGAACGCTTGTTGGCAGAAAATCCTGACTTGGCAGTGTCATTGCATCATCGCAACAATTATCTAGGGCCGCTGAATTACATCCAGGCCAATTTGATTAAGCTGGTGCGGGAAGAACAGCAAGACGAGAAAGGCGACAACCCATGGCGCAAACCGCTATTGCGTACCATTAACGCCATAGCCGCAGGGATGCGGAATACGGGCTAGATGTTTTAAGCGCGTAAAAAAGCCCCTCAGGTTGTATGGCCTGAGGGGCTTTTTTTTGCCTGTTATTCACGACAAATGTTTGATGCGTGGCTCGTGTACAGTTTGCGTGGCTTAGATGTACTGCATTCAATATTTTGTAGGATGGGCTGACGACAGGAAGCCCATCAAATCCGTGCGCCAATGATGGGCTTCCTGTCGTCAGCCCACCCTACCTAACTATTGTTCCCACGCTCCGCGTGGGAATACCGCCGCTGACGCTCCAGCGTCGCTATACGCAACGCCGGAGCGTTGCAGTATCCGTTACCACGCGGAGCGTGGTAACGATAAATTGATGTTTTACGAATTTTCCGCTGGTTGCACTGGTTACCAAGCTCCGGCTTGGTAACCCAAGTTTCAGAAGCTCTAGCTTCGAGAATGATTGGAAGCTAGAGCTTCCTATCCCGCATTCCCAAGCCGCAGCTTGGGAACGAGTGTCAACACTGGAGCGTGGGGACTATCAAATATTTTGTAGGATGGGCTGACGATAGGAAGCCCATCAAATCCGTGCTCCAATGATGGGCTTCCTGTCGTCAGCCCATCCTACATTTAGGCGTCGTAATATTGCTATTGTCCCCATGCTCCGGCGTACCCTCAGCGGCATAAATGGGAATACCGCCGTGACGCTCCAGCGTTGCGTTTACCTGTAAACAACGCCGGAGCGTGGGAGCTATCACAAACGTAGGGTACGCTGTGCGTACCTTTAATGCTGTCAAGGCGTGAAACAAAAGGTACGCGCTACCCTCTGGGGCATAAAAGCGTACCCTACAAGCCATCACCCAATTTATCCATATCCACATAAAACTCATCACGCGGATTCAATTCCACATCCGGCATGGGTTCGTATTTTGATTCATCAAACGGCGGCAGATCGGGTTCGGGTGCGCCGAGTGCTTTTAGATGGCGGCGGGCGTTGCTTAGGCCGAAGTGGTAGGCGTAAGGCGGGCCGTCACACCAGGCGAGTTGGTAGGCGCGGGTGGCAGCGGCAATAGCCGCTAGCGTGTTGCCTTGGTCGCATTCGATTTGCGCGAGCACGTTGCGGGCATCGGCGTGCAGCAGCGGATACGGGCCGTGTTCGGCGGCATCCCAGATTTGTTCCAGCAAATCGCGGGCGGTGGCGTAGTCTTCGCGGCGGCGGTGCAACTCGGCTAAAGCTATCAGAGCGGGTAGTTCTTCTTCTACGCGGTTAACTTTGCGGGCACGATCTAAGGCATGATGCAAACTTTCCTCGGCGGATTTTAGATTACCTATGCCTAAGGCCGCTTCACCCTGCAAGCGAGCCGCGCGGATGAAGTCGCCTTCGACTCGATGAACTTGTGCAGAACTCCCTGCGCGGATGGCCAGCGGCAAGGCGGCAGCGGCTTGTCGTTGCCAGAGCTGATGTTGGGCGAGAACTGAGTATACTACGCCTTCGGATCGCTGCTCTTGCTTGGCTTGGAAAATCGCTAAGGCACGGCGTAGTGAGGTGTCGGCGGCGGAGTTGTGTCCGCTGGTGGCGAGGGCAAAACCACGCCGTCTTTCATTGATACCAGCCCTAAAGTTATCTGTATTTTTCCGCGTTATTGCCAAAGCCCGCACCGCAGCCATTTCCGCTGTACGCAGTTGTCCGGATAGCCTTAGCGTGCTAGACAGATTACGAAGACCAGTGGCGGCCTCGTTTTCGTCCTGCTCGGCTTCATCTATGCCTATTTTAACGTGGAATAGCAGTGTGGCTCGGGCTGGTTCGCCGCTAAGTCGATAAGCCTGCGCCAGCGAATTCAGCGTAAAACTGCGATGCCTTGGGCTAGACAAACGGGGTAAACTTTGCCAGCCGTCGGGGAAAAAGCGTTCCAGCCATTCCACCCGTTGGCGGCTGGCACTTAAACGATATAACGTAGCTTTTTCGAGATGATTCCGAAACACAGCAAGGGCATCGTCATAACGCTCCAAGCCGATCAGGCTATGGTATAGCTCGATGGCGGGGGTTAGGTCTTCTAGGGTTTCGACTTGTTTCCAATCTGGCGGTCTGGGTGCGGCATCAAAATAACCGTACAGTTGGCTGTAGACCTCTTGGCGGGCACTGTCTGCCAGTGCCGCCCACACCACACCGCGCACGATGGGGTGGAGATCGTAGCGGTTGGCGCGTCTGTCCCAACCGACTAGGCCACGGTCTTCCAGTTCGGTGAGGATTTGGTCTAGGCTTTCTGCTTTATCTTCTGGCGCTTTAGCTCCCTCTCCCCGTGGGAGAGGGTTGGGGTGAGGGTGATTTAAACTGGCTGCATTCCTTAGCGTCTGTTCTTGAATTTCGTCGTCAGTATTTTCAAGGAAAGGTGTTGTTTTTGATTCCCTCACCCTACCCTCTCCCGCGGGGAGAGGGTTTTTGGCGGCTGCGCCGCTGGTTTGGTTGGTTTCGATTGCTTGGGCATTGTTGAACAACGCCTCCAAAGTCTCCCAGCCCGCAGGCATCCGAAACGCCGCCAAGGTATGCAGCACCCGTTTTTGCACCTCGCCCAAACCTTGCAAAGCATATTGCAATACATGGGTTTTGGCGTTTTTCAAATCCAAACGGGTTGGGTCGAATTTGGGATTGGCCTTGCGCCAGCGGCTAAAATCGCCAGGTGCTGGGCGATAATCGGCGATTTCACCCGCCAAGGCGCGTAGCAACAGCGGGTAATTGCCGAAGGCGTTGAACACGGGCAGCAATTCATCCCGCGCTCCGCTAACACCGAATTCCCGCCACAGGTTGAGCGCGTCGTCATCTTTCAAACCATTCAAAAACAACGGATAACAACCCGGCAACGGTTGTGCGGTTTGGCTTTGCAATTCTGCCGGATACAAGCGGGTGGAAATTAAAATACGGGAGTTGCGGACTTGGGAGAGGCGGCGCAGGAAGCGTCCGGCGCGTGGGTCGGTGCAGCGGCGTAGGCGGTGTTTTTCCAGGTAAGTTTCTTTGATGTTGTCTGGCAAACCATAGGCCGCGGCGAGTTGGTTGGCGGTGCGTTCGTCCAAATCATCATCCGCCATGTAGGCCGCGTCCATGCGCGAATAGGCTAGCAGGATGCGCTCCAAACCATCCAGTACCAGCAAAAACGGTTGCTCATCCAAGCAACGGAACAAGCTGTCTTCGCGCTCCGGCGGCGGCAAGCTGCGGCTGTCTTGTTCCGATAAGCCAGCCGTGTAAGCCAAGGCGCGGATGATGAAGTTTTCGTAATGGGCATCGCTTTCGTAAAAGCTCCACCACAAACGGCCTGCGAGTTTGGGCAGTTCCAGCGGGGCGATGTCGTTAAACCATTTCCAAGTCAACGCGCTTTTTCCCATGCCGCCGATGGCGACGACGTTGAACAGGCGCACATCGGCTGGCACTTGCTGGTTGCGGGTCACCCAATCGGTGAGCAAATTGAGTTCGGCTTGCCGCCCGACCACGTTTTTGCTTTGCAGCAAGGTATACGGGTGGGCGATGTAGGTTTCGGGGGCTTTGGGGATGTGGCTGGTGGGGTGGAATTTTGGGGTTGGGGTTTCGCCGGATTCTGTTTGTTGGCGGAGTTTTAGCTCTGATAAAGCATGGAGAATTTCACCACGTAAATCTTCAGGCGATTTGAATTCTTTGCGGATACGGCCTTGGCAAGCACGCGTTTTGAAGGCTTCGAGTTTACGTTGTGCTTCGGCATCGGTTTCGACCATTTTTCGTGTAGTTGGATGGTCTTCGTGCATTAGAAAAATCAGAATTTCCATCTTTCCTGCTTGTTTACGTTCTAAAGCCCGATTGAATTCCATTTCCGTAATTGAAATGTCGCTACCGTCGGGTATCCAGCCGTATCGCCAAGCGTAAATGCCGATGTAAATATCGGAGTTATCGACCATTTCCAAGGATTTTTGTACTGCGCCCATATCGCAGGCGGCTAGATGTTCCATTGCTTCCGGTTTAAATCCTAGACGGGAGCAAGCATGGATGGCTTCGTTTCGGTGTTCCGGCAAATCCAACGCCGTGCTGCTAATCATCGCTGTCTTAATCGCCTTACTCATCATTGCCAACCTTTTGAATTTTGGATGTTTGGCTATTTTACAATGATTATGTAGTTAGCGGCTTTTAGGTTTGTGCGGGATGCGTCGAACTGGCGCAGCTAGGATTCGTTTGAGTCGAGTAGGTTGGGTTAACAGCTTTACCGTTAACCCAACGTATCGAAGCCACTGATGTTGGGTTGCAAAAAACATGCAACCCAACCTACGAGACTTTCATCAACTAGCCGGATTTTTGATGTTTGGCCTTGTTTGGAGTGAAAAACCTGTTTTTCACTCCACCGCTGCTTTCTTGTAAAGATTTAGGCAATTGCCTCAACGCTTATCGGCAACTCGTAGGGTGTATAAGCGAAGCGTCATACACCACATCGGGATTGCAATAACTGCAAACGGATTTACCGCTCCGCGTTATTCATTTCTGCCATCAATTGACCCTACATGGCGTGTTACCTATTCGCAATTTGGTGTATGGCGCTTCGCTTATACACCCTACTTTATTGTGCCGTTTAGTCGAGTACGTTGGGTTAACAGCTTTACCGTTAACCCAACTTATCGAAGCCATTAATGTTGGGTTACAAAAAGCATGGCAGCCCAACCTACGATATTTTCTCGACTTCTTTGGGCATATTGCGCTTAATCAAAAAATACACCACCGGAATCACCACCAGCGAAAACAAGGTTGACGCAATGATGCCAAAGATAAAACTCCATGCCAAACCAGAAAAAATCGGATCAAGCACAATCATCATCGAACCCAGCACGGCTGAGGCAGCAGTCAAAAATATCGGATTTAAACGCGTTGCGCCCGCTTCCACTATCGCATCCGCCAAGCTAATCACCGGATTATTGCGGTAAATGTTTTCGATAAAGTCGATCAGAATAATCGAGTTACGCACCACGATACCCGCCAATGCGATCATGCCGATCATGGCTGTGGCAGTGAAGTAAATCGGCGTGGCGTAGCCGCCGACGGGTTCGGTGAATAAATTGATGAACCAAAAACCGGGCATGATGCCGATGACGGTCAACGGGATGGCTATCATCATAATCAGCGGCACGCCCAGCGATCCGGTTTGCCCGACCAGCAAGACGTAAATCATCACCATTGCCGCGCCGAAGGCGATGCCTAAATCGCGGAAGACATCGACGGTGATTTTCCACTCGCCCTCCCCTGCCATTTCGGCTTTGTAGCCATCGGGCAAAGGCTTTTCATCGAATGTACCGAACAAATCCAAAATCGCTTCGACCGGACTGCGGCCTGCCATTTCGCCTGTGACATAAGCGACGCGTTGTAAGTTTTTGTGGTAAATCGCTTGCTCGCCGTGTTCGTGTTTGAAGCTACCGATTTCGCTTAAGCGCACCAGTTGCCCGTTGGCGGTTTGCACCGATAAGGCCAGCAAATCGGCTTCGGAAGAACGGGCTTCACGCGGCAGTTGTAATTGGATGGTTAAGGGTTGGCGTTCTTGGGGAATGTGTAACACGCCCACCGAGCCGCCTGCGATTGCCAATTGCAGGGTTTGCGCGACTTGCGCGGTGCTGATGCCGAGCAACGCGGTTTTGTCGTGGTCAACCAAGTAGTGCAATTTGCCGTGGTCGGCTTCGGCAAAATCATCGACATCGACTACGCCTGCGGTTTTTTCGATGTCCCCGCGCACCCGTTTTGCGACGTGGATTAAGTCGGTATAACTGGCTTCCGGCGGGCCGTAGATTTCGGCGACTAGCGTTGACAATACGGGCGGCCCCGGCGGCATTTCGACGATTTTGATGTTCGCGCCGTAGTGTTTGGCTATGCGTTCGACTTCTGGCCTGATTCTGAGCGCGATGTTGTGTGACGGTTGGTCGCGG
Organism: uncultured Methylococcaceae bacterium; assembly: GCA_903928685.1. Classification (GTDB taxonomy): domain Bacteria; phylum Pseudomonadota; class Gammaproteobacteria; order Methylococcales; family Methylomonadaceae; genus Methylovulum. The sequence goes on from CAIYRS010000027.1 coordinate 12,234, forward strand.
TGTTTTTTGTCCGCCAACACAATGCGGATGTCGCCAACATTAACGCCTTGGCGTAAATAGTAATGGCGCACCATGCCATTGAAATCCATCGGCGAAGACAGGCCGACATAGCTTTGGTAACTGCTGACTTCGTTGACGGTGGCGAGGTAATGCCCCAACGCCGCCGCGACTTCATCGGTGGTTTCCAAACTGCTACCTTTGGGCATGTCGATGATGAGCTGCAATTCGTTTTTGTTATCGAAGGGCAAGAGTTTCAGCGGCACGATGCGCGTCACCGCCATCATGGCTGAGGCGACGAAGGCGATCATAACGATTAATAAGAATAACCACGCCTTGGCTTTGCTTGCCAATAAGGGCGCGACGATGGCTTGATAGATTTTGAAACCGCGAGTTTCTTTTAAGTTAAATTCCGCACCATGATCCTTGCCGTAATCACCTTTCAAAAGTTTGAAACTCGCCCACGGTGTGACGGTGAAGGCAATCACCAGCGACATTAACATCGCCACTGGCACGTTGAACGCCATCGGTGCCATGTACGGGCCCATCATGCCAGTGATAAAAAACATCGGCACGAAGGACATAATGACGGCAAACGTCGCCAAAATGGTCGGCGGGCGGATTTCGTCGACCGCACTCAGTAAGGCTTGCAGCGGCGGTTCTTTGCGCATTTTGTAGTGGCGGTGGATGTTTTCGACATCGACGATGGGGTCATCGACCAGCAAACCCAGCGACAAAATCAGCGCAAACAAAGTCACGCGGTTGATGGTGTAGCCGAACAGGTAATCGCACAGCAAGGTGACGGCGAAGGTCATCGGTACGGCTAAGGACACGATCAGCGATTCTTTAAAACCCAAGGACAAGGCCAGCAACACGATGATAGTCAAAATGGCGATGCTTAAGTGCATGACCAATTCGTTGACTTTGTGGTCGGCGGTTTCGCCGTAGTTGCGGGTGATAGTGATTAGCACATCGTCGGGGATTAACGTGCCTTTGAGCTGTTCGGTGACTTTCAAAACGGCTTCGGCGACGCTAACGGCGTTGCTGCCTTTGCGTTTGGCAATGGCGATGGTGGTTAACGGGCGTTCTTCACCTACGCTGGGTAACTTGGTGGCTTCTCCGGCGGTTTGCATATGCGCGACTGCTGGGCCAAAACCGATGCGGGTGTAAGTGTCGGTGTCCGCGCCGCCGTCGATGATTTTTGCGACATCCCGTAAAGTTAGCAGGCGACCATCTACGACTTTCACGACCGTGCCGCCGATTTGTTCAGCGGTTTGGTAATGCGGGCCGGCTTCGAGACTGATTTCTTTGTTTTGTTCGGTGAGCGTACCGACAGGCAGATTGACGTTGTTTTTCACCAACGCCTGTTGGATGTCCAGCAAGGTGATATTGCCTGCTTGTAATTTGGCAGGGTCTGGATAGACGGAGATTCGCCGTGGTGCGCTGCCGACTACCCAACTTTTGCCGACGTTGTCCACTTCGCGCAAGCGTTCGACCAATTCATCGGCGATGCGGCGTAAGTCGGTGGCTTCCATAGCCTCGTGTTGAGGCGGCGCAGGTTCCCTACCTGCGTCCGCACTTCCGCCATCCCTGGCGGTCGTCGCTTGTTGCGGTGACAAACTCAACATCAAAATCGGCACATCGTCGATTTCTACAGGCTTGACCAACCAATTCGTCACCCCAGGCGGGATAATGTCTTGGTTAGCCAGTACTTTATCGCGGGTTTTAATCAGGCTGTTTTCCAGATTTTCGCCAACCAAATAGCGCACCGTAACGACCGATTCACCAGGGCGCGAGACGGAATAAACGTATTCCACGCCTTGGATTTGCCGCAGTAAGGTTTCCAATGGCGTGGTGACTTGTTTCTCGACTTCCTCAACCGATGCGCCCGGCACTTGTACGAACACGTCCATCACAGGAACGATGATTTGCGGGTCTTCCTCGCGCGGGGTCAAAAATAACGCCGCCGCCCCTGCCAGCAAGGAGATAATCAGGAACAGCAGGGATAAATGCGAAGTGGTAAACAGCCGGACGATGGCGACGGTTAGGCTGTCTTTTCGGAATTCTTGGGTCATTATGGCTCTCGTATGGCTCAGACCGTATGGCCTTTTGCATGGGATTGAATGAACAATTCAATCGCCCCCGGTGTTCGCGCACCTCTTTCTAGCCACTCAACGCGCCATTCGGCAATGCGTTCACCTTTTTCATGGATGAATACGCCTGCTTCCGGCTCATTGATCCACTCAAGTTGGCGAATTAATGCCAAAGGCTTTTCTGCACCTTCCGTGTCTGTTGAAAAGGCTAGCGCGTCTTCATAGCTTGCAAACGCATAGTAATAATCTTCCCCATCAAACTCGTCTGGCGCACCACGTTCTGGATGGCACCACACCCGATATTCAAGGACGTCATCAAAAAAGTAACCCGCACCCGATTTGGCGTATGCAGGGTATTCGCCAACCAATTCAGGTTCAATGGCATCAGGGTATGGCATGATTTTCTCCTAAGCAATTAAGAACGTGTTTTAAGGTTGTGCGGGGTTATATGCCAAAATCGTTTCGCCTTCATGCAGGCCAGACAATACTTCAACTTGTTCACCATAAACTTTACCCGTGCGAATATGGCGGGTATGCCATTGTTTGCCTTCCACCACCTTAACGGCTTGCAATTGCCCGTAATGCAGCACGGCGGTTGCCGGAATTAACAGCGCGGTCTGTTCGGCTTGGCAAGCCAATTCCAGCCAGCCGAATTGACCGTGTTGTAAACCTTGGGTGCGCGGTAAACTGATTTTTATGGCTTGGCTGCGGGTTTGTGGATCGGTTTCCGGCGCGATTTCGTCCACTTTTCCGGTTAAGGTTTGGTGCAAAGCATCGATACGAACTGTGACTGCCATGCCTAAATGGATGGTTTCGGCACAATGGCTGGAAATTGCCGCTTCCAAGCGTAAATCATCGGGTTTCAGCAAAGTGACTATCGGCTGGTTCGGCAAACCCATATCACCCGGCTCTTGCAAACGTTCGCCGATGATGCCATCGAACGGTGCGTACAAGATATTCTCGCCCAACATGACTTGGCTTTGTTGCGCGGAGCTGGCGGCTTGGTTCGCCATTGCCCGCGCCGCTTTGGCTTGTGCCAATACGGCATCGTAATTTTGGCGGGTCGCGGCTTGTTTTTGATATAAATCAATGATGCGTTTTTCTTCCGCCTGCGCTTGTGCGGCTTGCGCTTGCGCGGCGGCTTGCGCGGCTTGGGAGGCATTGCTGGCGGCGCGTAAATCGCGGTCATCCAATCTTGCCAACACTGCACCTTTTTTCACCCGCTCGCCCGGATACACCAGAATCTCAACAATGCGGGCGTTCAATTTCGGCGCGATTTTGATTGCTATGCGCGAGCGCACCGTACCTTGCCACGCTAGGGCATTGGCGGCGGCTTGGCGGCTGACGGTTATTGTGTCGGCATTGGCGAGCAAGGTTTGGGCGGTGTTTGCCGTGGTTCCAGATTTAATTTTTTCTTCGCCGCCGAGAAAGCCTAGCGCGAATAAAATCACCAGCAACAAGCCGCCAATGGCAGCAGTGGGGATTAGCCATTTTGGCGGGTTGAAGGATGGCGTTGGGTTGGTCATGGGGAAATCCTGTTTAATGCGGCAAATATAGGATGTGCTGAACCCAAAGGGGAAGCGCATCGTTCGTGGCTCAACAGATGCGCCTCCTTGCGTCGGCACATCCTATATAGTTTCGATAGTTCCCACGCTCTGCGTCACTGCCATTAAGTTAAGAAAAACCCATTTAAAAACAATGCTTTTTCTGCCGCTTATGGAAGCTCAACAGCGTCCTCGACGAGGTGTTTTTCCTTGGTGGGTTGCGGTCGCCACGCGCCAGGCAAGGGTTAGTGAGGAACAAGGTTGTCAGCTGTTCCAGTAGCGCGTCAGTTTCAAGCCCGCCACCCAAGATCAGGTCCAAGGCGAGGTTTTTGACCGCGTTGAACGACACCGCCCGGTTTACCGTCTGTGGGTACTGGGTGTCCTTGGCATCCAGCATGGCCTGTGCAGTGTCGGTCAGCATCGATTCCACGCCGGACAGGTAAACGGTGGCATGGAAGTCTTGACGTACCGCTTCGGCACCCGTGCCAGTGAAGTTCTCCAGTTCCAGGCGGGTCTTAAGCAGGCCGTAGAAGGTCTCGATGCCCCAGCGTAGCCTGTACAATTCCCGGAAGCCTTCGGTGGGGTACAGGTAACCGTCCAGCAACGAGGTGACCAGCACCTCGTATTCGCCCGTACTGAGCAATACCCTGACGAACCGGACGGTGAGCGTCAAGGGCAGGCCTAGCCCACGGATGGCGGGCAGTTGCCCCGCGCACGGGGTCAGCGTCACCACTTGGCTGTCTTCACCCTCGCCCTTGAGCATCCGCCGGGCTTCGGCAAACGAGGCCGCCGAGCAGCGGATGGCGAAATCACGGCGGTGGCGGCTGAGTTCCGCCAGCATCCGGTAGGACGGGTAATTCCTGTCCATGGTCAGCAAGTCGCCTGGCCGCGTATGGGGCAGATGGCCTGCTGCCAAGTCAATCTCGTAGGCCTTGGCCTTGCCCAAGGTGGCGTCCAAGGCGACCCGGTTGAGCACGTCGTACAGCACTGATGCCAAGGCATACGGACGTTCACCTTGGGTTTCCGCCGTCTTGCCGTCCGTCCAGGCAATCGTGCCGAATTCTTCGCGGATGGCTTCGGTGTCCGGCAGCACCAGCTTAGAACCATCGACCGCCAGAACCCGGAAGCCCCAGAAGCGTTGGTAATCGCCGTCACTGTACAGGTTCTCCACCACGGCGGCCTGGTTCAGCTCGATGAACGCCGTGTGTTTGAACTTGTACCGCGCCTGCGAATAGGCGCTGGCGGTCACGGTCGGCTGACCCAGCCAAGTCATCGCTTCGTTGACGACATTTTGCAGCGATTTCACGCTGTTCCTCATGACCAACACCAGCACCAAGGCAAAATGCAGGCTGCGGCACCGCGTGAAGGCTTTGGCATTCTGGCGGTGGCGAGATTTGAAGGCATCCGACTCAATCCGCTCTTGGGTAATTTCAACAGTACGTTTTTTTTAGCCATGTTCAACTGTGATTCAAATCGGTCTATTATTACAAAAATCGCTTAACTTAATGGCAGTGACGCTCTGCGTGGGAATTCATCCAATGACGCTCCAGCGTCATGAAACACAAGTATGTTTATAAACTTTTGCGTTCCGCAACGCAGGAGCGTTGGATGCGGCGTTCCCACGCAGAGCGTCATTGCCATTAAGTTAAGAATTAACAATATCTATCAATGGTATAGGCTGGATGTGGCAGGATTTTTCCGTTCGTCCTGAGCTTGTCGAAGGATGAACGGAAAAATCCGTGAGCAAAGACTTAAACCATTCATGCTTCGACAAGCTCAGCACGAACGGTTTAAGTCTTTGAGTCATATAATTTTTTCCTTAACTTAATGGCAGTGACACAGAGCGTGGGAACGATATGTAAATTTTTTCGTGCCTTTCGTGTTTTTCGTGGACAACTTTTTAAAACCCACCTGTCGCCTGTTTCAGTTCCGCTTCCGCCCTTAAGGCATCAAACCGTGCTGAGATTTGCCGGGTATGCGCTTTATCACGCGCCACTTCGGCTTCGATATAACGGGTCACCGTCACCACGCCTGCTTGGCGTTGTTCATTCACCAAACGCAAGGCCTCTTCGGCAGCTTGTACCGATACCGCCGCGACATCGGCGCGGTTCAAGGCTTCTTGCAAGCGCAGTTGTGCAGATTTGACGGCGTTTTCTATCTGCAATCGTTGTTGGCGCAGGGTTTCTTGCGCGGCGGTGAGTTCGTGTTCGGCTTTTTTAACTTTATTTTGGGTGGCGAAACCGTTGAACACATCGACTTCGACTTGCACGCCCACGGTGACGTTGTCGCGGTTGGTATCAAAATCGGGGCTGCGGTTGTTGAAGCCGTAGCTGGCGTAGGCATCGGCGCGGGGCAGATATGCACCTTTGGCGGCGGCGAGCTGTTGTTCTGCCATCGCCACGCGCTTGGCAGCAGCTTGCAGTTCGGGGTGTTGCGCTAAGGCTTGGGTCAATAAGACATCATATTTGGGCGGATTTTTCGGCAAGGCTTGTGCCAAGGTTTCCTTGATCGCCAACGGCTCATTAGCGGACATACCCAACAAGGTTTTCAGCATGGTGTTCGCCATTTCGACCGCATTGGCGGCTTGGATTTGCGCTTCTTTGGCTTCGGCCAGTTGCACTTGCAAAGACAGCACATCCGATTTCAGCACCGTTCCTGCATCAAAACGAGTTTGTGATTGCGTCAGTTCACTTTGCACGGCGGTAACCGAGCTTTCATTAACTTGCTGGGCATCGACCGCCGCCAATTGCGCGTAATACGCGGCAGTGATGTGGCTGACCAAACGGTTTTTTACCGCCGCTTGATCCAATTCCGATGCCGCCACGCCCAATTCCGCCGCTTGCGCTTGGTAGCTATCCTGACCGCCTCTATATAAAGAATAGGTCGCGCCGATTTGTTCGCGGAAATTGTCCACGCCACCCGGATGGTTGAAATCCGTACCCGCAAAATTGAGCCGCCGCTGGGCGATAATCATCGCAAACGCTTCCGCCGGATTATTGCTGTGTTGGTAAGCAATGCCTGCTTTGATTTGCGGGTAATAATTCGCCATCGCCAAACCCAGTTGGTCTTGGGCCTGGTCAATACGCGCCTGCATGATGCTTAGCTCTGGATTATTGGCCAACGCGTAGTCTATCGCTTGCGGCAAGGTCAGCGGCGGGGCGGCGTAGGCGGTGCTGCTGAGTACACAGCTAATGAGCAATAATTTCAATGGGTTCATAGTATGAGATACGCTACGGTTTTAATAGTTGTAGGTTGGGCTGACGTAAGGAAGCCCAACGATAGGTGACTCCGGCTTGTTGGGCTTCCTTACGTCAGCCCAACCTACAACAGAACTACTTTTTCAAGCGCATAATGCCCATCGCTTTTAACGGCAAGCGCTCATAAAACGGTTCGCTCAAGCCTTTGCGGACTTTACGCATGAAGTATTTTTCATAGCCGATTTTTGCCCAATGCACCCATTTTCCGCGTGATGCCCATTGCACATTGCGCGGCGGGATTTGCGGCATGGCGAGGAAGGCGATGCCGGTGTCGCCAAAATCGGCGAGGCATAGCGCGTTCCAAGTGCCTTTATGGCTGGGTGCTTTGCCGTCCAATTCGTCGCGGATGTTGTGGGCGGTGGCGGTGACCATCGACTCGATCATGTAACCCGTTTTGGGTGTGCCAGTCGGTACGGGCGTTTGTTCCAGCGGCGGGATGGCGATACAGACGCCGACGGAGTAGATATTTTTGTAAGTCGGGTTGCGTTGGTGTTCGTCCACCAAGACAAAGCCGCGCGGGTTAGTGAGTTTTTCGATGCCGAACAGCGCGTCTACGCCTTTAAAGGCGGGCAACATCATGCTGTGTTTAAACGGCAATTCGTGTTGTTTTTTTACTGCGCCGTTTTCATCGACTTCGGTGACGTACATCATGCCGTCTTCAACGCGGTCAACCTTGGCGTTGCAAATCCAGTTGATGTGCTTGTTACGCATTTCGCTTTCCAACATGCCTTTGGTGTCGCCGACGCCGCCTAAGCCCAAATGCCCGATGTACGGCTCGGAAGTCACATAGGTCATTTTCACTTTGTCGCGGATCATGCGTTTGCGTAAATCGGTTTCGACGATGAACATGTATTCATAAGCCGGGCCAAAACAGGATGCGCCTTGTACCGCGCCGATAACAATCGGGCCAGGTTCTTGTACGAAATCATCCCAACGCTCACCTGCTGGACCAGCGTGGTCTACGTGGCAAACCGATTCGGTGTAGCCATGCGGGCCTAAGCCTTCAATTTCGTCAAACGCCAGTTTTGGGCCGGTGGCGATGACTAAATAATCGTAAGTGACGCTGCTGCCGTCTGCCAATTCCAATTGGTTTTGTTCCGGTTGGAAACGGGCGACTTTTTGCTGGATGAAGGTGATTTTTTTCTTTTTAAAGACAGGTTCCAGCGGCACTTTGATGTCTTCCGGTTTGCGCCAGTTAACGCCCACCCACGGATTGGACGGCACGAAATGGAAGGTCGGCGTGTCGGCGATAACCACCACTTCGTCTTCTTTACGCGCCAAGTCTTTCATTTCAAATGCCATTGGGATGCCGCCAATACCAGCACCGACGATTACGATTTTAGCCATGAAGTTTCCTCAGTGTTTATTTATTCTTTTTAAGTCCACGAAATTCACGAAAAACACGAAATAAATAACATCGTGTTATTTGTCCAAGGGATTACCATTTTTAATTTTTCGTGCTTTTCGTGCTTTTCGTGCTTTTCGTGGACAACTTTTAGTTTTTAGCCTTATTGGCAGCTTGATTGCACACCCAGTTTTTTCAGGATCATTTCCAGTGGACAGAATTGGGTAAAACTGCTTTGCAGCAAATTGAAACCGACAAAGGCGGTAAACCACAGCCAGTTTTGGTGTTGGAACAATGGGCTGCTTTCTACACCCAAGCTTAAGGACAGCAGGACAAAAGTGCCCGCCACCATTCGGACAATGCGTTCAATGGTCATGGTGTTTATCTCCAGATACTTTATTTAAGAATGGTTGAATGTCGTGACTATTGCATCTGAGCTTGTAATCATTAATCCGCTAAGCCTGTATATTATAATACTCTAATATATAAGCCACGCCAACACCTGTAACTAATCAAAAAATCGCACCCAAACTAATAGACAAACAGAAATGGCGGAAAAAGTTGGGCTAATCGTTGTCGCTCTTCAATCCATGGCCGAATAACATTGAAAAATATTTTGTTTGTGCTGGTTTACGGTAACTAATTGATTCCGTTCGTGCTGAGCTTGTCGAAGCATGAACGGGATCGATTAGTTCAGCACTTCCTTGAATAGCGTCAGCGGAACGCAGCCATCCTTTATCGTTGGATGGCTGGATGCAGGAAGGACAAGCGCTTTTGATGGGATGAGGTACGCACCAAATAGATAATGATTACCCGCAACAAGGCAGTTTTTTAGCCAGCCAATAATCCAAGCTGACGTAACGTCCGCCGCCGTAAAAAAACAGCACTACCAGCATGATGGCGTAAGTGGCAGCAAATTCCACGCCGTTATTTAAAATCACAAAGCTCCCTGTTTCGGTCAGCCAATCGTAATTACCGTGGGTTTGTAAGATTTCTTTGGCTTTTTCTAAGCGTATCGCCGCTTCCATGGTGCGCTCATTAGCGAAAAACCCGCTACCTTCGGCGATGGCTAGCCAACCGTTTTGCCAATGTACGGTTATCATCGCGCCGATCATGGTTAAAAACAGTGGGATTGATACCCAACGCACGCCTAAGCCTAGCAATAGGCAGATGGCGCCGATGGTTTCTGTGCCTGTCACTAATGTTGCCATTACCGTGGGCATGGGCAAGCCTAAGCCCCAATCGGTGTTGCCAAACCATTCTATGGTGCTGGGGAAGTCGGCAAATTTTTTGCTGCCCGCCATCCACATAATCGGCACTAGATACAGGCGTATGGCTAGCGGGGCTATAAAGTCGGCGGCTTTGCTGCGGTTTAGGTAGTCTTGCATTTGATGCAGATTAATCATGAGGCGATATTCCAATAAGTTATGAATAAGGTTGGCGATGCGCTGAAGTGCTTATCGCCTGCTTATTAGTCGTGGTTATGGTGAATTCCTTACTAATGAATTTGCCTGTTATAAGGCATAGACAATGTTGCGACGGGGTTTACGAAAAAATCTGCTTTCATCTGAAAAATAATTGTAAGGATTTGTTTGTGGCTGCGACTAATAGGCAGTTTCAAGGCATTTGTAAGAAACTACTTTCTATTTACTTTTATTTTATTGAGAGACTACCCATGAAAAATTTCGCAAAAACTCCATTGGCTTTAACTTTAGGTACTTCTTTGTTGGCTGGCTTTGCTGTGAATGTGGCGCACGCTGAAACCGCTGGCACGCAAGCTAGCCCGTTTGCTATGACTGAATTGGCGCACGGCTATATGCAGATGGCGGAAGCGGATGCGATGAAAGCGACTGAAGCGAAGAAAGCAGATGGTTCTTGTGGTGAAGCAAAGTGCGGCGCTAAAAAGACTGAAAGCACTGAAAAAATGAAGGAAGGCAGCTGCGGCGACAAAAAATCTGAAGGTAGCTGTGGCGCTAAAAAAGCGGAAGGCGATGCAAAAACTGATGAAGGTAAATGTGGTGCGAAGAAGTAATTTGTCCGCAAAGGCTTTCTGAGGATTATTTTTGCCAACAGGCCGCAAGCCAATTCTTGCGTCCTGTTGGCATTTGCGTTCAGCGGTAAAGGCGTATTTATAAATAATAAGGTGCACACAGCGTAACCAACGTCTAAGTCGGGCGTGTTATCCTTTATCGGTATTTTTAACCGAAGGATAATCCGAATGTCCGCAGAAAATAATATGCCTGAGCCAAGCCAATGGCTTGATTTATATGGCGACAGACTTTTTCGCTATGCCTTAGCCAGAGTTAGGCTTGATGATGTTGCTGAAGATTTATTGCAAGAGACATTGTTGGCAGCTATCCAAGGCTTTAGCAAATTTAACCAGCAGGCTTCGGTGTATTCTTGGCTGGTGAGTATCTTAAAAAATAAAATCATCGATTATTTCCGCAAATCAAAACGAGAGTTGCCGTTGTTGGATGATGCGGCGATGGGTGAGGATTTGTTGGAAGAGCAATTTGATGATGTCGGTCATTGGCAGATGAATTTGGTGGATTGGGGTTCGCCGGATAAATGTTTACAAAATCAAGAATTTTGGACGGTTTTCTACCGTTGCCGCGACCGTTTGCCAGAAGCGATGGCGCGTTTGTTTATGTTGCGCTTAGATGGATTTTCTACCGAAGAATGTTGCCAATTATTAGATATGGCGAATGCCAACCAATTATTGGTGGCTTTGTCGAGGGCGCGGATGAAGTTACGGCAATGCCTTGAGGTATCTTGGTTTGCATCGGGAGGTGCTTAATGCTGAGTTGTAAACAAACCACGGAATTGGCATCTAACCGCTTAGATGCGCCAATAACAGGCTGGCAAAAACTAGGAGTGGGCTTGCATTTGGCGTTGTGCGCCAATTGTCGCCGTTATGCTAAGCAATTAAAGTTTCTGCAACGGGTATTTACCAACGCCGATAACCAAGCGCTTGGCCCGCTGTTATCTGATGAAGCGCGCCAGCGAATTCGCCAAAAATTGCAGGATGCGGGTAATCACGATGATTGATCCTGCTGTGGACTAAATTGCCCTCAATAAACGCCAGAACATCCCGATGAATTTTTATGTGCTGCCTGAACAGGCTTTAGTTATCTGCTGGAGCCCTAAATGCGCCTGCACCGCCATTTGTGATTGGCTGGTGAATGGCGTAATCAAACCGCCAATGCCCATCAAAGGTAATAACCGCCTTTTTTTGCGCGATAACGGCTATTTTCAACAAGCGGATACCGCCTTACCGTATATTTTCGACCACGGTTTTACGCCGGTTTTATTTACCAGAAACCCGCTAAGCCGCGTAGAAAGCGCATTTCTTAGCAAATTTGTGTTTGGTAAAAACAAACCTATTGCCAGCGCGGAGAACCTAGAGCAATTCACACTAAACACGATTAATGCCTACTATGGGCATATTGGCTACTCAGATGAGTACCGGGGCATTGCCTTGTTGGAATTATTGGATTATGTCGCCGATTGCATTAAAAACAATAGACTGGATTTGATTGACCATCACTGGGCACCGCAAACGCTGGCATTCGTTGATGAAACCTATGCTTTAATGAAAGGCAAACGTTTTCTGGTTAAACAAGAAAACTTTTATCACGACCTAAAGAATATCAATTGCGCGTTAGGTTTGACGTATTTGCCTCCTCACCTTAACAAAACCTTGCAGCCATCAGACTGGACAAACGTTGCCACACCCGATGAGCTAGCCAGAATGCACAGTCATGTCATCGTCGCAAAAAAGCTAAAAATCGCTAAAAATCAGTTGCTCAGCAATGCAGCAAAAGCAGCGATTGCGGATATTTTTTATCATGATTTTAAAGCTTTCTCATACACCATCCCGAAAACTTAAGGGGGTTTACTGGCAGTTGCCTGCTAAAAATTATAGTTGCCCATCGTTAAGTTTTAGCCATCATGCAATTACATTGCTTTCCCAGCTAACTTGGTGATGTATCTTTAATTGGCTTTATAAATGGTTGCCAAAAGTAATCATTCGCTAAATCTCTCTACAATATGTATTTTTAGCTTGTTGTATACCAACAAATACCGCTAAAATAGCAAGTTCAGTCAATGTGCGAACGTGGCGAAATTGGTAGACGCGCTGGATTTAGGTTCCAGTGGTAACCCCGTGAGAGTTCGAGTCTCTCCGTTCGCACCACTTAAAAAATCATTATATAGATGGCACGTCGCTGCTATCTTTCCAGCTTTCCAGCCGATTATCGGCGTCTTCCTTTATAAATAATTGCGTGGAGTAAAGAAATGCAAGTTTCTGTCGAAAAGACATCAGAATTAAGCCGAAAAATGACTGTTAGCGTGCCAGAAACCGTGGTTCAAGAAAAAATCGCCGCGAAGCTAAAGTCTTTGGCGCGTGAAGTTAAAATTGATGGTTTTCGTCCTGGTAAAGCGCCACAACAAGTAATCAACAAAATGTATGGCGAACGGGTACGCGGCGAAATTGCTAGCGACTTGATCCAATCCACCTATTTTGAAGCCCTGCAATCTGAAAATTTAAAACCTGCTGGCTATCCACACATTGATTCCTTAGAGGAAACCGACGGCTTTAAATACACCGCCGTGTTTGAAGTTTATCCTGAAATTTCTTTGCAAGACTTAAATCAACTGCAAGTTAACCGCCCTGTTGCCACGGTTGCAGAAAGCGATGTTGACGCGATGATTGAAAAGCTAAAACAACAAAAGAAAGGCTGGGAAGTTGTTGAGCGTGCAGCACAATCTTTAGACCGCATCACTATTAATTTTTCTGGCAAATCCGAAGACGAAAATTTCACCAACGGCGATGTGGAAAAATATCCAGTTGAAATTGGCGCCAAACAAATGATCCCTGGCTTTGAAGACAATTTAATTGGCTTAAGCGCAGGCGACAGCAAATCTTTTACCGTCAGCTTTCCTGAAGACTATGGCAACGCCAAATTAGCTGGCAAAGAAGCCACTTTTGACGTGGTCGCCGTTTCCGTAGAAGCGCCAACGCTTCCAGAAATTGATGCTGAATTCATCACCAGCTACGGCATTGCTGAAGGCACGATGGAAGCCTTCCGTGAAGACGTGAAAGCCAATATGGAACGCGAGCTTGACCGCACTTTACGCAACAAATTCAAAGTCGCCGTTATGGATGCGTTGTATGAAAAAGTCCAAATAAACGTGCCAAACACCTTGGTGGATCAAGAAGTTGAAACCATGATGAAACCTTATATTGAAAACGCCAAACGCCAAAAAATAAATCTGGAGGATTTACAATTGCCGCGCGATGCCTTTCAAGACCAAGCCAAGCGCCGTGTTGCCTTGGGTCTGATCCTTGGTGAAGTTATCGAAACCGCCAACATTGTCTTGGATGCTGATAAAGTCCGCACAACGATTGAAGACATGGCAAAAAGCTATGAACGCCCTGAAGACGTGGTCAGCTGGTATTACGCCGACAAAACCCGTTTAAATGACGTCCAACAAATGGTATTGGAAGAGCAAACCGTCGATTGGTTAGTTGCCCAAGCCAGTGTTGCTGACGAATTGACAACTTTTGATGCTATCATGGATCAAAAATAACCTTAGGGAATCGCCATGTATATATCGCCTTCTAGCAATCAGATCATCACTCCACAAGCGGCAGGCGGATTAGTGCCTATCGTCATTGAACAAACCGCCAGAGGCGAACGTTCCTTTGACATTTACTCCCGCCTATTAAAGGAAAGGGTGATCTTTTTGGTCGGTCAGGTTGAAGATTACATGGCTAACCTGGTGGTTGCACAGTTGCTGTTTTTGGAATCGGAAAATCCAGATAAAGACATCCATCTTTATATCAATTCACCAGGTGGTTCGGTAACAGCAGGTATGTCGATTTATGACACCATGCAGTTCATCAAACCGGATGTCAGCACCATGTGTATCGGTCAAGCTGCCAGCATGGGCGCATTGCTGCTGACTGGGGGCACCAAAGGCAAACGGTATTGCTTACCGCACTCCCGGATGATGATCCACCAACCCTTAGGTGGATTCCAAGGACAGGCATCTGACATTGATATTCACGCACGGGAAATTTTATCTATCCGTGAAAAACTCAATAAAGTCTTGGCTTATCACACAGGCCAAACCATGGAAAAAGTCCAACAAGATACCGACCGTGACAACTTCCTGAGCGCCAATGATGCCGTCAATTACGGCCTAATTGACAAAGTATTGTCAACCAGAACCGCATTAACAGAAGAGTAAGCAGCGTTTACCGAAACATTCGGCAAGACGGATTACAACTGCGAGGAACGGAAAGTAAATGAGTAACGACAAATTTAAAGACGACGAAAAACTGCTGTACTGCTCATTTTGTGGCAAAAGCCAACATGAAGTCAGAAAGCTAATCGCAGGGCCATCGGTTTATGTTTGTGATGAATGTGTGGAGCTTTGTAACGACATCATCCGCGATGAATTACAAGAAGACGACAATGTCGCCCGCGATGAATTACCAAAACCTAAAGAAATCAAGGAAGAACTAGACAGCTACGTCATCGGTCAAGACCGCGCCAAAAAAATCTTGGCAGTGGCTGTTTATAACCATTACAAACGCTTACGCAGCAAAAACAAGAAAGACGCCATCGAATTGGCTAAAAGCAATATCTTGTTAATTGGCCCAACTGGCTCAGGCAAAACCTTATTGGCGGAAACCTTGGCGCGCTTGCTTGATGTGCCGTTCACCATTGCGGACGCCACCACCTTGACGGAAGCGGGTTATGTTGGTGAAGACGTAGAAAACATCATCCACAAAATCCTGCAAAAATGCGATTTTGATGTCGAAAAAGCCGAAAGCGGTATCGTTTATATCGATGAAATCGACAAAATCACCCGCAAATCCGAAAACCCGTCAATTACCCGCGACGTATCTGGCGAAGGCGTACAACAAGCCTTGTTAAAACTGATTGAAGGCACAATTGCTTCGGTGCCGCCACAAGGTGGACGTAAAAATCCGCAACAAGAATTTTTGCAAGTAAATACCGCCAACATTTTATTCATCGTCGGTGGTGCGTTTGCAGGCTTGGATAAAATCATCAAAGCCCGCTCTGAAAAAGGCGGTATCGGCTTTTCCGCAGAAGTAAAAAGCAAAGACGACAGCAAAAACGTCGGCGAATTGTTTTCGGAAGTGGAAGCAGAAGACTTGATCCGTTACGGCTTGATCCCTGAGTTTGTCGGTCGCTTACCTATCGTGGCTACCTTGGAAGAATTGGACGAGCAAGCACTGATACAAATTTTGACCGAACCGAAAAATGCCCTTATCAAACAATACAAACATTTGTTTGAAATGGAAGGTGCGGAACTGGAATTTAGGGATGACTCGCTAAGCGCCATCGCCCGTAAATCCATGACCCGAAAAACGGGCGCTAGAGGCTTACGGACAATCGTCGAAAACATCCTGCTAAACACTATGTACGAACTGCCCTCCGCTGACAACATCAGCAAAGTGGTGGTTGATGAAACCGTCGTGAATGGTGAAGCTGAACCTTACTTGGTTTATAAATCCGATAAAAGAAAGACCGCTTCAGAATCTTAATCGACTTGTACATCTGACAAACAAACGCCGCAATTTCTTGCGGCGTTTTTGTATTAGCTACCGGGATTTCCATCCCTCATCAATAAATTGGCTAAGGAATTGCTGAACAAGGCCTTCGACAAGTCCAGGCCGAACGGCAACTAATTGATTCCGTTCGTGCTGAGCTTGTCGAAGCATGATCGGAATCGATTAGTTCAGTACCTCGCTAACCAGCCACCATCTCTTCAGCAGCCTGCGCCTGCTTCGCCGCCAGCCTTGCCATTTTTTCCTGTCGTTTAACCAACAAAGCTTTTGCCGCATCACTACCAATATGGGCTTCGCCGCGCTGTTTAGCCAATTGCACTTGCTTTTCCCTTTCCTTAAAGCGCTCACGGCGTTCTGGTGCGACTTTATCAAAACAATGCGGGCAACTTACCCCTTGCTGATAATGCGCGCTGGCTTTGTCTTCCTCGGTAATCGGCATACGGCAGGCATTGCATTGGTCATACTTGCCCTTTTCTAATTGCAGATTCACCGTCACCCGTTCATCAAACACAAAACACTCACCTTCCCAACGGGTTTGTTGCGGCGGCACGGCTTCCAAATATTTCAAAATCCCGCCTTTCAGATGATAAACCTCTGAAAAACCTTGTTCTTTTAAATACGCTGTAGATTTTTCACAGCGAATGCCGCCCGTACAAAACATAGCGATTTTTTTGTGTTTTTCACCAGCCAAATGGGTTTTTACGAATTCTGGAAACTCTCGAAAACTTACCGTATTCGGGTTGATGGCATTTTTAAAGCTACCAACTTGGTATTCATAATCGTTGCGGGTATCAACCAAAAGCACTTCCGGATCGTCAATCAACTGGTTCCAATCTTGCGGATCGACATAAGTACCCACTACACGGGTAGGATCAATGCCTTCCACGCCCATAGTGACAATTTCCTTTTTCAACTTCACTTTAGCGCGATTAAACGGCGGCTGGTCGGTAAAAGATTCTTTGTAATCAATCTCCGCCAAGCGCAGATCAGAACGCAACCATGCCAATAAAGTATCAATAGCCTCACGCGAACCCGCAACCGTGCCATTAATCCCTTCACGGGCTAATAGTAAAGTGCCACGGACGTGGTTTTCCTCCATGACATCATGGAGCGGCTGGCGTAAATCTTGAAAATTTTCAAGGGTGACAAATTTGTATAAAGCACAAACAACAATTACAGACATGGATTATTCCTTCGTGTAAGCCGGAACGTAAATCCGGGACAAAAAAGAGGGTTATTATACGGGAATTTTTGGCGTTAACGCACTAACGCTGACGCTATAGTTAGCGTTAGTGCCGTGCCTCGTTGAACGTCGTGGCGCAGGAAACCCTTTGGTTGGGCGACTTGCCTGTGGTGATGGTCAAAAAAATCGCGGGCGTGTACAGCTTTTACCCTATCCACGCCGACCACCTGAACGTCCCGCGTATTATCCTTAACACCGCCAACGTCGCGGTATGGCGTTGGGACAACAGCGACGCCTTCGGTTTGGGCAGCCCCAACCAAGACCCGGACGGTGACGGCACCGCCATCACCTACAACCTGCGCTTCCCCGGGCAGTATTACGACAAAGAAACCGGGCTGCATTACAATTACTTCCGGGATTATGACCCGAATACTGGCAGGTACCTTGAAAGTGACCCGATTGGCTTGGCTGGAGGGATGAATACTTATGGGTATGTCGGCGGCAACCCGGTAAACCTAGTTGATCCAACAGGTAAAAACCCCATAGTTTTAATACCTTATATAGTTCCAGCCGCAGGTGCAGGAGCCGTTTATTGTTCGCTCTTCCCGGATAAATGCCGTCAAGCTGCACAGGCTTGTGTCGATGCTATCGATAGGATGTTTAATGAAGCTGATGATGTCCAAGAAGAATATGATTCATTAGAAGCTTGTGTTGGTTGTGTTAACCCACTAGATGAAGTTGAATACGAAGGTAAAACAAAAAATCAGGGATTACGAGATCAAGGATATACAGAAAAATGGACAGGAATAGATTCAAATGGAACATACCAATCAGGATTTAAAAATCCTAATACGGGGAAGTGGACTGGAGGCCATGAATCTTCGAAAAACAATAAATATTGGTAGTTATTAATTGAGGTGGTTTTTTATGGAAATTAATAAACTAATTGCTGTAGTTCAAGGATTTTATCCAAATGAATTTAATTCTCTATCTGAAACAGTAGAAGCAGCTGCTAAAATTAAAGAATTGAAAAAATTAAAAATTGAATCGATAAATGGAAAAACAGTAACAGACTATCAATTTAATGGAACTGTTTTAATTGTTAGCTTTAATAATGGTCAATGGTTGATTATTTCACCTGGAGAAAAATTAATAAATTGGGATGTTGTTTCTATTAAACCAATTATGATGGGAGAAATAATAGAGCAGAATATTCACTTCCAACTTACTAATGGCAATAAAATATTATGGGATTGGAAAACGATATTAGATGGTTTTTTAGGTAAACAAGTTGTCATCTCACCAAGCGATCAATATTTATTTATATTTTCCCGCAATGGTGATGAATACATGTTTGATTTTTTAGTGGATAAATGTAATCCAGATAAAAAATATTTGTATATTTCTAAAGCTTAACGAAAAATCAAAGCTCGTAGGTTGGGGTGACGTTAGGAACCCCAACGATTGATGATTCCAGATGTATTGGGGTTCGCTCCTCACCCCAACCTACGATTTTTTGGGTGGATTGCAGGGTCAGATGTCTATCTGCTCAACCCGTAAGTCGGATGAATGTAAGGTGGATTCGCGCCAGCAATCCACCATTCGAAGCATTGATGTTACGTTAGTGATGGCGGTTTGCTGGCGCGAAACCACCCTACGAATGGCATTTTAATCCTCAAAAATCCATAAGATGCGCTTATAGGATGTGCCTAACGAAGGGAGGCGCATCGTTCGCGTGTTTCTTCGGCACATCCTATTGCATTGCCCACCATCACCGACGACACCCACAACTATTACTACAACGGCTTTGGCGAGCGAGTCATCAAAGACACCACCAGCGACCTTGCCGAGCCGTTATGTTTATGACCGCGCAGGCAACTTTCTGGCTGAATACAACAAATTGATGGTTGTCGTGCAGTGCAAAACATGTTTTGCACGCCTAAAGATTACTTATAGGTGACTAACCGCCTTTAAAGCGTTGCTTGATGGCTTGCGCCAATTGATGGACAGCCATCGCGTATTTATTGCTGTTATTGTATTTTTTGATGACTTTAAAATTGGGGTGGACTCGCCAATATTCGCTGCCTTGATAGCTGCTCAATTCAATGACATTGTCGTCATTGGCGGGACGGGCGGGATAAGTGACCGGACTATGCAACTGCCAACCACTACGCGAAAAGTAATGGGCAACACTGCCGATGGCATCTTCAGGATCCCATATATCGCGGCGACCATTATTGTCGAAATCAACCGCTAAGCGGCGGAAACTGCTGGGCATAAACTGCCCATATCCCATTGCACCCGCCCATGATCCGACAGGCTGGCGCGGATCAAATCCTTCCTCACGGGTCATCAACAAGAAGTTTTCTAATTCAGACATAAAAAACTTGGAACGACGGTAAGTATCAAACGATAAGGTGGTTAAGGCATCAAAAATACTGGTTTTGCCAAAGTTTTTGCCGAAATAGGTTTCCACACCAATGATGGCAATAATGTATTCAGGATCAACACCATAAGTATTGCTGGCCCGGGTTACGGCTGCGGCGTTATTGCGCCAAAACTGCACGCCATTATTGATGTGGGCTTCGGTAAGAAATTTGCTGCGATAACGCGCCCAACTGCCCAAATGCGGCTTTTGCGGGCCGGCGCTGGGTTCTGGACTCTCTAGTTTGATAACAGCATCGAGCCGATGTGCAGTGGAAAACAAGCCGTTAAGATAGGCTTCTGAAAAACCATGTTTTTGCACCATTTGCTGTATAAATCCCTGCACCGCAATCGATTGCCCATACGTACCTGTTACCCGCTCTCCATAATAATGCTGCACGCCCAAATTGGTAGTATTGCTATTGGGATATGGCTGCACCGAAATAGGCTCATCCGGTTTTATCGGGGTAATCTGCGGCTGTCCATTTGCTACAGTCTCACTATGCTGCCCGGTCGGTGAGCTGGCACAACCCGTGAGCAGAATGAAAACAACGGACTTTAGCAGGTGTTTATGGACGGTCACCACAGTAGCCTCTTGGTTTTTATACCGGAAAATAAGCAGATAAGTTAATCGTACAATCATCATCAACACTAGATTGACATTACAATTTTGCCAAAAACCTAGTAGAATGCCGACGATTATGGGGTGGAAACACAACGTTTAATAATAATTCATCCCGCCGTTTTTTAAAAGGAATGCTTGAGTAAAGTGCCCTAACGGAAAAACAGCGCGGAAACAGACTAGTTTATTGAGGTGGGCGTGGAGCTAAGCGGCGGACAAATTATCGTTCAAAGTCTTAAAGACGAAGGCGTAGAATTCATTTTTGGTTATCCTGGCGGCGCAGTTTTGCATTTGTATGATGCACTGTTCCAACAAGAAGACATCAAACACATTCTGGTACGACATGAGCAGGGCGCGACCCATGCGGCGGACGGCTATGCCCGCGCCACAGGAAAGCCCGGTGTGGTATTAGTAACCTCAGGCCCTGGCGCAACCAATGCGATTACTGGTATTGCCACGGCTTATATGGACTCGATTCCATTGGTGGTTATTTCTGGTCAGGTATCATCACCTGTTATCGGCAGCGATGCTTTCCAAGAAGTGGATATGATCGGCATCAGCCGTCCTTGTGTGAAACACAACTTCTTAGTGAAAGATGTCACCAAGCTTGCTGAAACCATCAAAAAAGCCTTTTATGTAGCGACCACAGGCCGCCCAGGCCCAGTGGTTGTCGACATTCCAAAAGACATGACTGACCCAAAAATAAAAGTACCTTATAAGTACCCTAAAAAAGTCACCATGCGCTCCTATAACCCTGCGGTTATTGGTCACAAAGGCCAAATTAAAAAAGCCGTGGATTTATTGCTGTCCGCACAAAAACCAATGATTTATTCAGGTGGCGGCGTGGTTTTGGGTGAAGCCAGCAAAGAGCTGACCGAATTCAGCCATTTATTAGGCTATCCAGTCACCAACACCTTAATGGGTTTGGGCGCATTCCCGTCTACCGACAAGCAATTTATCGGCATGTTGGGTATGCACGGCACTTATGAAGCCAATATGGCAATGCACGAAAGCGATGTCATTATCGCCATCGGTGCCCGTTTTGATGACCGCGTTACAGGCAAACTGGCAGATTTTTGCCCGTACGCAAAAATCATCCATATTGACGTTGATCCGGCTTCCATTTCCAAAACCGTTAAAGTTGACATCCCCATTGTCGGTGAAGTCAAACCCGTTTTGGAACAGATGATAGAGCAAATCAAAGAAAGCAAAACCAAGCCTAATAAGAAAGCCTTGGAAGCTTGGTGGCAACAAATTGCCGAATGGCAAAGTATTGATTGTTTGGCGTTTGACCGCGACAGCGGCCTCATCAAACCGCAATATGTCATCCAACAACTCTACGCCGTCACCAAAGGTGATGCTTATGTCACTTCCGACGTAGGCCAGCACCAAATGTGGGCAGCGCAATATTACCCGTTTGATAAACCCCGCCGTTGGATAAACTCCGGTGGTTTAGGCACAATGGGCTTTGGTTTGCCAGCGGCAATCGGCGTAAAACTGGCCTTCCCAGAGGCGGATGTCGCCTGTGTTACGGGTGAAGCCAGCATACAAATGTGCATCCAAGAGCTGTCTACCGCCTTGCAGTACAAAACCCCCGTTAAGATTATTAACATGAACAACCGCTACATGGGCATGGTAAGGCAATGGCAAGAGTTTTCTTATGAAAGCCGCTATTCGCATTCGTACATGGACACCATCCCTGAATTTGTAAAACTCGCCGAAGCCTATGGACACGTTGGTATTCGCGTAGAAAAACCTGAAGACGTGCGTCCGGCATTGGAACAAGCGTTCGCCTTAAAAGACCGCACGGTATTTTTGGACATCATCACTGACCGTACAGAAAACGTTTACCCAATGATTGAAGCAGGCAAAGCCCACAACGAAATGAAACTTCGGGTGGCATTAGGAACAACCACTGACAGGGAGTTGGCATAATGCGGCATATCATCTCCATTCTGATTGAAAACGAATCCGGTGCGTTATCACGGGTTGCTGGGTTATTTTCCGCACGCGGCTACAATATTGAATCTTTGACGGTCGCACCAACAGAAGATGCCAGCTTGTCGCGCATGACTATCGTCACCCGTGGCAGCGACAACATCATCGAACAAATCACCAAACAGCTCAACAAGCTGATTGATGTTTATAAGCTGATTGATTTGGTGGATGCCAACCACATCGAGCGCGAGCTGATGCTGGTAAAAATTAAGACCACCGCCGAAACCCGTGAAGAAATCCGCAGTACCGCAGCGATTTTTCGTGGCAAAATTATCGATGTCACCGCAACCAGCTATGTCGTGGAAATGACTGGGCCATCAGACAAACTCGATGCCTTCATTGCCACCTTAAGCAAAGATGCCATTATCGAAGTGGTGCGTTCCGGTGCGACGGGCATTTCCCGTGGCGAGCAAGGGCTGCACCTATAACCCCTGATTTAACTTAAAACCTTATATAAAAATAACAGGAACACTCATGCAAGTTTATTACGACAAAGATGCCGACCTTTCCATCATCAGAGCTAAAAAAGTAGCCATCATCGGTTACGGCTCACAAGGCCACGCCCACGCGCTTAACCTGAAAGATTCTGGCGTAGAAGTTATCGTTGGCCTCCGCGCTGGCTCACCTTCAGTTGCCAAAGCAGAAGCCCACGGCTTAACCGTTAAAGAAGTACCCGCCGCTGTTGCTGATGCTGACGTGGTCATGATTTTGACCCCAGATGAATTCCAATCGCAATTGTATAAAAACGAAATCGCCCCTAACATCAAACAAGGCGCGGCTTTAGCATTTGCCCACGGCTTCTCTATCCTTTACAACCAAGTTGTGCCACGCGCTGACTTGGACGTCATCATGATTGCCCCTAAAGCACCTGGACATACAGTACGTTCTGAATTCGTCCGTGGCGGCGGCGTGCCTGACCTGATCGCTATCCACCAAGATGCTTCTGGTACAGCTAAAGCCATCTGTTTGGCTTATGCCTCAGCTGTTGGCGGCGGTCGTTCTGGCATTATTGAAACTACTTTCCGTGATGAAGCAGAAACTGATTTGTTCGGCGAACAAGCCGTATTATGTGGCGGTGCGGTTGAATTGATTAAAGCTGGTTTTGAAACCTTGGTTGAAGCTGGCTATGCACCAGAAATGGCGTACTTTGAATGCTTGCATGAATTGAAATTGATTGTTGATTTGATGTACGAAGGCGGCATTGCCAACATGAACTACTCCATCTCCAACAACGCTGAATACGGCGAATACGTTACTGGCCCTAAAGTCATCAACGAAGAAAGCCGTTTCGCCATGCGTGAAGCGCTGCAAAACATCCAATCTGGTGAATACGCCAAACGTTTCATCATGGAAGGCTTAACCAATTACCCAGAAATGACTGCCCGTCGCCGTTTGAACGCTGAGCATCCAATCGAAGTAGTTGGCGGACAATTGCGTAGCATGATGCCTTGGATTAAAGCGAACCAAATCGTAGACAAATCTAAAAACTAATCTGCTATATCGACTGGTTTCAGTTAGCTGCTTAGCAGTGGCTGAAACCAGTTAATCACCACCACCGCACCCTCCTCCCCCACAGCCGTCACCACCACCGTCACTGCTGCTATCGCCTCCGCAACCGCTAGAACATCCACCGCCACAGCCAATATGGCTGGCACAAAAGCTCTGATTACCCGCCAATAGACAATCCAAGTTATAAGTAAAGCCACCAGCTATCGCCAGTTGTTTATCCAATGAAAACAGCATCGGCAAACGGGTAGGTGCTTTTGGATTAATACCCTCTTTCATACAGGCCAAACGCCAAGCGCGTTTAATACCGTCTTGGGCAAAGGTAGACGTAGCCATCGCTTCAGCGGGTGTATGGTGTAAAAACCGCCCTAAAGCTTTTTGGCAGAATTGTTGATAACTGCGGGTAAATAAAATGAATTCATGCCAAGCGTCATCAACAATTTGCGATGGCATGGACACCATTTTTTTTTGTGCTTTATTGCAGATAAAAAAATAATCCCGCAAACTTTGAAACACCAAGTCCAATTCGGTATCACCCAAATCGGGATATTTTCGTTTTAACTTGGCTTTAATCGCGGGATGGAATCGGTAGGCGTTGATGTAGCTGAGTCGAGAATTTTGCTGCATCTTCATAAAGACCACAAACAAAAACATCACCAGCATAGATAGGGCAATAAACGTGGACATCGGCGTTTTTCTCCAAAACTAAAGCAAACGCCGCAATACTACACTGCCAAAAATAATAATCTAACAAAAAACTTACTTCGCTGAGCGCATCAGCGCCACAAACAAACCGCTTAGCGACCGATTTCATTACCGAATAACGCGCCAGCAGCAGCACCGATACCGGTCGCCAGAGGATCGCCTTGGCTGAACCCATAGCCTAAAGCCCCGCCGACAACACCACCAACCAATGCCTGGCCTGGACGTGGGTCGCGATACTGACGATATTCTTCATACTGATAGGACTGCTGCGGAGCGTATTGAACCACTTCACGATAAGTCTGTGGCTGCGGATAATAAATAACTTCCTCCCGATAAACTGGCGGGGCTGGGTAATAAATTACCTCTTCACGATAATAAGACGGCTGACGGAAATGGTGATGGCGGTGGTGATGTTCCCGATATTCACCCCAATCGTCTCTATCAGCAGAAGCTACCGAAGAATAGCCAGCAAACACTGCCAGCAACTGTATAAGCAAAAGCCATTTTTTCATAACAATCCCCTTAATGATGCAATAAAACCATCGCTGGCTTTATCCCAATCAGGAAACCGCCAACTTGAGATCAGCATAAGTGAATGAATATTAATGATGGCTTAATCAAATCGATCAAGCCGCCTAGCCAGCGATAATCCAACCATTAAATCTTAGTTTTCAGCCACACCCAAACCATAAGGCCATTGCCAGTTCTGGATTTCCGGCATGTCTTCCCCGTGTTTGTAAATGTATTGCTTATGGTCGATTAATTTATCGCGGATGTATTGCTTCAAATACACCGCTTGATTACGCAAACGCGGCACGCGGTCGATAACATCGGCGACTAAATGGAACCTGTCCATATCATTCATCACCACCATATCAAACGGCGTAGAGGTCGTGCCTTCTTCTTTATAGCCACGGACATGCAGATTGCAATGGTTGGTGCGGCGATACGCCAAGCGATGGATTAACCAAGGATAACCATGATAAGCAAACACAATCGGCTTATTTTTGGTGAACAGCTCATCAAAATCTTTATCCGACAAACCATTGGGATGTTCGCTATTAGGCTGCAATCGCATCAGGTTGACGACATTAATCACGCGGATTTTTAAATCTGGCACTTTGGTACGCAAAATATCCACCGCCGCCAAGGTTTCCAAAGTTGGCACATCACCCGCACAAGCCATCACTACATCTGGCTCATCGCCGTAATCATTACTGGCCCAATCCCAAACGCCAATGCCTGCTTCACAATGTTTCATCGCCGCATCCATATTCAGCCACTGTGGCGATGGCTGTTTGCCCGCGACAATCACGTTGACATAATTTCGGCTACGCAAAACATGGTCGGTCACCGACAACAAAGTATTGGCATCAGGCGGCAAAAACACCCGCACCACTTCGGCTTTTTTATTGATGACATGGTCGATAAAGCCCGGATCTTGGTGAGAAAAACCGTTATGGTCTTGTCGCCACACATGCGAGGTCAGCAAATAATTTAACGATGCCACTGGCCTGCGCCACGGAATACGGTTACAGGTTTTCAGCCACTTGGCATGTTGGTTAAACATGGAATCGACAATATGGATAAAGGCTTCGTAGCAAGAAAAAAAGCCATGCCGCCCAGATAATAAATAGCCTTCCAACCAGCCTTGGCAGGTATGTTCGCTGAGGATTTCCATCACCCGCCCGTCTTGTGATAAATCGGTATCTTCCGGCAAGATTTTTTCCATCCAGACCCGCGAAGTCGCCTCGAAAATATCATCCCAACGGTTGGATGCGGTTTCATCCGGGCCAAAAATACGAAAATTACCCTGCTCCATATTGTTTTTCATCACATCGCGCAAAAACCGCCCCATCACCCGCGTGGCTTCGCCATTGACTGCGCCAGGTGATGGAACATCTACTGCGTAATCTTGGAAATCCGGCAAACGCAAATCCCGCAATAAAATGCCGCCGTTAGCATGGGGATTATCGGTCATCCGGCGATGACCTTGCGGGGCAAGCGCCAGCAATTCCGGCAACGGTTTACCATGTTCATCAAACAATTCTTCTGGGCGATAGCTTTTCAGCCACCGTTCCAGCAATTCAATATGCTCCGGATTGTTCTGCATATTGGCTAATGGCACTTGATGCGAGCGCCAAAAGCCTTCGGTTTTTTTGCCATCGACGCTGCTAGGGCCAGTCCAACCTTTAGGCGTACGCAAAATAACCATAGGCCAAACCGGACGCGCCAAGGTTTCAGCCGGATTATCACGGGCATGGCTTTGGATGGCGTTGATTTCTGCCATACATTGATCCAACACACTCGCCATACGGGTATGGACAATTTCCGGATCGCTGCCTTCCACCAAATAAGGCCGATAGCCCAAGCCGGTAAACAATTGCAGTAATTCCTCTTCGTCTATGCGGGCTAAAATGGTGGGATTGGCAATTTTATAGCCATTCAAATGCAAAATCGGCAACACCGCGCCATCCCGACGTGGATTAAGAAATTTATTGGAATGCCAAGCCGCTGCCATCGGCCCGGTTTCCGCTTCACCATCGCCAACCACACAGCAGGCGATTAAATCCGGGTTATCAAACACCGCGCCAAACGCATGTGATAAGGCATAGCCCAATTCGCCGCCTTCATGGATAGAACCTGGGGTTTCTGGGGCGACATGACTAGGAATGCCACCCGGAAAGGAAAACTGCTTAAACAAGGCTTTCATGCCGACTTTATCTTGGGAGATATTCGGATAAAACTCGCTGTACGAACCATCCAGCCAACTATTGGCGACCATCGCCGGGCCGCCGTGGCCTGGGCCGCAGATAAAAATCATATTCAAATCATAGGCATTTATCAGCCGATTCAAATGCACATTGATAAAATTCAATCCGGGCGTCGTCCCCCAATGCCCTAATAAACGTGGCTTGATATGCGCCATTTTTAAGGGTTCTTTCAATAAAGGATTATCCAACAGATAAATTTGCCCAACTGACAAATAATTGGCAGCCCGCCAATAGGCATCCATTCGCTCCAGCAATTCCGCCGTTACACGCAAGTCTTGATGATGTTGTTGCACGTTCATACCCTCTTGTTTTAATGGCTTAATAGCCTAGAAAAGCCTGTATTTGTCTAGCAATTTCCCGTTCTTCTTCGGCGTTGACCACCAAAATGCGCGAACGGCTGTCGGCGGCACTAATATCCTGATTGTTATCGTTGGTTGTACTATTGGCGATCTCATCCAATACCAAACCCAAATGCGCCATGCCTTGCAGTATCTGACTACGGACGCTAGCGGCATGAAAACCGATACCGCCAGTAAACACTAATGCAGACAAGTCACCAAGTATAGCGTAATAAGCGCCGATATATTTCTTGATGCGGTAACAGAACATCGCCAAAGCCAATACCGCCAAAGGCTCGTTTTGTTCCGCACCATGCAAAATAACCCGCATATCGGTGTCGCCAGCCACGCCTTTCAAGCCACATTGATGGTTTAACATCGCCTCCAACTCGCTGAGGGTCATGCCAGATTTTTGCAGGGCGATGGCAATCATGGGGTCAATATCGCCGCAACGGCTCGCCATCATCAAGCCCTCAGTCGGGGAAAAACCCATCGAGGTATCCACGCTGATACCGTTGCGGACAGCGGTAGCACTGGCGCCGCCGCCCAAATGCAAGATGATGAGATTTAATTCTTTAGCAGGTTTACCTAATAATTCTGCGGCGGCAGTAACGCTGTGTTGACAAGAAATGCCATGAAATCCGTAGCGATAAAATGCCATTGACGTGGGTAAGTTATTTGGCAACGCATAACGTCCGGCATAGCCGGGAATTTGCCGATGGAATGCAGTATCGAACACCGCAAATTGCGCGACCGAAGGCAAAGCCTCCGCAGCCATTGCCATTCCCAAGCGATTAACTGGATTATGCAACGGGGCATACGCATCTAATTGCGGCAAGCGTGCTAATAAGTCGTCGGTAATGGCGACCAGACCAGTAAAGCTATCGCCACCATGCACAACCCGATGCCCAATCGCCACAACCGTCCATGCGTTTGCGGCAAGCAACTGCTGCCAGTGCGAAAACACCGCCGTTAAGGCTGTTTTGGCATCGTGCTCGCCCGCTTGCTGATGATGAATGCTGGCAGCATTCGCTGCTTTAACTTCAAGCGTTAAACCTTGCTCGCCATAATCAGCATTCACAAACGCCTGCGCCAACAATCCCGTGGAAAACAAAGCGGTTTTGACCGACGTGCTGCCGACATTAATAATCAAAAAGTAAGCGTTCATAACAGCGTGATTTACCTTATAAAAGCATATAAATTATTTAGGAGTCCAAAACATGTTTTGGACTCCTAAATATGAACCAACTAACAACTACCGTTATTACAAACCTTTGATATTGAGTGGGACGGATTACAAACCAATGTATCACCCCGTCATGCCAGTCGGCCTTTTTGGAAAAAGAGAGCGTTTTCCGGGTCATCCACCCAAGCCATTGGCGCAAGGTATTGTTCCATCGTTCCATATGGTCGGTTTGACCTGATTCCTTACCAATGCTTTGGTGGGTGTCGGCGGAAAAGACGCTGGCATACACCCGCCAAAAGTCGCTGCATTTCCGGCAGATTTGTTCGCTGCGCCTTGAGTCGATACCGATCTTATCTACAAGAGGCAGTGATTCGCGAGCGATGCCGCTGAATGAGTTTATAGCAGAAACAATGACAGGCCTGGCTAATGGAAACGATGAGGTGTATGTCGATCAAGCGCAGTGTTACATGATAACCCAAGGGCAGGCATGAATTGGTGTATGCCTTTCCAGTTGCTTGTGGACAACCCTATCCCGGTCAGTCATTGATCCGATCTGTAAAATGGCTGATCCGCCATCAGCGGTATACTGATGCCAGAGCTATTCGGTTTTGTTGTAGACAATCGGTAGTTTTTGAATACCAAAAGTCCAAGATGGCGAACACGCTAAAACTTTTCTAGCAGATGATATTAAGCCAAGCTTTAAAAGTTGCTGAGCACAATTTCCACTATAGCCAGCAACTCTTCTTTCGTTGCGCCACTCGTTGCCTGTACTGACAAACCCTCATGAACAGTGACCAGATATTTCGCCATGACGGCGGCATCAAAACTAGCATCCAAGTCGTTTTGCGTTTGAGCTAATTCAAATCGTTGACGCAGCAAGTTTTCATAACCCAGTCGTTGAGCGATGAGTTGCTGTTGGATACTTTCATGACCTTGCCCACAATTCAATGCGCCTTGAAGTACAAGACAACCCAGCGGCGTTTGTGTATCCGTTAAAAATTCGACGGATTCAGTCAGCAGCTTTCGCAATGCCTGCTGTATTGTCGGTTCATTCAGCGCATCAGGAACAAAGGCAACATGGCAGGTTAAATATTTATCCACTGCCTTACGAAATAATTCTTCCTTGGTGCCAAAGACCGAATACAGACTGGGTTTATTAATACCCATTGCCTCGGTTAAAGCGCCCAATGATGCCCCTTCGTACCCATAGCGCCAGAAGACACGCATCGCTTTTTCTAACGCGTCATCCTCATTGAAAGCTCGGGGACGTCCCCGTTGTGTCGTACTGGTTTCTGAATTCATAAATATTTCGATATTTTAATTGATGTTACGCACTCACTTTTTGTGAGACGAAAATAAATAACAATAAATCGCTATCGCGATGTTTATTAAATCGGGTTCTCGCACCCGAAGGCGAGTTACTTTCTTTTGCGCCGCCTCGGCAACTGCTCCTGCGTTGCTCTACCTCCTGCATCCATGCAGTCGAAAAGCAAGTAACCAAAGAAAAGGCGGCCCGGTTGCCGCTCATGTCTTGCGCTCCTCGCATTTGTCGGGGGACGGCAAAAGGGGCTTCCTGCCCCTTTGCCGCCGCGCGGCTTCCATGCCGCACCCTTTATGCCCTTGGGTGCTTCGGGCTATTCCCGACAAATACTCCGGTGCTCGACGCGGCAAACGGGAGAAAAGCGCGTTACTGCGTAACATCAGTTAATAATCTGTAACAGCCTAAATCCCCTTTTCTAAAATACCTACTTAGGCGCAAACACCAACAAATACCCATTATGGTCAGACACCCGCCCATAATCGCCTTCCGTAAACAACACCCTTGCCGACACCGCCTTTAACTCACTGCCTTTCTTCATAAAAACATAATCAATCCGATAATCGTCGGCGTTATAGCTTTGCCAGTAAGGGTCTTGTTGACGAAAATTCTGCTCCGCTAACTGATTGCCATTGGCTGCAAAATATTGGTCATCATACTGCCCATCCGCCACTGCCAAACGATAACCTGGCGAGCCAACCGCAACATTAAAATCCCCACACAACAAAGTTGCGTTGACATGTGCACCGTGTTTTTCTGCCGCCCATGCTTGCAACCGTTGGAACTGTCCGGCAAAACCATCTTCCCACCAACTTAAATGTGCAGAAAACACATTTACAGCCCCCAAAAATGGCACCGTAATTTCTGCCATCACCACCTTGCGGGAATGGATACTGAAAGCATCGTGGCTATCGGAAACATACCGGGCATCGTGGTTGCACATGGGATAACGGCTTAAAATGGCAACGCCTTCCCGATAGCGGTCAAAGCCCAAATGCGACCAATCGGTATGGATATAGAACGGCGTTGGTAAACGCTCATTAATAATCCGCGCCGCGTTAGACTGCCAATCGCCGTTGCCGTTATTCCACAACTCTGCCACTTCCTGCAAACACACCACATCCACATCCAGCTCGTTAATGGCCTTGGCAATCTGGTTAAATTTTTCATCTTGATCGACTTCTTGATAACAATGCAAATTCAAAATCATCAAGCTTAACGGCTTACGTGCGTAACAATAATTATTACCCGCATTGTTATCCCAAAAAACTTGCCCGGCGCATTCGTAACTGATGCTGTATTCCAGCGCAAATGCCTTACCAACCCGCAACCACGCCTGCCAAATCTGCACGCCATATTGGTTAGGGTTTCTGGCATTGCTAAGCGCGGTTTTATCCCAATAATTGCGGCGAAAATGGCAAGCCGTGATTTTGCTGTGCCGCCAATTGTCAGTAGTCCAATGCAAATTAACCTTATCAATAGCCAACTTGGCATTTACGGCGATAGTGACAGAAATAAATTTTTGCTGGTCTTGCAAGCGGCTAGCAAAAGCCAGATGCTGGATGACTTGGTTTTGGGCAAGCATAACCCCAGAATCCGCTTGGCTAAGATAGTTATTGCCTTGCTGATTATCCCAATACTCACCGCCCAACACCCGATAACGCAAACCAAATTGGATATTACCCGGCAACGATTGCGCCGGACTAGCAAGGCAATGGCACTCTGCCAACCAATACTCGCCACCATCCTGCGCGTTAGCATGAAACTGCGCCGATAAGCCCTGCCACTGCCCATCTTCACCAGCCCAAAACACCTCCACCTGTTTCTCATAGCTAAGATTTTCCACCCACATAAAAAACCTTAGCGTTTGCTGCTGGGTTTTATTTTTTCGGCTAATGCTATTTTCTATATAAAGCAGGCGGATTTGAGCCATGATGGTATCCAGTTGTTCTGTTGAAATGCGTAGCCCATATGGAGCTTGCGTTTACGATATATGCCAAATATTGCTAAACTAACTCAAAAACACCAAGAGGCATCACCATGACTACCATTACTTTCGATACCCAAGAGCTGGTCAATGAACTTGAAAACAACGGATTTACTCGACAACAATCAGAAGCTGTCGTATCTGTACTGAAAAAATCACAAAATGAATTGGCAACTAAGCTAGATATTGCACCACTGGCATCTAAAACAGACTTGCTTGAACTCAAAGTTGATTTGGTTAAATGGGTGGGGGCTTTAATGTTGGCACAGGTTGCTGTGATTGCTGCTTTGGTCAAGTTGCTTTGATTTAACAACCCCTCACCGCTTCTCGTCTCACAAAACTTCAGGCCTTTCAGGTTTTAAAAACCTGAAAGGCCTTTTTTTTATCTGATGATTGGCGGTCGGTAATCACGGAAATCAATATCTGGAAAAATATTGTCCATGATTTCCAATGCCGATACATAGCGCTCGTCCAGCCTGTTTTTGCGAATACCGTCGTGCAGATAGTTGAAGCGGGCGAGATGGTCGGTTAGCTGTTTTTTAGCGTAATTAACGTTAGTGTCTGCTTTTAAAATGAAGGCCCAATCAGAAGCTTGTGCTAATAACAGCGAGCGGGCGGCTTGGTTTAAGGCGCGTTTTTGCAATGGGCTTAGCGCTAGGCTATGTAAATCTGTTGCCAGTTTTTCCATTTCTGCTTCGGCTTTGTAGAGCAGCGGGTAAATCCAATCATTGGTTTCGTTAAGCCAGTAACTGGAATAGCCTTGATCGCCCCATGTGGACGCGGAGGGTTGGGCGATTTGGTGTTGCGTAATGCGCGTTAAATAGTCAATGCAACTGAGGGTTTCCACGTTACACGTCGCTTGGCTTGCCAACCGTAATACCGCTTCTAGCCAGTACGGGCCTTCAAACCACCAATGCCCGAACAATTCAGCATCATAAGGCGCTACGATAATCGGCGGCCTAGCCATTTTTGCCGATAGCGCGGTGAGTTGTTGCTGGCGTTTGGCAATAAAATCTTCAGCATGTTGCTTAATTTTGGCACGGGCTAGGCGCGGGTTATAAACTGCTTTGGGCTGGTCATTACCTGTGACGCGATAATACTTAATGCCTGTGTTGATACGGGTTTCGCCGTCCAAAATATACGGGCCGATGTAGTCCAAATCCAAATCAAAGCCAATATCGCGGTAGTATTCGCGGTAATCGCCATCGCCCGGATAGCCTTCGCTGGCACTCCACACTTGTTTGGATGACATGGGATCGCGGGCAAAAGCCAGTACGCCGTTGCCGCAATCTAGCGGCGCATACACGCTGTTGACTGGCGGCGGGGTGGCTTGACCAATACCGTGGCTATCGACAAAAAAATAGCCGACACCTGCGGCTTTCAACAAGGTTTCCAAGCCCGGATAGTAAGCGCATTCCGGCAACCAAAAACCTTGTGGGGCAAAGCCAAAGTGGGCTTTAAAGCAGTCGATGCCGATGTTGATTTGATTACGCACCGCAGTTTCGCTGGTGTTTAATAACGGCAAAAATCCGTGGGTGGCTGCGGTGGTTATCAGCTCTAAACGGCCTGTTTGCTGATGGTGTTTGAATGCTGCCAGTAAATCACTCTGATAGCGTTGTTGATAACTGGCTAGACTGGCTTTAAAAAAACGTCGGTATAAACGCGCCAGTTTTTGCAGTTCAGGCTGTTTGCGGGTGCGGATAATTTCTTTTTCCGCCAATGCCAACAAGCGTTGCAGATGTGCCAGATAGCGGCTTTGCAATAACTCGTCCGCCAACATAGAAATCAGCGGTGGCGACAGCGATAAGGTTAATCGGCAAGGGATTTGGTCTTGTTGCAAACGCTCCAGCACCCCTAGCAAAGGGATATAACATTCTGTTATTGCTTCAAATAACCAATTTTCTTCAAAAAAATGCGGATGTTCGGGGTGGCGCACGTACGGTAGATGGGCGTGCAGCACAATACTAAGAAAACCTTGTTTCATAACAGTTGGTAACCTTTACCTGAAGCATTACCGCGCTTACTGGATGAATAGAATGTGGTTGGCAATGGATTGCTATCAAGCAGCAAACTTTGTTGATGGGGTAACGGCTCACCTGCCCCATAGCTAGAGCCATGGTTAGGGATTTGGATATGATTGGAATTACGGGTGGCGAAAAATTGCTGGTCAGTACCCAATAAACCGATACTGGCAGAATAGGCATAGGCATTGCCCATCGGCGGCAAGGTTATTTGTTGCTGTTGCGAAGCGCGGTCAATTTCGACATCAAACCAAGTGGTATCGGGAAGGCTGTCGCTATTTTCGGTTTCAACAAATAAGCGCAACGCAGGTTTGGCGGCGATGTTTTTGGCCTCGCGCAGTTGCGATTTTAACTCGGGCAGATTCCAGTACACATAAACATGCTGGGGATCAACGGGCAGCAACATTAATTTGGGGGTTTCCAGAATGGGGCGGCAAGTCAAACTAACGGCATTGCTGATTTCTAATAATTCATTGGCTGAAAGCGTTGTCGTGGCGTTGGTTTGCTGGCTTTTTACAGTGAATTGCGGCGCAAAGTTATTGCTGATAACGTTGCTGATGGCTTGCAAGTGCTGGGCAGAAAACGCTGGCGCAAGGCTGTTTTTATGGCGCGAAGTCACATCCTTTGCTGTAAAAGCGCTGGTAACATCTTGTCTTGAATCCGAAACCATCATCAGCCTCAACCTTATTGTTAACGTCTATTTGTCCATTTTTTGGTAGCAAAGGCGGCTTGGTTGTTGCGTTTGTTACGGCAACCAGCGATGCCTATCTAGTCTCTAAAAAACTCTAACTGTTGGTCATAGCGAATGCAAGCGTTTTTAAGACCGCGTCCTTGCAGGATGACAAGCCAGTTTACGGCTTATTGGCAGGTATAGCGCAAATACTTTCAATTGTTTGCGAGGGATAGTTATGTAGGTTGGGCTGCATGCTTTCCGCAACCCAACATCTCCGCCAAGCCCGTTGGGTTGCAAAAAGCGCAACCCAAGCTACGCCTGCCGAACTTGTTTTATATCCAAATTTCAATCTACTTGCAGCGGATTTTCAAAAATGGCTATGGTTTGGCTATTGACCAAATAGCCAGACTCCGGCAAAGGCTGTTGTTTTTTAGAGGCGATAATATCGTTTGGTGATGGCAACGAGGTGTCTACTGCCAAGCACCATGATTTTCCGTCGATTTCCGGCAAGGCAACGGTGATGGCTTGATCGGACATATTCATGACAATATGCAAATCCGCTTCATGTTCAGCAATACCTGCCAAGGTAAACGCCAAAACCCGTGCATCCGCGTCATGCCATAGTGGCGTATCCAATTCCACACCATGCCAACTGATGTCTTTCAAGGTTTTGCCTGCAACCGCTTTGCCTGTCAAAAACCGTCTACGCATAATAGAAGCATGACGTTTCCGTAAAGAAATCATCATTTTTACGAACCGGAAAATATCGGCATTTTCTTCCAGCTTATCCCAATCTAACCAACTCAAGGCGTTATCTTGGCAATAACAGTTGTTGTTGCCTTGTTGGCTATTTAAGAACTCATCACCAGCCAACAACATCGGTACACCGTGGCTTAACAATAAAATGGCATAAACATTTTTGACTTTTTGTTTACGCAGCGCCAAAACCACACTGTCGTTGCTATCGCCTTCAACACCACAATTAAAACTCAGGCTGTTATTACAGCCATCATTGTTGTTTTCGCCATTGGCAAAATTGTGTTTATGGTTGTAGCTGAATAAGTCGTATAGGGTAAAGCCGTCGTGGCAAGTGACAAAATTGACGCTGCTGATCGGTAATCCACCTTTGTACTCGTACAAATCACTACTGCCGCAAATACGCGTTGCCAATTCTTGCACCACGCCTTTGTCACCACGGATAAAGCGGCGCACCACGTCGCGGTAGCGCCCGTTCCATTCAGCCCAACGGTAACCGGGGAAACTGCCCACTTGATACAAACCTGCCGCATCCCAAGCTTCGGCTATCAATTTGGTTTTCGCCAATTGTTCCGACAGCTCTATGCCCCATAAAACTGGCGGATTTTGCAGCACTTCGCCGGTTTCGCCACGCGCCAAGGCACTGGCTAAATCAAAACGGAAGCCATCAACGTGCATTTCCCGCACCCAGTATTCCAAGCAGCCAATGATAAATCCAGCAACTAGCGGATGGTTAGCGTTGACGGTATTGCCGCAACCCGTGTAATCGCGGAAGATGCTTTTATCGTGGTTATCCAGATGATAAAAAATATTGCCGCCAATACCACGGAAATTGATGACTGGGCCATTTGCCCCGGCTTCAGCGGTATGGTTAAAAACTACGTCCAAAATCACACCAATACCGGCTTGATGCAGGGCTTTAACTAAATCACGGAATTCCCGCAAATGCGTGCCTAATTCCGGGGTAACGCAATAACCAGGATGCGGGCTAAAAAAGCTGTGGGTGCTATAGCCCCAATAATTTCTTAAGCCAAGTTCAGCGGTTTTTTCGGGGACATCTTGCTCGTCAAATGCCATCACTGGCAATAACTCCACATGAGTAATGCCGAGTTTTTGCAAGTAGGGGATTTTTTCTATCAGACCCGCAAATGTGCCTGGATGGGCAACTTGGGCGGATTGATGGCGGGTAAAGCCGCCAACGTGGATTTCATAAACAATCGCCCGTTCACTGCGTATCCGTAACGGGGTATCACCTTCCCAATCGTAGCTGTTGTCCACGACTACGCCACGCATCGCCGTTAAGCCGTTGTCTCCTGGCAAGCACGCTTTTTTGCGGTTCCAATGTTTGTCAGAAACCGCTTTTGCCCAAGGATCCAGCAATTGTTTATCTTTATCAAAGCGATAACCCACTTCACGGCTTTGGTCTGGGCCGTCCATACGCCAAGTGTACCAAGTGCCTATGGGTAATTTACAAACGTAAATATGCCAAGAAAAAAAAGTGCGGTTATTTTCTTTTTCTAAGGTAATGATCTGGAAGGGTTCTTGGCTATCGACGCTATCGAACAATAGCAATTCAACCTGATCCGCATGATGGCTAAAAATTGAAAAATTCACGCCTTCGGGATCAGGTTTAGAGCCTGATGGATAAGGGTTACCGTGCTTTACTTTATATTTTCTTTCTTCCATTGGATTCCACGAGGTTGAACCGTGGCACAGCCACATTACCGCTTATGTTTAAGCAACGGCTTGTTTTATTCTTGCCAAGGCATTTTCAAGATTACTCATGCTGGTGGCAATTGAGATACGGATATGCCCTGGGCAACCAAATGCCGAACCTGGTACTAAAGCCACGCCTGCATTTTCAATTAAGTATTCGGAAAAACCTAAGTCGTCGTCAATGCCTGGCAATCTGGCAATGAGTTTTTCCACATTGGGGAACACATAAAATGTACCGTCGGTTGGGATGCACTCAATGCCATCAATGCTGTTGAGTTCGGCGACGACATAATCGTGACGGTGTTTAAATTCAACACACATTTTGCCGATAAAGCTTTGGTCACCTGTTAACGCCACTTCTGCTGCCACTTGGGAAATAGATGTTGGGTTAGAGGTGCTTTGTGATTGGATGGTACACATGGCTTCAATCAGATCAACTGGGCCTGCGGCATAACCGATACGCCAGCCTGTCATGGAATAGGCTTTGGAAACGCCATTCATGACCACAGTACGGTCGTATAAATCGGGATGGGCATTGAGAATATTGACGAAAGAACCTTGCTCCCAAAGTACATGCTCATACATATCATCAGTGGCAATAATAATATTGGGGAATTCTTTTAACACGTCGCCCAATGCAGTTAATTCCGCTAATGAATAAGCAATGCCGGAAGGATTTGAAGGGCTGTTAATGAAAACTAAGCGGGTTTTATCAGTGATAGCCGCTCGCAATTGCTCAGCAGTAATCTTAAATTGCTGGGCTTGGGTGGTTTCAATAAATACAGGCACGCCATCTGCTAACAACACCATATCAGGGTAAGAAACCCAGAATGGCGCCGGAATAATGACTTCATCGCCCGCGTTTAATAATGCTTGGGTGAGGTTAAATGAGCTTTGTTTGCCACCACAAGACACTAAAATTTGTTTAGGCTGGTAGTCCAAACCATTGTCATTTTTAAATTTGGCAATAATGGCTTTTTTTAAACTCGGAATGCCGTCAACAGCGGTGTATTTGGTAAAACCGTCATTAATGGCTTTGATTGCTGCCGCTTTGATGTGGTCTGGGGTATCAAAATCGGGTTCGCCCGCACCTAATCCAATAATGTCTTTGCCCGCTGCACGCATCGCGGCGGCTCTGGCAGTAACGGCTAATGTAGGTGAAGGTTTTACTGTTTGGACTCTATGTGAAAGTGTGATGCTCATGTCTTGCCGTGTAAAATCAATGTAAAAATGGGGTTGATTATACACCATATACAATAGCTTGCTAAGCAGCCATGCTGTTTGCCAGCAGTTATTAATGAGTAACCATTAAAAAAGGCCGCATAAAGCGGCCTTTTTATTTATTGCTTAATCAGCAAATACTACTTACTGAATAATTAAGGCGTAAGACCCTGTCCAACGACAATGATTTTCATCGCATTGGTGCCGCCTTTAACACCTGTTAAATCACCTTTAGTGATAATGAATTTATCGCCATCTTTAGCGATATTCCATTTTCTTAGCTCTTTAACGATACCACGGTTAACTTCGGCATGGTCTTGGGTTTCTTCCAACTTGTAATAGATAGGAAAAACCCCGCGCAACAATGTTGCTTTACCTAAGGTTTCTTCAATACCACTAAACGCAAAAATCGGTATTGCTGAACTGATACGCGACATCCACAAAGGCGTAGAACCTGACTCAGTCAAAGCAACTATACCTTTAATTTTACTGTGGTTTGCCAAATACATAGCAGACATGGCAACCGCCTCATCGTCACGCTCAAATTGGATGTTGATCCGATGATCTGACTCACGCACGATCGGTTGTTTTTCCGCTTCAATACAAATACGGTTCATGGCTTCAACGGCTTTAACAGGATACTTACCTGAGGCAGTTTCTGCCGACAACATAATCACGTCAGTACCATCATAAACGGCGTTGGCAACGTCAAACACTTCCGCACGGGTAGGAATGGCGTTCTCAATCATCGATTCCATCATTTGCGTAGCCGTAATGGCAACACGGTTCAGTTCACGAGTACGTTTGATGAGTTTTTTCTGGATAGCTGGCAGATTGGCATCGCCAATTTCCACACCCAAATCACCACGGGCAACCATCACCGCATCCGATGCCAAGATGATTTCGTCCATCACTGGATCAACAATGGCTTCAGCACGTTCAACTTTAGAAACGATACCAGCGAAACAACCCTCTGCTTCCAACAAACGTCTTGCTTCGTTCAAGTCTTCAGCGCAACGCGGGAAAGACACCGCAACATAATCACATTTAATCTTACCAACAGTGATAATGTCTTCTTTGTCTTTATCGGTTAAAGCCGCTGCCGACAAACCGCCACCCATCAAGTTGATACCTTTATTGTTGGATAAATCACCACCAACAACCACGGTACAGTTAACGCGCATGTCAACCACATTGACCACATCCAGAACGATACGACCATCGTCCAGCAACAAACGGCTACCAGGGACAACTTCCATTGCCAAAGGCTCGTAAGTAATGCCGACTTGGGTGTTATCGCCCATCAGTGGGTCAAAATTGATGTCCAAGGCAAAATCCTGGCCTTCATTCAAAAATACTTTAGTA
Source organism: uncultured Methylococcaceae bacterium (assembly GCA_903928685.1). Classification (GTDB taxonomy): domain Bacteria; phylum Pseudomonadota; class Gammaproteobacteria; order Methylococcales; family Methylomonadaceae; genus Methylovulum. The sequence continues at coordinate 51,869 of CAIYRS010000027.1, forward strand.
TCTTTGAAACGGGCGATACGGATTTTAGGGCCTTGCAAATCTGCCAAGATACCGACGCGACGTCCAGTTTTTTTGCTTAAGACGCGTACAGCTTCCGCTCTAGCAATATGATCTTCGGCAGAGCCATGGGAAAAATTCAGGCGGACAACATCAATACCCGCCGCAAACAATTCTTCAAGCACACCCGGCTTATCGGTAGCAGGGCCTAAGGTGGCAAGAATCTTGGTTCTTCTTAACATTGGGTTTATTCCGCGTTAACTAAAGCAATTGAGGTGTCTAACATACGGTTTGAAAAACCCCATTCATTGTCATACCAAGAAAGGACTTTAACGAATACGCCATCAACAACTTTAGTCAAAGGCTCTTCGTAAATAGAAGACGCAGGGTTGTGGTTGAAATCAGTAGAAACCAACGGCATTTCGTTAATATCCAAGATACCTTTCAAATAACCTGCAGAAGCAGTTTTCAAAATTTCATCAATTTCGGCTTTGCTAGTGCTTCTTGCGGCAGTGAAGCTCAAGTCAACTACAGAAACGTTGATAGTTGGTACACGCATCGCGAAACCATCCAATTTGCCTTTCAATTCAGGCAATACCAAACCAACCGCCGCAGCTGCGCCAGTTTTGGTTGGGATCATAGATTGGGTAGCAGAACGCGCACGACGTAAATCGCTGTGGTAAACGTCAGTCAACACTTGGTCGTTAGTGTAAGAATGGATAGTTGTCATCAAACCGTGGACAACACCGATGGCATCATTCAATGGTTTAACTAAAGGCGCCAAACAGTTAGTGGTGCAAGACGCGTTAGAGATAACGGTGTCAGTAGCTTTCAACGTGTTGTGGTTAACACCGTAAACGATAGTGGCATCAACGTCATCGCCACCTGGCGCAGAGATAATGACTTTTTTCGCGCCAGCAGTGATATGTGCAGAAGCTTTAGCTTTGCTAGTAAACAAACCAGTACATTCATGGACAACATCAACGTCCAAATCGCCCCAAGGCAATTTTGATGGATCGCGTTCTGAGAAAACTTTAATTTTATCGCCATTGATAATCATGTAGTCGCCATCGACACTGACATCAAAAGGGAATTTGCCATGTACAGAGTCGTACTTAGTCAAGTGTGCGTTGGTATTGGCATCACCCAAGTCATTGATAGCGACGATTTGGATTTCATCGGTGCGGCCTGCTTCATACAAAGCACGGACGATATTACGTCCAATACGACCATAACCATTGATAGCAACTTTAATTGGCATTGAATTTCTCCAGAATAAGAGGGGGTAATTTACAAAAAGCGGTATCCGCTCACAAAAAACTGACTAACTATATCAAAATATCCGTTGATTCGTCCATTGATTAGCCGTGGTTAACAATTTCCCGCAACAATGCCGTCGCGTAACTTCCCGCAGGCAAACTGAAACTTAAACGCAATTGTCCAGGCTCAGCAAACGCCCAACTTAAATCCGCTGCGTTAACCCGTAAAGGCCGCCTGTCGCGGCTTGCCCCAGCAGCAATCAAGCCATTCGCCAAATCGGGATAAGCTTCCAGCACCGCTTGCTCAAGCGCCAAAGCCTCGCCAGAAACATCCGCCGCCCCTTTGCCCCATAACACCGCTGAAGGATGGATGTCTTGCTCTGCCAAGCGCCGGACAATCTCGGCATCCGCCTGCTCTGAACGGAAACAACTGTGCGAACAATCAAACACATAGCAATCCCCCGCCAGTGGTTGCGCCCACATGCCCATCGCGATACGTTTGGCTAAAATATGGTTGAACAAAAACGAACGCGCCGCCGACAAATACAAGCTCCGTTGCTCGCGACCGACTTTTGCGCCCGCAAACATCGCCAACGCCTTATTGACATTCTGGCCCGCATGACCAAAACGCTGGCTACCATAATAATTGGCGACACCCTGCGCCTTAATCGCCTGCAATTGCTGCTCAGTTTTATCCTTATCACCGTGCCAATCACGAACCGTAATCTGGAAGCGATTACCCGCCAACACCCCGCGTTTTAATTTGCGGGCATGGCGCACCGCTTGCAGAATTTTTAAATTATCCGTTTCCAAGCCCGACCAATCCGGCGCTTCCTGCCCTGGCAGCCAGACACTAAACCACTGCCGGGTAACCGCATGACGGTCTTTTAAGCCCGCATAACCAATATCCCGCTGCCGGACATTGGCAAACCTCGCCAACAAACGCGCCACGAACTCAGTGTTTTCGCCGATTTTTTCAATCTGCAAAAACACATGCTCACCCTCACCGGAAGGCTCAAAACTGAGCATTTCATCAACGAAAAAATCTTCAGGCAAACTGCGGATTACCCCCGAAGCACTAGGCGATCCATACACATAAGGCCAATCAGGTATATCGATAGCCATCATCAAACGTTGGCAAGCAAGACAACCGCCTGCACCGCAATGCCTTCTTTGCGGCCTTCAAAACCCAGCTCTTCGGTGGTAGTGGCCTTAACGTTGATGCAATCCACCGCCACCAGCAAATCTTCCGCGATATTGGCGCACATAGCGGCGATATGCGGTGCCATTTTTGGCGCTTGGGCAATAATAGTCACATCCGCATTCACCAACGCATAACCCTTGGCCTGCACGATGCCATAAACATGGCGCAACAACACCCGGCTATCCGCGCCCTTAAAATTCGGGTCGGTATCGGGGAAATGCTTACCGATGTCACCCAAAGCCGCCGCACCCAACAAGGCATCAGCCAAGGCATGCAATACCACGTCACCATCAGAATGGGCAATCAAACCGCGCCCATAAGGGATAGTTACCCCGCCTAAAATAATATGGTCGCCATCGCCAAAACGATGCACATCGTAACCCTGCCCTATTCTCATTACTGTTGCTCCAAATAAAATTGCGCTAATGCCAAATCTTCAGGCCGGGTGATTTTGATATTATCCGGCCTACCTTCAACGATTTTCGGTTGCCCGCCCTGCATTTCCACCGCACTGGCCTCATCGGTAACCGCCAAATTGCCTTCCGCCGCTTCTAAAGCCGACTTCAAGCGACCATAACGGAACATCTGCGGCGTTAACGCCCGCCAAATATGGCTTCTATCCAACGTCCCCAAAATAGACCTGCCTTGCACATTCTTTAAAGTATCGTGCGAAGCCAACGCCAAAATGCCGCCAACCTCATCATCAACCAAGCTATTGATTAACAAATGAATATCATCGGTCGTCAGACAAGGCCTTGCCGCATCATGCACCAACACCCAATCGCTATCAGCAGCCACATCGCGGATTGCTTTCAGCGCCGACAACACCGAATCAGCACGTTCTTTACCACCCGCCGCCGTCACAACCTTGGCATGACTAGCCAAAGGCAACTCAGGCCAATACGGGTCTTCCACAGAAATCGCCACACTCACCGCCGAAAACACCTCCGCCTGCAACAAGCGCAGCAAGGTTTGTTCAAGCACGGTTTTGCCATTGAGTTGCAAATATTGTTTAGGTCGGTCAGCGTTCATACGCTTACCAACACCAGCAGCCGGAACAACTGCCCAGAATTTTGTCGGTTCGGTCATGGTAATCGGAAGGTTTTGGGGGAATCGCTAAAAAAGCGCAAGGATACCGGAATTTTAAGCCGTCAAACAGAAAATAGCCGCCTTAAAAAGGCGTTCTTACAAATGACTTTCAACCAGTTCAGGAACAAACGGTTTGTTATTAATAACAATTTTTTTAATTAACTCTAAATCTTGTTGCCTATAAAAATCAAAGAAACTGCTAACAACAGTTTGTTGACTCAACTCATTTATCTTCGATCCATTGTAAGTATCAAAATCCTCAGCAAATTGCAGATTCAAATGCTTATAGGTGCTTCTATAAATTGGCGGCTCAAAGTCATTTAATAAATGCTGATTGCCGATTTTTCTAACCAATGGCGAAGTTATCGCACATCTATTCAAAATTTTCTCAGCAAGATGCTTAAAAACAATAGTTTTTGGATGACTAAAATGATTGAACAATCTTGTATGTTGGTAATTTTTTTCAATAAACTCCGACAATGTCATGTCAATACCGAATTCTTCCTCACGGCTCCTCAGCTCCATAATCGATTGTTCAGCAAGGCCAACCGACAGTTTTTTCGGATATAAATCCTCTTTTTGCATCAATTCCAAGGTTTTCTCTTCCGACAAACCTATGGCACATGAATAAGCAATAAAATAATCATGAATCAAATTTAAAACAGAAACATGACCTTTTAGGGTTTTTAAATGTGGAAAATAGCCATCAAAATAAATCGATGGTATTGAGATTGTTATTGCCTTGGGATTGGTTTTTTTTAGCAGAAATGCACTACTAAGTTCATTTGGCCGTTTTGGCGTAGCCGCAATGGGCTGATAAATAAACAAATCCGCCTGCCCCAGTTTTTCAATAACATCTGGAATATCCTTATCCTTTAAATGTTGTACTGGCAAGATACGTAACAACTCATAAGTACAAGAAAACTCATGATTGTTAAACAAGGTTTTTGTCAAAGCACCACCTTGGCAATTTGCTAAAATGACAAACTTTTTCAACTAGCCTCCTAAATATAAATACGGGTTAATCTAAAGATCGGATTTTCTTAACACCCAATAAGATAACACCAAAAAAATAGCGGCTGCAAAAAACCCCAATTCCTTGACAACAACAATAAGCTATTACCCAACAGCCCACAGTTGCCGATGATTGCCAATAGCGCATAGAATGCCTGTTTTAATTTTTTTGGAGCGTTACCCCATGTCAGACGAAATTTGGTTTAGAACTGGCGAAGCCACAGTATTTTCTAGCGAAGGACAAGGCACCGATGCCATGCCGGAAATCCTGATCGGCAACGTCAAAGGCCCTGCTGGTCATGCCTTCGCCAACTTGATGGGACAAACCGCAGGCCATACCCGCATGTTTGCCATTCGTGCCTGCAACCAACAAGTGCGCCCCGCCACCATAATGGTACCGAAAGTCACCATCAAATCGGCGGCTTATGTGGAATTGCTCGGCGGCCCAGTACAATCGGCGATTGCTGATGCGGTACTCGACAGCGTCATCGCAGGCGTAATCCCCGCCGAGCTAGCCAACGACTTGTGCATCATCGCCATGATTTGGATTGCCCCAGAATGCGCCACCAATCCAGACCTAGACCGTAAAGACCTGTACCGCACCAACTACGAAGCCATGAAACTGGCAATCAGCCGCGCCTTAAGCAACTCACCGACCATTGAGGAGCTAACCGCCAACCGCCATAAAATCTTCCACGAAATGTACGACCCAGAAACTGGCGAGTCGCAGTGGTAAGCAAGCCCTATCTTGACGTTTCCATTAGCCAACAACAGTTGGCTATTATCGAAAACGACCAGATCGTCCGCGTCTTTCCGGTATCCACCGCCAAAAATGGTGCCGGAGAACGCAAAGGCAGCCAATGTACACCCACAGGCTGGCATAAAATCCGCGCCAAAATTGGTGACGGGCAACCACTGTATTCAGTGTTTGTCGGGCGACGGCCTACGGGTGAAATCTACAGCCCCGCCCTCAGCCAACAATACCCGCAACGCGATTGGATCTTAACGCGGATACTCTGGCTAAACGGCCTAGAACCCGGCAAAAACCGCTATGGCGAAGTCGATACCGGCTGGCGCTATATCTACATCCACGGCTGCCCAGACCAACTCATGGACGGCAGCCCGCAATCCCACGGCTGCATCCGCATGTACAACGCCGATGTCTTAGCCTTATTTGACCACATCAACACAGGCATCAACGTCCATATCCATGACTGATAAGCAACGCATCGTCTTAGGTGTGGAATACAACGGCAGCCAATATTGCGGCTGGCAATGGCAAAAAAACCGCCGCAGCGTACAAGTCACCTTAGAAGACGCGCTCACAAAAATCGCCAACCATCCGGTCACCGTCACCTGCGCCGGACGCACCGACGCAGGCGTACACGCCCTAGAACAAATCGTACATTTCGACACCACCGCCAACCGCCACACCGACGCCTGGCTATTAGGCGGCAACAGCAACCTGCCGCCAGACGTACGCATAACTTGGGTGCAACCAGCTATCGGCGATTTCCACGCCCGTTACAGCGCCATCGCCCGATTTTACCGCTACATCATCTTAAACCGCCCCGTGCAATCCGCCCTGTCCTACCAACAAACCACCTGGTGCTACCCGCCCTTGGATGCCGAAAAAATGCACCAAGCCGCGCAACATCTCATCGGCAACCACGATTTCAGCTCCTTTCGCGCTCAAGGCTGCCAATCCAAAAGCCCGCAACGCATCATGTATTTCGTCAACGTCCACCGCGAAGGCGAACGCGTCATCATCGACATATCCGCCAACGCCTTTTTGCATCACATGGTCAGGAATATTGCAGGCGTGTTGATGGCAATCGGCTCAGGCAAACAACCCGTGGATTGGACGCTAGACTTGCTGGCAGCAAAAAACCGCAAACAAGCCGCCGTAACCGCCCCACCCGACGGCCTCTACCTAGGCGGCGTTTTATACCCAGAACACTACGGCATCCACAAACACCCCATATTCCAACAACTCCCCGCAGACGCCAAACGCTTTGATTAAAGTTAAGGAATCGCTGAACAAAGCCTTCGACAAGCTCCGTCCGAACGGTAACTAATTCTATCGTTCCCACGCTCTGTGTCACTGCCATTAAGTTAAGGATTTATACCTTTAATTTCAAAAAGATAACAATGTCGTAGGGCGTATTAGCGATAGCGTAATACGCCGGATGCTTGAAATCCAACATGCGGTGCAATACGGCTATCGCCTATTGCACGCTACAGCAGGCGTTTTACGGTTTTTTAAAAATTTAATTTTAAAAGTAATTTCATTAACTTAATGGCAGTCATAGGATGTGCTGTACCCAAAGGGCAT
>CAIYRS010000028.1 GCA_903928685.1 uncultured Methylococcaceae bacterium
AATCATCAAATGCAACAGGTGTTTTACTTCAGTTTCAAAGCCCAGGGTTTCTTTTTTTGCTTCAACAGTCACGGTATTGTTCCTAAATGGTTAATGTGATTGCTGAATATGTGGGGACATAAGATTTTTTTTCAAGGCTGAGGGAGTTTATTCGCCACGAAGAACACGAAATGTAACTACTCAATAAATCCTGGTTTCGATCATAGAACACGGATGACACTGATTATACGGATTTCAACCGATTTTATTTTTAATCGAAAAAAGATCTTAAGTGTTTATACAGTCTTCATAAATTAAACTTCCATCACATGAAGATTTAGTTTGCATAGATAACATCCCTTAAACCTACAAAACGTATTTGAGCCACGGATAAACACGGATTTACTCAGATAAACAACGCGTTAGATCAATTCTTTTGCTCACCCTTTGGGTAAATGTCAGTCGTCCGTAACATTATGTATTATCAGTGCTTATCTGTGTAAATCTGTGGCTAAATGAGTTTTTTAGGTTAAAGGGATAGTATCCAATGCCGTTAAGTTGAGACCAATTTGTTTAAAAAACTGGAGTGCAATCGCTTCAGCTAGTCCCTGTAAAAACAGCTAAAGCGGTTTTACTCCAGTTGTATGCTTAACTTAACGACATTGGGATAGTATCCGTTAATTCGACGCTTCAACGACAGGAATTTTGCCGATTTTATTCTGCCAGATTTTTGGCGCTATTTGATGAATGGAGATGCCTTGAGTATCCACAGCGACGGTCACGGGCATATCTTCAACAACAAATTCATGAATGGCTTCCATACCAAGATCAGCAAAAGCAACAATACGTGACTTGCGTATGGCTTTTGATACCAAATAAGCAGCGCCACCCACCGCCATGAGATAAACGGACTGATGTTTTTTGATAGCGTCAATCGCTTCCTGTCCACGCTCGGATTTTCCGATCATACCCATCAAGCCTGTTTTAGCCAGCATGGTTTCGGTAAATTTATCCATACGTGTAGCGGTGGTAGGCCCGGCCGGACCAACGACTTCATCGCGTACCGGATCAACAGGGCCCACGTAATAAATAAACTTGTTTTTAAAGTTAACGCTTTCGGGCAAAGGCTCACCGCGTTCCAGCAAGTCAACCATGCGCTTATGCGCCGCATCCCTACCCGTCAGCATCGTACCGCTGAGTAACAAGGTTTCGCCCGGTTTCCAGGTCGCGACTTCGGCAGACGTTACTGTATCCAAATTAACCCGGCGAGCCGTAGCACCCGCGTCCCATGTGATGGTTGGCCAGTCTTCCAGACGTGGCGGGGTAAACTCGGCAGGGCCGGAGCCGTCCAGTACAAAATGCGCATGGCGGGTTGCTGCGCAATTGGGGATAATTGCAACCGGTTTATTGGCTGCGTGCGTTGGATAATCTTTAATTTTAATATCCAGCACAGTCGTCAATCCACCCAAACCCTGTGCACCAATACCCAGCGCATTAACTTTGTCATAAAGTTCCAGGCGTAATTCTTCCAATGCGTTGTTGGCGCCACGGGCAATGAGCTCTTGAATATCAATAGATTCCATGCAAGCTTGTTTGGCAAGAAGCATGGCTTTTTCTGCGGTGCCGCCGATACCTATGCCCAATATGCCGGGAGGACACCAGCCCGCACCCATCGTCGGTACGGTTTTTAGCACCCAGTCAACAATGCTGTCCGAAGGGTTGAGCATGGCAAACTTGGCTTTAGCCTCGGAACCTCCGCCCTTGGCCGCTATAGTAACGTCAACCGTATTACCCGTTACAAGTTCCATATGAACAACGGCTGGCGTGTTGTCCCCCGTATTGATGCGTTTTCCGGCAGGATCTTTCAGTATCGATGCGCGCAAAATATTATCAGGATAACTATAAGCACGTCGAACGCCTTCGTTGACCATCTCGGTAACGCTGATATCGGCTGCCCACTGCACATCCATACCAATTTTTAAGAAAACAGTGACTATCCCGGTATCCTGACATAGCGGTCGATGCCCCTCGGCGCACATTCGGGAATTAATTAATATTTGCGCCATAGCATCCTTGGCCGCAGGACTTTTTTCTTTTTGATAGGCCGCATGTAAAGCCTGGATAAAATCCAGCGGATGATAGTAGGAAATAAATTGCAGTGAATCAGCGATACTTTGGATAAAGTCGTCTTGGCGAATAAGGGTCATT
>CAIYRS010000029.1 GCA_903928685.1 uncultured Methylococcaceae bacterium
ACCTGGTTGAGCGGTTATTCCAGAAGTTAAAGCATTTCAGGCGTGTGGCCACACGCTATGAACGCTTGGCAAGGAATTATCTGGCCATGCTCTGCTTGGTTTCCACGGTAATATGGCTCAATTGAGAACACCCCCTAGTTTAATTTAGAAAAATCTGCTTATAGCAGTTTGCAGGATAACCAAAGGCAGCGTTGTATTGAAAACCAATCGCCGTGTATGGGTGAGAAAAAGTTTGATGATTATCAGCGTGAGCGGCAGGATGCGGTGCGCTAGTTTTAAATGGTTATAGGCGTACAAATTCTGTTTTTTACGGCAGCAATTAAGCTAAGGAAGTGCTGAACTAATTGCTTCCGCTCATACTTCGACAAGCTCAGTACGAACGTAATCAATTGGTTACCGTTCGGCCTCGACTGCATGGATGCAGGAGGTAGAGCAACGCATGGAGCAGTTGCCGAGAGCTTGTCGAAGGCTTTATTCAACGATTGCTTAACTTACAGCAATATCATTCACTTGGTCTTTAAAGGCTTGGATGGCATCCGCTGGACCTAAGATGACGATAATGTCGCCCGCATCTAAATGATGGTCTTGTTCGCCTAGGGCGATTTGTAGGCTGTCGTCCAATTCCTTATCAACCACGCCGATAATAATCACATTGTGTGGTTGTTTACGCTTCAATTCGCTGAGCAAGCTGTTTTCCAAGCAAGAGCCTGGGACGATTTCCACTTGCGCCATATTCAAATCGTGCTGCCCAAATACGGTGTTATCCATGATGTTGGTAATATCGGGCTTTACCAGCATGTCGTAGGTTTTTCTGCCGCAGATTTCGTAGGGGTCGATGATTTTATCGGCGCCTGCTGCCAGCAGTTTTTCCGCAGATTCTGGGTCTTCGACGATGCCTATGATGGTGAGGGTTTTGGTCATGGCGCGGGCGGAAATGGTCAGGAACACATTGTCCGAATCGGTGGGGTAAAAGCAGAACAAAATATCCACATCCACGCCGATACCCATGGCTTTCAAAGCATCATCATTGCGGAAATCGGTGACGCAACTGGTAAAGCCTTCGGCGGCGACCAAATCGGCTTCTTTTTGGTTTTTTCCGGCAAAAATCAGTTGATATTGGCTGTTGTCCAAGCGGCGCATGACTTCCAAGGACATGATGCTGTATCCAAATACGGCGATTTTTTTCATGATTTCCGGCCTTTGGGTAAATGCGGTTGCAGGCGGCTTTTGGCGATTTGGTCGCGGAAATAATCAATGCTGAGGGTTTTGCCTAGCAATACCAATAAATCGCCTTCGTGTAATCTAAAGTGCGCTTCCGGGTTAAAGTAAAAATGTTGGTCGCTGACTTGATAGCTGTTTTTATGGTTGCTATGTACGGGGTTGCTGCTGATAACGCCAATTAACAGTAGTTTTTTCTGTTCAAAATTGACGTTGCCGATGTGTTTGCCGTCAATCATACAGCCGCCAAACACGCATAAAGTGTCCATCACCAAGTCTTTTTCTTGCCGGAGTATGCCGAATAAGGCTTCAAAAGCGACCGGTTGGCCTATGTATTCCGCCACCATCATGCCTGCGACTTCAAATGGTTGCATAACGTTGCTGGCACCCGCCTGATAGAGTTTTTTGATGTTTTCTTGGTTGTTGGCGCGGGAGATGATGCGGATGTGCGGGTTTAAATGGCGGCTGGTGAGGGTGATGTAAACGTTGACGACATCATCGCCCGTGGTACACAGCACCGCGCTTGCACCTTGGTTAATGCCTGCGTTGGTCAACACGGCGTTGCTGCTGGCATCGGCTTGGATGACCAGATAACCCAAGCGGCGGGCTTGGGCAATGGTGGTTTCGTTTACGTCGATAATGACAAAATGCTGCTGGTTTTTTTCCAACTGCGTGGCGATATGTTGGCCTATGCGCCCAAAACCACAAATGATGATGAAATTTTTGTAGCGGTTTAATTCCGCGTAGGTGCGGTCTTCGCGCATGTCCTGCATTTTTTCGTTAAATGCGGCGACGATGATGGAGGTAAAAAAGGCGATGAACACGAGGCCAAAAAAGATCAGCACCATTGCTACCAGCCGTCCGCTGGTGGTTTGTGGCGCTATATCGCCATAACCAACGGTGGCAAGGGTGACAATAGAGAGGTAAAAGGCTTCAAATAAGTTGTTGATATGTCCGCCATTATTGGTGTTTTCAAACACATAAATGGCGGTGCTGCCGATAAAAATCAAAAAGCCCAGAAAAATCGCTAAGGTGTACAGCTCAAAACGTCGGCTGCTGAGAATGTCGGCAAACAATTTGATGCTGTTGAAGTAACGGAACAGTTTGGCGAGCCGAAAAATCACAAAAACCCGCAGTACCCGTAATTCCCTGTAGCTGGGTAATATCGCCAGCATGTCGATGATGGCTAAGGGGCTGGTGATGTATTCCAGTTTTTTGGTGATTAACAGCCGGGCAATATGCCGGAAGCGGAACGGGATGTTGAGGTAGCGGGTTTGTTCGTAGTAATCGATGATGATTTTGTGGTTGTCGCTGTACAGCCACAAGCGCAAAAGATATTCAATGATGAACAGGCTGACGATGGTGTGTTCGTACCATAAATCTAACTCGCCCGGTTTGCTGCCGACTTCATAAATCAGCAAGAACACGCTGAGGATAACCAAGCCTATCATGAACACGTCAAAATAGGATTTCAGCCGATTGTTGGGGTTTTCCAGCAAGTTATAGAAAAAATGTTTGCTGCTTTGGTAACGGCTGGAGGTTTTTAACAGGTAGGCAACATAAACCAATAGTCGGGTTAGCATGGCTGGATACCTAGCGGTAGGGGGTGAACAAGTTTTTTGGTGCGTAGCCCGTAAGTAGCGCAGCGAATTACGGGGCTTTCATAGTTACGATGTCCATCGTTCAGATACGCTTTTATCTAGGAGTCCAAAACATGTTTTGGACTCCTAAAGCTAGGCGCTTCAATTGCCGTGATAATAGCCGCCAGCAGAACCAGCTTTTTTGGTTGTAGAGGCTTTCACGGCGGCAGCGGGTTTGCTGGCAACCGCTTTGGTTTTTGCGGCAGGTTTGGCGACGGCTTTGGTTGCGGTAGTTTTTTTACTCGCTGCGGCTTTTTTGCCGATGTCTTTATCAATAGGCACTTTTTTAGCAGCCAATTTGCCGGGCAATGGCGCTTTAGTTTTTGCGGCTAGTGGTTTTTTACCCGCCGTTAATTCTTTAATCGCTGGTTTTTTCTCAATTTTAGGTTTTACCACGGGTGCTGGTTTGCCTATCACTGGAATATCTTCAATGGCGGCTTCATGCACTTCACCTTCCAGTGGTGGCAGGCGTTCATAGATTGGGCGCGGGTCACCATCCAATTTGGTCAGCACTTCGTTTAACACCGCTTGGTCAAATTCTGGCAACTCACCGTTATTGGCTTTGCGGATTAAATCTAAGGCGACTGCATAGCGTTGGTCTTGAGTCATGTCTTCGCCTTCCAAATCCGGATGCGCTTCCACATACAGATTGTTATCCAGCCAGCCGACTTTTATCGGTTGTTTGACGATGTACACAGGCGTGCCGATAGGGGTCATGTAATACAGTTTTTCGATGTCTTCAGGGTACATACGCACACAACCGTGGGTGATTTGCATACCGATACCGAAGATTTTATCAATGTCTGTACCGTGGATGCGGTATTCGCCAGGCAAGGCTAAATATAAGGCGTAAGCACCTAAGGGATTATGCGGGCCAGCGGGTACTACCGCAGGTAATGGATCGCCATTGGCGGCATGTTCACGGCGGATGGATTCTGGTGGATTCCACACTGGGTCTTTAATTTTGCGCTCGACATGGGTTTGCCCTAAAGGCGTTTTCCAATCTTGCCTGCCGACACCGTGGGCAAATGACAATACTGTGCCCGGTTGGTCGGGCGGATACACATACATGCGGAATTCGGCAATGTTTAAGGTGATGCCTTTATGCGGAGTGCTTGGCAAAATGCGTTTATTTGGCAAACGGATTTTTTGGCCTTTTTTTACCAGCCAGCGGTCAACGTCTGGATTTATCCGCACCACTTCGGTTTGCCCCAGCAAATAACGTCTGGCGACATCCAATAAGGTTTCGTTTTGTTCGGTTTCAACTTGTATGGTTTCGTCAGGTGAATAACTAATCACCGTGTCGCCTGGGGTGGTAGGCAATGAATATTTAATCGCATAAGCGTTGCTGGCTATTGCCCAAAACAGGGAGCAGGCAAGAATAGTACGGATTTTCATCAAGTTGGAGTCTCTGGTTGAAGATGGATGCTTGGTATCAGCAAAGCCTATGCCAAGATTAAAGCGGCTGATTTTATCATGCTGTGCCTGATTAAACCATTTTCGCTAGCGGTAAAGCTACTATAACAGACTGTTTAAAATAATCTTTTATGGATGTTAGGAATCACTGAATAAAGCCTTCGAAAAGCTCAGTCCGAACGGTAACTAATTGATTCCGTTCGTGCAGAGCATGTCGAAGCATGATCGGGATCGATTAGTTCAGCTCTTTAGAGAAAATTGCCGATTTATTCGCTTTTGCCTGCGTTATAATCCAGAAAGCCATTTATAAAGGGGATTAAAAATCATGACTTTGCAAATTTTCCGTACTAAACCAATTGATTCAAGTGATGAAGATAGTCATGGCCTTAGCCGCTGTTTATCGGCCTGGGATTTGGCGTTTTTAGGCATCGGCGCCATTATCGGCACTGGTATTTTTGTCTTGACTGGCATCGCCGCCGCTACCCAAGCCGGGCCTGCGGTGGTGGTGTCATTCATATTAGCTGGATTGGCTTGCGCGTTTGCGGCCTTGTCTTACGCCGAGCTGTCGGCTGCGGTAGGCGGCTGTGGTAGCGCTTATGGCTATAGTTATGCCGCATTTGGCGAGTTGTGCGCCTTTATTATCGGTTGGGATTTGTTATTGGAATATGGCATTTCCGTTGCCGCCGTCGCTAACGGCTGGGCAGGGTACTTTAATAATGCCTTAACCGCGATTGGCCTGCCATTGCCGGAGCTGCTCACCAAAGCACCCAAATTGGGCGGCATTATCAACTTACCCGCATCGGGCATTATTTTGGCATTGATGGGCTTGTTGATTTTAGGCGTTAAACAAAGCGCCAAAGCCAATAATGCCATGGTGCTGGTGAAGTTGCTGACCATTACCGTGTTTATTGTCGTAGCGGTGTTTAATGTCCATCCCGAAAACTGGCAGCCATTTATGCCGTTTGGCTGGTTTCAAACCTTGCCAGATGGCAAAACCACAGGCGTGCTGGCGGGGGCATCGTTGGTGTTTTTTGCCTATGTCGGCTTTGATGCCGTCTCCACTGCCACTGCGGAAGCGAAAAACCCGCAGCGCGATTTGCCTTTTGGCATCATCACTTCCCTAGGTTTTTGCACCATAATCTACATTATTGTTTCCGGCCTGCTCACAGGCGTAGTGCCTTACACCGATTTAAACGTCTCTTCGCCCGTAGCCCACGCGCTTAGCCTGATTGGTTTTAATGCCGCGTCGGCACTGGTTGCCACCGGGGTAATCGCGGGCTTAACCACAGTGATGTTGGTGTTGTATTACGCATTGACGCGGATTATTTTTGCCATGTCCATCGACGGCTTGTTGTCGCCATTTTTCAATAAAGTTAACCCGCACACGCAAACGCCAGTCCGCATTATTGTCTTGTGCGGTGTGATTATGGCGGTGATTGCAGGCTTGATTCCTTTGGGTGATTTAGCCGAATTGGTCAATATCGGCACCTTAGCGGCGTTTGTCTTGGTTTGCTTTGGCGCGATTGTGTTACGCATCACCAAACCCGACATGCCCCGCCCGTTCCGCACACCCTTTAGCCCCTTGATGCCGATTTTGGGGATGCTGTCTTGTGGCGCGTTAATGGGCTTTTTACCAGCGATTACCTGGCTGCGTTTTGCGGTGTGGTTGTTGATTGGCTTAATCGTGTATTTCGTTTATTCCATGCACCATAGCAAGTTGATGCGTGGTGAAGGTTAATTTGATTTAAACGTAGGTCGGGTTAGCGTTCAGCGTAACCCGACATTTTTGGCTAAGCCGATTTAAACCCCAGCCTGCGTCAACCGTACTTCCGCCTCATGGTATTTCGCCGCACAAAACTCCGCCACTTCGGCAGGTAAACTCGGCCCTGGGGCGGTTTTATCCCAATCTAAGGTTTCTAAATAATCACGCACATATTGCTTATCAAAACTCGGTGGGCTGATGCCGACTTGGTATTGGTCGGCAGGCCAGAAGCGTGATGAGTCGGGCGTTAAGGCTTCATCAATTAAATACAGCGTGCCGTCGCTGTCGGTGCCGAATTCAAATTTGGTGTCGGCAATAATAATGCCGCGTTGTTTGGCGTAAGCGGCGGCTTCGGTGTACAACGCCAAGCTGGCGTCACGCACTTGTACTGCCAAGTCTTCGCCCATTAAGGCGACTGCTTCTGCAAAAGCAATGTTTTCATCATGCTCTGCCACGCCCGCTTTTGTTGATGGCGTAAAGATGGCTTCTGGCAATTGCTGCGCTTGTTGCAAGCCTTCCGGCAGTTGGATGCCGCAAACCGCGCCGGATTTTTGGTAATCTTTCCAGCCAGAGCCGATCAAATAACCACGCACAATCGCTTCCACAGGCAAGGGCTGTAATTTTTTGACGATAATCGCCCGGCCTTCCACTTGCGCCCGTTCTTCGGCATCCGGCAATACTTCTGCCAGCGTCATCGTTGATAGGTGATTGGGGATGATGTGCTGCAATTTGGCGAACCAAAAGTTAGAAACCGCAGTCAATACACGGCCTTTGCCGGGGATTGGGTCTGGCAGGATGACATCAAATGCCGACAATCTGTCGGTGGTGACAATCAGCATGTGTTGCGCGTCAATATCGTAAATGTCGCGCACTTTGCCACGGGCGAGTAGTGTTAAGGATGTAAGCGAAGACTCGTATAGCGCTGGCGGTGTGTTCATAATGCCTCGGAAGTGACAGAAAATAATGGCGGCGATTTTAACATCTCTACGATTTAGCTAGCTTAATATCCGTAAAAAAGCCTAATCCAGGTTTGTTTCTAGCGTTCACTCAATGTTGAGTTCTCGGTGTTATTTCTGTAGGGGCGAGCGGCTGCTCGCCTTGTCGCGACAGGATTTGGTAAGGCATCTTAAAAGGCGGACAGCCGTCCGCCCCTACCGGGTTGGGCTAACCCGACAAAGAATCATTGGCTGGATATTAAGCGGGCAACTGCCCGCTAGCAAACGAATAGCTACGCTTTTTAAGGTCGTTAGCGTAAAATTCGGCGACTGGGAAGTTGTTTTAAAAGCATTGCTGCTAGCCAACTGGCGGGCATGGGCTTTTAAGTAACACCCTGAGATTCCACTTATAATTATCTCTAAGGATCATCATGAACAAAATTTTTCTCTTTTTAGTGCTGTTGTCAGCGGGTAGTGCATTCGCAGAAGACGCTAAAAATGATTGGCAAAACACCACCATTTCCGATGCCACCATCGCCAAAATCCAAACGGCAAAATTGGAATACAAAACCTGTGCTTCCACCGAATTGCAAAAACCTGAACATCAAAAAGAAGATGTCCGCACCGCGACGGATGCCATCATGAAGCAATGTGAAATGGTTTTGGCAAAAATGCGTGACGTTTACCTTGCCGAAAAAGTACCTGCAATAATTGCCGACCGCCATTTAAAACAAATGCGTATCCAAACCACCCGCAGTATTTTACAGGCCATGATTTTCGCCGATGCGGCGCGTAAATCCGGTCAATAATACCGCCGCCATTTATCCGTAAGCGCTCAGACTGGTGCGTTGCGGAGATGGCTAGGGCTTAAGCCAATCACCAGAAAGGTCTTAATTATGAATACTACTTATAGCATCGACTTGTCGTTGCAACCCACCACATTTGATTTATGGCATGTCTGCCTTGCTGGCACAGTTGCGTTGCTGGCTATTACCCTTATCGTGTTATTGCTGGTGATGGTCATCAGCTTGGCGCGGCGCAGCAAAACTGCGGTTGCGCCAGAAGTGACTACGGTAACCGTCGCTGCCGAGCCCATCGTGCAAGTGGTCGAAAAAATCGTTGAAGTTGAAAGAATTGTTGAAGTTGAAAAAATCGTCCAAGCACCCGCGCCTGAGCCAATCGTATTAAAAGAAGCCACGCCGGATGCGGCTTTGCAATTACTGGGCATTTTGCAAAAAGAAGCCCGTTTTATCGATTTTATTAACGAAGACATCACTCAATACCAAGATGCTGATGTCGGTATTGCCGCGCGGGTTGTGCATGAAGGTTGCAGCAAAGCCTTGGCGGCGCACTTCAAATTCCAACCGGTGCGTACAGAGTCGGAAGGCACTATCATCACCTTGCCATCCGGTTTTGATGCCTCTAGCATCCGTTTGACTGGCAATATTATTGGTCAAGCGCCATTCTCAGGACGATTAATCCATCGCGGCTGGCAAGCCACGCAAATTAATCTGCCAAAACTTAGCCAAGCCTATAACGTTAATATTGTTGCTGCCGCCGAGGTGGAATTATGAGCTTATTTGACCACATAAAAAAAATCCAAGAACCGTGGCAAACCGAAGCCGTTCCTCAGCCGCAACAGCAACCGCAAGCTAGCGAAAATTTCCCACCTGTTGATGCGCCGTTAACAACGGAATTTAATCAACAACAAGCAGAATCTTTCCCTGAGATTCAGCCGCAAGCGCAGCCACAAATAGAAACGGTAAGCCAGCCGCAAAGCCTAGCCACCAACAGCAAAAAGCATTTTTCTGTTGGTATCGACTTAGGCACCACGCATTGCGTCTTGTCCTATGCCGACATCAGTGATTTCGACGAAACCAAATTCTCCCAACAAGTGATGGCGATACCGCAATTGGGCGCACCTGGCACGGTGGAAACCAACAAACAATTGCCATCGTTTTTATACCAAGCCCATGAAGCGGAATTGAGCGAAGGCGCGAGTGCCTTGCCATGGACTGCCAAACCGGAGTTTTTGGTTGGTGAAATTGCCCGTAATTTGGGCAGCAAAACCCCGATACGTTTGGTATCTAGCGCTAAAAGCTGGTTATGCCATGCGGGTGTCGATTGCAAAGCACCGATTTTGCCTGTTGATGCGCCCGAAGATGTCGAGAAAGTCTCGCCATTTCAAGCCAGCGTCGCTTATCTGCAACATATGCGCGATGCGTGGCAGCATCAGCATCCCGATGCACCGTTGTCTGAACAAGATTTGGTCATCACCGTCCCCGCTTCGTTTGATCCTGCTGCCCGTGAACTGACCGTGGAAGCCGCCCGCGCGGTCGGCCTAGGCCAAGCGACCTTACTGGAAGAGCCACAAGCGGCGGTGTATAGCTGGATTGAAAATTGCGATGATTGGCGTAAACAAGTCAATTGCGGCGACATTATTTTAGTTGTGGATATTGGCGGTGGTACGACTGACTTATCGTTGATTGCCGTTACCCAACAAAACGGTAATCTGGAATTGACCCGCGTTGCTGTCGGCGACCACATTCTATTGGGCGGCGACAATATGGATTTGGCCTTGGCCTACACCGTCAAAGCCAAAATAGAAAAAGAAGGCCAACGCCTACAACCTTGGCAAATCCAAGCACTGACCCACAGCTGCCGCGAAGCCAAAGAAAAGCTCTTTACCCAGCACGATGTCGATACCATTCCTTTAGTGGTCGCCAGCCGTGGCTCGTCATTAATCGGCGGCACCTTGCGTAGCGAATTGACCCGCGAAGAAGTTAACCGCGTCTTGGTGCAAGGCTTTTTGCCACAGGTAGTTGTTAGTGACCGACCTATTAGCCGTCCACGCAGCGGTCTTCGCACCACGGGTTTGCCTTACGCGCAAGATGCCGCGATCACCCGGCATTTAGCGGCGTTTTTGTGTAAACAACAAAATGCTACCGATGATTTAAGCGATGTTAATTTGCCAGAATCTGCCAGCTTTTTGCATCCCACAGCCGTATTGTTTAATGGCGGGGTTTTAAAAGCTGGGGCTTTGGCAAATCGGTTAATGCGGGTGCTTAATTCGTGGTTGGCTGCTGAAAACGCCCCCGAAGCGCGGTTATTGGCAGGTGCAAATCTGGATCTCGCTGTTGCCCGTGGCGCGGCGTACTACGGTTTTGTCCGTAAAGGCCGAGGCGTGCGTATTAAAGGCGGTACCGCCGCTTCTTACTATGTTGGTGTAGAAAGCGCCATGCCTGCCGTTCCCGGTTTGCCGCCAGAACTAGAAGCCTTGTGCATCGCACCGTTTGGTATGGAAGAAGGCACACAGGAAGAAGTGCCTGATGATGAATTTGGTTTGGTGATAGGCGAGCCAGTACGTTTCCGGTTTTTTGCCTCCAACACCCGCCGCGAAGATCGGGTTGGCACGCGCTTGGATTATTGGACAGACGACGAGCTTTCGGAATTGGCAGAGGTGGAAATTACCTTGGCAGACCAAAACCGCCGCCCTGGTGAAGTTATCCCCGTGCATCTTTGCGCCGCCGTCACAGAAGTTGGTACTTTAGAATTACAAGCGGTATCGATAAAAGACAGCGGTCGCTGGAAGATTGAGTTTGACGTAAGGGCAGGCGAGGCATAACTGCCAAGTGTTTGGAGCGCGGGCATCTTGCCCGCCGTTAAGTCTTAGCGCATAAGTCTTTTGATATTTGTTTAGGAGTCCAAAACATGTTTTGGACTCCTAAAGCTAAGCATTTATCTTTTCGTGGCTTTCGTGTTTTTCGTGGACAAAGCTTTTAAAGCAAACAGCAACCGTACCAACAGGAGTTAATATGCTCAACAAAGTGACATTGATAGGCAATCTGGGTGCAGACCCAGAGGTGCGGTATATGCCGACGGGCGGTGCGGTTACCACGGTTAGCATTGCCACCACCCGTCGCTGGAAAGATCGGCAATCAGGCGAACGCCGCGATGCTACCGAATGGCATCGCGTGGTGTTTTTTAACCGTCTTGCCGAAATTGCTGGCGAATATTTAAAAAAAGGCTCGCAAGTTTATGTGGAAGGCCGTTTGCAAACCCGTAAATGGCAAGGTCAAGACGGACAAGACCGCTACACCACCGAAATTATTGCCGAAGAAATGCAAATGCTAGGTAGCCGCAGCGGCGGTACAGGTGAATTCCATAACGAAGCGTCGGCATCCAGCCAAAATAGCCAAGCCAACCAGTACGCCAAACCACAGCCGCAACCCAGCAGACCCGCACCGACTTATAACGCGCCATCTGGCAATATGCCACCCATGCCGCCCGCACCGCCAACGTATGATGATTTTGATGATGATATTCCGTTCTAAAAAAATGTTGACGCAGATATTTACCAAGCAACCTTATCTGTTGCTATGTTTGCCTGTGGTGCTGAGTGGCTGTGCGGCGATAGGCGGCAAAACCCCTGCGCCTGTATACGATGGTGCTGGCGCAAAAGGCTATCAAGAAGCGGCGCCTAATCCGGTGGCGCAACCCAGCCAACCAGAGCCACAAAATAATGACGGCGGCATCCAAATCAAGCCTTTAGAAACCGGGGCTAAAATAGAAACCACCGAGATTCAGCCAGAGGCTTTGCCCGCAATTCCTACTGAGCAAAATTTATTAACCCCAGAACAAGAAAAGGAACTGGCAGCCTTAGAAAAAGGCTTGTCCGTGCCGATTGAGCCAACAGTGCCGGGCAGCCCCATTGATGCCACAATCCCGCCAGTCGCCGGGCAGCCAGTTGCACCAACGGATATGCCGCCCGCCACTGTGCCGCCAACTCCGCCAACCGTAGACCCCGCGCAAGCCGTTGCAGCACCAGAACCCGCGCCTGCACCAATCATTGTGCCGCCGCCAGTACCCGCACCACCCGCCTTTGAGCCTTTGCAAACCTTCGGGCCAATGTCGCCCGTGGTAGGGGCGTTGGTCGTCGCCGCTAACAAAAGCAGCGCCCAAGGCAATGTCGATTCCGCCACCACCACCATCGAACGCGCCATCCGTATCGAACCGCGAAATGCCACGCTGTTTTACAAATTGGCGTTGTTACGCTTGAAACAATCCAAACCGCGAATGGCGGAAGATTTGGCAACAAAATCGGCGTTACTG
The DNA here is from genome assembly GCA_903928685.1 of uncultured Methylococcaceae bacterium. Lineage (GTDB taxonomy): Bacteria > Pseudomonadota > Gammaproteobacteria > Methylococcales > Methylomonadaceae > Methylovulum. The sequence goes on from CAIYRS010000029.1 coordinate 12,084, forward strand.
GCTTCGGGTGATAATCAATTGAAAAAACATAGCTGGTTATTAATCGCCAAAGCACGGGAAATGCAAAACAATGCCGAAGGCGCAAAAGAAGCGCGGGCAAAAGCTGATAAGTTTTAATTGCTGTAATACCTTGGGGCGGCAAAATGGCTATCGTTCCCATGCCCCAGCGTCACCGCCTTAAATTAAGGAAGTGCTGAACTAATTGATTCCGATCATGCTTCGACAGGCTCAGCACGAACGGAATCAATTAGTTACCGTTCGGCCTGAGCTTGTCGAAGGCTTTGTTCAGTGATTTCTTAAGAATTAAAGCATTAAAAATCAGTGTATTGCGTATGGGTAGGTCG
>CAIYRS010000030.1 GCA_903928685.1 uncultured Methylococcaceae bacterium
ACCTGGTTGAGCGGTTATTCCAGAAGTTAAAGCATTTCAGGCGTGTGGCCACACGCTATGAACGCTTGGCAAGGAATTATCTGGCCATGCTCTGCTTGGTTTCCACGGTAATATGGCTCAATTGAGAACACCCCCTAGTTTTTTCATTTTTAGGAATCCAAAATATGTTTTGGATTCCTAGCGATAAACCAATCAATGCTATCCCAATTTTTTCTGCCAAAACATCGCTTGGCCTATGCTTGGGTTAAGCTCATAGCCAGTAAATCCACAGGCTTTATAAACCGATTGCGCGGCGATATTGCCCGTCAATACTTCCAAAGTCAGTTTGCAGCAGTCCGTAGCAACTGCGATCTCTTCTGCTTTTGCCAATAATTGTTTAGCTATGCCGCGTCCACGGTATTTGCTGCGGACGATGACATCATGAATATTCAATAACGGTTTACACGCAAAAGTTGAGAAGCCTTCCATGCAAATCGCCATGCCTGCGGTTTCATCATCTTGCATCGCTAAAATCACATACACACCTTGGCGGCTTGCTAATTGCGCCACCAAATGGCGACGGACATACGCCGATAACGGTGCACCGCCACCCATTGGGTCTTGGGCATATTCATCCAACAAGTCGATAATAATTTGCGCGTAATCGGGATGGGATAAATCCGCCAAGATGATGTTTGTTGTCATATTGAATTGTAATGCAAGCATTTAAGTTGTTAATTTTTAACTGTAGAAATACAACTAAGGTAGTCGTTTCAAAGAGCGATTTTTTTGGCCTATAAACAACTTGGCGGTTTTGGTAAGCCCGCTAATTTACAGGCGTATTTCAACGGCCCGTCGGGAAATAGCTGTAATAAGTAACGGCTACTGGCTTTTTCTTCACCGAGTGCTTTAGCGATGGCTTTGGCGAATACCCGGGCATTGGGCAGATGTTTATATTGCAGATAATAATTGCGGGTAAACCATAAGATTTCCCAATGCTGATCGGTGAGTTGAATATGCGCGGTGTGGGCTAATTGTTCAGCGATTTGCTCATTCCAATCCGCTAAATTAACCAGAAAACCTTGGTCGGTTAGTGGTAAGTCGGCAAGTGTCATGACCATGAATGTGTATGTGGATTATTCACTGTTAACGCCACCAAATCATCATAGTTAATCACCTTAAGATTAGCGATTAAGCCATCAGCCATCAGTCCTCTGGCAGCTAAATCATCGGCTAATGCGTACAGTTGGCAATCAGTGAATTGTTCCAAGCTAGCGGCAAAACGGCTGTTTTTTAGCAAAGCAAAACTGGCGTTTTCTAAAAAAACCACATCATCGCCTTGGGCAAAACGCTTTAAAACTGCGTCATCGGCAAGTGATGCAAACAACAAATGCAACATTAGTGGCTATCCGATAATTTAAGCCCGACGATACCGATAATAACCAGCAAAATAGAGAGTAACCGATACCAATCGGCGGATTCTTTAAACAAAAAGATGCCGACAATTGCCACGCCTGTTGCGCCGATACCTGTCCAAACCGCGTAGGCAGTGCCTAACGGCAAGGTTTTTATGGCTAACATTAATAAATAAAAACTGCCCGCGCCGAAAATCGCTGTCGCCACACTGGGCCAGAGCCGAGTAAAGCCTTCGTTGTATTTCAGGCTAACGGCAAACAAAATTTCGACAAATCCTGCTAAAAAAACTAACAACCACGCCACATTGATACCTTATTTAAATAGAACGGCGTATTTTAACGCAACGCAGTAACGCGCCTGAAAAATACTTACTGCCCAAATCCGCTTATAATTGCCGCAAGCTTTTATTTATTGGCACGAGAAGCGCATCGATTGCTTAAAAAGCTTATAAAAATCAAACTTGATTAATAACTAGCGCATATAAAGAGGAGAGGCTATGAATGAAAATCTAAAAAAATTATCAAATTATTTCTTAATTGGTATTTTTGCAGTAATCCCGATTGTAGTAATTTTACAAATCATTATTTTTCTTAAAGAATTGGTTTCGCATTTATTCAGTGTCGTGCATGGTTACGCCGACAGTTATCTCTATACCGCCTTATTTTTTGCTGTCAGTTTTATCATTATCGTCTTTATTGGCTACAAAATCGTAAAAACCGGACGCCCTTGGGTCATCACTGTTTTTGACCTTATCATCGATAGAATTCCTTTTTTAAACACCATTTATCGGGTGTTAAAAAAAGTCATCAATATGTTTTCTTCCCATGACCAAAAAATCGCTAAAGAAGTGGTTTATGTGGAATACCCCAGTGCAGGCATTTGGGTGCCAGCGTATGTGACTAATCGCTTCGAAAACAAATATGTGTTGTTTATTCCTACTTCGCCCAACCCAACATCCGGTTTTACCGTAATTGTCGATAAAGATAAGGTGATTTTGTCGGAAATGGATATAGAAGCGGCAACTAGCTTTATCGTCAGCGTGGGCGTGGATTATGAAAAAGCTGCTGAGATGTTGAAACTGCCTAGATAGTGGGATTCTTTCAATTGCGTAGCTAAAAATCGGTTTTTGGCTATGTTCCGTTTTTCGTTATAGGAGTCCAAAACATGTTTTGGACTCCGATTACAGTCTTCCAATAAACGGTTTGTACGCGAACTTATAACCCGCGTGCCAAATCGCCGATGATGTCTTCAATCGCTTCCAAACCGACAGAAATGCGGATTAAACCGTCGCTAATGCCTGCCGCCGCGCGGGCTTCTGGGCTTAAGCGTCCGTGGGTGGTGGTGGCTGGATGGGTGATTGTGGTTTTTACATCACCTAAGTTGGCGGTGATGGATAGCATTTGGGTGGCGTCAATCAAGCGCCATGCCGCATCTTTGCCGCCTCGGAGTTCAAAACTGATTATGCCGCCAAAACCACTTTGTTGGCTTTTTGCCAATTCATGTTGGGCGTGGCTGGCTAATCCTGGGTAATGGACTTTAGTAACGGCGGCTTGTTGCTGCAACCATTCGGCTAAGGCCAGGGCATTGCTGCAATGGGCTTGCATACGCAGGTTTAAGGTTTCCAAGCCAGATAAAAATACCCAAGCATTAAACGGGCTCATAGTAGCGCCGCCCGTGCGTAGATAAGGGTAGATGTGTTTCTCAATGATTTCTTCGCTAGCAACTACAGCACCGCCTACACAGCGGCCTTGTCCATCGATGTATTTGGTTGCCGAATGCACGACGATGTCCGCACCTAATGCCAAAGGTTTTTGTAAGGCTGGCGTGCAAAAGCAATTGTCCACAACCAATAAGCAGCCGTGTGCGTGTGCCAAATCCGCTAAAGCGCGGATGTCGGCGATTTCTGTCAATGGATTGGACGGGGTTTCCAAAAACAAAAAGCGGGTATTGCTGTTGATGGCGGCTTCCCAAGCGGCTAAATCGCTCAAGTCAACAAAGTCGCAACTAACGCCAAATTTGCCGAAGTAATTTTGGAACATTAACACCGTGTTGCCGAATACGCCGCGCGAGCAGACCACATGGTCACCGGCTTTCAGCAAGCCCATGCCCACTGCCATAATCGCAGCCATACCAGAGGCGAATGCCAAGCAGCGGTCGCCTTGTTCCATAGCTGCCAAACGCTCTTGGAATGCGCTGACGGTTGGGTTGGTGAAGCGGGAATAAATGTTGCCGGGTGATTTTCCGGTAAAACGCAGGGCGGCATCTTCAGCGCTTTTAAACACATAGCTGGAGGTGGTGAAAATAGGGATGCTATGTTCGCCTTCGTGGCTGCGGTGGTGTCCGGTGCGTATGGCTTGGGTTGCCAGTGCGTAATCTTGGTTATCCTTCATATATTTAACCGATGTTACGCAGATAATTTCTGCGATATAAAAACAAATAATGATGAGTCGCTATCGCGACAGTTTTTCTAATCGGGTACTCGCACCCGAAGGCGAGCTACTTTCTTTTGCGCCGCAAGCCACAAGGATGTGGCGAATGCCGAAAATGCAGGAGCACTTTTCGGTCAAAAGCAAGTAGCCAAAGAAAAGGCGGCCCGATTACCGCTAATGTCTTGCGCTCCTCGCACTTGTGCCCTGTGGGGTATTTGTCGGGGGACGGCAGAATGGGCTTCCTGCCCATCTGCCGCCGTGCGGCCTCCCTGCCGCACCCCTTCGGGCTATTCCCGATAAATGCTGCGGTGCTCGACGCGGCAAACGGGACAGTGCTTAATTGCAGTTTTGCATTTCGATGATGAAGTTTTCGGAGTTGCGCTGGCTTTGTGCGTTGTCATTCCGCAAGGCTTCGACCCGATCCAGATAGGTATCGTCGATGTCGCCCGTGATGTATTCCTTGCTGAAACAGGAGGTATCGAAATGTTTGATGTTTGGGTTGCCTTTGCGGACGGCTTCTATCAAGTCGTTGAGGTCTTGATAAAATAATTTGTCCGCGCCGATGGCTTCACAAACTTCGTCTTCAGTGCGGTCATGGGCGATTAATTCATGGGCGGCGGGCATGTCGATGCCGTATACGTTAGGGTAACGTACTGGTGGCGCAGCGGAGGCAAAATAGACTTTTTTCGCGCCAGCATCCCGTGCCATTTGGATGATTTGTGCCGAGGTGGTGCCGCGTACCACGGAATCATCAACCAGTAACACGTTTTTGCCATTAAATTCTAAATCAATGGCATTGAGTTTTTGTTTAACGGATTTTTCCCGCATTTTTTGTCCGGGCATGATGAAAGTCCGGCCTATGTAGCGGTTTTTCATAAAGCCTTCGCTGAATTTTACATTCAATACCGTAGCCATTTGTAGCGCGGCGGTACGGCTGGTGTCGGGGATGGGGATGACTACGTCGATGTCGTGGTCGGGCCATTCGCGCAGCACTTTTTCCGCCAGTTTCGTGCCCATCCGCAAACGCGCTTTGTACACAGAGATGTTGTCGATAATGGAATCGGGGCGGGCAAAATAGACGTATTCAAAAATGCACGGGCAGTGGTCGATGGTTTCGGCGCATTGTTTGGTGTGCAGTCCGCCGTTTTCTTCGATAAATACTGCTTCGCCCGGTTCTAAGTCGCGAATCAGGTCAAAATCTAGCAAGTCTAGGGCGACGCTTTCGGAGGCGATCATAAAGTCGGAGCCTTCGTCCGTTTTCCGCTCGCCAAAAACAATCGGGCGGATGCCGTTAGGGTCGCGGAAACCTAAAATACCAACGCCAGCAATCATGATGACTACGGCATAAGCACCACGGCAACGGCGATGCACTGCTGAAACGGCTTGGAAAACATCATCTACCGACAAATCCAGTTTTTTTAAGCTTTGCAATTCGTGGGCGAATACATTCAACAAAACTTCGGAGTCGGAATCCGTATTAATATGGCGCTGGTCTTCAACAAATAAGGCGAGTTTTAATTCTTCGGTATTGGTGAGGTTGCCGTTATGCGCCAAAGTTAAACCAAACGGGGAGTTGACGTAAAACGGTTGCGCTTCAGCGGAATTGGTGCAGCCCGCGGTTGGGTAGCGGACATGGGCAATGCCCATGTTGCCACGTAATTTCATCATTTGGGCGTTGTTGAAGACATCACGGGTCAGGCCGTTGTCTTTCCGCAGATAAAAACGGCCTTTTTCACAGGTGACAATGCCTGCGGCATCTTGCCCACGATGTTGTAATACCGTCAGGGCATCATATAAATCCTGATTAACAGCTTGATGTGAAACGATAGCAGCAATACCACACATTGGTCTGTTCCTGGGGTTAGTTAAAATGGATGTTTTTTGTCAAATCTGAGGGGATAGTGTCGCATATCCACACAGCTGCCGATTGGAACGGCGGAATGAGTTTGGAGGCTTTCCACCAAGGCGTTTTCGGTAGTACCGACAAGCCCGCTAATAAAATCATCATGGTGACTAAGATACTGCCACGCAGTGCGCCGAGCAGCATACCGCCGAGTCGATCAAGCACGGATAGCTTGTTTTTTTTCAGCAAGGCCGATAGCAGCAGGCTGACGATGGAGGCTACCATCTGGGTAATTAGCCATAAGGCAATAAAGGCGATAGCCATTCTGCCGATTGGATCGGGGATGGCGGTTTTTAAAAATACGGCAAAATCCTTGCTGAAATAATTGCCCACTAAGACGGCAATTATTGAGGCACACAGGGCAAACGCCTGCTGGTTTAAACCTTTAAACAAACCGACAAAAAGGTTTATCCCCAACAGGGCAATTATGCTGAAATCGATCCAGATCATGGTGGTGGCGTTGATGCTGTGTTACTCAGCCATCAACATGCTTTTGATGTTTTGTTGGTCGAGCTTTTGTTTCATGGCGGTGGCGCGTTTTTTATCCAGCTCTGGCCCTACCCGTAAACGGTAAAACGTACCTTTTTCTGGCACTTCAATGGTTTCCAGCAATACTGGCATACCTTGTTTACGTAAGCTTTCTGATAAAGACACGGCATTTTCTTTTTTGCTGAAACTGCCTGCTTGGATATACCAGCGGGTTAAGGATGGCGTGGTTTTTACTGGTGGCTTGGTTTCTGGGATAAATACTGGTTTGCCAGTTGCAGGTTTAATGGTGGTGGTGACTGTCGGTTTAACTGGGGCAACGGTAGCTTTAGTTACTGGTGGCTTGGGTTTGCTAACAGGCAAAGGTTTTTCTTCTGTGCTAGCAGCGGCGATAGGTTCTTCGGGTTCGTCTTCAGCATCCGGCATAGTTTGGCTGAATTCGGTTTCTTCACTAGGCTCAGCGTTCATTTCTTGGGCGCTTAATGAGGAAACCGCTGGTGGTACTTCGTTGTTGCCCTGTTCGGTGTCGCCTGTGACTTCTTCAACACTGGTTGGTACTTGCGGTGCGGGCGCATCAATCACCACAGGTTGTTCGGGGATACTTAACTCTGCCGCTACTTGCTCACTGTTGCTAACGGGTTCATCAAACATCATCGGGATAAATATAGCCGCTAACGCAGTGATAACGACCGCCCCAATCACTCGTTGTGTAATTTCTTGATTCATAGTGTCAACTCACTCGCAGTCATTTAAACAATCGGAAACTAGAAAGAAAGAACCAAAAACCAAAATCAAGTCATTATTGCCCGCTTGGTTTTTGGCGGCATTAAACGCGTCTTTAAAACCAGTGTGACCAAAGGATACCTTGAGTATTTGGCTTTGTAAAAAAATCTCACGCATGGCTTCTTCGGAGACGGCCCTAGCGTTGGTTAAGGGCGCAAAAAACCATTGGTCTACCAAAGGCTGCATAATTTCCAATGCCTTGGCTATGTCTTTGTCTTTCATCATGGAAAATACTGCCAGCAGGCGTTTTTCTGGGAAGTTTTCCCGCAGATAAGTTGCCAAGGTGGTGACGGCTTCCGGATTGTGACCGACATCCAACAATACAGGGATTTCGCCTTTTAATAATTGGAAGCGTCCGGGCAGTTGTACATTTGCCAAGCCGTGGTCAATGGCTGCTCTGGATACGGGTAAGCGCGTCGCCATTTTTTGTACGGCTAAGATAACGGCGGCGGCGTTGCGGTATTGGTGTTCACCTTTTAAATTCGGTGCGGGCAGATTTTCTAGGGTTTGCTCTTGATAATGCCAATCCCAGCCTGCATCGTGTTTTTGGTAACCAAAATCTTGATTGATTAAATGCAACTGCGCGTTTTTGCTATCCGCTGTTGCCATAATAGTTGTCGGCGGATTGGGTTCACCAACTATGGCAGGTTTGTCAGCGCGGAAAATCCCGGCTTTTTCGTAGCCGATAGCTTCGCGGGTATCGCCTAGCCAATAAACATGGTCTATGCCGATGCTGCTGATGATGGCAATGTCGGTATCGACGATATTGACCGCATCCAAGCGTCCGCCTAAACCGACTTCCAGCAATTGGATGTCCAAATCCGCGCGCCAGAAAATATCTAAAGCGGCTAGGGTACTGAATTCAAAGTAACTGAGGGAAATGTCACCGCGTACCGCTTCAATGCGCTCAAACGCTTCGCAGATCATTTGGTCAGATACGGGCTGTCCGTCGATTTTAATGCGTTCGTTGTATTTTAAAATATGCGGTGAGGTGTAAGCGCCAACCCGATAACCTTGCGCTTTATAGATGGCTTCTAAATAAGCCACACTAGAGCCTTTGCCATTGGTGCCGGCAACGGTAATGGTGGGCGGTTTGACGCGCTGCGGATTGAGTGCGTAAAACACTTCCGCAGCCCGTTCTAAACCTAAATCAATCGTTACAGGATGCAGGTTTTCTTGCCAGCTTAGCCATCCTTGTAAAGTGTCAAAGTGCATCAAGATAGATTAACTCGATACATTGGCATCATCATCGCTTACCGGGGCAGTCGTTGCTGGTTTGGCTTTCGCGGCTGAAGTCAAAATAGCCAACACGCTGGCTAATTTGTCGCGGATTTGGCGGCGGTCGATAATCATGTCGATAGCGCCATGCTCTTGTAAAAACTCACTGCGCTGGAAACCTTCCGGTAATTTTTCCCGCACGGTTTGTTCGATAACGCGAGGGCCAGCAAAGCCGATTAAGGCATTTGGCTCAGCAACGTTTAAATCGCCCAACATCGCCAAACTGGCAGAAACACCACCCATGGTTGGGTCGGTCATAAAGGAAATATAGGGGATGCCAGCGGCTGCCAATTTGGTTAAGGCGGCACTGGTTTTTGCCATTTGGAACAAAGAAAACAAGGATTCTTGCATACGCGCACCACCACTGGCGGTGAAGACGATGAACGGAATGCCTAATTCCAAGCTTTTGTTAACGCCACGGACAAAACGCTCGCCAACCACTGAACCCATTGAGCCGCCCATGAAGTTGAAATCAAACGCGGCAACGACCACATCCAAGCCTTTTAATTGGCCTTTCATTACCACTAGGGCATCAAGTTCTTTGGTTTGTTTTTGGGCGACAATCAGGCGGTCTTTGTATTTTTTGATGTCTTTGAATTTTAACGGATCCATCGGTTTGATGGTTTTGCCGATTTCTTCACGTTCACCCGCATCTAGGAAAATGTCTAAGCGCGTTCTGGCGGAAATCCGCATGTGGTGATCGCATTTAGGGCAAACATTGAGGTTTTTTTCCAGTTCCAAGTTGTAGAGTATGGCATTGCAATTGTCGCATTTACTCCATAAGCCTTCGGGGACGGAGACTTTTTTGGAAGACGCTTCTGTTCTGATTGTAGAAGGGCGTAATTTTTCAAACCAACTCATCTGCTTATATGCTCCGTTCATCCATCGCCTGGCGCATGGATGTCAATAATTCAAAAATGGCTTGTTTTGCTTGGCCTAAATCATCCAAATTGGCTTCAATTTTACTGATTAAGGCACTGCCGACCACCACGCCATCACCTAAGCTGGCAAGGGTTTTGGCAGTTTCTGCGTCTTTTACCCCAAAGCCGATACCGATAGGCAAGCTGGTGTTGGCGCGTATCTCTTTTAACTTGGTTTCTACGTCATCGGTATTCAAATGACCTGCACCTGTTACGCCTTTTAAGGAGACGTAATAAAGGTAACCGCTGCCAATCGCGTCCATTTTTTGGATGCGGTCTGCGCTGCTATTGGGGGCTAATAGAAAAATAGGATCAATGTCGCGGGCTTTTAACAAGGCCGCGCAGTTTTCGCCTTCTTCTGGCGGCAAATCCACTGTTAATACACCATCAATGTCGGCACGGGCAGCAGCGTTGGCAAACTCTTCATAACCCATCGCTTCAATCGGGTTGAGATAGCCCATTAACACCACTGGTGTATGTTGGTTAGTGCGGCGGAATTCCATCGCTACTTCCAAGGTACGGCGCAAGCTCATTTTGTGTGCCAAAGCGCGTTCGCTAGCGCGTTGGATAACTGGGCCATCTGCCATTGGGTCAGAAAAGGGTACACCTAATTCGATGACATCCACGCCAGCTTCAACCATGGCGTGCATCATCGGCACGGTAAAATCGGGATTAGGATCGCCAGCGGTGATAAAAGGGATTAACGCTTTCCGGCCTGATTGGCTTAAAGTTTCAAAGGTATTGGCTAATCGGCTCACAGTTCTATTCCTTCACGTCTTGCCATGGTTTGCATGTCTTTGTCGCCACGACCGGACAAATTGATAATCATGATTTCATCTTGGCTCATGGTCGGGGCAAGTTTCATCGCATAAGCCATCGCGTGGCTGGATTCCAGTGCAGGGATGATGCCTTCCATGCGGGTCAGCGCGTAGAAACCGTCTAGGGCTTCGTTGTCGGTAATGCTGACGTAGTTGGCGCGTCCGGTGTCTTTCAGCCAAGAATGTTCAGGGCCTACGCCGGGGTAATCCAAGCCTGCGGAAATGGAATGGGTTTCGATGATTTCGCCATCGTCATCCGCCATCAAATAAGTGCGGTTGCCGTGCAAAACACCAGGGCGGCCTGCTGCTAATGGTGCTGAATGTCGTCCGGTTTCGATACCATCACCAGCGGCTTCTACACCGTACATGGCGACTGATTTATCGTCGATAAACGGATAGAACAAGCCGATAGCGTTAGAACCACCGCCAACGCAAGCGACTAAGGCATCTGGCAAACGTCCGGTGGCATCCAAACATTGTTGTTTGGCTTCACGACCGATAATCGATTGGAAATCACGCACCATAGCAGGGTAGGGGTGTGGGCCTGCGACGGTGCCGATAATGTAGAAGGTGTTGTCGACGTTAGTTACCCAATCACGCAAGGCTTCGTTGAGCGCGTCTTTCAATGTTTTTGAGCCGGATTCCACTGCGACGACTGTCGCGCCCAGCAACTTCATGCGGTAAACGTTTAGCGATTGCCGCGCGACATCGACTGCGCCCATATAAACCACGCATTCCAAACCCAAACGCGCAGCGACAGTAGCGGTTGCCACGCCGTGTTGGCCTGCGCCCGTTTCGGCGATGATGCGGGTTTTACCCATGCGTTTCGCTAATAAGGCTTGACCGATGGTGTTGTTGATTTTGTGCGAACCTGTGTGGTTCAGGTCTTCGCGTTTCAGATAAATCTGAGCGCCGCCCAATTCCCGGCTCCAGCGTTCGGCATGGTACAAAGGCGAAGGCCGACCGACGTAATATTGCATATCGCGGTCAAGTTCGGCGACAAAGTCAGGATCATCCAAATATTGCTGATAAGCGGCATTTAATTGTTGGATGGGTGGAATCAATGTTTCTGCGACAAACATTCCGCCGTAAGGGCCAAAATGACCACGTGCGTCGGGCATGGTGTATTTTTCGGTCATGGTACTATCCTGTCTCCCAGGTCAACTGCTTTTATAAATGCGGCTATTTTTTGGCAATCTTTTATGCCTTTTTCTGCTTCTACGCCGCTACTAACATCTACTGCATAGGGTTTAACAATGGCTACCGCCAGCTTGGCATTGCGTTCATCCAAGCCGCCCGCCAAAATAATCGGCAGCTCGCAGTGTTTGGGGATTAAATCCCAATCAAAGCTATTGCCCGTACCGCCTTTCGCCTGTGGATGATAGGCATCCAACAGCAATCCAGCGGCATCGTGATAGCTTTTCGCCACCTCACCAATATCTACGCCATCTTGCATGCGTATCGCTTTAATATAACGTTTACCAAAACTTCGGCAAAAATCCGCTGGCTCATCACCATGAAACTGGATGCAATCAATCGGGACTTGCGCCAACACCTCGTGTATCCGTGCCGCTGTCTCATCAACAAACAACGCCACCACCGAAGTAAACGCAGGCAAAGCGCTGGTGATTTCTATGGCTAGCGCAATATCGACATTGCGCGGACTCGGCGCATAAAACACCAAGCCAATCGCATCCGCCCCTGCACGGGCAGCAAAGATGGCATCGTCAACACGGGTAAAACCGCAAATTTTAACGCGAGTTCGCATAAAGTGACTAGGTAAATTCTTGAAAAAATCAAAACGCGGTAGATTACCACAAAACAGAACAGGGAGCGCGACCATCTTGGTCGCCTGAAGGAGCATGAATCCTTAAGGGTATAAAGGCACCCTTGTCTTCCAACTAGTCTGGAGTAATACCTGGCAGAATCTGAGCTATGGTCTGTACTTTGATGTTGTTTTCCCATAATTTTGATATTAATCCCTGCGTTGCTTCTGCATTACCGGAGGTAAGGAATAATTCCGTCGGATTATTACTGGTGTGATTGGGATTGGTTTGGTTGATGATACGTTGCAATTGGCGGGCAACGGCTTCGGCGGAATCTAGGATGGTTACGGAGTTACCAGCAATAGCGCGGATTTGTGGCTCAAGAAACGGATAGTGGGTGCAGCCTAGTACGATGGTGTCTGCGCCTGCCGACAATACCGGATGGAGGTATGATTCCAACAGCGCTTGGGTTTGCATGCTCGCCAATTGCCCGCGTTCGATTTGTTCGACTAAGCCGGGGCACGGTTGAAGCATCAATTTAATGCCATCGCCATGGCGTTCGCAAAGTCTGGCGACGGAGCTGCTTGCTAAGGTGCGTGAGGTTGCTAAAACTGCGACTACTCCGCTGCGGGTTACTGCGGCGGCGGGTTTTATGGCGGGTTCTACAGCGACAATGGGGATTGTGAAGTTGGCGCGCAGTGCGTCAATAGCGACGACTGTTGCGGTATTGCAGGCAACCACAATGGCTTTGGCATTGGCTTGGTATAAAAAATCCGCAATTTCTAGTGCGCGTTTACTGATGAATGCGGGTTCGCGGTCACCGTAGGGGGCGTTTGCCGAATCGGCAATATACAGCAGGTTTTCGTTGGGGAGTTGCTTGCGGATAGCTTTGAGAATGGAGAGGCCGCCGACGCCAGAATCAAAGACGCCTATCGGTGATGTTGGTTGCTGCATGTTAGGTATGGGGTATTCAAGAGGTCTGTTGTGGTTTAAGTATAACAACGACAATCGTTGAAAAATTATGATTTAGGAGTCCAAAACATGTTTTGGACTCCAACCTAAAAAAATTTTATTTTTAAGGAATCGCTGAAATAATTGATTCCATTCATGCTTCGACAAGCTCAGCACGAACGGAATCAATTAGTTACCGTTCGGCCTCGACTGCATGGATGCGGGAGGTAGAGTAACGCATGGAGCAGTTGCCGAGAGCCTGTCGAAGGCTTTGTTCAGCAATTCCTTAAGCACTAGCTATAAAACATCAGCTTAACGACATTCGCTGATTATCCCAAGGTTTTCACTTTATTTAGCAGCCGTTGAATACAAAGAATACGCGCCAAATTTCATTTGATGCGCCCGGCCTAACTTTTCTTTTATGAAATCAATGGCGAATTGCTGTTGCAATTGTTTGCCATCCCACCGGTAAGCTTTCAGGAATTGTTCGTTATCTGCGCCTTTTTTATCCCAGTTTGCCAGCAATGATGAGGTGAAGTAAATGCGCGAGCCATCCCAGCTTGACGACACCATATTTAATTGTGCGCCAATTTTTTGCTCATAAATTTGCTTAGGGTGGAAGGCATCGGAAATGTCGAACAAGCGGGTTTTGCCGTCCATAAAGGTGTTTACCCAGAGCTTGCTGTCGTCGCTGGAGATGGATATATCAACAGGCAACGGTATTTTTGCCGGTTCACCAATATCGGCGACCGCTTTTGCTTGCCATACGCCTGCTTGGTCTTCATAAATCAGCCAGATTTGTGAGGTAAGTGCGGTGCTGGTGAAGCAGTAATTGTGTTCTGGTTTCCACGCGCAACGTAATTCCAATGGTGCGCCGGGTACATCAAAGATTTTTTTCGGTTGGCTGGTGTGCAAATCCCATTGTACGACGGTGCTGCCGAAACGTTTCATGGCTTCGGCATCGCCGAGCATTTTGCCGAAATCCATCATGTAATTAGACCAGCCTGTGAATGACGAAGTCAGCATGAGGTTTTTACGGGGCAGGGCGCGGACATCGTAGCCGTAGCCGTCGGCATACAGTTTACTGGTGTCGGCTTGCAGCTTTTGGTCGGTGGGCATCCAATGGATGGCGACGTAATCACCCGCGTTGTTGTATTCCACCAATGCGGTGCGTCCGCCGTGGTCTTTGTTGTTAGATAGGCCAGTAATCATCATACGTCCGGGGAGGGCGTAAAAGGAGTGCGGGCCGACCACGCCGCCACTTTTGGCGACAAAATCGGTGATGGTGTTGACCAGTTTGGGTTTGGCAGGGTCGGTGTGGACATCAAATACGAATATTTTGTTGGTATCCAAGCCGCCCGCCCATAAGTATTTGCGGTCGTCGGTGAAGTCGGCGTGATGGGCTTCGTTACGTCCGCCAACCGATACGCTGGCGATGACTTTGCCGTAATTGGCGGATTTGGGATTGGCATCGACGGTGACCATTTTATCTTGTTCGTCGCCTACGCCTTCCATGCCGAGTGTCCACACGTAGACCACGTCTTCTTGTCCGGTAATTTTGGGCATGAATGGCGATTGGCAGGTTTCGTCGGCAACGGGCGATGCGCTGTAGGCGGATGCTAATAAAATGAGTGGGATTAACGGTTTTAATTTGGTGTTCATTTGCCTTCCTCTTGGTGCGTTATTGTTGTTATGGTTTTGGGTAAAGCGGATTGGTTGGTTTCTTGGGTTGGAGTGAAAAGCCTGTTTTTCACTCCAGAAAACTACAGCTTAGATATAAGTTGGCTGGGCAGAATCGGTTATTCTGCCGTGGTCGGATCAATAATGGTTTTGACTTCAGCGATGCTGTTGGCGGGAAAGCCGCCTTGTTCGGCATGTTCTTTAACGGTGGCGGCATCGGGGGCGATGTAAACGCAGTAGACTTTGTCATCGGTGACATAGCTTTGTAGCCATTGGATTTTCGGCCCCATGTTGCTAAGTACGCCGCAGGATTTTTGGGAAATAGCTTGTAGTTGTTCCGTGGTTAATGCGCCAGCGTTGGGGATTTCGCGTTCTATAATGAATTTTGGCATGGTGTTCTCTTATATGACTGGTCGTCTTGTTTTTGGTTAAAAATTAGGCTTTAAAAAAATCGCCTAGTAGGTCTTCGCAGCATTGTTTTAGTGGTGTTGAAGATTGTTCTATTTTCATTCTCAGCAATGCGCCTTGCCAGGTGTTGGCGAGCAAGTCTGCCATCGCTTGTGCGGATTTGTCGGTTCTTACTGTGCCTTGCTGTTGGGCTGTTGCCAATCCGGCTTGCAGTAAATCCCGGTAGCGGTTAACCGCCAGTTGCAGGGCTAGTCGGCAGCGTTCGCTGGTGTCGCCGATTTCGCCCATTAAATTGCCAAGCAGGCAGCCACCTTTAAATTCGGCTTTTTCCAATTCAGCAATCAGTTCGGCAAAATAGCGGTTTAGCGCTGTTAGGGCATCTAAATCGGGGTTTTGTAAATGCCCGTCCAATTGGTCGATAAAAGGCTGGATGTAATGGCCTATAACCGCCGCGCCGAATTCTTCTTTGCTGGCAAAGTAGTTGTAAAACGAGCCTTTGGGTATTTGTACGGCATCGAGGATTTCTTTTAAGCCAGTGCCGTGGTAGCCCTGTTGCATTAACAAGGCGACGCCTGTATCTAGCAGGTTTTCTCGGTTGCTGTGTTTTTGTGTGCTTTTGTTCATGTGGAAAAGAATACGACCGGTTGTCTCATTGTGTCAAGCGACTTCATTTAGGTTTGCGCGGCTTTGGGGTGCATAGTATAAGGGCGCGCCGTTAACAATATTTTTTCCGAGGATAAGCTATGCAAGCAATGAAAGAAAAATTGGTGTTGTTGGGTTTGGTTTTGTTGGTGTTTGTGGTTATCGCTAGCGGGGTGTTCGGTACTATTCAAACGGGTAATGTCGGTTTGCGGACTACTTTGGGGGTGATTTCTGCAGAGGAGATTCCGCCAGGTTTGTATTTCAAATGGCCGTTTATTACCACGGTGCAGGAGTTTTCAGGAAAAGATATTGCTATCGATATTAGCGATTTAACGCCTAAGGCTAAGGATAATTTGTCGTTGCGTAAGCTGGATTTGAGTATCTATTACAAAGTTAATCCGGCGGCTATTTCTGAGTTGGTCGGCAAATATGCGGCGCAATCGGTGTGGCATGACGAAGGTTATATGATGCCTGCTTATGAGTTGGTCTGGCGGGTGGCAAGGAATGCGGCTTATGAGGAAGTGGCGCGGCTGGATTCGTTGGTGATCCATACCCAGCGGGAGGCTTTGGCAAACAATATCACTGAAAAAATGCAGCTGGAGTTGGATAAAAACGACAAAAGCGTGTTTGTGGTGTCGCGGGTTGTTATCCGTTCGGTGCAGACTGATCCGTCGATTGAGCAATCTATTCAACAGGCGGTGGCTAATCAGAAAAAGCTGGAAGCAATGCAGGTGCAAACGGAAATCGCTAAAAAAGAGGCGGAAATTAAGGTGACGGAAGCGCATGGCATCGCGGAGGCCAATAAGATTATTTCTGGTTCGCTCACCCATGAGTATTTGCAGCATGAGGCGAATTTGGCGTTGATGACTTTCGCGGAAAAAGGCAACAGCAATACGGTGATTGTGCCTGCGGGTATGCCTGTGACGCCGCTAATTAATGCGGGTGTTAAGTAAAAAAAGCAACTTTGTTGTAAATTGCCAACTATTTCTCATTATTTTAACAACAAGCTTCAGCGTTCGTTCAGTTAACAGGCTTTATTCTTTGCGTCAAGGTTACCAAAAGCTGGTATATGAATACGGTGGCGTAACTGTTTATGTGGTCAACGAATTTTTCGGGTGGTTGAAATGGTCAGTCAAAATAATGTTCAGAGTGGCAATATTGTCGATTCAATGAATCAGGCTTTCGATAATGGCAGTTTTTATGGCTTGGAGTATGTGTTAGACGAGTTGGTGCAGCAAGTGCCAGCGGCTAGGCAAGATGCTGCGGTAGATTGGTTTGGGTTTTTGGACGGTTTCGATCAGTAATTAGCAGGCGCTCAATTCCGTCATGGGCCAGCGTGGCTTGGCAAATATTTCCAAGTCTTGATGTTGTCCAGCCAATAGCCGTTGGCAGCCTGCATAGGCAATCATTGCTCCATTGTCGGTACAGAATTCTGGTTTAGGGAAATGGATGCTGGCGTTTTCTTTTTCCGTCATTGTGGTCAGTAAGGCGCGGATTTGCCGATTAGCGCTAACGCCGCCTGCAACGACTAAGCTTGTTAAGCCTGTTTGTTTTAGTGCGCGTTTGCATTTGATGCTGAGGGTATCGGCAACAGCTTCCTGAAATGCACGGGCGACATTGGCTTTGTCTTGGTCGGTTTTTTCTGAGGCGTTAAAGGTGTTGAGTGTGAAGGTTTTTAAGCCGCTGAAACTAAAATCTAAGCCTGGGCGGTCGGTCATTGGTCTTGGGAATTGGTAAACCGCTTCGCCTTGATCGGCAAGTGCTGATAATTTGGGGCCGCCGGGATAACCTAAGCCAAGCATTTTCGCAGTCTTGTCAAAGGCTTCGCCTGCGGCATCATCGAGGGATTCCCCTAGTAACTGGTATTGGCCTATGCCATCCACCCTTACCAATAAGGTATGTCCGCCAGAAATCAATAACGCAACGAAAGGAAATGTTGGCGGATTGGTTTCTAGCATAGGCGCTAATAAATGCCCTTCCATATGATGTACTGCTAGCGCAGGAATCTGCCAAGCCCATGCCAAGCTGCGGGCAGTTGCTGCGCCTACTAATAATGCCCCCATTAAACCAGGCCCTGCGGTATAGGCGATGCCGCCAATATCGGTGCTATTCAGTCCGCTTTCCCGCAAGCATTGCTTGATGAGCGGAATTAATTTTCGGATATGATCGCGTGAAGCCAGTTCCGGCACGACGCCGCCATAATCGCTGTGCATGTCGATTTGACTATATAAGACGTGGTGGATGAGTCCTTTTTGAGGGTGATAAATGGCGACGCCAGTTTCATCACATGAAGTTTCTATGCCTAAAACGTACATTGGGTTTTAAAATTGCGTAATTTAGCGTTATAATTCGGGGTTTTTTAATCCTTGGATAATTCCATCCGTTTTACAAATTCTAACATAAGTGGATCATTAATAATGCCGTCAGTAAAAATTAAAGAAAACGAACCTTTTGATATTGCAATCCGTCGTTTTAAACGTGCTTGTGAAAAAGCAGGTGTTTTGGCAGAAGTTCGCCGTCGCGAGTTTTACGAAAAACCAACGACTGAACGTAAACGCAAAGGTGCTGCGGCTGTTAAACGTCACTTGAAAAAATTGGCTCGTGAACGTTACGCATTGAAAAACTTGCGTCGCGGTCGTCCTGCTCTGTAATTGCTGATGTCAGAATTATTGACAGACCGCCTGAAGGATGCAATGAAGGCGGCTATGAAAAGCGGTGAAAAGGCTAAGTTAGGCGTTATTCGCCTAATGCTGTCAGCTATCAAGCAAGTTGAAGTGGATGAGCGGATTGTCTTGGATGATGCCAGGACTATCCAAGTTTTGGATAAAATGCTCAAGCAGCGGCGTGAATCCATTAAGCAATTTGCCGACGCTGGCCGAGATGACTTGGTTGCCATAGAAGAAGCGGAAGTGCTGGTTATACAAGAGTTTTTGCCGCAAGCCTTAACAGAAGCAGAAATTGACGGTATGGTCAGCGAAGCGGTTACCGAATCCGGTGCCGAATCGGTAAAAGACATGGGTAAGGTTATGGCATTATTGAAAGTAAAAATGCAAGGCCGTGCCGATATGTCGATCGTTAGTAACAAAATCAAAGCAGCGTTGGCCTAATCATCTTTTTTGTCGTCGGGTGGCATAATGTCCGGTGGTAGAATTCCTGACGAATTTATTAAAGATTTATTGGTGCGGGTCGATATCGTCGACTTAATTGACTCGCACGTCCCGCTAAAAAAGTCGGGGGCAAATCATGTTGCCCGCTGCCCCTTCCATACTGAGAAATCCCCTAGTTTTTCTGTAAACCGTAACAAGCAGTTTTACCACTGCTTCGGTTGCGGCGTAAGTGGTAATGCCATTAGTTTTTTAATGGCGTTTAACCATTTGAACTTTGTTGAGGCGGTTGAGGATTTGGCTGCTTTTGCTGGTGTGCCAATACCCAAAGAACAATCAACGAGTTACCAAGCTACTGATAAGCCTGATTTGAATCGGCTCTATGGGTTGATGGATAAGGTCTCCGGGTATTTTATTGAGCAATTGCGTAATAATGCCGAAGGCAAAAAAGCGGTCGCCTATCTTAAAAAGCGCGGGATTAGCAGGGAGATTGCGGCAGAATTTATGCTGGGTTACGCCACTTCTGATTGGCGTGGTTTGGCCGATCGCTTTGATCGACAAGCATTGCTAGAAGCGGGTATGTTGGTTAGCAAGGATGATGGCAATGCTTACGATCGATTTCGCGAGCGCATTATTTTCCCAATTCGTGACAAGCGCGGTCGGGTAATTGGTTTTGGTGGACGGGTGCTGGATGATAGCCAGCCTAAATATTTAAATTCCCCTGAAACCTCGCTGTTTCATAAAGGCCAAGAAGTATATGGCTTGCATGAGTTGCTACAAAAAAATCCTAAACCCAAACGGATATTGTTGGTCGAGGGCTATATGGATGTCATCGCCTTGGCGCAATCAGGATTGGAATATGCGGTGGCAGCATTAGGGACGGCTGTCTCGCAAGCCCATATAAATTTATTATTTCGTTTCGCGCCAGAAATTGTCTTGTGTTTTGATGGTGATAATGCCGGAAAAGCCGCTGCTTGGCGGGCTATGGATGCGGTTTTGCCGTGTCTGAAAGATGGTCGGCAGTTGCGGGTTATGTTGTTACCTGTTGGTCACGATCCTGATTCGATAGTGCGAGATCAGGGATTGTCTCGTTTTGTAGAAGCGGTAGATACGGCGCAGGCTTTATCCGAATATTTTTTTAGCCAATTGCTGGGTGATGGCGTTAATCCGGTTGAAATGGAGGCTAGGGCGCAGTTGGTAAATGATGCCAAGCCTTATTTGGAAAAATTACCTGATAGTGTCTTTAAAGACATGATGTTTGCAAAGCTCACTGAGTTGTCAAATGTCGCTAGGCGAGATAATCCAGTTGATGTCGTTAAGCCAAGGCATCGTCAAAACAGGTCTTCGGCGCCTAAAAATAGTCGCCCACCTTTACAGCGCCAAGCCCTTGCATTATTGGTTCAGAACCCCACATTGATTGGGCAGCTAGAAGAAAAAGACGTCGATTGGCAGAGTTTGGATTTTAAGGGCTCAGATAAATTTAAGGATATATTGCTGTTTATCTTAGAAAAACGCCCTGCTACCACTGCTATTCTCTTGGAATATTTTCGTGATCATGCGGATGAATCCATTGTCAGGCAACTGGCGTTATTAGAATTTGAATTGCAAGATGGCTTGGAAGCCGAATTTAACGGATCGTTAGATCGGTTGATGGAGTATGACCGCAGTCTAAAATTTGAGCGTTTACGGCTCAAGCTTGAAAGCACAGGTCAGCTTACTCACGAAGAAAGGCAGATGTTCAAACAATTGTCGATGTTAAAGTCAAAAAAGTTTGATGTAAAACTATAAAAATTTATAGTATAATTTTTTGTTCAGCGAAGTCGTGCTGAGACGTATTCAGTGAGAACATGATGAATCAAGAACAGCAGCAATACCAGCTTAAGCAGTTGATAGCAAAAGGTAAAGTTCAAGGCTACCTTACTTACGCCGAAGTTAACGACCATTTGCCCAGTGATATTGTCGATCCTGAGCAAATCGAAGATTTTATTGCGATGATTAATGACATGGGCATTCAAGTCCATGAAGTCGCGCCAGACGAAGATTCTTTAATTACCGATTCCGCCGCGGTAACTAGCGATGATGAAGATGCTGAAGAAGTTGCAGCATTAGCATCGGTAGACAGCGAATTTGGCAGAACGACTGACCCAGTCAGGATGTACATGCGGGAAATGGGATCAGTTGAATTACTGACCCGTACCGACGAATTAAAAATTGCCAAACGGATTGAAGAAGGCCAGCAGCAATTAGTTAAGGCTATTTCCCGTTCCTATGTGGTTGTCGAAGACTTTTTGCAGTCGTTCGATAATATTTCTGGGGAAGAGGGCGGCATTCGTCTTACTGATTTAATTTCCGGATTTGCCGATCTTAGTGAGCCTGAAGATTTCGCCAACCCGCAATTAGCTAGCGATGTCGTGGTTGAAGAAGCTGCTGATGATGAGTTGAAAGGCATCAATCTTGAAGAAGTTCAAGAAAAGGTCGAAAACCTGCGGAAACAACTGAAAGTGGCATCGGATGCCATTAAAATTCACGGATACGTCAGTGACCAAACTGAGTTGGAGTTTGAAAAACTGGCTGAATTGTTCATGGAATTTAAATGGACACCGCAATACTTAAAAAAGCTTACCGCCATTATTCCTAATGGTATAAGCACTGTTCGTGAGCAAGAGCGTTTTATCATCGAAACATTCTTAAAACACGCCAAAATGCCGCGTAAAGATTTTATTGATTCGTTTATTAATAATGAATCAAATCCGGTTTGGTTGGATCAGTTTGTCGACTCAAGCAGCAGCTACGCAGAAACTTTGCTGCCGTATGAAAAAGACTTACGCAAAGCCCAAAAAGCATTGGCGGATATTGAAGCCCAATACGGCCTAACTATTAGCGGCTTGAAAGACATAAACCGCCGCATGTCAATTGGCGAAGCCAAAGCCAGACGTGCTAAAAAAGAAATGATTGAAGCCAACTTACGTTTGGTGATTTCGATAGCCAAAAAATACACCAACCGTGGTTTGCAGTTCTTGGACTTAATTCAAGAAGGCAATATTGGCTTGATGAAAGCGGTTGATAAATTTGAATACCGTCGCGGTTACAAATTTTCAACCTATGCCACTTGGTGGATCAGGCAGGCGATTACCCGTTCGATTGCCGATCAAGCCCGCACCATACGTATTCCGGTGCATATGATTGAAACCATCAATAAACTCAATCGTATTTCGCGGCAAATTTTGCAAGAACAAGGCCGCGAGGCCACGCCGGAAGAATTGGCAGAACGCATGGAAATGCCGGAAGACAAAGTCCGCAAAGTCTTAAAAATTGCCAAAGAGCCGATTTCTATGGAAACGCCGATTGGCGATGATGAAGATTCGCATTTGGGCGATTTCATTGAGGATGGTAAAGTACTGTCGCCTGTTGAAGCGGCAACCATTGCTGGCTTGCGTGAATCTACCCAACATGTATTGGCAGGATTGACCGCCCGCGAAGCGAAAGTTTTGCGTATGCGTTTTGGCATTAACATGAATACCGACCACACTTTAGAAGAAGTCGGCAAACAATTTGACGTCACCCGTGAACGTATCCGGCAAATTGAAGCCAAAGCGTTGCGGAAATTACGTCATCCGTCACGATCAGAACAACTGCGTTGTTTCTTGGACGGCGAATAACAAGCGAACAAACAAAGGGCCATTAGCTCAGTTGGTTAGAGCGTCCGACTCATAATCGGCAGGTCGTAGGTTCAAGTCCTACATGGCCCACCACATACATCACGAAGGCTGCTTATTGCAGCCTTTTGTCTATCTGGGTTTTATTTATTTACGAGGCGATAGTACATGAGCAATAACTTCATTTTCACATCAGAATCGGTTTCCGAAGGCCATCCTGATAAAGTTGCCGATCAGATTTCTGACGCGGTATTGGATGCCTTATTGGCGCAAGACCCAAAATCACGGGTGGCGTGTGAAACTTTAGTGAAAACTGGCATGGTAGTTTTGGCGGGTGAAGTCACCACCAATGCTTGGGTGGATGTGGAAGCCCTAGTGCGTAAAGTGGTTTGCGACATCGGTTACGATAACGGCGAAATCGGTTTCGACGGCAACAGCTGTGCGGTATTGAATGCTATCGGCAAACAGTCGGTAGACATCGCGATGGGTGTCGATGAAGGTGAAAACCACGAACAAGGCGCGGGTGACCAAGGCCTGATGTTCGGCTACGCCAGCAACGAAACCGACGTGTTCATGCCAGCGCCGATCACTTACTCGCATTTGCTGGTACAACGCCAAGCGGAAGTGCGTAAAAACAAAACCTTACCTTGGTTGCGTCCTGATGCGAAAAGCCAAATCACCTTCCGCTACGAAAACAGCAAACCGGTAGCGATTGATGCCGTTGTGTTATCAACTCAGCATTCCCCAGAAATCAGCCAAAAAGCCTTATATGAAGCGGTAATGGATGACATCATCCTGCACGTTTTGCCAAAAGAATGGCTGCATAAAGACACCAAATATTTCATCAACCCAACTGGCAATTTCGTTATCGGCGGCCCAGTAGGCGATTGTGGTTTGACAGGCCGGAAAATTATCGTAGATACCTATGGCGGTATGGCTAGACACGGCGGCGGCGCGTTTTCTGGTAAAGATCCTTCCAAAGTTGATCGTTCAGCCGCATACATGGCGCGTTACGTTGCCAAAAATATCGTTGCTGCGGGCTTGGCTGAACGCTGCGAAATCCAAGTCTCTTACGCGATTGGCGTTGCTGAACCGACTTCCATCAGCGTAGAAACTTTCGGCACCAGCAAACTCAGCGCAGACCGTTTGGAACAAATTGTTCGCGACCATTTCGACTTAAGACCTAAAGGTTTGATCGCGCAATTGGATTTGTTGAAACCGATTTACCTGCCAACAGCGGCTTACGGACATTTTGGTCGTACCGAAGACAGCTTTAGCTGGGAAAAAACCGATAAAGTTGAAGCACTGAAAGACGCGGCTGGTTTATAAGTTATAAATGTAGGATGGGCTGACGCAAGGAAGCCCATCACTAATTCAAACATTGTTTCGATGGGCTTCCTTACATCAGACCATCCTACAAAAAAAGGACACACATGAGCGAGCAAGATTACAAAGTAGCCGATATGGCATTGGCTGATTGGGGCCGTAAAGAAATTAACATCGCCGAAACAGAAATGCCTGGCTTGATGGCTTTGCGCGAAGAATTCGGCGCGGCACAACCTTTAAAAGGTGCACGCATTGCTGGTTGTTTGCACATGACCATCCAAACCGCCGTGTTGATTGAAACACTGACTGCCTTAGGTGCAGAAGTGCGTTGGTCATCTTGCAATATTTTCTCCACCCAAGACCACGCCGCCGCTGCCATTGCTGCTGCTGGCGTACCTGTGTTTGCGTGGAAAGGCGAGACTGAAGTCGAAGCCGACTGGTGTATCGAACAAACTATTGTTGGTCCAAACGGATGGCGTCCGAACATGATTTTGGATGACGGCGGCGACCTCACCAACATGATGCACGACAAATTTCCTGAGTTGATGGCGGATGTCAAAGGCTTGTCAGAAGAAACCACCACAGGCGTATTGCGTTTGTACGAACGCGTTGCCAAAGGCACTTTGAAAGTACCAGCTTTCAACGTTAACGACTCCGTAACCAAATCCAAATTCGACAACCTCTACGGCTGCCGTGAATCCTTAGTTGATGGCATCAAACGCGCCACCGACGTGATGATCGCGGGTAAAATCGCCGTAGTTTGTGGCTACGGTGATGTCGGCAAAGGTTGCGCGCAATCCTTACGCGGCTTAGGTGCAACGGTTTGGATCACTGAAATTGACCCGATTTGTGCCTTGCAAGCAGCAATGGAAGGCTACCGCGTGGTAAAAATGGAAGAAGCCGCGCCTATTGCCAACATCTTCGTAACGGCAACAGGCAACTACCACATCATCCGCCATGAACACATGCTGGCGATGCGTGACCAAGCCATTGTTTGCAACATCGGTCACTTCGATTCAGAAATCGAAATCTCCGCCCTGCGCCAATACCCTTGGGAAAATATCAAGCCACAAGTTGACCACGTCATTTTCCCAGACGGCAAACGTTTGATTATTTTGGCAGAAGGCCGCTTGGTGAATTTGGGCTGCGCGACAGGCCATCCTAGCTTCGTGATGTCCAACTCGTTCTGTAACCAAGTGTTGGCACAGTTAGAGTTATGGCAAAATGCCGAAAAATACGCTAACCAAGTCTACATATTGCCGAAAATATTGGATGAAAAAGTCGCGCGTTCACATTTGGCGCAAATTGGCGTCAATTTGACGGTATTGACCGAAGAACAAGCCAAGTACATCAACGTGCCAGTTGAAGGGCCTTATAAAGCCGATCATTACCGTTATTAAAAGTCTTACCGGCGGATGGGTATCAACCACATCCGCTGGGCAATATTTTCACCGTTGTTATCGGAGCTTACTATGGCAACCGCATACGAAAGTGACATTATCGCTTGGGCAAATGAACAGGCTTCTTTACTACGTTCAGGATTATTGTCCGCCATTGACATAGAACATATTGCTGAGGAAATTGAGGACGTGGGCAAAAGCGAGCAACGTGAATTAGCGAGCCGCATGGTCATTTTGTTGGTGCATTTGTTGAAATGGCATTACCAGCCAGAACGCCAAGGTATGAGTTGGTCATTAACCATTAAAGAACAACGCAAGGCCATTTTGCGCCGCATAAACAAAACCCCCAGCTTAAATGCCACTTTGAATGATGTGGAGTGGTGGGAAGATGTTTGGTTAGATGCTAAAACTGCGACAGAAAAAGAAACAGGCATAGCGTTCGAACAATTTCCTGAAACCTCACCGTGGTCAATTGAAAGTATTCTTGCCGAAAATTGGTTGCCATCTTAAATAGCCATTCTCTTGGAACGAAATGCAAACTTCAGCCCTTCATTCACAACCCTTCAGCTTCGAATTCTACCCGCCCAAAACCGAAGAAGGCGCGGCAAACCTGCAAATCGTCCATGCCGAACTTGCCAAACTCAATCCGGATTTTTTCTCGGTCACTTTCGGGGCAGGTGGCTCAACGCGCGATAAAACTTTCGATACCGTTGTTGGCATCCAAGCTAAAGGTATTGCTGCTGCACCGCATTTGTCTTGCGTGGCGTCTACCAAAGCCAATATCCGCGCCATTCTTAAAGATTACCAAGACCACGGCATCAGCAAAATTGTCGCATTACGCGGAGATTTGCCATCAGGCATGATGTCGGCAGGTGAATTCCGCTACGCCAACGAATTGGTTGGTTTTATCCGTGAAGAGACAGGCGACCATTTCCAAATCCATGTCGCAGCCTATCCTGAAGTCCATCCGCAAGCGCCCAATGCCAGCACCGATTTAAAAAACTTCCAGCGTAAAGTACAAGCAGGCGCGAATGCGGCTGTCACCCAGTATTTTTACAATGCCGAAAGCTATTTTTATTTTGTCGATGCCTGCGAAAAATTGAGCATCACTATTCCCATCGTGCCAGGCATTATGCCGATTACCCAATACACGCAGTTGTTCCGGTTTTCGGAAATGTGTGGCGCGGATATTCCACGTTGGTTGAGAAAACGTTTGGAAGGTTTTGGTGATGACCGCGAATCCATACAAGCGTTTGGATTGGATGTTGTGTCGCGTTTATGTCAGCAATTATTAGACGGCGGCGCACCGGGCCTGCATTTTTATACGATGAACCAGTCCGCATCCAGTCTGGCGATTTTGAAAAACCTTAAGCAATAAACAGTGTTTTTTAAGCATAAAATTCTGGTTAGCAATATATGAGCTACGACATCGATCTTTACATCCCAGTCGCCGGAGAAGACCCAAAGGTCACTGCACGCAAAGACAATGATTTCGACGCTTCCTTGTCCGATGAGGCTCGCGACAGAAATCAACTTGCCATCCTTGCATTGAAGGCTTTCAATCAAGAACTCGAGGTTTTTGAATTCAAAACTGGTGTGCAAATCACCGCGCCAAATGACGGTACAGGCATCTCTATAGAACTATTTAACAACTGTGGCGCTGTTACTGTTCCATATTGGCATGACACCGAGGCGGAGAGAGTCATTGGGTTAATCAGTGAGTACTTGAAGATAGTTCATACGGCTGCTGGTTTTGACGCTTACGACCCCCAGTCCGAAACAGTGCTATATCCAGAAGCTGGCTTCGAGCTTTCACCTGTTATGTATTCAATTGGAGTCAATGGGTTAAGCAGCGCAACTAGAAAGCCATGGTGGAAGTTTTGGTAACTAAGCCGCTAACCCTGACCTCAAATGGAGTTCCAAAAATGCCGCCTCGTCTTTGTCGTCGGTTAGCTCTACGTTAAATCCTACCTACTGGGTCTGTCGAGTTAAGCAAAGCGAACTTAACAGGCCAATTTCAGACATTATCCGGCTGTGTTGTCATGCAAAGATACCAAGGCACAATAAAATCATGGCTAGATGATAAAGGTTTTGGTTTTATTGAATTTTCTGGTGATAAACGCGATGTGTTCATTCATATTCGGGATTTCAAACATGCAGGGTACACACCTAAAATAGGCGATTTGGTTTCTTATCAACTGGTTGAGCAAGATGGCAAACTGAGGGCTTATGAAGCATTGGTAAACGGTCAGGAAATAAGCGCCAAACATCCTGCGAAAACTTTTAGAAAGCAACGCCCAACCGTTATAAAACAAACCCAACCCATAAAGAAAGATTTTCCTTGGCTTTTGATTCTTATAGCAGCAATTCCATTTGCTTGTTCATTGTGGCTTATTAAGCAGCAATTAAATATCCTCCCTCTTTTTACTTACCTATTGATTAGCTTAATTACATTCATCGTTTATGCCATTGATAAAACTAAAGCGCATAAAAATCAATGGCGAATACCCGAAGCGAACTTGCATTTGCTGGAATTATTGGGAGGCTGGCCCGGTGCGTTGATTGCACAACGGATAATGCGGCATAAAAATAAAAAAGAATCTTACCAATCCATGTTTTGGTTTATTGTGATTCTCCATATTGCCGCATGGTGTTTGTTTTTTAGTACTACACCAAGTGTGTTTTTTGACAAAATACATTTCATTTCAAACGCATTGCGAGATTGAATACTTAGGCACTTAGCATGATCCACTATATCATCCGCCGTTTTTTATACGCCCTGCCAGTTTTAATGGGCGTAAATATCCTTACTTTCCTATTGTTCTTTGTCGTCAACAGTCCTGACGACATGGCGCGTATGCAGTTGGGGCAAAAGCATGTCACCGAGCAAGCCATCAACAATTGGAAGCACCAACACGGCTACGATTTGCCGTTGCTATGGAATAACCAAGCGAGCGCACAGCAACAACTGACCGAAACCATTTTTTATCAAAAATCGGTAGGCTTGTTTTTGTTCCGCTTTGGCGTGTCGGATAGCGGCAGAAACATTGCCGCCGATATTCAAGAGCGGGCATTACCGAGTTTGGTGGTGGCCTTGCCCACCTTAGTGCTGGGTTTGTTGGTCAATATCACCTTGGCGTTATTGATGGTGCTGTACCGCAACAGCTATTTGGAATATGGCGGCATGGTACTTTGCGTGATTTTAATGTCGGTATCGTCATTGTTTTATATTATCGGCGGGCAGTTTGTGTTCGGTAAGATGCTGAACTTAGTGCCAATTTCTGGCTATGACGATGGTTTTGCCGCCATTAAATTTCTTATTTTGCCCGTCATCATCGGCGTGTTTTCGGGGATAGGTTCTGGTGTGCGCTGGTATCGCACCTTATTCCTTGAAGAAATCGGCAAAGATTATGTCCGTACCGCCCGCGCTAAAGGCTTGACCGAAACTGCCACCTTATTCCGCCATGTGCTCCGTAACGCCTTAATCCCGATTTTGACAGGTGTGGTGGTGGTACTGCCGATGCTGTTTATGGGCAGTTTAATCATGGAATCGTTTTTTAGTATTCCAGGCTTAGGCAGTTACACCATCGATGCCATCAATAGCCAAGATTTTGCCATCGTCCGGGCAATGGTGTTTTTAGGTTCGGTGTTATATGTGTTTGGATTATTGTTGACTGATATTTCCTACACCTTAGTTGATCCGCGCGTGCGCTTATCGTAACCAATAGGGAAGAACAAGTGCCGATTCATACTTATATATGCGCCACAGCGGCGTGGTTGCAATCGGTGGTGATTGCTTACGGCATCTGTCCGTTTGCCAAGCGAGAAGTGGATAACGCTAGCGTCGCTTACAGCGTGTGCCTTGATACCGACATAGAGCCGTGTTTAATACGTTTAGTTGAAGAATGCGGACGCTTAGATAAGGACGACAGCATCGCCACGCTGTTAGTGATTTACCCAAAGGCGTTTATTGATTTCGATAGCTATCTGGATTTTTTGCAACTGGCGGAAGACCTGCTTGCCGATCAAGGTTACGAAGGCGTTTACCAATTAGCCAGTTTCCATCCGGATTATTGTTTTCAAGGCGCAAAGTTTGATGATGCCGCCAATTACACCAACCGCTCGCCGTACCCAATGCTGCACTTATTGCGTGAAGATGGCCTAGAAAAAGCTCTCGCCAATTATCCCAATCCTGAACAAATCCCTGAACGTAATATCGCTTTGACCCGAAAATTGGGTGTGGCGAAAATGCAGGAATTGCTTGCGGCTTGTTATCAGAATGACAATGATTATTCGTAACTGATGTGATGCTAATTGTCATTACGGTGTAGCAATTAATAATGATGAGTCGCTATCGCGACAGTTTTTCTAATCGGGTTCTCGCACCCGAAGGCGAGCTACTTTCTTTTGCGCCGCCAAAAGAAAGTAGCCAAAGAAAAGGCGGCCCGGTCGCCGCTCATGTCTTGCGCTCCTCGCATTTGTCGGGGGACGGCAAAAGGGGCTTCCTGCCCCTTTGCCGCCGCGCGGCTTCC
>CAIYRS010000031.1 GCA_903928685.1 uncultured Methylococcaceae bacterium
ACGCCAAAATGTCGGGCAATATCAGACAGCGTATCGTTTTCATGGGTGTTGACTGCGGCAATCGTACCGACCAGCGTTTGGCCTTCGGTTAATTGAAACTCATGACGCTCTATGATTTTGGTTTGCGGCTGTATTTTTTGCTGATTATCCTCTTCCTGAAAAGTCGGATTTTCATTTAGATCGGGAAAAAACGCAAGATGTTGACAGCCGCTGGTTAAGATACTGAGCACTATTACGCCTATCCATTGGAGTGCGAGTGATGTTGATTTTTTAAAATTTGATGGATTCATATTAATCTTATCCAAAGTGGCGTATGGGTGCAAGTCGTCCTGAAAGGTGTGATCTACTAAAATGCTATTGTTTATCTTTTGGGTAACCACCAACAGGTGGCTATCTCTTTAAATCATTCTTCAAGTTTTTAATTCCTGATTTCGGGAAGTTCAGTTTATAAAACAATAGGCGTAGGCCGGAATAAGACTACCCAAGCGTAGCGCGTGGTAGCGTTTCCGGCACCATCGAAGCTATCGTACGGGATGCCGGAAACGCTTGTTCTCGCTTGCGCTCGAAAAGCCTTATTCCGGCCTACACTATTTCTGGCACTCAATTTTCATATTTTTAATTTTTTAATTTTTGAAGATCGAGTTTAAGTATTTTTCGTGGATAAACCGCTTTTCCCAAATTCATGGCAAGGTGCGCAACCAGTAAGTTTTATGCAGGCTCAAGCTTCTACGCAGGGTTTGCGGCAATCGCTTATGTAGACTGCCCAGCTTATAGCCTAGCCATTTCAACCCCGTCCGTAGAACTGCCGAAGGAATTAGCCAGGGCGCGTGCTTTAGCAGGTAGCGCATTTCCGAGATTACAAATCGCAAGCCTTCGCCAGACGCGCCGCCAAAGGTCTGTTGTAGCCACGAAGTATGGGCATGGAAAACACCAATATCAAAATAACGTTTAAATTCATCCAGAAAACTGTAGTCATGAGAGTGAAATACTTGGGCATCAGCGCAATAAGCGATTTTCCAACCGGCGATCAACATCTTTCCGGCCACATAGGTGTCTTCGTTCATGATGGTGTTAACGGGAAAACCACCTGCCTGCATTAGTGCGCTGCGCCGATAGGCGGCGAATGAATTGGATATAAATACCGTTTTAATGCCAAAGCGTGTTCGATCTTCCAGGCTGCTTAACCGGCTTTTGGCTGGATAATTAAAAAGACGGGCGTGGGCGGCAATGGGTTTGGCGTTACGATGCGGAAGCTGGCGACCGTAAGCCGCACCAACCCGTTCATCAGCGAATGCCGCCAACAGGCATTCGATAGCATCAGGACTGGCTAATAAAGCATCCTGAGTCAGGAAAACTATAAGATCCATTGCTGCCAGTCTATCCACGCCAAACTGGCGAGTACCGCCGTGATTAAACGCTGACTTGGCAACCACCTGCACCTCAAAGCCTTGTGCACGCGCCAAATTTACAGTGTCGTCACTGGAAGAGGAATCTATTACCAACAGACAATCCGGTTTTCGGGTCTGTTGCTCGAAGGCTTTTAACCAGAACTCCCAGAGACTACCCGCATTTAGTGTAGGGACGATAAGACCCACCTTAATCATAATAAAGATTCCTTGACGAGTTGTTGTGACAACTTGGCTTGATTACGGCTATTTAATACCTGCCAGATTTGTTCCCCCAGTTTGACGGGATCAAGTTGTTGTTCGACATACTGCCTGCCATTCCACGACATCTGTTCCCACGTCAAGCCATCTCCCACTGACTGGGCTTTGCGCAGCACTTCGCAGACGGAAGCCTCGGTTCTATCAAAAACAAAACCAACGCCAAACGTTTCCAAATGATCCCAGGCCAAGCCCTTGGCTACCAATACCGGACGTCCGGCAGCCATAGCTTCCGCTACCACATTGCCAAAGTTCTCGCGCATGCCGCCCGCTTCCTCCAGACCGGAAGGCAACACCAGAAAATGGCTGTTTGCCAACAAATCCATCACTTCATCGCGCTCAAGATAACCGTGATAACTGATAGCCCCTTTGGCCTGTTCAACCAGCGCCTGAAACTCTTCAAAATAATCGCCATCTACGCTTCTACCGGCAATCAACAGTCGATCGAAAGGCCTCCGAACTTTTAACCAGGCTCTGATAAAAGCATTGATGCCTTTTTCTTGCTGAATATGTCCCAGAAAACAGATCGTCATGCCTGCACTGGCAGGATAGGGAGCCACATTACACACTTGACTATCAATTCCATTTGGAACCAATAGAATGCGGGCATCTTTACCCAGTACATTGCGGACGCCTTCGGCCTCGGTCTCACTGGTGCAATGCACAGCGATAGCTCTGCGCAAGGTTGGAAAAGTCAACCATTGGTAAAATAGCCATTTGTGAGGCTTCTCCCGCCGAATCAGTTCAACATGCTCCGGCATTAGTCCACCATGTACAGCCACCATAAAGGGGCGACGTAACAAGACACAAAAAATGGCCGCAAGCGTAGACGGCCAAGTGGCAATGCCGTGGATGTAAACTACTGGTGCCCGTAAGCATAACTTAAACAGCATTGGGATAGCGCCCAGTCCAAAGCCCCAACGCCTGAATCCATAACAACGATAAAGCCTGACCTCCACCTGATCGCCCAAACGCACATTGTCCGGCCGTAGTCGGCCGGCAATCGATTCATCGGAGGCGACCAATGCCATTTTATGCCCGCGTTCTGCCCACGCTTTGGTTAAAACGCTGGCGGTGACGGATACGCCGCCATAACCTTTGGCTGGGGGGATATGTGTGGTAACAATACCTATATTCATAATAATTCTCCTATAACTGTCTGTGAATAATCTTTTAGGTAAAAGGGGCAAGGGGCAAGGTAAAAGGTGAAAGAGACAGCCCGCCGATTTGTCCTTTGCCCTTGAACCTTTGCCCTTGAACCTTGAACCTTGAACCTTTAACCTTTAACCTTTAACCTTTAACCTTTAACCTTGAACCTTACCCCTCCCTTCCATATTCCAGAAACCCGCGCCAGATACCGACAAGGTTATAAAAGGAATAGGCCAGTTTTTGGGGGTTAAATAAGACCAAGGCAAGCAGCATTTTTAGGAGGGGGACAACAAACATCTTACGTACGATGTAGTACAGCATAAACGCATCGCGCTGATTGGCGAATTTTCGGATGTAAGCCCCGACCCCCGTGGAATACATCAGCATTCTTGCCGTCCCCAGCTTGTAATGATCTTTATCCGGATGATAAATTTTTATTCCCGGTGTATAAAAGGCAGTATTGCCCGCCCGAAGCAAACGATACAAAAGTTCAAAACCCTCACCACCGGAATATTTGGAACCAATCCCGAAATCGTGATCCAGGTGAAACTGCTTGCCATCAATTTTGTTGCGGTCAAAAAACTGCGTAAACTCGACGCCCATCATCTGAAAGCGTGAAAAATACTGGGCTTTGCGACTATTAACACCTATGCTAAAACGGCTGGATAAAAAAGTGTATGAACCCGCAACCAATATGGAAAGGTTTTTACGCAGCGCAAATTCAGCGACTACTTTTTCCAGAACATCTTTTTCATAAGTACAATCATCATCAGGGAAGGCAACGAATCTGCCGTGGGCCAAGCCTATACCGTAATCTCTGGCTCTGGCGTTACCCACAAAATCCACTTTCACATGCTTCACATCAAGGCATTCCTTGTAAAAATCGACGATGGCATCAATTTTACCGTCCTTGTTTTGATCAATGATGATCAACTCAAAATCCTTATAGGTTTGGTTCATTAAAGACTTCAAAAAACCAACCACTTCCCGGTCCCTTCCCAGAGTTGCTAAAACCAGCGAAATTTTCATATTGTTCAACTTGTTTGAGTGCCGGCTTTTGCCTGCATATAGATGGTTGCCTCATACCAGGTAAACATCAGTGCAAACTCCAGGCCGGCAAAGCCATCCAAAAAGCCACCCCGAAAAACGAAGTGGTATAAAAAACGTGCGAAAATCCTCAGCCAGGATCGTCCCAATAAAACGCTCAAGCGTCCCCGATGGGTCATTATTGCCTCCGTTGGCGGCTTAAGCTGCACTTCTTGCGCGGCTTTATCGACATGTTTATGCATCCATTCAATAATTTCGCCATGATAAAAATAGTGTTGATAAGGAATGGCACAATAGCCAATTCGGCAGGTATTAATAACGGCCTCACCATGCCCTGTGTGGTTACGGACAAAGCGGGTGGCGTCCCTGCGCACCAGCCTTGGATGATAAATCGGATAACCGGGTGCGTGGTTTAGTCGTTTTCCGCGCAGATAAAGTATCGACGGCACCATCACCACATCAACCGAATCGGACTCCGTCCTCTCGGCTTCAAACCAGTCGTAAAATATCTGTGGGTAAATTTCGTCAGCATCGACGAACAGTATCCAGGGTGTGTTGATAGCACAGTGATTAATGGCAAAATTGCGCTGTTCGGCAAAACCCGGCCATGGATTTTTATAAATCCTGCAATACCGGCTATTAGCGATGGCAATCGTAGCATCGGTACTTCCCGAATCTACAATCACAATGGGATAACACTCAGGAATAGCCGCCAGACAATCCGGCAGATTGGCTTGCTCATTTTTAGTCAAAATAACAACAGTTAACATATAACTTTTTCTTAACGTTAGGGTTTAAAAAATGAAGCCAGTACAAAGCAATAGTTTCAAGAAGCGAGCCTGCCCTTTTACCTTGCACCTTGAACCTTTTACCTTGAACCTAAATTAATTTTTGACTGCATATAAATTGATGTAAATACCTAGTCCAAAGCAATGCATCAAACCGGCAAACGGTATCTGTAAAAACTTTACCATTCCGTCAACAACCGCCGCAGGTCTGCCTTTCAGTCGCAACCTTTTGGATACTGCATTAAACGGGATTCGGGTTATTTGCTGCACCTTAACGACCCGAAAACCGTTTCGCTCAACCAACGCGGTTAAACCCTGTTCGGTAAAATAATTG
>CAIYRS010000032.1 GCA_903928685.1 uncultured Methylococcaceae bacterium
CAAATGCGAGGAGCGCAAGACATGAGCGGCGATCGGGCCGCCTTTTCTTTGGTTACTTGCTTTTGGCGGCGCAAAAGAAAGTAACTCGCCTTCGGGTGCGAGAACCCGATTTAAATAACATCGCGATAGCGATTCATTATTTATTCCTTTCTCCTAAAAAGTGAGTGCGTAACATCAGCGTATAATTCCCGTTAAGATAATTTTACGGAGATTTACAGCGATGGCTTTAAGTACAGTTTTTGAATTGATTTTTAAATGGCTATGTATCCTGAGCTTAGCGGTAATGGCGGTCAGCGCGGTTTATAAAGATAAAGTGCCCAATCCTGAGTTTTACGATGTCAGCCAATTGCAAGAACCCAAGCAAACCCCTACCGATGAAACGCCATTTACCACTACGGTAAATAAGCAGGAATACACCATCATTCCTCGGTTTAATTATGAGTTGGATGGTGTGGTGGTCAGTTACCACAACGCCGATGCAATTGACGATATTTGGCATCACGGGGAATGGCAGGATTTTATTAACCTGCGGGATTTGTGCGTTATCTGGGGCGAAAACGTGGCAACAGGCGTGTATAAACGTATCGATTTCCACAATGACAGTTGGACTTGCTGGGCAGCCTGGCCGGATCGGGAAACGGGCGAGCTATT
Source organism: uncultured Methylococcaceae bacterium (assembly GCA_903928685.1). Lineage (GTDB taxonomy): Bacteria > Pseudomonadota > Gammaproteobacteria > Methylococcales > Methylomonadaceae > Methylovulum. The sequence continues at coordinate 652 of CAIYRS010000032.1, forward strand.
TAAAATGACGGATTTATCCAACAACCATTTGTTGGCGGATAATAAAACCGTGATTGCCGCTTTGATGGCAGCAGAACCTGGCGACCATATCCGCCTGCGCGGCATGTTGGCGGAATACAGTAATCCAGCGGCAAATTTCCATCGCGGTACCAGCACCGTGCGTACTGATACCGGCAATGGCGCGTGTGAGACTATTTATTTGGATGAGTTTAGTGTTATCACCAAAGCCAACGCCAATCTCCGCCGTGTTTATTCGTTTTCAAAATGGCTGGCGATTATTTCGGCGATAGGTTTTGTGGTGATGTTTGTGATTGCGCCAGTTAGGGTAAATCGTGATTAATGGGAAAACGGTTGTTGGTAATCGGCTTAGCAAAAAAACTAGGCTAGTTGATTGCATCAGTCCCTTGAAATAATAGCGAAGCAAGGTAAACTAATGGTGTCGACCCACTATTTTGTGTTGGCAAATAATAATTACTAAGTCGTTTTTGACAAATTAATCATGAGGAAAGAATAATGAAAAAATCAGCATCACTTTTTGCAGGCTTATTGTTAACTTTGAGCTCTGCTGTTGCCATTTCCGAAGATCAAGTCAGTGCTGCTTTAAGCCATGCCAATGCCGCAGTGGAACATGGCAAATTAGGGCATGCGCCTGTGTTGTTTGAACATGCAAAATTGGCTTTAGATAATGCTTTAGCGGGTTCTTTGGTTGCGAAAGGCAAATCCAAAAATCATTTAGATGCTGCGGCTAAATCACTTCAGGTCGCTATCGACCATTCTGCATTAGGCCATGCTGAGGTTGCCACTAAAGCCGCAGAAGAAGCGGTTGAACATATTAAAGCAAGCAAGTAATTAGCTACGAGTAGGTTTTACAAATAAGGGCGGATTTTCCGCCCTTATTTTTTTAATATTTAAGCCGCAGGACGGGCTTTCAACAATTTTTTGGTGATGCTTTTACCAATGGCTTCGCCAAATTCCTCGACGTTTTCATAACCTTGTTGTTGGGCAAATTCCACTGCCGCCTTCACCAGTTTTTTAGTGTCGGCGATTTCTTGGTGCGATCTGCCACAGCCTTCGCAGTGGGTATCTTTATAAGTGCATTTGTCTTGGCAGGGGACGAATTTCATAACGGATCCTTTGGGTAATGGCTAAATAATGTGCGCTAGCAAAAGCGGTTTTGGCTATCGTTCCCACGCTCTGGCATCACTGCCATTAAGTTAAGGAATTTTTTAAAATCAATTTGTTGATAAATCCATAAAACATCTTTTGTAGGGTGCAATAGGCGATAGCCGTATTGCACCGCATGATGTTGGCTTTCAAACATCCGGCGCATTACGCTATCGCTAATACGCCCTACAATATCTTTATCTTATTGAAATTAAAGCTACAAATACCTAACTTAATGGCAGTGACGCCAGAGCGTGGAAACTATAAAACGCTCGTCAATGTTAAAAACTAGCTGATCTTAAGCTATCGGTGCAATGCCGACCGCCGCACGCAGTTCTTTAATGAACGGCACAGTAATCGCCCTGGCTTTTGCCGCGCCTTCCTGCAATTGCTGTTCAATATGGGCAGGCGAGGCCATTAAGGCTTCGTAGCGTTCACGTGCAGGGGCGACGTGTTCGTTGATATGCTCAAACAACACTTGTTTCATTTCGCCCCAGCCAATACCTTCGGCGTAACGTTGGCGGATGTGGGCGACTTCTTCAGGGTTGGCGAACGCTTGGTAAATGCTGAATAAGGTGCAGCCTTCGGTGTCTTTGGGCTCGCCGGGCTCTAAGGAATTGGTTTTGATTTTATTGATGAGCTTGCGTAATTTTTTTTCTGGCTCAAATAACGGGATGGTGTTGTTGTAACTTTTGCTCATTTTGCGCCCATCCAAGCCGGATAAGACGGCACCGTGTTCGGCAACCACGGCTTCCGGTAAGGCAAAATGTTCGCCATAAATATGGTTAAAACGTCCGGCGATGTCGCGCGCCATTTCAATGTGTTGGATTTGGTCTTTACCGACCGGGATTTTATTGGCTTTAAACATCAAAATATCGGCAGCCATCAGAATGGGGTAGCTGAACAAGCCCATGGTGATGCCTTTATCGGGGTCTTTTTCGCCGCCGTCTTCATTTTCGGCAACTGCCGCTTTATAAGCGTGGGCGCGGTTCATCAAACCTTTGGCGGCGACGCAAGTCAGCATCCAAGAGAGTTCCATAATCTCCGGCACGTCAGATTGGCGATAAAACACTGCATTGTCGGTATCCAAGCCTAATGCCAGCCAAGTAGCGGCAATCTCTAAGCTGGATTGGCGGACTTTTGCTGGCTCGTGGCATTTAATTAACGCGTGGTAGTCGGCAAGAAAATAAAAGGGCATGACATTGGCATCTTTACTGACGGCAATGGCGGGGCGAATGGCGCCGACGTAATTGCCTAAATGGGGTGTGCCGGTGGTGGTGATGCCGGTTAAGACGATGGCTTTACTCATGGGAAACTCAAAAATTCAGTGGTTGTTGATGTGAAGGTGCGACATATTACCTAAGTTACTGTGAATATTCAGCATTGGCGTTAGCTGTAGGGTGGGCTGACGCGAGGAAGCCCACCATTAGTCGCTTAGTTTGATGGGCTTCCTTCCGTCAGCCCATCCTACCTTTAGGTGTCGCAATATTAAATTTAATATGATGATTTTAAATGGTTTGTTCTCGTAATGACGCTTATGGAGCGCGGTCATCTTGACCGCAAATGGCGGGCAGGATGCCCGCGCTCCCGCTCAAAAAAACTGAAAACGCAATTATATGTCCCGGTTGGCTTGAACCATGCTTACAATAGTGCAATGCCAGCTGGCAATTACGGTTTACCCCAGAATTACCTTATGTCCAAATTAAATCCCCAACAACAAGCCGCTGTAAAAGCTATTGACCATCCCTTATTGGTATTGGCGGGTGCAGGCAGTGGCAAAACCCGTGTGATCACCGAAAAAATCGCTTATTTGGTTAAGCAAGGCTTGCCTGCGCGGCATATTGCGGCGGTTACGTTTACCAATAAGGCTGCCAGAGAAATGCAAAGCCGGGTCAGCAAGTTGTTGGATAGCCAAGCCAGTCGCGGTTTGCGGGTGTCTACCTTCCATTCCTTGGGCTTGGATATTTTGCGTAAGGAACACAAAGTCTTAAGTTACAAAGCGGCGTTGACTTTATTTGATGAGCAAGATAAACAAACCCTGCTGAAAAATCTTATCAGCCACGATCCCAAACATTATGATGCCGAGCAGGCCGATCAGTATTCCTACCAAATTGGGACGTGGAAAAATGCTTTTGTCACGCCAGAGCAATCGGTCAGTTTGGCGACTGCCGAGCAACTTCCGGCAGCCAAGTTGTATGTCGATTATGTGCGGAGTTTGAAAGCTTACAATGCCGTGGATTTTGACGATTTAATCTTGATGCCCGTGTTGCTGTTCCAACAGCATCCGGCGGTGTTAGAAAAATGGCAGAATAAAATCCGTTATCTGTTGGTTGATGAATACCAAGATACCAACATCACCCAATACCAATTGGTGAAATTGCTGGCGGGCAAATTGGGGCGCTTTACTGTGGTAGGTGATGATGACCAATCGATTTACGCTTGGCGTGGCGCGCAGCCGGAAAATTTGGCGCAGTTGCAGAAAGATTTCGCCCGCTTGCAAGTTATCAAACTAGAGCAAAATTACCGTTCCACTGGGCGGATTTTAAAAGTCGCCAACCAGCTTATCGCCAATAATCCGCATGCGTTTGAGAAAAAACTCTGGAGTGAATTGGGCTATGGCGACCCGCTACGGGTGTTGAGCCATAAAGATGAAGTCAATGAAGCCCAGCAAGTGGTGTCGGAAATTATCCACCATAAATTCCGCACTGGCAGCCGCTATCAAGATTACGCCATTTTGTACCGAGGCAACCACCAATCGCGTTTGTTTGAACGCGGTTTGCGGGAAAACAATATTCCGTATTTCATCAGCGGCAGCACCTCGTTTTTTGCCTATAGCGAAATTAAAGATATTCTGGGGTATTTGCGTTTGCTGGTTAATCCCGATGATGACGCGGCGTTTTTACGCATTATCAACACGCCGCGCCGGGAAATTGGCCCGACGACTTTAGAAAAACTCGGTGATTATGCCAATCAGCGGCAAATTAGCTTGTTTTCCGCTTGCTCAGAATTAGGCTTGGCGCAAAAACTGTCAGAAAAAGCCGCGCATCGGCTAACGCATTTTCGCGATTGGGTTGTCGATACCGCCGACCGCGTTGCCCGTGGCGATACCTTTGCCGTGATTGAGCAAATGATTGAGCAAATCGGTTACTCGCAATGGTTGCGGGAAAATAGCAAAACCAAGGAATCGGCAGATCGGAAAATGGGCAATGTCTATGATTTGGTGGACTGGTTAAAACGCATTGCCGACAAGGACAGCAGTCAGCAAAAATCTTTGGCGGAGATTGTCGCCAGTATTATGTTGATGGATATTTTAGAGCGTAACCAGGAAGAAGAAGTCGCCGACCAAGTCAGTCTGATGACCTTACACGCAGCCAAAGGCTTGGAGTTTCCGCATGTGTTTTTGATTGGCATGGAAGAAAATATCTTGCCGCACCAAAACAGCATAGACACGGGCAATATTGAAGAAGAGCGCCGCTTAGCCTATGTGGGCATCACCCGCGCCCAGCGAACTTTAACCTTTAGTTACTGCACCCATCGGAAACGCTACGGGGAAATCGCCGAATGCGAGCCTAGCCGCTTTTTAAGTGAATTGCCCGCCGATGATTTGGAATGGGCCAATAAAAAACAGCTTGCGCCAGAGGTGCGTAAGGAACGCGTCAAGGCTAATTTGGCGCAATATAAAGAGCGGCTGGCTTGATGTTTGCTTATACAATTTTTTGTAATCCTCTATTTTTGAACTAACGATTTATGGCTATAGCTGCTGCTTTGCAAATATGTGCTGAAAAACTGATTGCCTGCCTGCCGCCACCGAATGTGCGCTTGGAAAAACCAGCTATTTTGCAGCATGAAGATATATTGTGTATGCCGTTGACATCACTGGATTCACGTAAATTAAAACTTCAAGGCGGTTTATATCATCGCCAAGGTGGCTATATCCCCAGTTCTGGCTTGATTACCAACAAACAAGTTGTGGTCGGTTATGGGCCGTTGCCATTACCCAGTTCTGCGCCAGTGTTATCGGGAAAAAGCCTGTATATGGGGCTTTGTCATTCACATTTTGGACACTTTTTAATTGAAACGCTGTCCCGCTTATGGTTTTTGCAGGCGCAGCAAATTCAAGATTTTGACCATATTATCCTGTTGCCGATTAATGGTTGTGTGCCAGAGTTTGTGGTGGATTTGTTTAAATTGTTGGGGGTTGATGAGCGGCTAAAAATTATCGATGCGCCTATTTTTTTAGAGAACGTCTGTATTCCTTCGCCAGCCATTGAGTACCCTTGGAAAGTCCACCAAGTCATCAATACTCTCCAGCAATTATTTGCCGATAGCATTGCCGTCGAGCCAACTGAGCAACCGATTTTTTTATCGCGCAATCAATTAGTGCCTGGGCATTTCCGCATGATTATTGGCGAAGACCGCTTGGAGCAAGCCTTAGAAAGCCAAGGGGTTTATATTTACCATCCTGAAAATTATTCCATTCATCACCAAATTAGCACCTTGTCCCGTCATAAAACCATTATCAGTTTTGCAGGCAGCGCGTTACACACGATGTTGCTTTCGGGCGGCAACAAAAATGTCGTGGCTTATAGCGCCAGAAGAATTCCGTTGGTTTTTCCGTTATTGGATAAAGCCTTAAATAATAAAAGCGATTATGTGCAATCCAGGCGTTTATCGGTAAATGGTTTGGCATCGTTAGCCGTTGGCTTTAAGCCACAACTTATTGACCCTAGAATTGTTCTCAGGCGCTTGAAGCAACGCCAGTTGATCGCCAGTGAAGTGGTATCTGGCTATGGCACGGCTGCGGCGGATTTGCGTGAATGCAATCGCTATAACACGGCGATGTTATTGCAGTGGGTGCGTGAGGCGAGTCAGGTAGAGGAAAAAATGCTTTGTCTGGAGAAAATCCAGCAATTCGCCAGCAAATATCCCTTGGATGAAGAGATGTTGGCGCAAGCGAGGTTGGGAAGTGCTTTGTTGCGTGGGTATTTTCCTTAAAATACCTGCTTGAAATTGGAGTCCAAAACCTGTTTTGGACTCCAGTACTACAAACTACCTAGCCAAGTAAGCATCGATACAGTTCAAACGTCAAAACTACAAAATATTCGAGTAGTCTTGTTCCAATTGCTGGAAGTTAAGCGAAGTCATAAATCGGCTGAAGCTCATCCACGCAGATAATCCCATCAAATCTTTAAACTGGGGCGGTAAGAAGTGCGGCGGTATTACCGTGCCTTCTTCAACCAGATCGTGTAACACTTTCATGTCTTCAATCATGGTTTTGCCGCAGAACAGCAACGGGATGCGGTCTGGCTTACCTTTACTTACCGCTAGTCGGATGAAGTTATAGGTGAGCACAAAGCCTTTGATATAAGTTAGGTCTTTGGTGAACGGCATGCCTGTAGCACTGCTGCCCCTAAAGACGCGGGTGCTGAGGGTGTAGCTGTCTTCTTCATCTAAGCCTTTGCTACGGAAAAACTTAAAAATTTCCAAGAAATCCGCACCTTCTTCGACCATGGTGATGGCGCGCACCCGGTTAATTAAAGTCATCAGCCTGTGCGGTGTGGAGCTGAAAGTCAGGATTTCCATCAATACCGCCAAGCCTTCTTGGGTGATGGTTGCTGATGGTGGCCCTTTGCCAAGAAAGGTGCAATATGGCTGGGTCATGCCGTTTAAGGTGGTCCCTAGATGCACCCAAATTTCGTGGACTTCCAATACCCGTAAATCGCGCATATTGAAAAAGGCATCAGCACGTAATTTTACGTAATTGGTGCCTGCGGCAGCGTCCGAGACAATACCGTCGCTGAGCATGGCTTTGAGGCCGTCGCCAGGAAACAGGCTTTCGATTTTTTCATTAAGAATATCTACCGCATCGGCGGCTTTGATAGTTTTGGGTTCTTCAGACAACAAATCCAATTGCACCAATTGCGATAAGGTGGCTTCCATCATACTGCCAAGTTCGGCGATGGTTGGATCGCCGACATGGAATACGTCTTGCGAAGAACCGTACAGTTCTTGGGAGATATTAGAGAAGGTTTCTGTACCGCGCGATTCCAGCATCCATACCACATCCTGATATTCGCGGCAGATGCGGCGCATGATGACGCTAAGCGGGTTTAGTTGCCCAAGTTTGCGGACTAAATCACGTTCGATTTCGTGAAATTCGCGTTTTTTTTCCTCAGGATCAAATCCTAAAGAACGGTTTTTATAATAGGCGGCATCAATCGCTGGTAGCTCTTTACAACCGCTTTTTAAAAACTGTTGTTTGATGTTGTCGTCCCATTTTAACGAGTCTAATACCCGTATCGGTTGCTGGGCTTTGACAATGCGGTCAGAGAGGTTTTTTACTTCGGTAAGGTACGTTGATGGTTTTTGGTTTGTGGTACGCATGCAAGTCGTCCAAGTCATGTTGCGTTGATGGTGTCTTCAAGCCACTTACACAAGGCTAAGAACGTGTTTTAAAAGCGGCTGGCGGGCTTGTTTGACAAGTTGCAGCCGATTGTGTTGGTTATGCTTTTAAAACACGTTCTAAGGCTTTGTTGTACGTGGTTAAAGTACAGTTTTAGAAAGGCGGGTCTGAGTATAACAATAGATGCCGAATGTAAATAGCTACTATTTGTTGCTACTGTGTTTAATTCTTGACTTAAGGTTTGTTTAAGGCTGGCAAGTGCAAAATGGGATGAAGTCACTTAGCAAATAAATTTATGAACAGGCAGCATTTAGCAAATCATAGCGTTGAAGAAGGCCGTTTACTTACATCAAGGCGGCGGTTTTTAAAGCAATTGGCGTGTGGGTCATTACTGGCGGTGGCTGGGCCGAAATTGGCTACAGCAGCGTTACGCGGGGGTAGCTATGGGCCGTCACATAAACTGATCGCTTTGGAAAATACCAATACTGGTGAAAAACTGAAAGTGGCTTTCTTTGAGCGCGGACATTATGTTGACGATGCCTTGGCGGAAATCAGTTATTTGTTCCGCGATTTCCACACAGGGGATGTGCATCCGATTGATCCATTTTTGCTGGATCAGCTGCATGAGATTCAACAAAGTTTAGGGATTGTTAAGCCGTTTGAAGTGATTTCCGGCTACCGCTCGCCTTATACCAATGCCCATTTACGCAAGCAAAGCCATCGGGTTGCCAAGCACAGCTTACACATGGAAGGCCGGGCGATTGATATTCGCGTTGCTGGTGTGGAAAGCCGTTATATCCGCGATGCTGCTGTCGCTATGCAGCGGGGTGGGGTGGGTTATTACCCGTATGCCAATTTCGTGCATTTGGATACGGGTGATATTCGGACTTGGTGAGTTACTTAGCGGCTTCTAGGGTTTTCGGTTCTTCAGACTGGGAAATCACGGGCGCTGGCGTTGGCTCTGGGGTAGCAAACAAATTGTGGTCAGCAAGGTCTTCTGGGTTTTTTAAAGCCTCAGCAAGTACCACATCATGCCCGTAAATATCAGGATAAAAAATCAGTTGGTTATCTTGGTCAAAAAAAGCGGTGACATAAAAAAACAACACGGGGATAGGTTTTTTCAAAATCACCCGCTGCATTTTTTCTGAAGCCATTGCCGCTTTTATTTTTTCTTCATCCCAACCTTTTTGGTTTTTCAAGGCAAATTCTGCCAATTTTTCCGGATCCGCCACTCTCACGCAGCCGTGGCTAAAATCCCGGCGCGAACGGCTGAACAGCGAGCCGGAAGGGGTGTCATGCAAATAGACATCGTCTTTATTCGGGAATAAAAACTTCACTTTCCCCAAGGCGTTTTTATGGCCTGGGCGTTGCCTTACCCTTACAGAACCTTGTTTTAATTGGCTGATGGTGTTGGCAGAAAAGCTGGTAACGCCAGTGTTTGAAACCAGCTCCATGTTTTCTTTATCCAAAAACCCTGGGTTTTGCAGTAATTTTGGGATTATTTCGCCCTTGACGATGTTGTAAGGCACGTTCCAATAGGGCATGAAATCAATATAACTCATGTCCGCCATTAATATTGGTGTCTGATTTTTTAAGGCTTTGCCGACCACCACGCGCATATTGCCGACGGTGGGTTGCAGGGCGTTGATATTGTCGAACGTCCATAGCTGGAAGGCAGGAATGTTGACAATAATCGATGGCTCGCTGCTTAATTCGGGTAGCCAACGCAAGCGTTCCATCGCCATTTCAATCTGGCTAACCCGCTGGGAAATCGGCGTGTTCAGCTCAACTACGGTGGATTTACCAATAACGCCATCACCTGCTAAACCGTGGCGATGTTGGAATTTTTTCATCGCCGCCACTAATTTATCCGCATAACGGTTACCAGTGCTTTTGTCATTGCTGGGCGTTTGTTCCAAGTCCCCAGTTGCTATGAAAAAACGTTTTAAATCTTGGGCTTGGGCAATGCTTTCGCCAGGCCGGACGGAGTGGTCAAAAGTAAACTGAACCGAAGGGGCTTGGCGGGCTATTTGCCGATAATCCGCCAATATGGTTTTAAGCCGTTGGTATTGTTTTAGTTTTGGCTCAACCAGTGATGGTAATTGCGGGATTGATGCTTGGTCGATGCCGCTTTTTATCAGTGCAGGCAGGTCTAACAGGCGTTTTTCCCGCAATTTAAGGTTGAAATTGATGCCTTGCGGATTAACCCGCCCATAATGCAAATCATGCAAAAACCGCAGTAACGATATGCTCAAGGCGGTATCGTAATTGACTTGTTCGTTGATGTTGCCGGAAGCCAAAACGTTGGGCAGTTTTTGTTGCAGCGATTGGACATCGTAATTAGCGGCATTTAGGCCATTAGCGTCGGCACTTGCTAACAGCGTCAGTAAATCTTGGATGTTTTTTTCACTATTGCCATTGGCTAACCAAATTAATTGATAACCGCCCAATTGGTATAAGGCATCTAGGTCATCACTACGGTTGGCAAAATTGGCAGATTGCAGGAATGGATGTTGTTTGCTGTTAATTACCGCGACAATTTCCACGGCGGTTGGCGACAGTTGGCTTTCAGTGGCTTCTTCGGCGAACCCGGTTTGCCAGCCCAAAAACACATACAACAAAGCCAGTAAGCGTAAAAAATAAGGTGTCTGCCAAGTTTTTGGATAAGCGGCGTGGTTATGTTTGTGGCTTACAGCGCAATAGCTGTTAGCTGTTTGGTTATCATGCGCGTATTTTGGGGAAATAGTGATTTGCATAACCTACACGTTATTTGAAAAGGCTTGTTTGGAAATAGGGTGTTTTCAGTCGGCGTAGGGTTCATTGCACTAAATTGTTGCCGTACCTGCATTTACAGCGTTTTTGGCAGTTAATCAGCTAAGGGCAAGAACCTTACTATTTTTCATGGACTTAATGGCGATTATTCTACACTATCTTAGCTCAGAATACTGATGGCAAAATGCGTAAAAGTTTTTTACAGAGGATAGGATTTGGCTTGTACGGCGCTATTTTCACCGCCAAATAGCGGTTCGCAGCGATTTTTAAGAATGCGATAAAGCGGAGGCATTTGCCCCTGTTAGGGCAAATGCAAAGTGCGTTTTTTTAAAGCCAAAGCGGCTTCGTGTAAGGTTTCAGATAAGGTGGGATGGACGTGGATAGTACGCGCTAAATCTTCACTGCTGGCGGAATATTCCATTGCCAGCACCGCTTCGGCAATCATTTCTGATGCGCCTGCGCCGATAATATGGACACCAAGAATGTTGTCGGTTTCGGCATCGGTGATGATTTTTACTAGGCCGTCAGTTTTGCCAATGGCTTGGGCGCGGGCAATGGCGCTAAAGGGAAATGATCCGGTTTTGATGGCGATACCCATCGCTTTCAACGCTTGTTCGGTTTGCCCAACCCAAGCAATTTCCGGATCGGTATAAATAACGCTGGGGATGGTGCCATAGTTAATGTCGCTATGCAGGCCAGCGATTTGTTCAGCCACGAACACACCTTCTTCTATGCCTTTATGGGCAAGCATCGGCCCTAGCAAGGTCAGGTCGCCAATCGCGTAAACACTAGGCAAATTGGTGCGGCAATTTTCATCAACATGCACATAGCCCGTCTCATCCAATAAAAGATTGGCTTCTGGGGCGGCGAGGTTTTCGGTGTTGGGTTTGCGGCCTGATGCCACGATCAGTTTGTCTACCCGCAGGGTGTGCGTGCCTTCTTGATCTTGGTATTCAACCGCAACCCGTTTAGGGCCTTTTTTGGCGGCAATAACCCGTGCACCTAAGCGTAAATCAAAGCCTTGGCGGGTGAATATCCGATAAGCTTCTCTGGCGATTTGGTGGTCAGGTAAGGGCAAGAAGGTTTCTTGGGCATCCAATAAAATTGTTTCTGAGCCTAGGCGATTCCAAATGCTCGCCAATTCCAAGCCGATAACACCCGCGCCGATGATGGCGATTTTTTTCGGTAACTCCGCCATGTTGAGGGCAGCAAAAGAATCAATAATGTATTCATTGTCGATTTTCGCGCAGCTAAGTTGGATAGGCGAAGAGCCTGTCGCCAAGACGATATGTTTGGCGGTGAGGGTAGCGGGGATGTTGTCGGCATCGCTGGGGCTACTTGGGGTAAGTGCAATCTCTTTGTTTTTAAGCAGTTTGGCGCGGGCGCGGATATGGTCGATTTTATGGTGAGTGAACAACTCGCCAATTTTGTGGCTGAGTTTATTGATGATCTGGTCTTTGCGTCCGACCATTTGGGCAAGATCAACGCGGACATTGTCCGCGTAAATGCCATGTTGCTGGATTTCTTGTTGCAATGAATGGTAAAGCTTGGCGGATTCCAATAAGGTCAGCGAGGCTACGCACCCGGCATTAAGATGCGCGCCACCCAACGGCGTTAGCCCTTGGCTGTTTCGCCAATTGTCGATGCAAGCGGTTTTTAGGCCTAATTGCGCGGAACGGATGGCGCAAGAGTAACCTGCTGGGCCTGCGCCGATAATGATGACATCATACTGGGTGGTTTTTTTTGTCATGATTAAATATTAAGAAGAAGGTGAGCGGGTGCTTCCAAGCATTCTTTAATAGTGACCAAAAATTGTACCGCTTCACGTCCGTCTACTAAGCGATGGTCGTAAGATAAGGCCAGATACATAATCGGGCGGATGACGATTTGTCCGTTTTCTACCACGGCTCGTTCTTTTATGGCGTGCATCCCTAAAATGGCGCATTGCGGTGGGTTTAAGATGGGTGTTGATAACATCGAACCAAACACGCCGCCATTGGTGATGGTAAACGTGCCGCCTTTTAAATCGTCATAATTTAACGTGCCAGCGCGGGCTTTTTCGCCGTAATTGACGATGCTTTTTTCGATGCCAGCAAAATCCAATTGGTCGGCATCTTGGATGACAGGCACGATTAGGCCGCGCGGTGTGCTGACGGCAATGCCTAAATCGTAATAGCCGTGATAAATAATGTCGTTGCCGTCAATGGAGGCGTTGATGGCAGGGAATTTTTTTAATGCTTCGATGGAGGCTTTAACAAAAAACGACATAAACCCCAGTTTGACGGCGTGTTTTTGTTCAAAACGGGTTTTGTATTGGTTACGCAAATCCATGACGTTTTGCATGTTGACTTCGTTAAAGGTGGTCAACATCGCGGCATTTTGTTGCGCTTGCAGTAATCGCTCGGCAACTTTTGCCCGTAAGCGTGTCATTGGTACACGTTGTTCGGGGCGCAAATTAGAAGCCGCAGCCGCCACTGTGCTGGTGGCAATGGCTATCGGGGCAATCGCTTCAGGTACGGCTTCTTTGCTTGGTGTAACAACGGCAGCTGCTTCAGCTGCTGGGGCTTGTTTGCTGAGGTGATCCAGCACATCGGTTTTAGTTAGTCGACCGCTTTTGCCAGTACCGGTAATTTCCGCTGGGTTTAGGGTGTTTTCACTAATCAAACGCCGTACTGACGGGCTTAATGGCATGTCAGCGGTATTTTCTGCCGCAACTTCGGCAGGTGTGCTGGCTGCTACGGCAGTGCCTGCGGCGGCTAAGACGGCTAATAATTCGCCGCTGGTAACCACGGTGCCGTTGTCTTTTAGTATCTGGGTAAGTATGCCGGATTCTGGTGCGGTGACTTCCAAAACCACTTTGTCCGTTTCCAAATCGACCAAATTATCGTTTTTGTTGACGCTATCGCCGACTTGCTTGTGCCAAGTGATTAGCGTGGCATCGGCAACGGATTCGGGGAGGTTGGGGACTAAAACTTCAATGCTCATGGTTGGTTTCCTGAAGGTTTTCCGTATAAGGCGGAGTGTACGACAGCTTTTTGTTGGTCGATATGGACGTGAAAATTGCCTACAGCGGGTGACGCCGATGGCGGTCTGCCTGCGTAGGTTACTTTAATGGTTGGCGGCAGGTTATCGCTAAAATGATGGCTGGAGTTATACCAAGCACCTTGATTTTTAGGTTCTTCCTGACACCAGATAAATTCTTGCAAATTAGGGTATTTGGCGATTTCTGCTTTGAACGCTTCCAAAGGGAATGGATACAACTGTTCAATGCGGGCAATCGCGACATGTTTTAGATCGTCTTCGCGGCGGGCTTCCAGTAAGTCGTAATAGACTTTGCCCGCGCAAAATACTAGTCGTGTGATTTTTTTGTTACTGACTTTATCTACCTCGCCAATAATGGTTTGGAATTGTCCGTTGCTTAAGTCTTCCAAGGTTGAAATCGCCAGTTTATGGCGTAACAAACTTTTGGGGCTCATGATAATTAACGGTTTGCGATAAGGGCGCAACACTTGGCGGCGCAACAAATGGAAAATTTGCGCGGGCGTGGTTGGATAGCACACTTGCATATTGTGTTCGGCACACAATTGCAGATAACGCTCTAATCGGGCGGAAGAATGTTCTGGGCCTTGGCCTTCAAAACCATGTGGCAATAACATCACCAAGCCGCATAACCGTCCCCATTTGGTTTCCCCGGAGCTGATGAATTGGTCGATCAGCACTTGTGCGCCGTTGGCGAAATCACCAAATTGCGCTTCCCAAATCACCAAAGTGTTTGGCGTGGTGGTGCTGTAGCCGTATTCAAAGCCCAGTACACCTGCTTCGGAAAGTAAGGAATCGAAAATCTGCGCTTGGCCTTGGTCTTTATCCAGGTGCTTTAATGGTGTGTAGGTTTTGTTGTTGATTTGGTTATGCAGTACCGCATGGCGATGCACAAAAGTACCGCGACCGACATCTTGTCCGGTGATGCGGATGTGGTGTTTTTCTAGCACTAAGGTGCCGTAGGCCATGTTTTCGGCAAATCCCCAGTCCAAAGGCATTGCCCCAGCCGCCATTTTGCGGCGGTTATCCATGACTTTAGCAACCCGTGGGTGCAATTCAAAGCCCGTCGGCAGGCGTAACATGCGGTCATTGCAGAACCTTAGCCGATCTAGCGTCACCGAGGTGTTGCATGGCGTAGTCCAACTTTTATTGAGGAATTGCTGCCATTGGCTGTTGTAGGTGTAGTTTTCGTTTTCCAATACCGGACGCGAGACGATTTCACCCGCTTCCAACAGATTTTGGTAATCTTGCTGCATAGCGGCGCATTGCTCGGTGGTCATGACGCCTTCAGCAACCAATTGTTCCGCGTAAAGTTTGCGCGTGGTTTTGTGCTTGCGGATTTTTTTGTACATCGCTGGCTGGGTCGCCGCTGGCTCATCCGCTTCGTTGTGACCTAGCCTGCGGTAACAGATCAGGTCAATCACCACGTCTTGGTGGAAATTCATTCGGTAATCTACCGCTAATTGGGTGACGAACAGCACCGCTTCTGGATCATCGCCGTTAACGTGGAATACCGGTGCTTGGATCATTCTGGCGACATCGGTGCAGTAGGGTGTGGAGCGGGCATCGAGCGGATTGCTGGTAGTGAAGCCAATTTGATTGTTGATGACCACGTGAATCGTGCCGCCCGTAGAAAAGGCGCGGGTTTGTGACATATTCAGGGTTTCCATGACGATGCCTTGGCCTGAAAATGCCGCATCACCGTGGATAAGAATCGGTACGACGGTGTTTTTGCCGTTTTCTCCCGCGCGGTCTTGACGGGCTTTTACCGAGCCTTCCACTACTGGATTGATGATTTCCAAGTGCGACGGGTTAAAGGCCAGTGCCAAATGCACTGGGCCGCCCGGAGTGTTTAAGTTGGAAGAAAAGCCCATGTGGTATTTGACGTCGCCGGAACGCATCCCCGGTGCTAGGGTGTAATTGCCTGCGAATTCATCAAACAAGCTGGCGGGGCTTTTGCCTAAAATATTGACCAAGACATTTAAGCGACCGCGATGCGCCATGCCGATAACCATTTCTTTTACGCCTTTTTCGCCGGAACGCTGGATCAGCTCATCCAAGATCGGGATTAGCGATTCCCCGCCTTCTAAAGAAAAGCGTTTTTGCCCGACAAACTTGTTTTGCAAATGAGTTTCTATGCCTTCTGCCGCCGTCAGCAATTTTAATGTCCAGCGTTTCTGTTCGGGGCTGAGTGCCAATTTGGCTTTGCTGCTTTCCAAGCGGTTAATCAGCCAGCGACGGGTGGGCGTATCGTCAATGTGCATGTATTCCGCACCGATACTGCCGCAATAGATAGTCCGCAGGTTCGCCAAGATTTGCCGTAACGGCAAGCGGTCTTGTCCGTGCATTAAGCCCGTATCGAATAGCGTGTCCATGTCCGGTTCTGACAAACCATAGTAAGACGGTTCCATGTCCGGCGGCGGCGGGGTGGTTTTGCCCAGCGGGTTGTTATTGGCAATTTGATGGCCACGCACCCGATAATGGTTAATCAATCGGGCTACTGCCGATTGTTTTTTAACGCTTTCCTCGGTAAAACCTTGCAGTTGCGCTAATCGGCCTGGCGATTGGCTAGCAAGTTCGCTAAAGCGGGCAACGATCGGGCTATGTGGGGTGTCGGCGGTGGCTTGCGGGCGCAAAGCTTTAAAATGTTGTTGCCAACTTACGTCAACGGATTCCGGGTTTTCCAGATAGCGTTCGTAAAGGTCTTCAATAAAAGTGGCATTGCTGCCGTAGAAAGAGGAGGAGTCTTGGAATTGTTTTAGCAGATTACTCATTAGGTTTATCCGGATGATACGCACGGACACTATAGTACCAATCTATAGCGGCTAGGTTCATTAAAAATATGGGATATTTTTAATGAAAGGCAAGGAGAATGAGAAAAAGCTGGCGTTTGGGTAAAGTGGTATTGGCGCACTGAATTAAGCGAGGCTGTAGTAAATTGCCAAAAAACAAAATTTTGTACATTTTTTCAAACAGTTTCCCTATGAACTGTTATAGAATATCTACCTATTTTTCAGCAATATAAAGGGCTATGCTGCGGTAATCGCCGAGTTTTTTAACCGGAAGTTAGAAGCTAGGTTTTTATAAAATTTTGCCCATACAACTATAAAATCAAAAAGTTATACAACGGAGTTAGTAAATGCGTATCATCCTCTTAGGGAGCCCTGGTTCTGGCAAAGGAACTCAAGCCCAGTTCATCACCGAAAAATATGGAATTGTGCAAATCTCCACTGGCGATATGTTACGCGCCGCTGTCAGGGCAGGAACGCCTTTGGGTGTTGAGGCAAAAAAAGTGATGGATGCAGGTGGTTTGGTTTCTGATGAAATTATTCTAGGTTTGATTAAAGAACGCATTGCCTTGCCTGATTGTGCCAATGGCTTTTTATTGGACGGTTTTCCGCGCACTATCGCCCAAGCAGAAGGCTTGGATGCCATGGGTGTGAGTATTGATACGGTGATTGAAATTGTTGTTGCTGATGAAGATATTGTTGCCCGTATGGCTGGTAGACGGGTGCATTTGGCTTCGGGCCGCACTTATCATGTGCAGTTTAACCCACCTAAAGCGGCGGGAATTGACGATGTCAGTGGTGAAGAATTGATTCAACGCGATGATGATAAAGAAGAAACTGTACGCAAACGTCTGCATGTTTATCATGAGCAAACTAAGCCATTGGTTGGTTTTTATTCCGCGAAACAAGCTGTGAAGTTTGCTTCAATTGATGGTGTTGGCACTGTTGACGACATCACCGCAAAAGTGTTTGCAATTTTAGGTTAAGAAAATGGCTGGCAAAACCTTATACGACAAATTATGGGAAGACCACATCGTCCATACGGAAGAGGATGGTTCAACGTTAATTTATATTGACCGCCATTTGTTGCATGAAGTCACTTCGCCACAAGCCTTTGAGGGATTGCGTATAGCTGGGCGTGGCGTTTGGCAGGCGGCGAGGAATCTTGCGGTTGCTGACCATAATGTCCCTACGGCAGATCGGGATCAGGGTATTGCTGATCCGGTTTCCCGCTTGCAGGTTGAAACCTTGGATAAAAATTGCACTGAATTTGGCATTACCGAATTTGATATGAATGATGCCCGCCAAGGTATTGTGCATGTGATTGGCCCAGAGCAAGGCGCAACTTTGCCGGGTATGACTGTCGTTTGTGGGGATTCCCACACTTCCACCCACGGTGCATCAGGCGCGTTAGCTTTCGGCATCGGCACATCGGAAGTGGAGCATGTTTTGGCAACCCAATGCTTGGTTGCAAAAAAAGCTAAGAATATGTTGGTTAAGGTCAACGGTGATGTCGGTTTTGGCGTCACAGCTAAAGACATCGTTTTGGCAATCATTGGTAAAATCGGCACGGCTGGTGGCAATGGTTACACCATAGAATTTGCGGGTTCGGCAATCAGTGCGCTGTCTATGGAAGGCCGGATGACAGTTTGCAATATGGCAATCGAGGCAGGTGCGCGAGCTGGCTTGGTGGCAGTGGATGACATCACTATCCAGTATTACCAAGGCCGTCCGTATTCACCCAAAGGTGACGATTGGTATATGGCGGAACGCTTGTGGCAAGATTTGCACTCCGATGCCGACGCGGTGTTTGATAACGTTGTTGAGTTAGATGCTGCTAGTATCAAGCCACAAGTAACCTGGGGAACATCGCCAGAATTGGTGGTGGCGATTGATGACAATGTCCCCGATCCGGCTTTGGAAATTGACCCAGTCAAACAACAAAGCATGCAGCGGGCATTGGCGTATATGGGCCTGCAAGCTGGTCAAGCAATTACCGATATTGCTGTTGATAAGGTCTTTATTGGTTCTTGTACTAATTCTCGCATTGAAGATTTACGCGCGGCAGCTGCTGTTGCTGAAGGTAAAAAAGTCGCCGCCACGATTAAGCAAGCTTTAGTTGTGCCTGGTTCTGGCTTGGTGAAGCAGCAAGCAGAAGCAGAGGGCTTGGATAAGATTTTCTTAGCCGCCGGATTTGAATGGCGTGAGCCAGGTTGCTCCATGTGTTTGGCAATGAATGCTGACCGATTGGAAGCGGGTGAGCGTTGTGCTTCCACGTCCAACCGCAATTTTGAAGGCCGTCAAGGCTATGGCGGCAGAACCCATTTGGTAAGCCCTGCTATGGCGGCAGCGGCAGCAATTGCTGGGCATTTTGCCGATGTGCGTTATTTATAAAACCATTGCTTAAAAGGGAATAACTTTGAATGCTCGTATAATTTTGATATTAGTGTTTCTTGCGCTTGCTGGCTGCAATACCTTGCATGGTATTGGCAAAGATATTCAAAAAGTCGGCGAAGTTATTCAAAAATCTTAACTGCAACTTTCTTATGCCAGTGATAACTGGCCCAATCACTAAAACACTATGCAAGCTTTTACCATATTGACCGGATTGGTAGCGCCCTTAGATAGGGCAAATGTCGATACCGATGCCATTATTCCCAAACAATTTCTAAAATCGATTAAAAGGGCGGGTTTTGGCCCGTATCTATTTGATGAGTGGCGCTATCTGGATCATGGTGAACCGGATATGGATTGTACAAACAGGCCGCTTAATCCGGATTTTGTCCTTAACAAACCTGCCTATCAAGGCGCAAAAATCTTGTTGACGCGAGAAAACTTCGGCTGTGGCTCATCACGGGAACATGCACCTTGGGCGTTAGAAGATTTTGGTTTTCGCGCTATTATTGCTACCAGTTTTGCTGATATTTTTTACAACAACTGTTTTAAAAATGGCTTGTTGCCCATTACTCTTGCCAGCGATGTCATCGATGGATTGTTTCAAGATTTGCAGCCAGAATATCAATTGACTATTGATTTGTTGGCGCAAAAAATTATCACGCCAACAGGCGTCGCCATTGACTTTGATATTGATGGTGCACGCAAATACCGATTATTGAATGGCTTGGATGATATAGGCTTATCATTGCAACACGCCGCAGCGATAAAAGCCTATGAATCAGCAAGGAAAACACGCGCCCCTTGGTTATTTGCGGATTGTTAAATTATTAAAAAGGCTTTGCTTATTGTTTCGGCAAAACCACTTTTGAAAAGTAAAAAGGTTTTAAATGACAAAAAAAATTGCAGTTTTACCCGGTGATGGCATTGGCCCTGAAATCGTCACTGAGGCCGTAAAAGTTCTTGAATGTTTAAATTCACAAATGGCATTAGGCATTGAGTTTGAACACGGTTTGATTGGCGGCGCGGCTTATGATGAATACGGTACGCCGTTTCCAGAACAAACCCTAAGCTTGGCAAAAGCTGCTGATGCGGTGTTTCTTGGCGCAGTTGGCGGACCTAAATGGGAATCTTTGGATATTTCTTTGCGTCCAGAAAAAGGTTTGTTAGGGTTACGTTCGGAATTGCAATTGTTTTCCAATTTACGCCCTGCCATTTTATATCCGCAATTAGTATATGCCTCAACCTTAAAACCTGAAGTCGTTTCTGGTTTAGATATTATGATTGTCCGCGAACTTACTGGCGGCATTTACTTTGGCAAACCGCGTGGTGTCAGAGTATTGGAAAATGGTGAACGTCAAGGATTCAATACCTTGGTCTATTCCGAGTCAGAAATCCGCCGTATCGCCCATTCTGCCTTACAAATAGCGCAAAAAAGAAACCGTCGCCTGTGTTCTGTAGACAAAGCCAATGTGTTGGAATGCACCGAGCTTTGGCGTGAAATCGTCACTGATACCGCTAAGCTTTATCCGGATGTGCAACTAAGCCATATGTATGTTGATAATGCCGCGATGCAATTAGTCCGCGCACCTAAGCAATTTGATGTGATGGTGACCAGTAATATGTTTGGCGATATTTTATCGGATGCCGCTGCCATGTTGACAGGCTCTATCGGCATGTTGCCATCCGCTTCTTTGGACGCAAACAATAAAGGTATGTACGAACCCATCCACGGTTCAGCCCCTGATATTGCGGGTAAGGGCATTGCCAATCCATTAGCGACTATTTTGTCTGCCGCCATGATGTTGCGTTATACCTTTAATGAAATTGAAGCTGCTGACCGTATTGAGCAGGCTGTCAATAATGCCTTAGATGCCAATGTCCGCACTGCGGATATTTATTCTGAAGGTATGCAAAAAGTCAGCACTTCAGAAATGGGTGATACAGTGGTTGCAGAATTGAAAAAAGGCATTTGATATGACTAAGGTTTATAACGTCGCTGTTGTCGGGGCTACCGGTGCGGTAGGTGAGGCCATGTTGGCCATTCTTGAAGAGCGTAAATTTCCGGTTGGTGAAGTTTATGCGTTGGCTAGCAGCAAATCCGCAGGTAAACGCATCCCTTTTAATGGCGGCTATTTACGCGTTGAAGATTTAGCTGAATTTGATTTTTCTAAGGCGCAAATCGGCTTATTTTCACCTGGCGCGTCAGTTTCGGCGGAATATGCGCCAAAAGCGGCGGCTGCGGGTTGTATAGTTATCGATAACACGTCACAATTTCGCTACGATGAGGATATTCCTTTAGTTGTTCCTGAAGTCAATCCTGAAAAAATCATCGAGTATAAAAATCGCGGCATTATTGCCAATCCTAATTGTTCAACCATCCAAATGTTAGTGGCGTTAAAACCCATTTATGATGCGGTCGGTATTACTCGTATTAATGTTTGTACTTATCAAGCGGTTTCTGGCACAGGCAAAGAAGCTATAGAAGAATTGGCTATGCAAACTGCACAGTTGCTTAATGCCAAAACCATCACCACGAATGTCTATCCTAAACAAATTGCCTTTAATGTTTTGCCGCAGATAGACGTTTTTATGGACAATGGTTACACCAAAGAAGAAATGAAAATGGTTTGGGAAACCCGAAAAATTATGGGTGACGAGAGCATTTTGGTGAATCCTACAGCAGTTCGTGTGCCTGTTTTCTATGGACATTCGGAAGCGGTTCATATTGAAACCCGTGAGAAAATCTCTGCTGAGAAAGTGCGAGAACTGTTACAAAATGCGCCGGGCGTTACGGTTATTGATGAACGTAAAGACGGCGGCTACCCTACGGCAGTAACCGATTCGTCAGGTCGTGATGACGTGTTTGTTGGTCGTATCCGTGAAGATATATCGCATCCAAATGGTATTAATCTTTGGGTGGTTTCTGATAATGTCCGTAAAGGCGCGGCATTAAATAGTGTACAGATTGCTGAAGAACTGGTAAAAAATCATATCTAGTCTAAGCTTTGTTATTTGACTATTGGCGTTAAGATACTGTGGAAACTATTTTGAAGGAGAGAGGCGTGCGCAATCTAACCAAGACTTTAGCGATAGTATCGTTATTGGTACCTGCTAGTGCTTATCCTTTAGGTGTGGGTGAAATTACATTACATTCTGCTCTTAATCAAAACCTTAGTGCTGAGATTGCTTTAGTTTTGGCTCCAGGTGAGAAAGCGGCAGATATAAAAGTTAATTTAGCCCCGCCCGATAAGTTTGATCAAACTGGCGTACCGTGGACGTACTTTTTATCTAAACTCAAGTTTCAGACAATTGCATCACCGAATGGCGCTATCGTAAAAATTACTTCTAATGAAGAATTAAAAGAGCCATTCCTTGATTTTTTGCTTGAAGTAACTTGGCCTAAAGGCAGCTTGTACAGAGAATTTACCGTCTTGGTCGATCCGCCTGATGTGTATCAACAAGCTGTCGTTCCTGTCATTACCCCGATAGAAAGCGAACAACCTCTGCAAACGCCAGAGTTGCCTATCCGTCGGCGTACCCCTTCTGCTTCAAAACCAAAAGCCCCTAAGGTACAAAGAATTCAAGCACCGGTTGTTGCCAGTGTCGGTCAATATGGGCCTACAGTTAAGAATGATAATTTATGGCGAGTTGCCGAAAGGGTGAGTTCCAGTTCTGGGGTTTCCGTTGAGCAAACTATGATCGGTTTGTATCAAGCCAATCCACAAGCGTTTTACAAACAGAACATCAATGCTTTGATGGCGGGTAAACGCTTAAATATTCCAGAACGTAATGCGTTGTTGAAATTGACCAGGCAACAAGCCTTGGATGAGTTCGACAGGCAAAACAAAGCTTGGCGTAACCGTTCGGTAGAGCCAATTCCTTCTGTTGTGGTTGAAGAGTCAGCGACAGAAAACCAACTTACCTTAGAAGCGCCCAAACAAGATACTGTCCGGGAATCGACGACAGCAGCTTCTATAGACATTGGTAATCCAACTGCCAATAAAACCGTTACCGAAAAAGCTGCCGATAATGCGGCTGCAACAACGGCTCAAACCGTAGCTGAACCTAGCAAAACCCAACAAGCAGCAAATGCTGGCACGCCTTCATCATCGGATGAAGAGATAAAATCGAAGATTGCTGCGCTAGAGAAACAGCTGGCAGTGATGCAAGATATTATCACCTTAAAAGACCAGCAATTGGCAACGCTGCAAGGCCAGCCACCAAAAACACCTGCTGCAACAGAGCAGCAAAAGTCAGTGCCTACAGTTGAGAAAAAAGTAGAGCCGCCAGTTGCATCGGTAAAAACTGAAGAGGTAAAACCAGTTGCAAAGCCTGTGGTTGTTCCACCGCCTGCACCTGTTGTTGAACAAGAACCAGAAACAGACTGGGTATATTTGTTTGCTGGTGGCACAGGTTTTGGTTTGTTGGGCTATATTGCTTGGGTCATGTTGCGCAGAAGAAACCAAAACCAATTCGACATTGAGTCGATGTATGGTTACACAGATACTGACAGCGCCTCTAAGCCAATTACCAGTAATGTTTTTCAAGGATCAATTCTTGAAGAAGTTTCCGTTGATAGTTTGGATAACGGCGATAATTTATTCAGTAGTGACCTTACTAGCAATGATTTTGACATGTTTGATATGGATCAGGGTGAAATTGATCCTATTTCAGAAGCTGATGTTTATTTGGCATATGGTCGTTATCAACAAGCTGAAGAGCTAATGCGCCACGCCATTCAGGATCAGCCTGCTCGCGATGACTTCAAGCTTAAGTTGTTAGAAATTTATTATGCCAATGAAAAAAATCAAGAATTTGATCGCTATGCCAATGAGTTGTTCGATATGGGCAAAAATAGTGACAATGTTTTTTGGGCAAAAGTCGTTGAGATGGGCAGTGAGATTTGCCCAGATTCAGTGTTATTTAGCGGGCAAAACGGTCGTGTTGAGTTAAGAAAAAAACCAGCTGTTGAAGATGGAAAGCTTGCTGCTTCCAATTCAGATCAGTTACTCGATGAGATGGATTTTAATCTCGCGTCGTTTGAGGAGTTGTTTGGCGGTAGTACTTTAGGTTCAGAGAAGGAAAATCCAGTCAGCTTGGGTAAACCCAATGATGACTTGTTTAGTCCTGAGCTACTGGGTGCAGCGGAAGAGCCAAAAGCCAATAATGAAGCGATTGATTTTGATTTTGATCTATTTGCCTCAGAACTTGATAATGAGCCCAAAACACCAAAGACTGAAACTAAAAGTGACAGTACGCTAGAAACGGTTGAATTTGCTAGCCCTAGCCCTAGCCAAGGTAAAGATTTGGCCGACCCGTTTTTTGACATCAGTTCTTTTGGGACATCTAATTTGGCCGATATGGATGAAATGGAGACTAAATTGGACTTAGCTATTGCTTATGTCGATATGGGTGATAATGAAGCAGCCAAAGGTATCGCAGCAGAAGTTTTAAAAAATGGCAACAAAGAGCAGCAAATGGTTGCCAAATCATTGCTTGATAGTTTGCTTTTATAATTTCAAATAAGACACAGTAAGTCTGTTTTTGGGCTTACTGTGTCTATCATTAGTCTTTTGGCTAATTTTAACTATTAGCCAGCATCGATAACGGTTGAATTGAACAGGCTTAAATCATTAAGCTGTCGCTTTGAGCGAATGGTTTGTGCCGTACAATCCGTTAATTTACAATCATTGTCACCAGAATCTAAAAGTAGAATTTATTGTTTTTCAAGAGTAAATTTTTACTAAAAAATCAAAATGTAGCCCGTTTTTAAAGTGATTATTGCGTCGTGTTTTTTATAGAAAACGATAAAGCAAGTAGGGCATCGCCATAAAATTTGTGAGCCTCGATGAGGAAAACTTAAGCTAGAATACGCCGTAATAGTTTTAGAACTCTGTTAGAATCCAATATTTATCCAAATATATCCGTATTTAAACCATTCCAGTGGGCTATTAAGATGCTTGATAAAGGTTGTAGAAATAAAACTAAATTAATCACTTCAGTGTTGGTTGTTTTAACGTTATTGCAAGCTTGCAACAAAGAAGAAGATGCCCAAGAGCATCTGCAAAAAGGCGTCGAGTATCTTAATAACGGGGAATATGAAAAAGCCCAGTTGGAATTAAAAACCTCAAACCAAGCCAACAAAGATACCGCTGATACCTATTACTATTTAGCGTTGCTAGATGAAAAGACTCGCAACTTTAAAGTCATGAAAGAAAATTTGCTCAAAGCGATTGAGCTGTCTTCGGATCATGTTAAAGCCAGGGTGAAATTGGGTAATTTGTATATTTTATTGGGTGATATTGATAGCGCAAACCAACAGGCCGAAGCGGTTTTAGCCATCGCCAATCAAAATGAAGAAGCATTATTACTGAAAGCATCGGTAGAAATTGGCCTAAAAAAATATAACGAAGCGGTTGCTGTTATTGATGGCGTACTGAAAACAAACCCCAAAAGTGGTGATGCTATCGCTTTGAAATCCTTGCTGTATTCCCAGCAGGGCGATACGGTTAAAGCGCTTGCCTTAATTGATGATGCTTTGAAATTAGATGCCAAAAATGTTGCATGGCATATCTTTAAAATCCAGTTGCATTCAAATGCCAAAGAGCAGGATGCTGTAATCAATGATTTTAATAACTTAATTGCTGCATTCCCAGACAATCAAGAATATAAAATCATGTTGGTTAAAGAATATGCCCGTAATGGGGATGACAAACAGGCCGAGGCTTTAATCACTAAAATAATTGCCGCCGCACCTAAGGATGTCAGGCCAAAATTATTGTTGTTAGATCTTATTGTCACAGGTGAAGAAAACAAGGGTTCTGATAAGTTAACCAAGCAATTCAATGAGTTTGTAGAGCAATATAAAACGGACGCACAATCCCTGCTTACCTTTGCCGATTGGATGTCAAAAAGAAGAGATTTTGATGAAGCGAATTCGGTGCTTAACCGGATATTGGCGATAGAAAAAAAATCGGAAATGGGTTATGTCGCAAAAATCAAGTTAGCCCGTAACGCTTTAGATAATAATGAAGTTGAAAAAGCGGCTACTTATATCAATGAGGTACTTACAGCCAATCCAGATCTGGATGCGGCTAAAATTGTCCAATCCCGCATTTTGATTTCTAAAAAACAATTTGATGAAGCCCTTGGCCTGTTGAATAAAATTGATTGGAGCACACCAAATTCTGACGAAATTAAGTTTTTGTTTGGTCAAGCTTATTTGGGCAAAGGCGATGATGAAAAAGCACAGGCGCATTTTGCTAAAGCTCTGGAATTAAACCCGAGCAATTTGGATGCTTTCGGATTTGTTTACAACAGTGCTATGGCAAGAAAAGATGTTAAATACGCCAAAGACTTATTAGAAAAAACCCTAAAATATTTGCCATCCAATCTAATTTTACTGCAACAATTGGGGCAACTTAATGTAATGAACAAAGATTGGAATGGTTCCCAATCGGTTGTTCGTGCTATTGCTAATGTTGAAAATCCTTTAGCGAAAGATTTGTCCAGATATTTACAGGCACAAGTCTACCAAGCCCAAGAAAACTACCCCAAAGCCATTGAGATATATAAGCAGTTATTAGATAAGTTTCCTGAGAATACCGATGCTTTAAACAATATGGCGACTTGTTATGAGAAATTGAATAAGCGTCAAGATATGGTGGCTTACTTAAATGGGGTTTTGCAGAAAGAACCTGACAACATATCCGCGGCTGTAATCGTTATCCGCTATTTTGTTCAAGATAAGGAATTCGATAAAGCTGCCGCTTTGCTATCCCAAGCGATTAAAGCCGATCCAAAAAATGCCAAGCTATATAGCTATTTAGCGAGTGTCAAATTATCGCAAGGTGATAGTAAAGGCATGATAGCTACTTATCAGGAAGGCATTAAAAACAACCCCAAGGACATTGAGTTGCCCTTGTTATTGGCAAGTGGGTATGAATCACAAAATAACTTTACTTCGGCAATTGAAATTTATGAAAAGTTATTAGTGGAAAATCCAAAGCTTGAAATTGCCATAAATAATTTAGCCAGCATATTGGCGGATCAATTTACTGATAAGGACAAAATTGACAGGGCAGTACTATTGTCGAAAGTTTTTAAAAACGCATCACAACCCACACTTAAAGATACCTACGGATGGGCTTTAATCAAACAAGGAAATATAGACGAAGGCTTGGTTGTTTTAAAAGAAGTGGTTACCAGTGCGCCTGATGTGCCAGTATTTAAATATCATTTAGCGACGGCTTTGTATAAAAAAGGCGATTTAGCCGCTGCAAAATCTGAAATAAAGCAAGCAATCGATCAAGCTATATTGAGAAAACTGCCTGATGAGCAGAAAAATGCCGAACTGTTGTTAAAAGAATTGGAAAAGTCTGAAAAATAACCAGCCAATTAATGTTTAAAATTCCATTTTATTAATTTTCGGAGACAGTTTTGAAGATATTGGTAACAGGGGCAGCTGGGTTTATTGGCTCCACCCTGAGCATTAAATTGCTGGAAAGGGGAGATGAAGTTGTTGGTATCGATAATTTAAACGATTACTACGACGTAAACTTGAAGTTAGCCCGATTAGAAAGGTTAAAAACATATCAACAATTTAAGTTTATTAAAGTTGATATTGCCGACAGAGTGGCAATCGAAGCACTTTTTAAGGCCGAAAAATTTGACAGGGTCATGCACTTAGCTGCACAAGCGGGTGTTAGGTATTCATTGACCAACCCACATGCGTATATCGATGCCAATATTGTTGGTTTTACCAATATTTTGGAAGGATGTCGCCATAACGAGGTTGAGCATTTAGTTTACGCCTCATCCAGTTCGGTTTATGGCGCGAATACCAATATGCCGTTCTCTATCCATGATAACGTCGACCATCCGGTTTCGTTATACGCCGCCAGTAAAAAAGCCAATGAGTTGATGGCGCATACCTATAGCCATTTGTATCGCTTGCCAACTTCAGGATTGCGGTTTTTTACCGTCTATGGGCCATGGGGCAGGCCGGATATGTCGTTGTTTATGTTTACCCAAAATATTTTAGAAGGTAAACCGATAGATGTATTTAATTTCGGCAACCATCGTCGCGATTTTACTTATATTGATGATATTGTCGAAGGCGTCGTTAGGGTAATAGACCAACCGGCAACCTCGAATCCCAATTGGCAAGGTGATAATCCTGATCCAGGCACCAGTTTGGCGCCTTACCGGGTTTACAATATTGGTAATAATAACCCGGTACATTTATTGACCTTTATTGAAACCTTAGAAAATTGTCTGGGTAAAAAAGCCATTAAAAACCTGTTGCCTCTGCAACTGGGTGATGTGCCGGATACTTATGCCGATGTCAGTGATTTGGTCAATGATTTTAACTATAAACCAGCCACATTATTAGTAGATGGCGTGAGCAAATTTGTTGCTTGGTATAAAGATTTTTATAAGGTCGCCTAATGTCCGATCACAAAAGAAAAATAGCAGTTGTCGGCTTAGGTTATGTCGGATTACCTGTCGCCGTTGAATTTGGAAAAAGCCAACAAGTTGTTGGCTTTGATATAAACCAAGAGCGAATCGATGAATTGCAACAGGGCATTGAGCGCACTAGGGAAGTGGCGGCAGCCGATTTAGCGGCAGCGAATATTTTGTATACTTGTGATGCCAACGATTTAAAAAAAGCCGATTTTCATATAATCGCCGTACCAACCCCGATAAACCACGCCAAACAACCTGATTTATCGCCGGTTATCAATGCCTCAATAACCGTCGGAAGGCAGCTTAAAAAAGGCGATATAGTCGTCTATGAATCCACTGTTTATCCCGGTGCAACTGAAGAAGACTGTATTCCGGTACTAGAACGCGAATCTGGATTGCGTTGGTTGGAAGACTTCAATGTCGGTTACTCCCCTGAACGCATCAACCCGGGCGATAAAGTCCACACCTTTAAAACCATCACTAAAGTGGTATCGGGCGATACTCCCGCTACCTTGGATATAGTCGCAGCCGTCTATCAATCCGTTGTTACCGCAGGCGTACATAAAGCCCCTAGCATTAAAGTCGCTGAAGCCGCCAAAGTCATTGAAAATACCCAAAGGGATTTGAATATCTCCCTAATGAATGAGCTGGCCTTAATTTTCAATAAAATGGCTATTGATACCCGTGACGTATTAACGGCGGCATCCTCAAAATGGAATTTTTTGCCGTTTGAACCAGGCTTGGTTGGCGGTCATTGCATCGGGGTTGACCCTTATTATCTGACGTATAAAGCCGCTGTTTTAGGCTATTCCCCGCAAGTAATACTGGCAGGCAGAAGCATTAATGACAGCATGGGCGGTTTTATAGCCAGCCAAACCATTAAAGAATTGATTAAAGCAGGCGTTAACGTCAAAGGCAGTGTGGTCACTATCTTAGGCTTTAGCTTTAAAGAAAATGTCCCAGATACCCGAAATACCCGGGTAATTGATATAGTCTTAGAGCTTGCCGAATATGGCATTGACGTCCAAGTCTTCGAGCCAATGGCGGATGCCCACGAAATACAAGCAGAATACGGTCTTGCTGTTACCACAGAAGAAGCGCTGTTAAAGCCGGCCAATGCCGTCATTTTGGCGGTAGCGCACCAATATTTTATGGATAAAAGTTGGCCTTATATGGCGCAACTGTTGATAGATCAGGCTGGTATCGTCATTGATGTTAAAGGCAAGCTGGATAGGGATACCATACCCGATAATATCCGTTTTTGGCGGTTGTAGAAAATCGCTAAAAATTTATTTTAAACAGGCTATGCTACGCAATTGCGGTCTTGTTCGGTATTTGAAATCCTCATGTGTATCCATACACCCCAGTTTTTCCTTTCTGTTCAACCTGCAATATAACGGTACGCAACGGTTTAAATCGGTTTTTAAGTCAAAGAGTTTTTCATAAATATTGGCATCAGTGTTTAAAAATAAGGTGATACTGAGATGTTTCTAAGAAAATTTTATTGGATATTGGCTGTATTGGTTTTATGCCTTTCAGCGTGTTCGCGCCCGCCGCAATTAGCTGATGAAGATATAGTCGTGCCATCAGACTACACTTACGTTATTGGCCCTGGCGATAGTTTGAACATCTTTGTTTGGGGCAATCCAGACCTATCCACTAATGCCACGGTTAGGCCAGATGGGAAAATTACCATTCCCCTTGCAGAAGACTTATTGGCGACCGGTAAAACCCCAGCCCAACTAGCGCGGGTAATGGAAAAAATCTTATCCAAATATGTCCGTGATCCGCAAATTGTTATCATGGTGCAGGGATTTCAAGGTACATATAGCCAGCAAGTCCGTATCATCGGGCAATTGAGTGGCGGCAGCAGCGGTGGCGGAAGCAGTCTCGGCAGTGCAGGATCATTAGGATCGGGATCGTCTGGGCTAGGATCATCATCCGGTGGCGGCGGTTCTGGATTTGGCGGTGGTAGCGCAGGCTTCTCGGCAAAATCTTTTCCGTATAAAAAAGATATGACCTTATTGGATTTAATGATTCAAATCGGTGGCTTAGGCCAATATGCTGATGGTAACCGCGCCAGTATTTTACGGAATATCGGTGGTGAGCAGCACCGTTTTGGTATTAGGATAAATGATTTGATTGAAGAAGCGGATTTAACGGCAAATGTAAAAATAATGCCGGGCGACATCATTATTATCCCCGAATCCTTCTTTTAAGTATTTGGACGCGTTGTTAAGGTAATTTTACAAAAACGGAATTGCCTTTAAATTAAATTAATAGGTTCTCCTAAGGCCAAACTTACACCATGCAAGATCAGATAACGGAAATCCTTGTTTATTTAAAAGGCACTTTAAAATATAAGTGGGTTGCGATTGCTATTGCTTGGATACTCTGCTTATCCGGTTGGATGGTGGTTATTAGCTTGCCGAATAAATACACTTCTGAAGCAAAAGTCCATGTGGAAACAAGGACAATGCTGTTACCGCTTTTGAAGAGCATGACCGTACAAACCGATGTCCGGGCGTTGCTCAGGGTCATGCAATTGCTGATGTTTACGCGAGGTAATCTTGAACAAATCATCGCCTTGTCTAATTTGGATAAAGATATAAAAACCCCAGATGAGCAATCGAAACTGATAGAAAAGCTCAAAAAAGATATACAAATTATCGGCGGGGCAGATGATATATTCGCCATCAAATATGAGTCCAACGACCCATCCCAAGCTAAAAATGTCGTACAGTCAGTATTAACGGTTTTTTCTGAACAAACCCAACAATCTACGTTGGCAGGCGCGGATATGGCGCACCATTTTATTGACCAGCAAATTCAAGAGTATGAAACTCGGCTGAGAAATGCCGAAAAAGCCAAAGAAAATTTCAAACGTGCCAACTTAGGTTTGTTGCCGGATCAAGGTGTCGACCAAATTGGGCAAATCCAACAAATTAAAGCCACCTTGGAAGATGCCAAGCAATTGATGAAAGAAGCGGTGTCAAGAAGGGATGTACTCAAAGCCCAATTAGACGAAGCGCTGATTTCTGGCGATGAAAATTGGGCGGTATTGCCCGATGGTCAAGTGACTGATGAAGAAGGCAGGCTGGCAGAGTTAAAACAGAAAAAACAAGATTTGTTAATTAAATTCACTAGCAAGCATCCTGAAATCAAATACATCGACCAAACCATCAAGCAGCTGGAAAAAGTCAATGCCGAAAAGCGTGAAAAAATAACGCAACTCGGAGGCGTGGAAAGTTCAGTCATAACCAATCCATACATCCAATCCATTAAAGTGGAAATGAACACCGTGGATGCAAACATTGCTTCAATACGTTCACGCGTTGAAATGTTTGAACAGCGTTTGACCAAATCCCAAGACGAGTTAAACACCCGCTTGTCGATTGAAACCCAAATCCAAAACCTTAACCGCGATTATGACGCGATAAAACGCAACTATGACCAACTTTTGGCAAGCCGGGAACAAGCCAGCATGTCGAAAAAAGTTGACGACCAAGCCGAAGCCTTAAAATTTAAAATCGCCGACGCGCCAAACGTGCCGTTAAAACCATCCTCACCCAATCGGGAATTATTGTTTTCGGTGGTGCTGGTCGCGGGTATCGGTATGGGCGTTGGTGTCGCCTTATTGATTTATATGTTGAGGCCAACGGTGATGTCGACCGCGCAATTACGGCAATTAACAGGATTACCAATACTAGGCACCATTTCCATGAAAATCAGTCCGGTTTTGGAGGAAAAGCACCGTCAAGATGTGCTGTTATTTAATTTAACCTTTCTAGGGTTGATTGTGGTGTATGCCTTGTTTATGGCTGTGTCTATTATGGGTATTAAAGTCACCTTTTTATCGCGTTTGCTGCAAAGCATTCTCTAAGCGTTGTTTGGGGCATTAAATGAGTATCATAGAAAAAGCACTAAGCAAAGCGGGTAGCGATAGCTTAATTTCGCAAGCACTTGAGGCCAATAGCCCAGAAGCTGAAGAGATTGTCGAAGTTGATGAAGAGCAAGATAAATTAATCGCCAAGATCAATAAAGCAGAAAGAGAAAGCAATTTATTCAAATCGTTTGAAGAAAACGAAGCCAGCGATGACGACGATGATGATGATAATTACTTCAACCCGCCGAAAGAGAAGGCCAAGGTAAAAGCCAAAGCCCCTGTTAAAAAGCGAACACAATCAATCGATACAACATCAAACCAATATGTGGAAATTGATTGGACAAGGCTTGAAGAAATGGGCTTTGTTTCTCCTGGCGATATTAATACCCAAGCTATAGAAGAGTACCGCAATTTAAAACGCCCATTGGTTGAAAATGCCTTTGGACTTAACAGCGTCGGTATACCACGCGGCAATCTCATCTTGGTTACTAGCAGCGTTCCCGAAGAAGGTAAAACCTTTACTGCCATCAATTTGGCATTAAGTATCGCCAATGAACGTGACAAACAAGTGTTATTGATTGATGCTGACGTTGCCAGACCATCGGTGTCAAAAACCCTCGGTATTGAATACCCGATAGGCTTAATTGATTATCTGGAAAACGATGACATTGCCTATGCCGATATAGAAGTTAAAACCAATATGCCGGGTTTAACTCTGATTACCGCTGGTAAACTGCATAAACATTCAACAGAATTGCTATCCAGCAATAAAATGGCCGCGTTTGCGGAAGAGTTAAGTAATCGCTATCCCGATAGAATTGTTATATTTGATTCACCACCGTTATTAGCGGCAACGCAAGGTGATGTTTTAGCGAAATTGGTTGGGCAAATTGTGTTAGTGATTGAGGCGGAGCGCACTTTGCAAAGCATGGTAAAAGCCTCGGTTGATAAATTAGCCGCCTGTGAGGTGGTGTTAGCGGTTTTAAATAAAACTAAAATGGGTCTGGTAGATAGTTATTATGGCTATGGATACGGTTACGGTCGTTATGGGCATAAATAATCGCACCCTACAAATCAACAAATAAGTCATGAAACCATCATCAACCCTTGATTTTATAAAGCTTATCGGTGTATTGACAACCTGCTATAACACGCCCGTTTTTGCCATTAACTGGAGCGTTAACCCGTTTCTGCAAACCCAAGAAGTATATTCCGACAATATTAGGTTGACACCTCAAGATAGCCAGATAGGTGCGTTTGTCACCGACGTTAGTCCCAGTATTTCTGTGGTTGGGCAATCGGCAAAAACCACCATGAACTTAAATTACCGGATGCAAAACTTGTACAACGCCAGGGGTGACGAGCAACTGTCAACCTTTAACCAACTACAGGCAAATGGTCGTTTGATATTAGTGCCAAACCGTTTTTTTTTGAATTCTAGCAGCTCCATAAGCCAGCAAAATATCAGCAACACCAACATTGCCAACGATAACATCAGTGGTTCTGGCAACCGCACCAATGTCAGCACCTTCTCGCTGTCGCCAACATGGACACCCCGTCTAGGCAATTACGCCAATGCCAATATACAAGGCAGCTTCAATAGTATTAGCAACGACCAAGCCGCAGCCGTAGGTAGCGTTGGTTTATCAGATAGCATTAACACCGCAGAAAATATCCAGTTAACCAGCGGTAGAGAATTTAAGCGTATCACTTGGAACTTGGGTTTTAGTAACAATGAAAACAACCGGACATCATCCAGTGCCAATGATGTTGTTTTTCAAAATACCAGTGGCACTATCAGAACCCATCTCAGCAAGCAGATTAATTTATTTGCCACTGGCGGTTACAGCAATAACAGTTTCCAAACAGCGTTTAACAACAATAATGGTTTTTCCTATACCTTAGGGGCGCAATGGCGGCCTAGCAATTACTACAATATTGAGGCGGGATACGGAAATAATCGTTATGTTTCGCTTAACTTAACGCCAACCCGTCGGCTAAGTTGGGCAACAACTTTCCGCGACAACCAAATTGGCTTAAATTCTGGGCAAACATGGCAGTCCGCGTTAAATTACAGTACTAGGAAATCTACCTGGTCACTCAGCCATGAAAATGACACCACCACTACCCAAGCCATTTTGCTTAGCCAACAGCAAGTTACCGTGGATGTAAATCCCGATCCGTTAATCAACCAGCCCGTGCAGTTTTTGGTGAATGTACCTACACTTACCAACGATGTTATCGTCAGAAAAATGTGGATATTTTCCGGCTCGTATTTTTCAGGGAAATCCACCGTCAGTGCCAGAGGTTTTTTTGAAGACAGGGAATTTCAAGTAGCAACCACTAAAGAAAAAGTCAGTGGTGTTAGCGCTAACTGGAATTGGCGCTTTGCCACTAAAACCAGCGCGTATCTTGCTCCGCAATGGCAGCAGATTGATAGGGCAGCACCAACCAATGACAACCGCTATGATGTTGCCATTGGCTTAAATCGCCAAATCGCTAAACATATTAATGGACGTTTGGAATTTCGCCATTTAGAGCAGTCATCGGCAATAATTACCAACAATTATCAAGAAAATCGGGCAACCGCCAGCTTATTTATGAATTTTTAATTATGTACGAAGACTTCTATCGCTTACGTAAAAAACCCTTTCAGCTAAATGCGGATATTGAATTTTTCTATAACAGTAAAATTCATCAAAAAGCCCTCACTTACATGCGCTATGGCATCACCAAAGGCGAAGGCTTTATCGTTATTACAGGCACACCGGGGACTGGTAAAACCTTATTGGTTAAGCAGTTGGTCAATAGCCTAAATAAAGAAAAAGTGGCTATGGGCGTGATTGTGTCTTCCCAAGTTGGCGCCAATGATTTATTGGGTGTTATTGCCACTGCCTTTGGTATGCCCAAACGCAGCGAAAATAAAGCTGAATTATTAGCGAATATTGAGCGGTTTTTTATCGAACAAGTCATGTCCGGCAAAAAAGTGTTGTTGATTATCGACGAGGCGCAAAATCTGCCAAAAGACGCCTTGGAAGAATTACGCATGTTGTCCAATTTTGAAAGGAATGGACGGCTTTTATTGCAGACATTTTTGGTCGGTCAAACGCAATTGACAGAAAAACTGGTATCGCCGGAAATGGAGCAATTCAGTCAACGTATCGTCGCCACCTGCCAATTAAAGCCATTTAATGAAGAAGAAACCAGAAACTACATCTTGTTCCGGCTTAAAAAAGTCGGCTGGCAGAAAAATC
The DNA here is from genome assembly GCA_903928685.1 of uncultured Methylococcaceae bacterium. Lineage (GTDB taxonomy): Bacteria > Pseudomonadota > Gammaproteobacteria > Methylococcales > Methylomonadaceae > Methylovulum. The sequence continues at coordinate 35,824 of CAIYRS010000032.1, forward strand.
CAGAATTTACCGAAGAGGTTTTTTCCTTAGTCAGTGAATATTGCCAAGGTATTCCTAGGCGGATTAATAGCTTATGTGACCGCTTGTTTTTATTTGGTTATCTTGAAGAATTACGGCTATTTGATGGCGAGCAAGTAAGAAAAGTTATTGCCGATATTGAAGAAGAAGCCGCGCCGCTGAATGAAAGCTATTTTGATATGAGTGATCCAGAGCTTGAAGAAAACGTAATGGTAAACGGCTCGCTAGAACAACGGGTGGCTGCACTAGAAAATACTATCGCTAAATTGCGTCAGGCCTTAGGGGTAAAAAGTTAAGGAATCGATGAGCTACTTGATTCCGATCATGCTTCGACAGGCTCTCGGCAACTGCTCCATGCGTTGCTCTACCTCCTGCATCCATGCAGTCGAGCACGAACGGAATCAAGTAGTTACCGTTCGGCCTGAGCTTGTCGAAGGCTTTGTTCAGCGATTCCTTAAGTATCGTAAGGCGCATTAGCGACAGCGTCATGCGCCGGATGCTTGAAATCCAACATGCGGTGCAATACGGCTATCGCCTATTGCACCCTACAGTAGGTGTTTTACGGATTTTTTAAACATTTGTTATATAAAGCGTAGGTTGGGTTAGCGGCAGCGTAACCCAACACAGGTCGCAATAAATGCTGGATTACGCCACCGTTTCCATCCTTATTCAAATGCAATTGAACAAAACTTAGGCAACAACCTGGAAATCCCCATGAAAATAACCAATGCCATGACGGTTGATGTCGAAGACTACTTTCAAGTATCGGCGTTTGAACCACATATCAGCAAACAACAATGGGATGTTTTACCGCATCGCGTAGCGGCAAACACCAACAGAATCCTCGATTTATTCGCCGCCCACGGCGTTAAAGCCACCTTTTTTACTCTTGGCTGGGTGGCAGAACGTTACCCTGAGCTCATCAAGCGCATTGTTGCAGAAGGCCACGAACTGGCTTGCCACGGCTACCAACATATCCGCGTTACCGAACAAACCCCCGAACAATTCCGCGCCGATGTCATTAAAAGCAAAACTATCTTAGAAGACTTGGGTGGGGTAGCGGTTATCGGTTACCGTGCCGCCAGTTATTCCATCAATACCAGCAATCTCTGGGCTTTAGATATTTTGCAACAACTCGATTTTGCCTACAGCTCCAGCATTTATCCGGTGCAACACGATTTATACGGCATCCCCGATGCCCCGCGATTTATGTACCAGCCAATAGCAGGCCAAGATTTTAAAGAAATCCCTATTTCCACCTTACGCTTAGGCAACAAAAATCGCCCGTGCGGTGGTGGCGGATTTTTCCGCTTGTATCCCTATGCCATCTCCAAATTAGCCTTCCAGCATCTTAACCAACGCGAACAACAAGCCTGTATTTTTTACTGCCACCCGTGGGAAATAGATCCAGAGCAACCCCGGCAAACCGGATTAAGCCTTAAAACCCGTTTCCGGCATTATCTTAACCTCAATAAAATGGAACAACGCATCACCCATTTATTGAACGATTTTGCTTGGGACACGATGGCAAATGTCTTCCTTAATAAATAACCGAACAAGGCCATGATAAAGCGACTTGATACAGCGGCATTTCCCCGTTGGGACAACTTTGTACAAAGCCACCCGGAGGCGACGTTTTTTCATCTATCCGGCTGGAAAACCGTTATCGAAAAAGCCTTTCGGCATCGCTGCTATTTTTTGTATAGCGAGCAAGATGGCGAAATCACAGGCGTGTTGCCTTTGGTGCATGTTAATAGTTTGTTGTTCGGCAATAACCTTAGCTCAACCGCATTCTGTGTTTACGGCGGTATTGTCGCCAATGATGCAGACAGCTACGCGGCTTTGGATGCCGAAGCTTGTCGCTTGGCGGCAGAATTACAGGTCGATAGCCTAGAAATGCGTAACCGTCAGCGGCAAAATTCTGAGCGGCCTTTTAAAGAGTTGTATGTGACTTTCCGCAAACAATTGGATAGCGATGTTGAAAAAAACTTTTTGGCAATCCCCAGAAAACAACGGGCGATGGTCAGAAAAGGCATTGATGCGGGCTTAACCAGCACCATCGATAGCGGCGTCGGGCGATTACACCAAGCCTATTCCGAAAGCGTCCGCAATCTGGGTACGCCAGTGTTTTCCAAAAACTATTTCCAAACCTTAAAAGACGTATTTAAAGACCAATGCGAAGTGCTGAGCGTTGAACATAACGGGCAACTTATCGCCAGCGTGATGAATTTTTATTTTAGGGATGAAGTTTTACCGTATTACGGCGGCGGCACGGATTTGGCGCGCGAGCTGAAAGGCAACGATTTTATGTACTGGGAAGTGATGCGCCGCGCCGTGGAAAAAGGCGTGAAAGTTTTTGATTACGGGCGCAGCAAAATCGGTACCGGTTCTTACAGTTTTAAAAAGAATTGGGGCTTTACGCCTGAGCCGTTGTTTTATGAATTCCATTTGGTGAAAGCCACCGCCATGCCGGACATCAATCCGCTTAACCCTAAATACCAATTGTTCATCGCCGCTTGGAAGCGCTTGCCGCTGCCGATTAGCCAATTTATCGGCCCGTTCTTGTCCAAAGACTTGGGATAAGCGATGGAAAAGCTGCTGTTTCTTGCCCACCGCATCCCGTATCCGCCCAATAAAGGCGATAAAATCCGTTCTTACCATTTCTTAAAATACTTGGCGGAGCGCTACCAAATATACCTGGGGACATTCATCGATGATGCCAATGACTGGCAATATACCGCCAATGTCGATGCCTTATGTGCCGCCAGTTTTTACCAAAAGCTTAACCCCCGCAACGCCAAAATAAAAAGCCTGCAAGGTTTGCTGACAGGCGACGCGCTCAGTTTGCCGTATTACCAAAACGCCGCCATGCAGGCTTGGGTGCAAACCACCGTAAAAACCCAAGGTATTAAGAAAATCTTGGTATTTTCTTCGGTGATGGCGCAATTCGTTGAATGCTTTGCCGATAGCGATTTGGTGGTGGATTTTGTCGATGTCGATTCCGACAAATGGCGGCAATATGCAGAAAGCAAACACGGCATAGCCCGCTGGGTTTATGCTCGTGAAGCGAAATATTTACTGGCCTACGAACAAAAAATTGCCCGATTAGCTAAAACCAGCCTATTTGTTTCTGCCCAAGAAGCCGAATTGTTCCGGCAATTGGCGCAAGTGGCTGGCGACAAAATCCAGCACGTTGATAACGGTGTTGATACCGATTATTTTTCCCCAGAACACAACTTTAGCTCACCCTACCAAACGGATGAACGTGTGCTGGTATTTACGGGCGCAATGGATTATTGGGCGAATGTCGATGCTGTCGTCTGGTTTGCCGAACAGGTGTTCCCGTTATTGGCGCAGCGTTATCCTCAGCTGAAGTTTTACATTGTCGGCGGTAAGCCCAGCAAAGCCGTGCAGGCCTTGGCGGCAAACGCCAATATCACCGTGATGGGCGGCGTTGTTGATGTGCGCCCGTATATTGCCCATGCGGCAGTGTCGGTCGCGCCTTTGCGGATTGCCCGTGGTGTGCAGAATAAAGTCTTGGAAGCAATGGCAATGGGCAAAGCCATTGTTGCCACCAGCGCGGCAATGGAAGGCATTGCTTATCAAACGGATTTAGCCATCACCGTCAGCGATAGCGCTGTTGATTTTGCCGAACAATTGGCAAGTTTGTTGGCGAAGCCAGCAGTGGCGAATGGCAACCGAGAGTTTGTTAAAGCCCATTTCAGTTGGCAGCATAATGTCGCCAAGCTCGCAGCGTTTTTGCAAGGATAACGCCATGCCATCGCCGCCGCTGGTTGTGCATATCAATTACCGCTTAAGCATGGGCGGCTTGGAAAACGGTTTGGTTAACCTCATCAACACCATGCCCAAAGATGCCTATCGCCACGCCATCGTCTGCCTAAAACCCGGCAATGACTTTACCCATAGGCTGCCCAGCGATGTCGCTGTTTATTGTCTTGATAAACAAGATGGTCAAGATTGGCCTTCATTCCTGCGGTTTTATCGGCTCTTAAAACAATTAAAACCCGCGATTGTGCATAGCCGCAATTTGGCGACGATTGAATACCAATTATCCGCATGGGCGGCTGGCGTAAAGCAGCGTGTGCATGGCGAACATGGTTGGGATGTCTACGACCCAGACGGCAGCAACAAAAAATACCAGTGGCTGCGGCGGGGGTTAAAACTTTTTGTGTGTCGGTTTATCCCTTTATCCAAACATTTGGAAAGTTACTTATTGGATAAAATCCACGTTCCGCCCGCCAAAATCACCCGCATTATTAATGGTGTCGATACCGCGCATTTTTACCCTAGGGCAGGGCAGCGACTTGCCATAGCCGATTGCCCGTTAACGCTAGCCAGCGACGATTTTATTATCGGCACCATAGGCCGTATGCACGGTGTTAAAGACCAGCTCACCTTAGTCAACGCCTTCATCCACTTGCACCAGCGAGCTGACCCCAAACTTCAGCCGCGCCTAAAACTCATCATTATTGGTGACGGCCCGTTGCGCGAACCTGCCTTGGCCTTATTGGCGCAACACAATTTACAAGCACAAGCCTGGTTGCCAGGCCAACGTACCGATACCGCCGATCTGTTGCGGCTACTGGATTTGTTCGTGCTGCCATCGCAAGCCGAAGGCATTTCCAATACCATTTTGGAAGCGATGGCGACAGGCTTGCCCGTAGTTGCCACCGACGTAGGCGGCAATCCAGAGTTAGTCGCACATGGCGAAACTGGCCTGCTGACCCCGGTTGGCGATGTCCTCAGCATGGCAGCAAAATTAATGGCCTATGCCGACAATGCTACACAGTTGCAGCAACACGGTGCGAATGCCCGCCAACGGGTGCTGGCAGAATTCTCATTGACGGCAATGGCGGCGCGTTATCAAAGCGTTTACGATGCGCTTTTGAACTGACGTTACGCAGTAACGCGTTTTTCTCCCGTTTACCGCGTCGAGCACCGGAGTATTTGTCGGGAATAGCCCGTTAGGGGTGCGGCATGGATGCCGCACGGCGGCAGATGGGCAGGAAGCCCATTCTGCCGTCCCCCCGACAAATGCGAGGAGCGCAAGACATGAGCGGTAATCGGGCCGCCTTTTCTTTGGTTACTTGCTTTTCGACTGCATGGATGCAGGAGGTAGAGCAACGCAGGAGCAGTTGCCGAGGCGGCGCAAAAGAAAGTAACTCGCCTTCGGGTGCGAGAACCCGATTTAAAAATCGTCGCGATAGCGACTCATCATTTGTTTTTGTATCGCAGAAAATATCTGCGTAACATCAGTTTTGAACAAGGAATAACCACTATGTGCGGGATTGTCGGCATTTTTGATTTGACAGGGCAACGCGAAATTAACCGCGAGTTATTGGCAACCATGAACGAAAGCCAGTTCCATCGTGGCCCCGATGAAGGCGGTTTGCATCTGGAAGCGGGCTTGGGTTTAGGGCATCGCCGTTTGTCGATTATCGACTTAAGCAGCGGACAACAGCCAATGATTAGCCGCGATAACAATGTCATCTTGACCTTCAATGGTGAAATCTACAACTTCATGGACTTGCGTAAAGAATTGGAAGCCTTAGGTTACCAATTCAACACCCACTGCGACACCGAAGTGATCCTTTACGGCTGGCAAGCTTGGGGTGAAGCCTGTGTAGATAAGTTGCGCGGCATGTTTGCTTTCGCCATTTGGGATAGGGCGAAACAAACCCTGTTTTTAGCGCGTGACCGTTTAGGCGTTAAGCCGCTGTTTTACGCCACATTAGCCAACGGGCAATTTATTTTTTCTTCGGAATTGAAAGCCTTAAAACTGCATCCAGACATGCCGCGCGAATTGGATGCCAGCGCTATAGAAGACTACTTTGGCTTTGGCTATGTGCCTGAACCAAAAACCATTTATAAAAATGTCTACAAACTGGAGCCGGGTTTTTGTTTAACGCTAAAACGCGGCGAAAGCAACGTCCGCCCGCGCCAGTATTGGGATGTAAAATTTGCCGAACGACCTGCTCAAAGCGAAGCCGCCATCGCCGATGAATTAATCGAACGGCTGCGCGAAGCGGTGAAAATCCGTATGGTTGCCGATGTGCCGCTAGGGGCATTCTTGTCTGGCGGGGTCGATTCCAGCGCGGTAGTGGCGATGATGGCAGAATTGTCCGCAGATCCGGTAAACACTTGTTCCATCTCCTTTGGTGATCCGGCTTTTAATGAAGCCAAGTTTGCCGCGCAAGTGGCAGCGCGTTACCACACCGCGCACCGAGTTGAGCAAGTCGATGCCGATGATTACAGCCTGATTGGCAAACTCGCGGGTTTATACGATGAGCCTTACGCCGATAGCTCGGCATTGCCGACTTATCGGGTGTGCGAATTGGCGAAAAAACAAGTGACCGTGGTGCTATCCGGTGACGGCGGCGATGAAAACTTGGCGGGTTACCGTCGCCATCGTTGGCATTATTACGAAGAACAAATGCGCTCGTGGTTGCCAGACAGCATCAGACAGCCTGTTTTTGGTTTATTAGGCCGGGTTTATCCAAAAGCCGATTGGGCGCCAAAAATATTCCGCGCCAAATCCACCTTTGAATCCATCGGTCGTGATTCCCTGCAAGGTTATTTCCATAGCGTCTCGGTATCGTCCAATGAATTGCGCGGCAAATTGTTCAGCGAGCAATTAAAACGCGATTTACAAGGCTACCAAGCGATAGAAGTGTTCCGTAAACACGCCGCCAATGCGCCGACGGAATCGCCGTTATCGTTAGTGCAATATTTGGACATCAAAACCTATTTGCCCGGCGACATTCTCACCAAAGTAGATCGTGCAAGTATGGCGCATGCTTTGGAAGTGCGGGTGCCGTTGTTGGATCACCAATTGGTGGAATGGATGGCAGGCATATCGCCAGATTTGAAATTGAAAGGCAAAGAAGGCAAATACATCTTTAAGAAATCGCTGGAAAATTATTTGTCCGACGACATTTTGTACCGCCCAAAAATGGGTTTTGGTGTGCCAATTAATGCTTGGTTTCGCGGGCCATTAAAAACCCAAGTGCGGGAAGCCTTGTTAGGCGACAGCATGATGCAATGCGGCTTGTTTAATCATGACTTCTTAACACAAATGGTCAATCAACAAGAAAGCGGCATGAGGGATTACAGTGCGCCGATTTGGTCACTGCTGATGTTTGAGGCGTTTTTGCAGAATGCTTAAGGACGCGTAAAAGGGGCAGTCAAGTAGGGTACGCTGTGCGTACCTTTTTGCATCATCATTGTTGTAGCCGATGAAGGTACGCACAGCGTACCCTACTTGGCTTGTTGGGCATCCTTCAATTTAAACCAATACAAGGCTAATTTTTCACGCAGAATGTATGACCTTGGTTTGCTGTTCCAATATACTTGCTACTATAACCCGTAGGGCAGTCAACAGATGGATCATGTCCCATACAAGTGGCACTGTAGGACGAATATGTGCCGTTGAAGTCATATCCGCCACCTTTGTCGCCGCATAACGCACCTGATGGAACTAACGTATTAATTTGGTTCTGTAAATTAGTGTTTATACCATTAACTTTAGTAGTTAAGCTATTTACGCTAGTCTGTTTAGCCAAAGGAGCAACCGCATTAGCAATGTCAGCTTTAATTTTATCAGCGGTCACGCGAGAAAAGTTACCAATGGCCGCCAAAGGCACAGTTAAGTTATCCGCGCTGGTAACAAAAACCAAGTCTTGGGCATCGGCCGTTAAATCTGCGCCAGTAGCCTGCATTTGCCGCGTGCAATTAATAGTGACTTTGCTTGCCGCCGTAAACTTGAATGGGGTGCTGGGGCCAATGGTTAAAGCCTTGCCATTGACGGTGCTAGAGCAGATGGATTGGCCTGAACCAAACTGGGTGACACCACTGAACACAGCCGCAAGACCTGTTGGGGCAGTAATGGAAACGCTAACACCTTGCATGGTGCTTGATGGCTGAACGCTGAATACTAAGCCTTTATTTGCCAAGGCTTGACATTGATTCCAAGCATCCAATGCGCCTTGATAAATGGTTTTTGAATAATTAGAAGTCTGATTGCTGTATTTGCTGCTGTTAAAACCGGACGTGCATAACTGACTTTGCTTAGTAATAATTTCTTGGCGGCTTGCCGAACCTGATGCGCCACCGGAGAAGAGTCCGTAAGATGCTTCTATTGATGCTGCTTGGGAGCTGGAAATGGACGAATTGCTGTAGTCAGCAGAACAAAAAGTAGACATACCCAACGATTGCCCGTCAGCGACACTACTGCTTTGGGCAACGTTATAAAGCCCCAAGTTTAAAAGGGAGTTACAGGATTCCCCAGTTGCGTTGGCGGTTAATGGGGATACTAAGGCTAACGATATTAATGCTAATTTTTTCATTTTAATACCTGTGGATACCGCTTAGTCAAAAAGTCAGAAGTTTCAATGCGGTTAATTTGAAAGCCCAACGTTAAGTATACACCTGTAAAGGTGTTCTGAATTGCACATAAAAAGGTGTATAACATACAGATATTTCTATGTTCGCCAATAACTTGCCGTGCGATTATATTGTTATCAAGCTTTTTATGTCAATGAGTTATACATCGATTAATCGGCTTCCCAAGCGCTTGGATTAGGTGCGGTGACAGCTTTAAACTATCCGCACTGAAAAGCTTTATGTACAGTGGAGTAAGTGCTTTATTTTGCCTGTTGGCAAGCGGCACTCAGATGAAATGAAGGATATGAAGGAGGGGCAATGGTTGTCGCGGTTACCGACAGGGTCGAATTTGGCTAGTCTGCATTAGTAAGAGCGGCTGATATAAAAAAGCACCTGTTAGAACCTAGCAGGATTTTAAAATCCCGCTAGGTCTCTGGCGTTTCAGAAATTGTAAAAACTAAGCTTTGTCTTTCCCTGCTGGCTTAATCAATTTAATCCCCAATTCCTTCAATTGCTCATCGGTGACCACGGCTGGTGCACTTACTAACGGACATGCTGCTGATTGGGTTTTCGGGAAGGCAATCACGTCACGGATGGACGACGATCCGGTCATCAGCATCACCAAACGGTCTAAACCGAACGCCAAACCACCGTGTGGCGGCGCACCGTATTTCAAGGCATCCAACAGGAAGCCAAATTTTTCTTGGGCTTCTTCTGCGCCGATGCCCAAAATGCCGAACACGGTTTGTTGCATGGCTGGGCGGTTGATACGGATAGAACCGCCGCCAACTTCGGTGCCGTTCAATACTAAATCGTAAGCGCGTGACAAGGCCGCACCAGGATTTGCCACCAAGTCTTCAACCGAACAGCTTGGTGCGGTGAACGGATGGTGGATGGCGTTGTAGCGACCTGATTTTTCATCCCAATCAAACATCGGGAAATCAACAACCCAAACGGGTTTCCAATCGCCTTCAATCAAGCCCAAATCGTGGCCTAATTTGACGCGCAATGCGCCCATGGCTTCGTTGACGATGCTGGCTTTGTCAGCACCGAAGAATAACAAGTCGCCATTTTGTGCGCCCGTTTTCGCCATGATGCTCGCCCACGCTTCGGCAGGGGCGAATTTGACGATAGGCGATTGTAAGCCTTCCAAGCCAGCTGCTAAGTCATTGACTTTAATGTATGCCAAGCCTTTCGCGCCATAAATGCCGACGTATTTGGTCAATTCGTCGATGTCTTTACGGCTGAGTTTTTCACCTGCGCCCGGTACGCGCATCGCGACCACGCGGCCTTTCGGATCGTTAGCTGGGCCGGAGAATACTTTAAAATCAACCTCTTTTAAATCTTCTGCAACATCCACCAATTCCATCGGAATCCGCAAATCGGGGCGGTCGATACCAAAACGCGACATGGCTTCTTGGTAAGTCATGCGCGGGAATTGTTCAGGCAAGGCCACGTTGATGACTTTGGCGAACAGTTGGCGAATCATTTCTTCCATGATGTTCATGATTTCGTCTTCGGTCATGAACGAGGTTTCAATATCCAACTGGGTAAATTCGGGTTGGCGGTCAGCGCGTAAATCTTCGTCGCGGAAACAACGTACCACTTGGTAATAACGATCCATGCCCGCGACCATCAAAATCTGTTTGTACAGCTGTGGCGATTGCGGCAAGGCGAAAAACGAATTTTCGTGGGTACGGCTAGGCACGATGTAATCGCGCGCGCCTTCGGGTGTGGCTTTAGTGAGGTACGGCGTTTCGATTTCGAAAAACTCGTTGTCATCCAAGAAATTACGCAAGATGCGGGTGACATCACGGCGCACTTTCATTTTTTCTTGCATGGCGACGCGGCGCAAGTCGATGTAACGGTAACGCAAGCGCAGTTCTTCGTTGACTTCGATTTCGCTTTCGATAGGGAACGGCGGGGTTTCGGATTCGTTCAGCACTTCGATTTCTTTGGCTAAAATCTCAATGGCGCCAGAACGCATATTGGTGTTAACCGTGCCGCCAGGACGGCCTCTGACCAAGCCTGTAATTTTCAATACATATTCGCTACGCACATGCTCGGCGGCGGCGAATGCTGCTTCGGTATCAGGGTCGATAACCACTTGCACCAGACCTGCGCGGTCGCGCAAATCAATAAAAATTACGCCGCCGTGATCGCGTCGTCTATGTACCCAGCCGCAGATGGTTACGGTTTCGCCTAATTGTTGTGTGTCTAATTCCCCGCACTTGTGGGTACGCATGATACTGTCCTGTTGTTCTTATGGTTTTGGTGATAATGAAGATGTGTTGGTAGGAGGGGCTGACTTAAGGAAGCTCATCAAAATAGGCTGTCATCAATCATGATGGGCTTTCTAGCGTCAGCCTTTATGCCCTTGGGTGCATCCTACGAATAGTTGGAATTTTTAGCTGCTTTTACTGCCACTTGTTGCTGCGCTAGCGGTTGGTGTGGAGGGAGCGGTATCTCCGGCGACATTCTTTTTTGCGCCGCTTTTAAAGTCAGTCTCATACCAACCGCCGCCTTTCAGACGGAAACCCGCAGCGGATATTTTTTTTATCAACTCAGGCTTACTGCAAGCGGGGCAAATTTTAAGTGGTTCAGCACTGAGTTTTTGCAACGCTTCATGTTCGTGACCGCAAGCTTGGCACTGGTATTCGTAAATTGGCATTGAGAACTCCTAAACAAAAATAATAGCTATAGTTAGGGCGTAACCTTAGTTTTTCAAGGTAGTTACTATAGAATACCGAGCATTTTACAGACTCGAAGCCTACAATGAAAACATTAACCCTCACCCGTCCTGATGATTGGCATATTCATGTCCGCAATGGCGACGTTTTAAAAACCGTATTGCCCTACACCGCGCGGCAATTTGCCCGTGCGATTATCATGCCGAACCTAAAGCCGCCCGTGACCACGGTCGCTCAAGCTTCGGTCTATCGCGACGAAATTTTACAAGCGATTCCTGAAGGCATGGATTTTACGCCGTTAATGACCTTGTATTTGACTGCCGCAACCAGCGAAGCGGAAATCAAGCTGGCGGCAGAATCCGAATTTGTCCACGCCTTTAAATTGTATCCGGCTGGCGCGACCACCAATTCTGATGCAGGCGTCGGCAATATTCAGCAGATTTATCCCTTGCTGGCAGCTATGCAACGCTACGACATACCTTTGCTGGTGCATGGCGAAGTTACCGACGACGATTGCGATATTTTTGATCGCGAACGGGTGTTTATCGAACGCCACTTGCAAGCCGTGGTAAACGATTTTCCTGATTTGCGCTTAGTGCTGGAACACGTCACCACCGCCGAAGCAGTGCAATTTGTTGAAGCTGCCAGCGCGAAGGTCGCCGCGACCATCACCCCGCAGCATTTGCTGCTCAACCGCAACGCCATTCTGGCAGGCGGCATCAGACCGCATCATTATTGTTTGCCTGTGTTAAAACGCGAACAGCATCGTCTGGCTTTATTGAAAGCCGCCACCAGCGGTAATCCCAAGTTTTTCCTAGGCACAGACAGCGCACCGCATTTGACGCATTTAAAAGAAACGTCTTGCGGTTGCGCGGGTTGCTTTAGCGCACCTGCCGCTTTGGAATTGTATGCCGAAGCCTTTGAACAAGTCGGTGCGTTGGACAAGCTGGAAGGTTTCGCCAGTTTTTTTGGTGCGGATTTTTACCGTTTGCCGCGCAACAGCGGGCAAGTGGTTTTAGAAAAACAGCAATGGCAGATGCCAGAAATTTGCACTAGCGGTGATGTTGCCATTACCCCGTTATTCGCAGGTAAGGACGTGACTTGGAAGTTGTTGTGATTGCTGGTAAAGCGATTTTCGTGGACACGCATCTTGCTGTGTCCACGAACTGAGCAATTTATTGCGGATGGGAAAAGTCTGGCTCGTGTGGCGGGGCTTTTTCTTGCAAACAATGGTAGGCGGCATTTTCGTAGCGGATTCTTAATGATTGTGGGTTTTCATGCTCACTAAGAAATTTATCCGCTTCTTGCGGTGTTAAGTCTTTCGCCATAAAACGGGCGATACAGTTGCAGGGTTTGGTAAAGCGTTCTTTGTCTTGTTCGTCGCCGTGAGCTTCGCGGGTGACACATTGTTCAGCAAAGGTTTTTTCAAAATGCTGCTTTTGGCTTTCAGTCACTTTGGGTTCGCCAGAATGATCCCAAGGATTCGGATTGTGGTCGGCTTTGGCGGTAGCTGCGGGTGTTTTTGGTTGGTCGTCGGAACAAGCGGTAACAAATAATGCCGCAGTGCTGCCGATGATTGCCGCCATCAGGAATTTTTTAGTAATTGTTAGTTTTTTCATGGTGTTATTTTATGGTTATTAAACGGCGCATGGTATTTGGGATTTGGTTGTCTGGCCTAAACCCATAAAACCAACAATAAACGTTAAAACTAACTCGGTCAAGATGACGTGTGTTTTAGTGCTACATAAATCTGCTGCTCTGACCTTATAATAGGCGGCTATTTTTATTGCCAGTTTAGGTGGGTTTATGCAAATTATTCAGGAAGCGCTCACGTTTGATGATGTGCTATTAGTGCCAGCGCACTCTACCGTCCTGCCACGCGATGTGGTCATCAAAACTCAGCTCACCAAAAAAATCTCCCTCAATATCCCTTTGGTTTCCGCTGCTATGGATACCGTTACCGAAGCCCGTTTGGCGATTGCCATCGCTCAAGAAGGCGGCATTGGCATCATCCATAAAAACATGACCATTGAGCAGCAAGCCCGCGAAGTGCGGCATGTGAAGAAATATGAAAGCGGGGTGATTAAAGACCCGATTACGGTTTCTCCCGATGTCAGCATCCGCGATGTCATTAAATTAACCCGCGCCAAAAATATTTCTGGTGTGCCAGTGGTTAATGGTGATGAATTGGTGGGTATCGTCACTAGCCGTGATTTACGTTTTGAGACCCGTTTTGATGAGCCCGTTTCTAAGGTGATGACACCAAAAGAACGCTTGATTACCGTCAATGAAAATGCCGACCCGAAAGAAGCCGTGGCCTTGTTGCATAAACACCGCATTGAAAAAGTGCTGGTAGTGAATGACGATTTCCATTTGCGCGGCATGATTACCGTCAAAGATATTCAAAAAGCCAAAGATTACCCGCAAGCCTGCAAAGATGAATTGGAACGCTTGCGTGTTGGTGCAGCGGTCGGCACGGGTGTGGGTACGGAAGAGCGGGTAGCGGCGTTAGTGGCTGCGGGGGTTGATGTGATTATCGTCGATACCGCCCACGGACATTCGCAAGGCGTGTTGGATAAAGTCCGTTGGGTAAAACAAAACTACCCAGAAGTGCAAGTAATTGGCGGCAATATTGCCACTGCCGCAGCCGCTTTGGCCTTGGTTGAAGCGGGCGCGGACGGCGTAAAAGTCGGTATCGGCCCTGGTTCTATCTGCACCACACGCATTGTCGCAGGTGTTGGTGTGCCGCAAATCACAGCGGTCAGCAATGTCGCCGATGCTTTGAAAGGTACAGGCATCCCGTTGATTGCCGATGGCGGTATCCGTTACTCCGGCGATGTCGCCAAAGCTTTAGCAGCAGGCGCGCATTCGGTGATGTTAGGCGGATTGTTCGCTGGTACAGAAGAAGCGCCTGGCGAAGTGGAATTGTTCCAAGGCCGATCATACAAATCTTATCGCGGCATGGGTTCTTTGGGCGCTATGTCGCAACAACAAGGCTCTAGCGACCGCTATTTTCAAGATGATGCCGATTCAGAAAAATTGGTGCCTGAAGGGATTGAAGGCCGCGTACCGTACAAAGGCAGTTTATTGGCGGTTATCCATCAATTATTGGGCGGCATCCGTTCCAGCATGGGTTATACCGGTTGTGAAAGCATTACTACCCTGCACGAAAAAGCCGTGTTTGTACGCGTGACCAGTGCCGGAATGCGCGAAAGCCACGTGCATGATGTCACCATCACCAAAGAAGCCCCTAATTACCGTGTCAGCAATTAACCGTTATGGCTAAGCATTCGCCGACACTGATGATTAGTGCCGGAGAATCGTCCGGCGACCAACACGCCGCCAATTTGTTTACTGAGCTGAAAAAACAACGCCCTGATATAAAAGCCATCGGCATGGGCGGGGCGGCTATGGCGGCGGCGGGCATTGATGTCCGTTATGATTCCAGTGCCATTGCTGTGATTGGTGTGGTTGAAGTCATCAAGCATTATCCGGATATTTTGCGGATGCTAAAGCGGATGCAACAACTGCTTGCCAGCGAAAAACCGGATTTGCTGGTATGCGTCGATTACAAAGAATTTAATTTTAAGCTTGCTGCCTATGCCAAAAAAATCGGCATTAAAGTCTTGTTTTATGTCAGCCCACAAGTGTGGGCATGGCGGGCAGGACGGGTAAAAAAATACGGCAAAGTGATCGATATGATGGCGGTGATCTTTCCGTTTGAAACCGCCTATTACCAAGCCGAAAATGTCCCAGTACGTTACGTGGGCCATCCCTCAGTTGATAAAGTCCAGCCCTTATATAGCAAAGCCGAAAACTTACAACGTTTTGGGCTAGATGCCAGCAAGCCACTATTGGGCTTATTGCCCGGTAGTCGTGTCAATGAAATCAAACGTTTATTGCCAGTGATGCTGGCGGCGGCGGAACGGGTACAACAGCAGATGCCGACTGTGCAGTTTATTCTGCCGCAAGCCAATTCTATTGATGATGAGTTATTGGCAAGCTATCTGCAACAGACCACGTTGGACATTAAGCGCATAAAAAACCAACCTTACGATGTTATCCAGTGCTGCGATGCGGTCATTAGCTGTTCCGGTACGGCAACCTTGGAAAATGCTTTGTTGGGTGTGCCGATGTTGATTGTTTATAAATTGACCGAAATCACTTATTGGCTAGGACGTTGGTTGGTAAAGACGAAGTTTATCGGCTTGCCAAATATTATTGCGGGCAAGGGCATTGTTAAAGAATTCATCCAGCATGATGCCACGGCAGAAAATTTAGCCGACGAGGCTTTGCGTTTGTTGGGCAATCAAGCCTATGCAGAAACTATGCGCGGCGATTTACAGCAAGTTAAACAGCAATTAGGGCAGGGCGGGGCATCGAAGGTGATGGCGGATTTGGTTTTGGAAATGTTGGTTTAAGGCTGTCGCGTTTAGTGGTAGATTTTTCTGGATCGATTCAGTTTGGTATAGGAGTCCAAAACATGTTTTGGACTCCTATACCAATACCGCCAATATAAAATTGTCGTTCGAATTCTAAGTGCTTTTTTTCGTGCCTTTTCGTGAATTTCGTGGACAAAAAACCTTATCCGTCCAGCAACCAATCATCAATAAAGCTTTGGTAAAATTCCTTATCCTGCACCAGCGCACCTTGTAGGCCAACCACGGCGGAGGCAAATGTTTGCGCCCGCGCCATCATTACCGCTAACGACCAGTTTTTTAAGATACCCAGCATAATCACGGCGGCAAAAGCATCGCCTGCGCCAACGGTATCGACTACGCTCACCGTACTTTCAGGCTGCACTTCAATACGTTCGCCCGCTTTGTCCATCGCCACTGCCCCTGCTTCACCACAGGTGATTATCAGCGTCTCTAGCTGATATTGCCGTATCATCGCCGCCATTTGTTCGGTCATTGAGCCAGCATGTTCGGATAATAAAGCCAATTCATGATGGTTTAGTTTCAGCCAATCCGCTGTCGCCAGCAGTTGCTGGATTTGCGCTAACTGCCACCAAGGTGCGCGTAAATTGACATCAACAAACACTTTTCCGCTGTGCTTGGCGGTGAGTTGTTGCAATGCGCCAAGGTTTGCTTGATGCCTTAATGCCAAACTGCCGTGATAAACCAGCGCATACTCAGCTAGCCCCGTTAATGGCTCAGCATCAATAAAATCATAGGCTTGTTGGTCTAGGATGGCGTAGTCCGGCTCGCCATGATTGAAACTGACGGCGACTTTACCAGTCGGGTGGCTAGCATCGGTTTGCAGTTTGTCGGTAGCCAGTCCCCATTGCTGCATGGCTTTCCGGACGCTTGTGCCCAAGGCATCGTCGCCGACACGGCTGATAAAATCAGCGTTTACGCCAAAGGCTTGTAAATGCCAAGCGACATTAAACGGTGCGCCGCCCAGCAGGGCTTGCCCGTCAGGAAATTGGTCAAACAGGACTTCGCCAAAAATGGCGATGGCGGTTTTTTGCATGGTTTTAGGTAACTGGTGTTAAGCAGATAATTTCTGCGGTTCGATATTAATTAAGCTGAGTCGCTATCGCGACAGTTTTTCTAATCGGGTACTCGCACCCGAAGGCGAGCTACTTTCTTTTGCGCCGCCAAAAGAAAGTAGCCAAAGAAAAGGCGGCCCGGTCGCCGCTCATGTCTTGCGCTCCTCGCATTTGACGGGGGACGGCAAAAGGGGCTTCCTGCCCCTTTGCCGCCGTGCGGCTTCCCTGCCGCACCCCTTCGGGCTATTCCCGACAAATGCTGCGGTGCTCGACGCGGCAAACGGGAGAAATTGCGTTACTGCGTAACGTCAATTAGTAACGTAATTACGCCAAGTTAAATAAAGTGCGGAAGTTTTGCGATGACAATTCGGCGATATGCTCTACGGTGGTTTCGCGTAATTGGGCGACACATTCGGCAACTTGTCGGACGTAAGTCGGGTAATTGGGTTTGCCGCGAAATGGTACGGGTGCTAAGTAAGGCGAATCGGTTTCAATTAAAAAGCGCTCGGCAGGGACTTTTTGGGCGACTTCTTTAATCGTCGTGGCGTTGTTAAAGGTGACGATGCCGGAGAAAGAGATGTAAAAATTCAGTGCCATGGCTTGTTGGGCGAATGCCCAGTCTTCGGTAAAGCAATGGATGATGCCGCCGATGCTATCTGCGCCTTCTTCTTTGAGGATGCGGATGGTGTCCTCGCGGGCTTCGCGGGTGTGGATAATCAAGGGTTTTTTGGTGATTTTGGCGGCTTGGATATGATTGCGGAAGCGTTGATGCTGCCAAGCCAAATCGCCTTCGCTGCGGAAATAATCCAGCCCGGTTTCGCCAATGGCAATAATTTTTGGGTCATTGGCGAGGTTTACCAATTCTTCGGTAGTGGGGTCGTGTCCGTCGCGGACATTGGGATGGACGCCGACGCTGAGCGAAATTTCCGGATAATCGGCAACCAAGTTTTGCATGGCAGGAAAGGCTTCCAGATCAATGGCAATACAGAGCAGGTGGTCAATTTGGCTGTTTCTGGCGTGTTGCATAAAGCAGCCAAAATCGTTTTGGAAAGGGGCTAGGTCAATACGGTCTAAATGGCAGTGCGAGTCTATGAGCATGGCGTTACATCGTGTAGGTTGGGCGTTCAGAACCTAATGCGCCCGCTAAATAGGTTTCAATTTTGTCTCTTGCTAGCAAGCCATCTTGATCCATAAATTGGATGCCGATGCCAACCGCTTGGTAATTTTCAGAAGAGCTGGGGGTTTTCCAGACAACTTTGCCGGGAATTGGTAATGGTGTTGGATCTTCAAGCAGCTTAAGTAAAACAAACACTTCCTGGCCAATATCAAAGGCTTTGCTGGTGGCAATAAATAAACCGCCATTGATGACAAAAGGCATGTATGAGGCATACAGGGTTTTTTTGTCTTTAATATGGATGGGTAAAATACTTGAGCGGGTGGGTTCGGTCATGGGGTTGGTAACTTAGTTTGTTGGTTAAGTTGGACCCATTGGATTAACAAGGCTTCAAACAGCATTTGTTTATTAATCGGCGTATGGATTTGTTTTTGTTGCGCTAAAAGTTGGTCATAGAATTTGATGACAGCCGTTGCGCTGAGGGTTTGTGCTAATGGAAGCAAGTCGCTTGCCAAGTTTGGATTATACAGTGCCTGTGCTTCGGCGTGAAAGCGGCATTTGAGTAAATCTAGCAACCACAATGCCATCCAATTCAATAGCATGGCATTGGGTAGTTTGTGCCATTCTTCGGCAATCAATATCGGTTGGCTTTGTTGTTTTGCTAGGGCTATCCAAGTTTTGAAGCAGCGGTTATAGAGCGTTAACACGTCGGTTTTTGCATAGCTTAATGCTAAATAAGGTGCGCCTTGCGCCAATTGCAAGAGATTTTGCCGTTGTTGGTCATCAAGGTTGGGTTGTTGTTGCTGTAACCATGCGCTGGCTAGGCTGGTATCTGGTTTGCTTAAGGTGAGTTGTTGGCAGCGGCTTAAGATGGTTGCAGGCAGTTTGCTGGGTTTGTCGGTGATTAAAATTAATACGCTACGTTCGCTGGGTTCTTCTAAGCATTTTAACAAGGCGTTGGCGGCATTGCTGTTCATGCTATCAGCGGCTTGGAATAAGACTATTCGGTAGCCTGCGTATTGCGGTTTTAAACTTAACTGGCTGACCAGTTGCCGGATTTGCTCGACGCCGATGCTGGTTTTGTCGACGGCACGGCTAACGGTGATGACATCCGGGTGGGTTTGGGCAAGGTAGAGGCGGCAATCATGGCATTGCCCGCAGGCCATGCCGTTGGCTTGCGGAGTATTGCAAAGCAGCGCGGCGGTAAATTGTTCTGCCAGTTGTTGTTTGCCTAAACCTTCGGCACCGACAATCAATAAGGCTTGGGGGATGCGTTGTTGTTGCAGATAGGCTTGCAGTTGTTGCCAGTAAGGTTGATGCCAAGGCAGCAAAGCATTGATGTTGGTCATCTTAAAAATACCCGTAAGGCGTCGGCGATGCTGCGTTGTACATCCGGCAAGTCTTGGTTGGCTTTAATGAGTTTGATGCGTTCGGGGTTAAGTTCCAGTTGTAATAAGTAGGCGCGACGGACGCGTTCAAAAAACACTAGCCGCTCGGCTTCAAAGCGATCTAGTTTGCCGCGCTTTTGGGCGCGATCCATGCCAACTTCTATCGGCGCATCCAGCAATAAGGTTAAGTCTGGTCGTAATGGCCCTTGTATGGTGGTTTCTAGCCATTCGATAGTGCTGATTTTCATGTTGCGCCCGCCGCCTTGGTACGCATAAGTGGCATCGGTGAAGCGGTCGCATAATACCCAGTTGCCTTGCGCCAGGGCGGGTTCAATCACATGTTTGATGTGTTGGGCGCGGGCGGCGAACACCAGTAATAATTCGGCGGTTTCGGTGATGGTTTCGCTGTCAGGGTCTAGCAGTAAATGGCGGATTTTTTCTGCCAGCAAAGTGCCGCCGGGTTCGCGGGTGATGACGGTGGGGATTTTTCGATGTTCTAAAAAATCTTTTAAGAATAAAAGGTTGGTGCTTTTACCTACGCCTTCTGTGCCTTCTAGGGTAATAAATTTGCCGCGAATCATGGTTTCTTTTGGTAGGTGTTTACCGCTTGGTTATGTTCTTCCAAGGTGGTGGAAAATTGGTGGCTGCCGTCACCTTTGGCGACAAAATAGAGTTTGTCGCTGTTATCTGGATGCAAAGCGGCGTTAATGGCGGCTTTACCAGGCATGGCGATAGGGGTTGGCGGCAAGCCTTTGATAACATAGGTGTTGTAAGGTGTGCTGGTGATTAAGTCTTGATGGCGAATGTTGCCTTGGTAACTTTCGCCCATGCCGTAAATGACGGTTGGGTCGGTTTGCAATAACATGCCTTGCTGCAAGCGGCGGATAAATACGCCAGCGATTTGTGGGCGTTCTTCGGCTTTGCCAGTTTCTTTTTCCACGATTGAGGCAAGAATTAAGGCTTCATAAGCGGATTTTATCGGCAAACCTTCGGCGCGATGTTGCCATGCTTCTTCAAGGGTGCTTTGCAGTTTGCGGTAAGCGCTGGTCAGCAGGGCAATATCGGAGGTGTGTTTTTCAAAAAAATAAGTGTCAGGGAAAAATAGGCCTTCAGGGTGTTGCCCGCTAGCACCGAGTTTTGCCATTAATTCTGAGGTGTCGGCATTTTTAATCTGGTGATCCAGCTTGGGGTTGTCACTCAGGCTTTGCAGCACTTGTTTTAGTGTCCAGCCTTCTGGAAAAGTGATGGCGTAACGTTTGGTTTTGCCCGAGCTAAATAGTGCCAAAATATCTGGCATGGTCATGCCGCTTTTTAGTTCGTATTCGCCTGCTTTCAATTTGTTGAAAGCCTGTTTTTCTATGGCTAACACCTTGAACCATAAGGGTTGGATAGGCAAGTTAAGCGTTGTCAGGGTTTTGGTGATTTGTTGGAAGCTGTCGCCTTTGTGGATTTCAACAATGACTGGTTCACCGAGGACGACAGGCATTTTTAAGGCGCATTGGTAGTTTTGCCATTCCCAGCCGCCTGCGAATAGCAGTGCTACGGCGCTTACGCCTAAAAACCTATTGCGAAGTTTGGTAAGTTTCATGTGCCAATTCGTCTAGCCAAGTTTGGATCTGTCGGGTTTTTGAGCCTATGGCAAAATCGTGGTCTGCTAAGCGTATGACTGGCCAAATGCCAATGATGCTATTGCAAACAAATATTTCGTCGGCAGCCAGTAGTTGTGTTTGGGTGAGGTTTTGTTCTTGCACGCTCATACCGTGCTGGGATGATAGCATGATGACCAGTTTACGGATAATGCCTGCAACGCCAGTGTTTATCAAAGCTGGCGTAAACAATTGTCCATTTTTAACCCAAAATAGGTTGCTCATAGTGCCTTCAATGAGGTTGCCGTTGACATCTTGCATCAGGCCTTCTTGGATACCGTCATCTTGCCATTCTGCCCTAGCCATGACCTGCTCAAGTCGGTTTAGGTGTTTGATGCCTGCCAAAGCGGGGTTTATGCCTAAAGGAGTTTGGCAAAATCGGGCATGGATGCCATGGAGCGGATAGTTTTTTGGAAAAACTGGGAACGGGTGCAGGCTTAAGATACGGGTGGGGCTTAGGGTTTCTGGTTGTTTATAGCCACGTCCGCCACTGCCACGGGTGATGATGATTTTTAGTACCGCTTCGTTTTTATGCTGGCAAAGTTGTTGGGCTTCGCTGGATAAGACTTGTAGGTCTGGCGTGGGAATTTTTAACCGTGAGCAGCCTTCGGTTAATCGCTGTAGGTGTTCTTGGAAAAAAAGCGGGAAGTTGTTGCGGATGGCGATGGTTTCGAATAACCCATCGCCATACTGTAAGCCCCGGTCGCTGATGTCTACATTGGTTTGGTTTGCACCGTTGACTAGGAGCATCGGCACGGATACTTGTCGACAGCTATTGGTAGCGTTTGAAAACCAACGTGCCGTTAGTGCCGCCGAAGCCGAAGGAGTTAGACATGGCAACGTCGATTTTCATATCTCTGGCGATATTAGGGACGTAATCTAAATCACATTCAGGATCAGGGTTTTCCAAATTGATGGTAGCAGGGGCAATTTGGTTTTTGATGCTGAGTGCGGTTAACACGGCTTCGATGCCACCTGCTGCACCGAGCAAATGCCCGATCATAGATTTGGTAGAGCTAATCGCTACGCGGTAAGCGTGGTCGCCTAATGCGGCTTTCATCGCATGGGTTTCGCCAAGGTCGCCTGCTGGGGTTGATGTGCCGTGGGCGTTGATGTAATCGACTTGGTCGGCATTTAAGCCTGCATCACGTAATGCGGCTTTCATACAACGTGCTGCACCTTCACCGCCTTCTGATGGGGTAGTGATGTGGTAAGCGTCGCCGCTCATGCCAAAACCGACTAGTTCCGCGTAGATTTTTGCGCCACGGGCTTTGGCGTGTTCTAGTTCTTCTAATACTACGACACCCGCGCCGTCACTCAATACGAAGCCATCGCGGTCTTTATCCCACGGACGGCTGGCGGTTTGTGGGCTGTCGTTGCGACGGGACATGGCCTTGGCAGAAGCAAAACCACCCATTGCTGTTGGTGAGGTAGTGCAGCGTTCTGCCCCGCCAGCCAGCATCACATCGGCATCGCCATACATGATTAAACGGGCGGCATCGCCGATATTATGGGTGCCAGTGGCACAAGCTGTGACAATGGCGTAATTGGGGCCTTTCAATCCATATTTGATGGATAGGTTGCCAGAAATCATGTTGATGATGTTGCCTGGTACAAAAAATGGTGAAATCCGTCTTGGACCGCCTTTTTCGTAAGTGGCATAGCATTCTTCAATGCCAGTAATCCCACCGATACCAGAGCCGACAGCGACGCCGATCCGTTCGGCATTGGCTTCAGTCACCTCAATGCCTGAGTCTTCAAACGCTTGGCATCCCGCAGCTATGCCGTAATGGACAAAGCCATCCATGCGTTTAGCATCTTTTTCTGGGATGTATTGGCTGATGTCAAAATTTCTGATGACGCCGCCAAAAGTGGTGGCAAACGGGGAAATATTGAAGGAATCAATAGGCGTTATACCGCTTTTGCCATTGATAATGCCGTCCCATGTTTCCTGTACTGTGTTAGCCAATGGCGTAACAGCACCTAATCCAGTTATGACAACTCGACGTTTGCTCAATGTTATTTACCGTTAGAAAATTCAGGAGAGGGATGTTGGTGTGGCTGTAGCTTAGTGGATGAGGATCCCATCCACTAACATAGCCTTATAGGTGTTTTTCTACGTAGTCAATTGCTTGCTGTACGGTAGTAATTTTTTCAGCGTCTTCGTCTGGAATTTCACATTCAAATTCTTCTTCAAGAGCCATCACGAGTTCTACTGTATCCAGAGAATCAGCGCCAAGATCATCAACAAAAGATGCGTCAGTTGCGATGTCTTCTTTAACACCTAATTGCGCTGCAACAATCTTTTTTACTCGTTCTTCAATGTTACTCATAATTTTATCCTCAAACAATGCAGGCTTTGAATAGTTGCCTACAATGGTGTTGTTTATTGGTTTTACTGAAACCCGTCTCCGGTCATTCCAGACGGCGGGGAATTATACTTTATATTACAACAATGTCACAATACTAAGGCATAAACATGCCGCCGTTGACATGCAGGGTTTCCCCAGTAATGTAGGCGGCGCCTTCGGATGCTAAGAAAGCAACAGCGTGGGCAATTTCTTCGGCGGCACCTAAACGGCCTAGCGGAATACCCGTTAGTAAGGTGTTTTTTATATCGTCACTCAGTTCTTTAGTCATATCGGTATCGATAAAACCAGGGGCGACGGTGTTGACGGTAATATTGCGTGAGCCAACTTCTTTCGCCATGGATTTGGTGAAGCCAATGATGCCCGCTTTGGCGGCGGCGTAATTGCATTGGCCCGCATTGCCTGTTGAGCCGACCACGGAGGAGATGTTGATAATCCTGCCGCTTCTGGCTTTCATCATGCCGCGCAGTACCGCTTTGCTCATGCGGAACACCGAAGACAGGTTAGTGCTGATGATGTCATCCCACTCTTGGTCTTTCATCCGCATCAGTAGGTTGTCACGGGTGATGCCTGCGTTGTTGACCAAAACCGCTGGCGTACCGTAGTTGTCGCTGATGGTAGCCATGACGGCTTCTATTGATTCAGGATTGGCGACATCTAAACACATGCCTAGGCCATCATCACCAAGATACGCTGAAATAGCGGCTGCACCATTGTCGGTAGTCGCTGTACCTATGACAAAAAAGCCATCCTTAGCAAAGCGTTCGGCAATGGCTTTGCCAATACCACGGCTGGCTCCGGTTACTAAAGCGATGGGTTTAGTCATTTAATAGCTCCAATAAGTTTTCCAAAGTTTCTGGATCATAGATGGCGGCATGTTCTGCTTTGGCGATACGTCTGTTTAAGCCGACCAGCACTTTGCCTGGTCCGCATTCCACGAATGTGGTCACGCCTTGTTTGTGCATGAATTTAATGGTGTCAACCCAACGCACAGGTTTGTAGAGTTGTTTTTTTAGCACGTCACGAATAATGTCAGGCGAGTTGTGTGAAGCAACGTCGACATTGTGAATAGAAGTGGTTTTTGGCGCGTCAATGGCAATGGACGACAAGTAATCTGCCAGTTGTTCAGCAGCTGGTTCCATTAAAGCGCAATGTGATGGCACGCTGACTGGCAGTAGTAATACGCGTTTTGCCCCAGCAGTTTTTGCGGCAAGCATTGCCCGGTTGACCGCCTGTGCGTGTCCGGCAATGACGACTTGGCCTTGGCTGTTAAAGTTGACCGCAGAAACAATTTCTTCGCCAGCGGCTTCGGCACAGATTTTGATGACATCGTGGTCATCTAAGCCCAAGATTGCTGCCATTGCGCCTATGCCGTCAGGTACGGCATTCTGCATCAATTGGCCGCGTGCAGCTACTAAGCGGATGCCGTCTTCAAATGACATGGCTTCTGAGCAAACCATTGCGGTGTATTCGCCTAGGCTATGTCCTGCCATCCATGCGGGGCGCAAACTACTAAGCCGGCACCAAATTTCCCACACGGCAAAACCTGCTGCCAGCATAACGGGCTGGGTGTTTTGGGTTTGGTCTAGTTCGTTATTCGGGTTTTTGCTGACAATTGTCCATAAGTCTTTACCCAAGGCATCCGATGCCCGTTCGAAAACGCGTTTCACTTCTGGATAAATCTTCTCAAGATTATCGAGCATTCCCACAGATTGTGAGCCCTGCCCAGGGAAGGTGAATGCTAAATTGCTGGCTTGTGTAATCATTATAATTATTATCCTAGTACTTAATTAATGCCGAACCCCAAGTGAAGCCTGCACCGAATGCCTCCATCAGCACCACTTGCCCTCTTTGTATACGCCCATCGCGTACCGCTTCATTAAACGCCAGTAGCACGGAGGCTGATGAGGTGTTGCCTTGTGTTTCTAAGGTAACAACGACTTGCTCCATGGGCATTTTTAATTTTTTTGCCGTGGCGGCGATGATGCGGATATTGGCTTGATGAGGCACTAGCCAGTCAATGGCGGTTTTTTCCAGGCCGTTGGCTTCCAAGGTTTCATCAACAATACGCTCTAAAGTGTTGACTGCCACTTTAAATACTTCATTGCCGCGCATAGTGATACAGCCGCTATTGGCGGCATTTTCTGGGGCTTCTGCGGCGGCTTGTGGATTGCTACAGTACAGTAGATTTTCAAACTCGCCGTTAGAATGGATGTGTGTTGATAACACGCCAGCTTCTGCTGATGCTGTTAACAACATTGCGCCTGCGCCATCGCCAAATAGGATACAGGTGCCACGATCAGTCCAATCAACAATACGGGAACAGAGCTCGGAGCCAATAATCAGTACCGTGTTAGCCATGCCAGATTTAATGTACTGGTCGGCGATGCTTAAGGCAAAAATTGCGCCTGAGCAGGCGGCTTGAATATCAAAGGCGACTCCCGTTTTTATGCCTAAACGGTGCTGCAATAAACAGGCAGTGCTTGGATAAACGTTGTCTGGCGTGCCTGTGGCGACAATGATTAAATCAATTTGGCTAGCATCAATTTCGGCTGCGGCAATCGCTTGGCGCGCGGCGGTTTCTGCCATGCTGGCGGCTGATTCGTGGGCGGCGGCAATATGGCGGCTTTTTATGCCAGTGCGTTCAAATATCCATTCGTCGGAAGTATCGACCAAGGTGGATATGTGTTCGTTGGAGTAGGTGGTTTCTGGTAAATAACCGCCAGTACCAATAATTTTGGTATGCCTAATCATGCGCGGGTACTCTGGGCAAGGGCTTGTTCTACTTGTTCGCTAATTTTACGGATCACGTCTTGTTTGACTTCCAATTCGGCTAATTTTATTGCCGTTTTGAATGCCAATACATCAGCGCCGCCGTGGCTTTTAATCACCAAGCCGCGTAATCCTAAAAAGCTTGCGCCGTTGTAGAGTCTTGGGTCGATGCGGTTTTTAAACGACTTAAGCACCGGGTAAGCGATTAAGCCAGCCAATTTGGTAGCAAGGTTTTTGCCGAAGGCTTCTTTCAGGGAGCTGCCGATCATTTTTGCTGCGCCTTCTATGGATTTTAAGGCGACATTGCCAACAAAGCCGTCGGCGACAATCAAATCAACTTTTACATGGCCTGCGGTTAAAGAATCGCCTTCAACATAGCCGATGTAATTTAATGAGGAGTTTTCCAATAATTTGGCAGCGGCTTTAACTTGTTCGTTGCCTTTGACATCTTCTTCGCCAATATTGAGCAAGCCAACTTTCGGGTTGTCGATGTTTTCAACGGCTTTCACCAGTTCCGCGCCCATAATTGCGAATTGGAACAAGTTTTCTGCGCTGCAATCAACATTTGCCCCTAAATCTAAAGCGTGGGTGTGTCCATAAATAGACGGCAAGCTTGAGATAATGGCGGGGCGATCAATACCGGGGATCATTTTTAAAACGAAACGCGCGGTCGCCATGAGTGCGCCAGTGTTACCAGCGCTCACACAAGCATCGGCGATGCCATCGCGAACTAAATTGATGGCAACCCGCATGGAAGAGTCTTTTTTATTTTTTAACGCTTTGGATGGGGATTCATCCATGCCGACACATTCTGAGGCGTGATGTATGCTCAGGCGGCCTTGGAATTTGACAAGCGCAGTTGCCAATTCCGTTTCAAGTACGGATTGGTCGCCTACCAAAATCAATTTTAAATTCGGGTTGTCTTCTAAACAGCCCAATGATGCAGGTATTGTGACTCGTGGGCCGAAATCACCGCCCATTGCATCAATCGAAATTGTTAAACTCACGCTGACCAATAACCCCAAGATTTATTGAAACAAGCTACGCTTACGGCAAACTAGGCCGCAGCATCACGCATGGAAGATGTGTTTATTCTTCGTCGTCTTCGAACACCATGCCAACGATTTGACGGCCTTTAAAAAAGCCATCTGGCGTCATATGGTGGCGTAAGTGCATTTCCCCAGTAATCGGGTCTTGTGATAAGGCTTTAGTTGTTAATGCGTCGTGTGAACGGCGTTGGCCACGGCGTGAGCGTGATACTTTACTTTTCTGTACGGCCATTAGGGCTCTCCAATATTTTTAAGATGGGCTAAGATAGAAAAAGGGTTTTCGGTAGTAGCGTCGGTTTTTGTTGTTGTCGGCAAAATGGTTTTATCAGCCAAGTATTCTGCTGGATAACAAGCTTGTTGATGTTTTGGGATTGCCGGTAAGGCAAGTAGCAATTCATCTTCAATCAGCTCTCTCAGCAAGATTTTTTGTTCATCCCCGATTAGCAAAGGTTCGTATTCTTCAGGCAATCGGTCAGCTTGTTCTATCGAGTTGACAATGCCTAGCTTGAATTGCCCTTGAACAGGAAAGCTAATTGCTTGTAAACAATTTTGGCATTTCAGCATCAAGCTAGTGGCGGCAAACTGCCCTTCAATTATCGGGTAACGGCCTTCACGGGCAAAAACAAGCTCAACAGCAACCACGCCTGAATCATCACAGAGTAAATCCCCTAGACGATCAAGCTTGCTTAAAAGTATTTGACCCTTTAATTCAGCGCGTTTATCAGCTAAATATAAAGGGTCGATGTATTCGGGCAATCGCTCTACCATAACCCCGAGATTCTATAGGGAAAGTTGGTATTCGTCAAATTGGTAGTGACAAAATCACAGCAATTCTATTTTGATCGGCAGGGTGTTTTTATGCAGGGAAATCTACAAACGGCATTAATTAATCGCCAGCATGGCATCCAACGCTTTCTTTGCCAATTGTGCTTGTTGCGGCGCTACGGTAATTTTGTTGACGACATCACCTGCCACTAGATTATCTAAAATCCAGGCCAAATGCTGGGGATCGGTTCTGAACATGGTTGAACACATGCACAAGGTTGGCGACATAAAATGCACATTTTTGCCGTCAGCTTTGCATTCCTCGTGCAGTCGGTTGACTAGGTTCAATTCCGTGGCAACCAACCAGCGGCTATTGGCTTCGGCTTCGCGGATGGTTTTTAAAATGTACTCGGTAGAGCCGACGAAATCGGCTTTTTCGCAGACTTCAAAACAGGCTTCAGGGTGGGCGATAACCTGGGTTTCTGGATAACGGACGAGAAAATCATCAATTTGTTCGGGTTTGAATGCTTGATGCACAGAACAATGCCCATTCCAAAGGATGATTTTGGCGTCACGGATTTGAGTTTCGGTCAAGCCACCCATGGGTTTAGTGAAATCCCAAGTGACCATTTCTGCCATCGGGATGCCCATGCGGTAGCCAGTGTTGCGTCCCAAATGCTGGTCAGGGAAGAACAGGACTTTTTCGCGTTGGGCAAAGCTCCACTCCAAGATTTTTTGGGCATTAGATGACGTACAAACAATGCCTTCATGCTCGCCACAAAACGCTTTCAAATCTGCCGCTGAATTGATGTAAGTGATTGGTGTTACAGCATTATCAACATCAATTATTTGCCCTAATTCCTGCCAGCACTGGCGCACTTTAATCAAGTTTGCCATATCTGCCATAGAACAACCTGCGGCAAGGTCTGGCAAAATGGCGATTTGCTCAGGGCGCGACAAAATATCAGCGACTTCCGCCATAAAATGTACGCCACAAAAGACGATATATTCCGCATCGGATGCGGCGGCATTTCTGGATAACTTTAAGGAATCACCGACAAAATCAGCGTGTTTGAAGACTTCATCACGTTGGTAGTGATGCCCTAGTATCACCAGTCGGCTGCCGAGTGCGGCTTTGGCGGCGACAATACGCGCGTCGCAATCGTCGTCGTCAAGTAAAGCGTAATCTTGGAAAGCTAAAGCCATGATGGAAACTCAAATAAAAATAAGGGTTGGGTATTTTATAACGATGGAAAAGATTGCTTAACCGCTATTTTTCCTCAAACGCCGCAATCTGTTTGAGAATCCCCGCCACATCCAAACCACAAATACTGAGCAATTGCTCCCGTGTGCCCTGTTCGATAAACGCATCCGGCAGGCCAATATTCAATACGGGTTTGAGGATTTTGTTGCGTTGCAGCAGTTGGTTGACCAAGCTGCCCGCACCGCCGATGACCGCGTTCTCTTCTACCGTGACGATCACATCATGGCTAGCGGCGATTTCTAAGATCAATGCCTCATCCAGCGGTTTGACAAAGCGCATATTGGCGACAGTCGCGTCCAATTGTTCGCCGACCTGTTGTGATGGCGCGACCATACTGCCCCAAGCAAGTAGTGCGATGCGGCTACCTTGGCGTTTGATCTCACCCTTGCCGATTTCCAAGGTGTCCAGCCCAGTGGATACTTTTACCCCTGGGCCTTTGCCACGCGGGTAACGCACCGAGGCTGGGCCGTTGTAGTGGAAGCCTGTGCTGAGCATCTGGCGGCATTCGTTCTCATCGGCGGGTGCCATCACCAGCATATTGGGGATACACGCCAAGTAAGAATAATCAAAGCTGCCCGCATGGGTCGGGCCATCAGGGCCGACCAGTCCGGCACGATCTAACGCGAACAGCACATCCAAATTCTGGATGGCGACATCATGGATCAGCTGGTCATAAGCGCGTTGCAGGAAGGTCGAATAAATCGCCACCACGGGTTTGCCGCCTTGGCAAGCTTGCCCTGCTGCCAGTGTCACCGCATGTTGCTCGGCAATGGCGACATCAAAATAGCGTTTCGGAAATTGCTCGGAAAACTTCACCAAGCCCGAACCTTCGCGCATCGCAGGCGTAATGCCCAACAAGCGTTCGTCGGCCGCCGCCATGTCGCACAACCAATTACCGAATACTTCGGTATAGGTCGGGTAGGGCGACGGGGTGGATTTCGGCAGGCTGTCTTGGCTAGGGTCAAACGCGGGTACACCGTGGTAAGCCAATGGGTCTTTCTCAGCAGGTGGATAACCTTTGCCTTTCTTGGTGACGATATGCAAAAACCGTGGCCCAGAAATGTGCTTCAAACTTTCCAAAGTCGACACCAACATCTCGACATCATGCCCGTCAATCGGGCCGATGTAATTAAAGCCCAGCTCCTCAAACAAGGTGCCTGGGACAATCATGCCTTTGACATGCTCCTCGGTGCGCCGCGCCAATTCCCAGACGCTGGGCATATTGCTCAAGACCTTCTTGCTTTCCTCGCGTACTGACGAATACAAACGGCTAGTCAAAATCTTCGACAAATAATTGTTCATCGCGCCCACATTCGGCGAAATCGACATATCGTTGTCGTTCAAAATCACCAACAGGTTGGCATCCATCGATCCCGCATGGTTCATCGCCTCAAAGGCCATACCGCCGGTGATACTGCCGTCACCAATGATCGCCACCATCTGCTTCTGTTCGCCCTTCATATCCGCCGCAATCGCCATCCCCAAAGCTGCTGAAATCGACGTGCTGGAATGCCCGACACCAAAGGCATCGTATTCGCTCTCAGTACGGTTCGGGAAGGCACACACGCCACCTAAGGTACGAATCGAGGTCATCTTGTCCTTACGCCCAGTCAAAATCTTATGCGGGTAAGCCTGATGCCCGACATCCCAGACCAACTGGTCAGAAGGCGTATCAAAGACATAATGCAAGGCCACCGTTAGCTCCACCGTACCCAAGCCTGCGGAGAAATGCCCGCCGGAGACGCTCACGGTTTGGGTCAGGAACTCACGCAGCTCCTTCGCCAAGGCTTTGAGCAGGTCACGGGGCAGCGCTCGCACGTCGGCGGGGCTGGTGATGGTGTCTAGCAAGGGGAAGTCGTTAGTCATATCAGTACAAAGGTTCGCGGTAGAACATCAACACCAGTCCAATTTGGAACATGGCGGCGACAGAAATAAAACCAGCAATGTCTTTGCCAGGTTTATCGAGTTTTAATTCCAGCCAGCGACCGCAAGCCAATATCAGCGATAACACGCCCATAAAGGTGTGACCGACTTGGATCAAGAACGCGCTTTTTGCTTGGAAGCCCACATGCGAGTGGGTCAGTAACATCAAGCCGCCGAAGGCTGCCAAAATCGGGAAAAAATACGGCATTTTGCTGTTTTGGTTTTTCGGTAAGCGGGCGATCAGTTCCAATACGCCTAAGGTGAACACCAACAAAGTGGCGATACGGTGCTGCAATACTTCGCCGTTGTTGAAGGTGCTTTCCCAAAAACCGATAGGACCTAAAGGCCAAGTTTCTGCGTCGCTACGGAAAAATAGGAAGATGCCCATGCCGACAAAACCGATAGGCCAGTAGCGGGTGCAATAAGCCAAATAGCGCTCTAAACCTGACAACGAAGCAGGCAGGCGGATATAAGACAGCATCGCGAACAGGCTCATGGTGGTCAGGAATATGCCGGAAATGTTGTGGTTGTAATCCGACCAAGCGGTGGCTGCTTCTGACGGTACTTGTCCGATAATTGCTACCCGTCCGGCTTCGCCAGCAATCAGGTCTTGATGCGTGGGCGATGCGATGCGCGGGATTTGCGGCGCAAACATGTTGACCACTTCTTGCCAGCTAGCGGTTAAGTTGGGAATGTCGATAGCGGGCGGTTGTGAAGCCAAACTAGCCGCAGTGAACAGCAAGGTAATCAGTACAAACGATTCCGCCTCGATGTAATAAGGCAGGCGGTAATTTAAGGTATGACCGTTGCGGCTGGCGAAATAATCTTGCACGGCGGTTTTGTTGAGCCAAGCCAAGCTGAGTGCCAAACCTAATAAAATGATTTTCACCATCAATAAGTTACCGTAGCCCGTGCCGATAAAGCCGTTCCAGCTGTCGATGTATTGGAACGCCATCGGTAAGCCTGTCAGTAAAATCACGCCAACCGAAGCCATGCCAAAGTGTGAGAAACGTTTCAACAACATAGGCCACAATTCGGGCGCAATCTTACTTTGGCTACGCATAATCCAAATGTTGACCAGATGGAAAACGCCGCCTATCCATGCTGCTGCGCCCAATTGGTGGATAACGGTTAAGCCCATCAACACGACCGGATTGTCGAAGCGTCCGGCAGCATGGACTAGCCACGCGCCGGAAATAATCATCGGCAACGCCATTAAACAGGCGGTTTGCCAATACTGTTGGGAAGCCGGATTTTTGCTTAAGATAAATCGGCAATAGCAGGCCAAGCCCACGGTGAGCAGGGCGCGGACGATGCCGCCGATAAATTGGGTGGTTTCGGCAAATTCGGGGAAAGGCCACTTTTCTAGCACGGCCGCCATCAACCAAATTTTTAGGAAGACTTTAAACAGTTGTGCGCCCGCTAAGGCAAAGCCACCGACATACAGGATTTTTACCGTCCGTTCCAGCAAGGCAGGTGTGTAAGCCGCTTCATGCTGCCAAGGGCGCAACACAAATAGGCCCCAAAACAAACTGCCAACGGCAAAACAAAAACAAATCAGTGCAAATCCGCCAATCAGCGAATCAAGAAAATCAGCTATACCAGCCATAATTAGAACCTATCGAAAGCTACGGGCTAACGGTGAAATGGATAACGTCTTCGGTTAAATGCCCATCGGCGGCGAATACTTTCATCTTTAATGCGTAATCGCCTGCCGTTAAAGCGGGAATGTTGATGAGCATTTGCCCTTGCTTATCACCTTTGGCAATGCCCAGTGGTGACAGTTGGTCGCCTTTGCTGACCAAAAACACTTGCGATAGCCCCAGTTCAATTTTGGAATTGAAGGTCAGGCTGACGTGGTCGGCAGTGTTGGCGTGTATGGTCTGCATTTTTAGCGAGTATTCGGTGACCACGGCATGGGCGTGGACTAGCGGTGTTTGGCAGGCCATGCAAAGCATCAATAAAGCTATTTTTTTCATATTAGCCACCTTTTTTGCCTTTCAGTGCGTGACCTGCAAGGTTTTTGCCCAAATCCCAGATTGAGCCGAACGGTTGGTGGGTGTCGGCGATGGCTTTATCAAAACTGTTGATGATATGGTCGCGGTCTTTTTGCGTTAAGGTTAATGGCGGCAATAATTTGACCACGTTCATACCGTGGCCTGCCACTTGCGTCAAAATGTGGTGTTCTTTAAACAGCGGGATGGTAATCATCTGGCAGAACAAACCTTTGTTGGCGGCTTCCAGCATCGCCCAAGCCGCTTTCAGTGCTAGGCTTTTGGGTGATTGGAATTCGATGGCGATCATCATGCCTTTGCCGCGCGCTTCTTTGAGGAATTCGTATTTACTGCTCATGGCGTTCAGGCTGCTGATAATGTCGTCGCCGACTTTGGCGCTGTTTTCGACCAGTTTTTCTTGTTCCAATACATGCAAAGTCGCCAAACCTGCCGCCATTGCCATGTTGTTTTTGGAGAAAGTCGAACCATGCACCACCGCGCGATCCATGCGGTTGTAAACCGTATCCATGATTTTTTGGGTGATGGCAACGCCGCCGACTGGGACAAAACCACCTGATAAGGCTTTTGCCATACAGATCATGTCTGGCTCTACGCCCCAATGTTCAATCGCCCAGAATTTGCCAGTGCGGCCTAAGCCGGTTTGTACTTCGTCGGCGACAAACAAGGTGCCGTATTTTTTGCACAAACGTTGGACTTCGGGCAGGTAGTTGTCGTCCGGTAGGTTAACGCCTTTGCCTTGGATGGGTTCGACGATAAAGGCGGCGACATCGTTATTGCTTAATGCCGCTTCTAAAGCCGATAAGTCGTTGAACGGTACGGCGCTACAGCCAGGTAAAAATGGCCCGAAACCTTCGCGGAAAATGTTTTCACCAATTATCGACAGTGCGCCCATGGTCAAACCATGATAACCATGTTCACAGAAAACGATTTTTTCGCGCTTGGTGGTGTAACGGGCAAATTTAATGGCTGCTTCTACGGCTTCCGTGCCGGAGTTGCAGAAGAACATTTTGTTGGTGTTCTCTGGTGTGGTTTTTAAGATTTCTTGTGCCAATAAGCCGCTTAATACCGACACGTCCAATTGCACTAAGTTGGGCAATTCTATAGTGAGGGTTTCTTGCAAGGCGCTGACGATGGTTGGATGGTTGCGACCGACGGCGAATACGCCAAAACCGCTGAGCAAGTCCAAATATTCGGTGCCTTCTTGGTCGTACAAATATTGTCCGACGGCTTTTTTGTAGTGGCGGTCATAACCAATGGTTTTTAGCACGCGCACCATTTGGTTGTTCAGGTACTGTTCGTGCAGGTCAAATTTGTCGGTGCTGTGTTGGGCAAAAAGTTCGGCGATGCTGAAATTCATGGTAACTAAAGTTGCTGGTTTCAGAAGACGGTTTCCGTTAATGGACAACCGATTGTGGTTTATTTGAAATCTGCGAGTGCATTTAATTGTTTGGCGATGCGTTTCAATGTGCTTTTGGCGGCATTGAAATAAAATCCTAAGCGGATTAAGCCAAACAGTTCATTGGGATGCAAGGCAAGAAACAAAAGTAAGCGGCTTAATACGATGTCGCCTTCGCTATTGGCTGCGTAGCTGATAGCTCTGGGCAAATCCATGTCCGCTGGATCGATAATGACGCGAATAGCCAAAAAGGGCAGGGCTTTTTTTTCTGCGGCTTTGGCTATGGCAATACTTTCCATATCTAAGGCAATGGCTTCGGTAATTAGTTGCAGCTGTTGTTTTTCTCTACTTGAAGAAACAATACTAAGGCTTTCTGTGAGTTTGCCCGTTTTTACTTTAATAAAGGGGCTCAGCAGATGTTTGGCGTAATTATGCCAGTGGGGATTTACAGCGATAGCTGCGTCGTCGACATCGATTAAGGTGTCGGCAAGTACCAAATCACCTGGCTTTAGGGTAGGGCTGAGGGCAGCAGCGCAACCCCAGCTAACTAGCTGGGTTGCGCCTTTGCTGATAAGCAATTCAGTAGCAATTGCGGCATTTTTGGCGCCAGTTCCTGAATACGCCACCAATAATTTGTCGGCGATGAAGACGCAATGCCCTTTGTCAATCCGTTTTGAGGTCAGGGTGGTGAGTTCTTCAGGTAAGGCGACAACAATTCCGGTAATCACTTTCTGGATAACTCGTTGCGGTATCTAGCCAATGCCCACAGCGGGAAGAATTTATCGTAGCCGTGGTATTTCAGATAAAACACTTTTGGAAAGCCCGGTGCGGTAAAGCATTTGTCATTCCAAAGGCCATCGGCTTGCTGATGGTGCAAGATGAAATCAATGCCTGCTTTAACTTCTGGGCTGTGGGCTTCACCTGCGGCAATCAAGCCCAGCACTGCCCACGCGGTTTGGAAGGCGGTGCTGAAATGGTATTTGCCGCTGAATTCGGTGTCATGGTAGCTGTAATTGTCTTCACCCCAACCACCGTCAGCGCGTTGGACGCTTTTTAACCATTGTGCTGCTTTGGTGAACAGGGGGTCGGTTTTAGGTAGATTGGTTTGCTCTAAGCCTATTAAAACTGACCATGTACCATAAACATAGTTAGTGCCCCAGCGACCAAACCAAGAGCCATCGGCTTCTTGTTCGCTACGCAGATAGGCGATAGTGCGTTCCAAAGCGGGCAAGTACTCGTCATGGTCTTTAACCACCCGCGCCATCAACATAGCGCAACGGGCGCTGACGTCAGCTGTTGGCGGATCAAGCAATGCACCGTGGTCTGCGAACGGGATTTCGTTCAAGTAATAGCAGGTGTTATCGACATCAAAAGCACCATAGCCGCCATTTTTTGACTGCATGCCTTCAATCCAATGGGTGGCGCGATGGATCGATTCGTCCAGATTGTCTAATCCTGAATCCGCCATTGCGAAAGCCACCACGGCGGTGTCGTCAACATCGGGGTAATGCGGGTTGGCAAATTGGAATGCCCAGCCGCCGCCTACCAAGTTTGGGCGTTTAATGCGCCAGTCACCGGGTTCGTCAGACAATTGTTTGGATTTCAGCCAATCGTAAGCGCGGGTCAAGCTTGGTGCATTGGCGGTTTTATCGGCTTCTTGCACAGCTAATGCGGCTAATGCGGTATCCCAAACGGGCGATAAGCATGGCTGGCAGTAGGCATCGTGTTCGTTAACCACCAATAATTTGTCGATTGCTTTACGGGCAGTGACAACGTGTTCGTGATCTTTTGGCATACCTAATAACAGCATGGATTCATAGGCGTTAACCATTGCTGGAAAAATCCCGCCCAAGCCGTCTTCGCCGTTAAGGCGTTCGATAAACCAATCTCTGGCTTTGTCGATAGCGCGTTGGCGCATGGCTTTAGGGATGAATGGTTCAGTAACGCGACCCAGTTGATCCAAGCCTAAGAAAACTTTATTCAGCAAGGTACGCTCAGGGAAATAATGGCGCTCTTTGTCAGGATGGGTGACAAATAACTCCAGGATGCTGACGTTATTTGGATTTTTGGCGGTCGCTTTTAAAGTGCACAAGATAAACAACGGCACCATAACCGTTCTTGACCAATAGGAAACCTTATCCAGATGAAACGGAAACCAGCTAGGTAACAGCATGATTTCCACTGGAATATAAGGCACACCGCGCCAAGGCAGTTGTTGAAACATGGCTAAGGCAATGCGGGTAAAGACGTTGGCTTTAGCTGCGCCGCCTTGGCTCAAAATGTAGTTTCTTAGGCGCACCATGTGTGGCGCTTCGCTATCATCGCCAGCCATTTTGAGTGCGTAATAAACTTTTACGCTACCGCTAATGTCGCCAGGGCCACCCGTGAACATGGCATAACTGCCGTCTTCGGATTGGCGTGAGCGCAAAAAATTGGCAATTTTAGCTTGCAGCGGTTCGTCGATTTCGCCCAAATAGTGCATCATCATGATGTATTCAGACGGAATAGTGCAATCGGCTTCCAGTTCAAATACCCAAAAGCCTTCAGGGTCTTGCAGGCTAAGTAATTGCTGCTGGGCGCGGTGGATGGCTTTGTTCAGGTCATACGCATTGGAATGGATAGCGGTGGCTGAACTCGCGGTGTAACAGTTGGCAATATGTGCGGTAGCATCGGTAAACATGGTGCGTCCTTAACTATTAGCGTTAGCTTTTGATGGAGCAGGTAAATATTTCCAGCTTGAAGACAATCCCACGCTGGACAAGTGAAACAACATCGATAGTAAGAAGTTGTTGCGGCCTGTGATACGGGTAGCAACAATGGTTGCTTTAACGCTGTCTCTGGTAATTTTTACTTGGTTAGAATGATTGAAACTGAGGTTGCTTTTGATTTTCTTTAGGGTCAGGACTGCCATGCCTAATGCCCACAAACAAAAGTTGCGTAGGCCGATTTCATGGCTGGGCAATAGTTGTGTGTACTTTAGTGCATTGTGTAAATGACCGTGGGCAATGCTGATTAAATGTTCTAAGCCTTTTCTGAAACGCGGATCGCTTTGGTCGGGCGATAGGTCTTTTAGTTCAAATCCGGTTTCGGTAAAAATATCTTGCGGTAACCAGCACACGCCACGGGCGGCATCATCCCAAATGTCTTTGAGTATGTTGGTCATTTGCAGGCCTTGTCCAAACGATACCGACAACGCCAGCAGTTGTTCGCGGTTTTTGGCAATTTCTGGGGAATAATGGCAGAACAATTTTGCCAACATCTCGCCCACGCAACCAGCAACGTAGTAACAGTATTTGTCCATATCAGCCATGGTCGCCAAGCCATTTTTTAGGTTTTGTGCTTGAAAAATGGGCATACCTTCTGCCATGGTTTCCACGCAAGCCGCCAAGGCTTCAATCTGATCTTGCTCAAAGCTATGGGTGATTTGGATAACCCTAGGCAGTACATGAATCAGCGTGTGCTCAGCAGGAATAGTCTGATCTGAAAGTAAAGGCGCCAGTTCTACAGCAAAGGGTTCGGAGTTATAGCCAGTTTTGACGACTTCAATGAATTCACTGCAAAAATACTGTTTTTGCCGGGCAGACAAAGACACTTCGTCTTCAATTGTATCGACGATGCGGCAAAGCAAGTAAGCGTTGGCGACTGCGCCATACAATTGTTCAGGCAATTGTGGGATGGTCAGTGCAAAAGTTCTGGACACACCTTCAAGCAACGCGGCTTGAAATTCCAAGTCGGAAAGCTGGTTTAGGGATTTGATGTCATCCAGTGAGATTTGGGTGCCGCTCATGTTTGGTTTGTTCGTCTAAAAGAAAATTTATTAGTGTAAATAATAGACTGTTTGTTGGTATTTTGCAAAGCAATGTTGTTTTATTGGGAATGTTTTTGTTTCTCTGTATTTAATAATTATTTTTTCAATAATAAACAATTGGTTATTGTTTATTTTGTGGTGCTGTTTATAGGTGGATACAATCCCTTATTACTGACAATTTGTTGTAAATACTGGAGTCCGGTAACAAAAGATAGTATTCTAGTCACAAATTATCTAAGCAATTGTATTATAGGATGCTATCCAGTTATTTTGATAGCTGCGCCGTGGCAGGTTCAGCAGGTAAAAGGTATACAAAGTAACGGTTTGTTGTTTTATTGCCACAGTTATTGCCGATGATTTCAAAAGGCGCACTTTATTGGTTTTTCCCTGTCGATTTATCTGGCGGGACGCGAAAATCGCGATGATGTGCTAACGCTATTCTTATGACAATGCCCATGGCGTTGTTATCGCTAAAATTATTTTGGAGGGTTTACAGTGGGAGTTCCTTTACGTCAACAGCTAACCGTTGGTAAGTACCTAATCACGCAAAAATTGAAAGGGGTAAAAAAATACCCTTTAGTGCTTATGTTGGAGCCATTGTTCCGGTGTAATTTGGCGTGTGCGGGTTGCGGTAAAATTGATTATCCGGAAGACATATTAGACAAACGCTTGAGTTTTGAAGAATGTATGCAAGCGGTGGACGAGTGTGGTGCGCCTATGGTGTCCATTCCAGGTGGTGAGCCGCTTATCCATAAAGAAATGCCGCAGATTGTTGCTGGTATTGTCGCCCGTAAAAAGTATGTGTACTTGTGTACTAACGCGTTGTTGTTGAAAAAACGCATTGACGATTACACGCCATCGCCATATTTAACGTTTTCTGTCCATTTAGATGGTATGCAAGAACGCCATGACACCTCAGTCTGCCAAGAAGGCGTGTTTGATAGGGCAGTTGAAGCCATCAAATTGGCTTTAGGTAAAGGATTCCGGGTAACGGTCAATTGCACCTTATTCCAAGGTGAAACCTCTGAAGAAGTTGCTGAATTCCTTGATTATGTGACTGAGTTGGGTGTCGAAGGTGTAACCATTGCCCCAGGTTTTAGTTACGAACGCGCGCCGCAGCAAGATGTATTCATCAAAGGCCGTGATGTTAAAGAATTGTTCCGTGGCATTTTCAAAATTGGTAAAGACAAAAAACGCAACTGGAAATTAAACCACTCATCGTTGTACTTGGATTTCTTAGCAGGTAACCAAAATTACGAATGTACGCCTTGGGGTAACCCGACGCGCAACGTATTTGGCTGGCAAAAACCGTGTTATTTGTTGGCGGATGAAGGCAATGCCGCTAGCTTCCAAGAATTGCTTGATACCACGCCTTGGGACAAATACGGCAACAGCACTAATCCTAAATGTGCTAGCTGTATGGCGCATTGTGGCTACGAAGCCACTGCCGTTGAAGACATGATGAAAAACCCATTAAAAGGTTTTTGGACATCACTCAGAGGCCCAAAAACAGACGGCGATATGGTGCCAGAACCCATGCCAGCAAATATGGTGACCCCGGCGGCTACCAAATTATCGGCAATACCGATTAGAGTTGAAAGCTGATTAAACAACCGCCCGGCAGACATGAATGGATGTCTGCCGGGTGTTTCTGCGGTTTTTTTTAATGCTCTTATGTTTTGAGGTTTTGTGTGATGGCTGTAAAAAATGTAAAAAAAATGCTGATGCTGGCGGGTTTTTCTTTATTGGTATCGGTGAATGGCTTCGCTGAAGAGCAAGCGACAACAGCAAAGCAAGTGGTAGAAAATTTTCAAGGCCAATTGTTGGCGGTGATGAAAAGTGGCAAGCAAACCGATTTTGCAGGCCGATACAGCAAATTGTTTGATGCTGTTTCCAAAAGCCATGATTTAACCAAAATTGCCCGTATTGTCGTCGGCAAAGAATGGGAAAAACTCACCGAAGCCCAGCAACAAAAATTGGTTGAGGTATTCAGTAAATTTAGCGTCGCTTCTTATGCCCATAACTTTAAAGATTATGATGGTGAAGCATTTGTATTTGATTCCGAAGAAGAAACCACCAAAGGCGGGGTAGTAATCCATTCGCACCTGACAATTCCCGACGAAAAAGACGTTAAATTTGATTACATGCTGAAAGACAATGGCGGCAATTGGCGGATTATTAATATCATTGCCAACGGCGTTAGCGACCTTGCCTTGAAGCGCACCGAATATACCAGCGTTTTGCAACGTGATGGCTTTGATGCTTTAATATCTAAAATTAATGAAAAAATTGATAATTATTCTAAATTGTAGGTTTTATTGATGAGCATCTTTGGTAACTTCTGTAAGCATTATTCAAGTCAGCAAATGTTTGTGGTTTTGGCTTTGGCTGGAACAATCGGCGGTTGTGCTACAGCAAGTGTCGAAGATCAGAAAATTGTCGCCAATAAGGCAGACCCTTATGAGCGGATAAACAGAAAAGTCTTTAATTTTAACGACCAGCTCGATAACTACGTTGCTGAGCCTATAGCCAAAGGCTATAAAGCTATCACCCCTGATTTTGTGCAAACAGGGGTGTTCAATTTTTATAACAACTTAAAAAACATCAATGTGGTATTTAATGATGTTTTACAAGCTAAGTTTACCCAAGGTGCTGAAGATACTAGTCGTTTTGTGGTCAATTCCACATTAGGTTTGTTGGGTGTTGTCGATGTCGCCAAAAAAATCGGCTTAGAACAAAACGATGAAGACTTTGAACAAACCCTCGCTGTTTGGGGCGTACCACGTGGTCCGTATATGGTACTACCTTTATTAGGGCCAGTGACCGCGCGCGGCATTCCTGGTGCAGTTTTTGATACCGCCGCCAATCCGTCTAGCTATGTAGGCGCACCCGTACAGTTGATGTCTGTGCTAAACACCCGCGCGAATGCTGAAGGCTCATTAAAATTTATCGATGAAGCCGCCTTAGACCCGTATGTGTTCACCCGCGAATCATTCTTGCAATGGCGTAATGGCTTGGCGACTGATGGTAAATCCAGTGAAACCGCAGATTTTGAGGATGACTTGGGTGAAGAAAGCTCAAGCAAAACCTTGGCGGATTTCAACAGAAAGGGATTTGCGGGCGAAACCCAAAAGTTTACTGATGTATCAAAATCGTTTACCAGCGTAGAGCAATCGTTTGAAAACACCGCTAAATCTTTTCAAAACGCCGCTGATAAATTAGACAAACTGAAAAAATAATCCCGCTTTGTTGGCATTATTCAGAATAATGCCAACGCTTCAAGACACTGCTGATAATGCTGAAAACCATTACCCGGCGGCAATTTCAAACCGGATAAACAAAATCCGTAACGAATCCCCATCTGTTCCGCCGTTATTACCCATCGGCACAACTCGCTTAACTTCTCTTCCTTGTCATAGCCATGAGTTTGGGCATAATCCAGCCAAATTTCCGAGGCATTTTCGCCGCCATATTGTTTGCTTAAAACTCCTTGCCCCTTGGCAAACGCCTTCCAATGGATGTGCTTAATGGCATCGCCCGCCTGATATTCCCTAACGCCGTAGAAATCATCCGAACCTTTAAGGCCAGCATTGGCAGCCGCGCCCGCGCCAGCCGAGTTTTCCGGAAAAGGGCTAAGTTGTGCGGCAGGTTTAGGGTAAACCAACACTTTCAGATCAAAACGGATTGGTGACCAAGCCCTAAACAAACCTAAAGGAAAACTACTGGCGATAGTGACTTTGCCAGGCTCATGCCAGCCTCGTTTACTGGTTGGGGAATACAGCGTCAGTGTAGATTTACTAAGTGGCGCGAGATTAAATTCGCTGATAGCAACAAAGCCAATCTCTAAACCTTGGCGTTCATTTTTACTGGGATTGGATACATGAATAGCAAACCCCGCCGCATCACCCGCAAATACTGGCTTGCTTTGGCTTTGTTGCAACACCAGTCCGGAGAGCGACATAAAACTGTGCAGAATAGTCACCAGCAAAACCCCAGACAGCAAAAACGCCAGCAGATACACCAAGTTATTGCCGTACACAAAGGCGATTAATAACAACAAGATCACCAAAACGCCAAAACCAAGCCCGCGTGAGCTCGGTAAAATAAAAATCCGCCGATGGGTTAGGGCAATTGGCGCATCGTTTGCCCGCTCACCAACAAACAAACGATGGTTTTTAAATTTTGCCATTAACGCCGCGCGGTTCATTTGATGGCTACTTTAGTCAGCAATGGCGCGACTATCGCCTCAGAATCAACAGCGCCCGCCCGCAAACGGTGTCCGGCAACTGCCGCCAGCACTGCCTGCAAATCTTCCGGGATTACCGCATCGCGCTCATCCATAAACGCCCACGCTTTAGCCGCCCGCAGCAATGCCAAACTGCCTCTAGGCGAAAGCCCACAACTAAACTCCGTCGATTCCCGCGTGTAATTCACCAAAGCTTGGCAATAATCCAATAACGCCGACGAACAATGCACTTTTGTGACTGCCGCCTGCATTGCCAGCAACTGCTCATGGCTAACTTTAGCGGGCAGGGCGGCAATCAGATCATGACGGCTTTCACCCATCAACAACGCCCGTTCAGCGGCATAATCGGGATAACCCAGCTCGATACGCATCAAAAACCGATCCAATTGCGATTCAGGCAGCGGAAACGTACCAATCTGAAATGACGGGTTTTGGGTAGCGATAACAAAAAACGGCTCCGGCAACAGATAAGTTTTACCTTCAATAGTGACTTGGTGTTCCTCCATCGCCTCCAGCAACGCGCTTTGGGTTTTTGGTGTGGCGCGGTTAATCTCATCCGCCAAAACCATCTGATTAAAAATAGCCCCGCGATGAAAAGTAAACTGATGGCTTTCACCATCAAAAATCGACGCCCCCAAAATATCCGCAGGCAACATATCGCTAGTAAATTGAATGCGCTGATATTGCATACCCAACAGCTTTGCCAGCGTGAAAGCTAAAGTCGTCTTACCAACACCGGGTAAATCCTCAATCAGCAAATGCCCGCGCGCCAACAGGCAACAAACCGCCAAGCGGATTTTATGCGGTTTTCCTAAGATGATTTGATTAGCAGAGTCCAACAGTTGTGTGATTGCTGTGTGCATAAATAGGTCGCCGGGACTTTAGAGAGTGACTGGGAAATGTTTTTTAAGTATAAAGCAAGAACGAAGCGGCTAATTGGTGTTCAAAGCCATCATGTTGCCGCAACAGGCCAATCGATGGAAACCAATAATCGTTTTAAGCCGTACCGATAAGCAGTTTACAGAAAAGAAAAAATTTTCAATTTGTTGTAACGATGAATTCATCAAAAACCATAAAGATAGACTGTTTAATAATAAGCAACAATATCCTATTTGATTTAAAACTCAGACTGTAACTATAATATTTTTCAATAACACCTATCCAAAGACCGCCAACCGATACAGCAAGCGGTTTGGATGCACCTAAACAAACCATGAGGAATTAAATGACGTTTTTATTATGTGAGGTTAACCATGACTAAGGCAACTTCAAAAGCAGCCGCCAAAACTGGCAGCGCCGAAACCGACCACAGCGATGATGACGATATTTTCGATGGCGGTGAATTTGTATCGCTCACCGACGGCTTAGAAAAAGAAAGCACCAAACGCGATGCCCGCAGAAAAATTGAAATCTACTGGGAAAAAAAGCAACTGAAAGAACAGTTTGATGACTTTGACGAATCCGAATTCGGCTTTTAATCCAGCCCCAAAAGCCAACCGAAGTCCCCGCTTATCCCATCAACATCTCCCGCAAAACCTACACCGCAGGTTGCCGGAATAACGCTTACAAGGACGTAAGCAAGATGAAGCCCATCCAGAAGCACCAGCCAGGCCTATGAAACACCATAATTTGCTAATTAGCCTGCTCAGCCTCTACCTAACCGCCTGCACCAGCATTGTCCCGCCGCAAAAGCCGCCGCTAGGCGAACCGCTACTACGCGCAACTTACTTCCAAACAGCCGATGGCGTGGTGCTGCCCGTACGCCGCTGGCTGCCAGCAACCGAACCCAAAGCCATACTGATTGCCTTGCATGGTTTTAATGACTACAGCCGATTTTTTGACCAACCCGGACAATACTTCAGCGCCCAAGGCATCGTTTGCTTCGCTTACGACCAGCGCGGATTTGGCCTATCACCACAGCGCGGAGTATGGGCAGGCGTACCAACCTATGGCGATGACTTACGCAGCTTCGTCAAACAAATTAAACACCGCTACCCACAACAACCGCTCTATCTGCTCGGCGAAAGCATGGGTGGTGCCGTCATCATCAGCGCCTTAGCCAAAACCGACATGCCAGAAGTCGCAGGCGTCGTGTTATCTGCCCCAGCACTCTGGGCGCGCAGCACCATGGCTTGGTACCAAACCGCCGCCTTATGGACATTAACCCAAACCTGGCCGCAATTACGCCTCACCGGACGCGGCCTGCATATCAAAGCCTCCGACAACATCAACATGCTCCGCGCCCTAGGCCGCGATCCCTTGGTGATAAAAGCCACCCGCGTCGATGCCATCTCCGGCCTATCAGACTTAATGGACACCGCCTACGCCAACGCCAACCAGCTGTCCGCAGACACTCTAGTTTTATACGGCGAAAAAGACCAAATCATCCCCAAACCACCCACCTACCAATTTTTACAAACCTTCCTAGCCACCAACAACCACACCAAAACCGCCGCCTTTTACCGCAACGGCTACCACATGTTATTAAGAGACCTACAAGCCCCACTAGTATGGCGCGACATAGCCGCGTGGT
Source organism: uncultured Methylococcaceae bacterium (assembly GCA_903928685.1). Classification (GTDB taxonomy): domain Bacteria; phylum Pseudomonadota; class Gammaproteobacteria; order Methylococcales; family Methylomonadaceae; genus Methylovulum. The sequence goes on from CAIYRS010000032.1 coordinate 80,717, forward strand.
TGGACAACAAACAACAAAACCTGCCATCAGCAGCAGACAGCCAAGCGCAAGCGGTTTTGGAAAACTTTAATCGAAGCCAAAGTGAATGATGCTTGATTGCTAAGTTTGGTTTTATGAATGCGTGGTATCGCTAAAGAAGCAATGAAAGTATTTTGTTTTTTTGGTGGCTTAATCGTTACTTAGAACAAACCTGGTATCCAGTAAATGATTTTTTGTTGGGATAACGAATCCTGTAGGGGCGGACGGCTGTCCGCCTTTTTAATAATCCGTACTAAATCCTGTTGCGATCAGGCGAGCCGCCGCTCGCCCCTACGAAACTAATACCGACAACCCAACATTCACCAGTATGTATTGGGTTATGAACAGCGTGCAGCTCAACATACGCAACTACGAATTTAGGATAATTTGCTTACAAATTTAAACTTGATTAACAAAGTTTATTATGCTTGACAAAATTACGTAATTACCTATATTGATGTCATTATTAATTTATATGGTCAAGTTATGAACAAAATGCCTTGGGATCTGAATTCAGACCTAACAAAAGAAAGATTAATTATCGTAGCTTCTATAATCGCAAATAAGCGTGGTGAAGTAATTGATTTGCACAATGAACCACTTGGTGACACACCCCGATCATTAGGTATGAGATGCTATGAATGTTGCAGAACAGCAATTATTGGAGCATCTAATGATTTTTCTTGGTTAGGTATACTTACACCAGAAGGACGCTTTACATTTCAGATTGGACTTACTCCCGCTAGATTTTCAAGAAATGACCCAGAAGATTTACCTAACAAAAAATTAATTACTTCATTTGAAGCTCAAAAACAAATGGACATGTTTAGTGAATGCTATCCGTATGCCAAAATTGTATGGTTTATTGTCTTTGATACTCACTTTAAAAGTGCGGCTGATGCTGTGTACTGTGTTGGTTATACAGAAGCAAATGAGATAATTTGCCAATGGCAAATTCCTTTGGAAGATAAAGTCACATTAATTTCAGAAGTAAATCCACCATTATCACAACCAGTTGATATTCCAGCCGTTCAATTAAAAGTAAAACTTCAACCGCTGAAAAAAAACGGTATAGACAATGAAAAAAGTGTTGGCGATGAAAGCTGAAAACTCATTCTATGGAGACAAGCTCAGATTGGCGCGATTACTAAATGGATTAACTCAGCAACAACTCGGTGATTATATTTCGGCATCTAGGCAATTTGTTCATCAGCTTGAAGGCGGCATTCGCCAACCAGCGGATGATGTTTTGAATGAGCTCTGTGAAACTCTTTGTGTCAAACGTAGTTTTTTTTGTGAACCTGTAGGCAATGATGTTAAGTTTGAACAATGTCATTTTAGGAAACGAAAAACCACCCCCGTTAGTATTGCAAATAGAGTATTGGCTTTCAGCACTATTTTTGAAGAATTAGTTGCCTACATCAATGAGCGATTGGAATTGCCGCCCGCCAATTTTCCAGCCATTAAACATAGCGTAAGTGAGTATAGCAATTCTGAAATTGAACTTGCTGCTGAAGAATGCCGAAAAATATGGGGGCTTGGATTAACGACTCCTATCGCTAAAATGACACGAGTTTTAGAGAATGCCGGAGTTGTAATAACTCAATTTAGTGGTGTTTCAGACAAAGTTGACGCTCTATCCCTAAATAGAAAATTTCCAATTATTGTAAGAAATGATGCCAAGGAAAGTGTTTGTAGAATGCGTTTTGATTTGGCTCATGAATGTGGGCATTTTGTATTGCATGATGGCGTAGAAACTGGCGACCATATTACTGAAAGCGAAGCAAATAAATTCGCTAGTGCTTTTTTATTTCCTAGGGCTGCTTTTTTGAATGAGTTTAAGTCATCTAAAAGCTCTCAATTAGATTGGGCTTTAATTTATAAATTAAAAATTCGTTGGGGTATGAGTGCTAAGGCAATTCTCTTTAGGGCTCATTATCTTGATCTAATTTCTTCTCAACAATACCGTACTGGCAATGTCCATTTAAGCAAGACCTGTCAAACTAAAATTGAAAAACACGATGATGTTATTCTCCCTGAAACACCAGAATTATTGACTCAGGCTTTTAATATTCTAAAAAATCAATTAGGCATTAGTTTTAATCATATTTCAGATTATTTGGGGATTGAGCCTGATATGTTGAGTTTGATTACTGGGATTTATCCAGAAAATGAAGAATATTTAGAAAATGTTATTTCAATTTTCGGTTGATATTTGTTTCCAAGCAGCAGTTAGGTAGGCGCGACTGTAAGCACTCTAAATCTTTCTTGCATTCTCGAAGCTAGATCTTCTTAAACGCTGGTTACCAAGCTGGAGCTTGGTAACCAGCGTCAAGTAGCCCGCCAGCTCTTCGCACATCAGCACACATTAAAAATCCCCCAAACACCCTTCCAAAGCACAAACCACAGTCTGTAAACGCACCGCATCGCGATCACCAGAAAATAGCTGGTGGCTTATGCGTGGTGCTTGTCCGCGTTGTTGCCAGCCTATGTAAACAGTGCCGACGGGTTTTTGTTCGCTGCCGCCGTCGGGGCCGGCGATGCCTGTTACTGCTATGGCGCGGTCGGCGGTGCTGTTGGCTAATGCGCCTTGTAGCATGGCTTCGGCGGTGGCTGCGCTGACTGCTCCGTGGTTTGCCAATATCGTTTCAGGTACATTCAGCAAGCGTTGTTTGGCTTGGTTGCTGTAGGTGACGAAGCCGCAGTCGAACCACGCGGAGCTGCCGGGGATGTCGGTGAGGGCTTTGGCAATCCAGCCGCCTGTGCAAGATTCGGCGGTGGTTAAGGTTTGCTGGTTATGGCGTAAGTATTCGCCTAAGGTTTGTGCTAACTGGTACAGGTGTTTTTCCATGTTGGTATTTTTCCGGCAGTGGTTCAGTTTGATATTTAAGCAAATAAAATTCAGGCTTATCGTTCCCACGCTCCGCGTGGTAACGCATCCTGCAACGCTCCGGCGTTACTTAATAACTGATGTTACGCATTCTCTTTTGTGAGAAGAAAATAAACAATAATGAATCGCTATCGCGATGTTATTTAAATCGGGTTCTCGCACCCGAAGGCGAGCTACTTTCTTTTGCGCCGCAAGCCACAAGGATGTGGCGAATGCCGAAAATGCAGGAGCAATTTTCGGTCAAAAGCAAGTAGCCAAAGAAAAGGCGGCCCGGTCGCCGCTCATGTCTTGCGCTCCTCGCATTTGTCGGGGGACGGCAGAATGGGCTTCCTGCCCATCTGCCGCCGTGCGGCATCCATGCCGCACCCTTTATGCCCTTGGGTGCTTCGGGCTGTTCCCGACAAATACTGCGGTGCTCGACGCGGCAAACGAGAGAAAAGCACGTTACTGCGTAACGTCAGTTCGTATTTTTCCGGTAAGTTTTCGGTCAGTCCATTAAAAATGGTAACATTCTTTATTTACGCATTCGGTTCCTGACTTGTCCACTCTCGATCATTTAAAACTGCCGTTGTCGGCGCTCAAATTCAATGCTGACTTGGCGGATTTTGTCCCCTCAGAATCATCCCACCCCCAACAAGCCATTTTAGGGCAATCGCGCGCGCAATCGGCGTTGGCGTTTGGTATTGCTATGCCGAATTCGGGCTATAACATTTTTGTGATGGGCGATCCCGGTTTGGGGCGTTTGTCGATGGTGTTTAACCATTTGGATGCCTTGGCAAAAACCCAAGCGGCATCGCCTGCTTATGCGTATGTGGATAATTTCGCCAATTCCAGGGAACCGATGGCGGTTGAGTTGCCCGCAGGTTGTGGGCATAGCTTTAGTAAGGCGATTGAAACTTTGCTGGATGATGTGTTGGCATTGTTTCCGGCGGCGTTTGAAAGCCCGATGTATCAGCAGAAGAAAACCGCTATCGAACGCCAATTTAGCCAAGCTTATAACACCGCGTTGGATTTGGTGGATAGCAAAGCGCAAGGTTTGCATATCGCGCTGTTTAGGGAAAATGAGAATATTACCTTTGCCCCGATTCATGGCAATAAGGCGTTAAACGAGGAGCAGTTTGCCGGATTGCCGCAGGCGCAGCGTGAGACTTTCCATAAGCATGTGGAGGCTTTGGAAGATTATTTGAGTGAGGTGCTGTTGGAGTTGCCGCAATGGCGCAGGGCGATGAACGATAAAATCCGCCAGTTGGATAATGACACCATCAACGCCGCTGTCGAGCCGTTGTTTACCGCCTTGGCAGCGCAGTACCAATCGGTGGACGATGTCATCACCTATCTGATGGAGATAAAACCGCATCTTTACAGCACCATCTGTGATTATTTAATGCCGGGCCGGCCGTGGGAAAATCAAAGCAATACCAGTAAGCGGCAGATGTTGTTGGAGCAATACGCGCCGAATATTTTGGTGGATAGCCAAGCCGACCAAGGTGCGCCCGTGGTTTATGAGGCGCATCCGATTTATCAAAACCTGTTCGGGCGCATTGAATATGTCAACGACCAAGGCACTTTGGTGACTAATTATCGGCGGATTTGTGCGGGCTCTTTGCATAAAGCCAATGGCGGTTTTTTAATATTGGATGCGGAAAAATTGTTGAATTATCCGTTCGTTTGGGAAGGCTTAAAGCGGGCATTAAAATCCGGCTGTATTGAAATTGAATCGCCTTATTCCGAGTTGGGCGTTAATACCATCACCTTAAAGCCGGAAGTGATTCCGCTGAAAGTGAAAATCATTTTGGTAGGGCCGCCAGAAATTTATTATCTGCTGGAAGAGCTGGATAGCGAATTTAACGAGATGTTTAAAATCTTGGCGGATTTTGATTATTACTTGCCGCGCAATCCCGAAACCACTCAGCAATTCGTGCAGTTGATGAGTTCGCAAGCCAAAAACTTGGGGGCAAAGCCATTAACGCGGTCGGCTTTGGAGTGCTTGATTGAATACAGTTGCCGCTTGTCGGAAAACCAATACCAATTTTCGGCGCGGGTAAATGATGTTTTGGACATGATTGCCGAAGCCAATAGTTTTTGTCAGTTAACCGCAGGCGAGGTGATGGATCGCTGCCATATTGAGCAGGCCTTGACGGCGCGGGAATACCGCAATGGCAGGTTGTCGCAAGAAATTTTGGAAGACATGCTCGATGGCACGATTTTAATTGATACCGCTGGCGAGGCGATTGGCAAGGTCAATGGCTTAACGGTATTGGAAGTCGGCGGCAGCAGTTTTGGCGCACCCGCGCGCATCACCACCACGGTTTATCCGGGTTCGCGCGGTATTATCGATATTGAGCGCGAAGCCGAGCTGGGCCAGTCTATCCATTCCAAAGGCGTGATGATTTTGACGGGTTATCTGGGGCATTTTTATGCCCAGCAATTCCCCTTAGCCATTTCTGCCAGTATCGCTATTGAGCAATCTTATAGCGCCATTGATGGCGATAGTGCCTCGTTGGCGGAATTGTGCTGCTTGATTTCGGCATTGACGCGCACCCCGATTAAACAGGGTTTTGCGGTGACAGGCTCGATTAACCAATATGGCGAAGTGCAGGCGATAGGCGGTATTAATGAAAAAATCGAAGGTTTTTTCCGCTTATGCAAAGCCAGAGGTTTGGATGGCGGGCAGGGCGTGATTATCCCCGCCGCCAACAAACGCCATTTAATGTTGAAACAAGAAGTCTTGGATGCCGTGGCGCAAGGCTTGTTTGCCGTGTATGCGGTAACCACCGTTAACCAAACCTTGGAGCTGTTGACGGGCGAACCTGCGGGCGAATTGGATAACGAAGGCGGTTATCCTGAATCCACCATCAACTTTAAAGCCATTTTTAGGCTAAAAGAGATTTCTGATATGTCCGCTGATGAAGATAAGGAAGAAGCGGCGGGTTGATTTTGGGTTTGGAGCGCGGGCATCTTGCCCGCAACTAGGGCGGGCAAGATGCCC
>CAIYRS010000033.1 GCA_903928685.1 uncultured Methylococcaceae bacterium
CGATGTTGAGGGCGTAGAGTCAGTGGCACGATGTCCCGATCCCCTTGTTGGGTCGGGACGATATGGTGACAGGACGGCGCGGGCTTGCGGAGCAATCTAACCGTCGCGTAGTTTTTGCGGATTTTCGGGCAGGACGCCCGGAAAATCTTTACGCAAAAATAGCGACTCGCTTAATTCTTCTCTGCAAAAGATTCCCCAAACCGAAGCTTGCACGCCATGCTACCAGACGGAATTACAGATTCAACCCACTACCCAATAATACTTTCAACAACTTAGAACTCAGATAAATAATTGATGTTACTTGCTATTTTATAATTTACAACTATCTCTGCTTATCATGGATAATGAAAACTTATCAACGCGCATATAGGTAATAAGATGAACAAGAAAATGCCTTACTTTGATTATCTCTTGGCAGGCTTAGATAAAGGCAGCGCTTCTTTAGAAAAAAGTTTCGGGTTACATGTACATTGGGGATATTGGTCGCAACCGAAATTAGCATTGTTCACGTCAGAAGATTACTTAGTTGCAGCAGAAGCGTTAACCTCATTAATTTACTCTTCAGCGCAGGTTTCAGATGGACAGCGAGTTTTGGACGTTGGCTGCGGTTTTGGCGGCACCATCGATGCAATCAACAAGGCTTTCCAAAATATGGGACTGGTGGGACTGAATATTGATGAACGCCAGCTGGAAAGAGCGCGCCAACAAATTTTTGCGATTGGCGAAAACTCCGTTGAATTTCAACAAGGCGACGCATGTGCATTGCCGTTTGAGGATAACTCATTTGATGTCGTATTGGCGGTGGAATGTATTTTTCATTTCCCCAGCCGCGAATTGTTTTTTCAAGAAGCCTATCGCGTGTTAAAACCAGGCGGCTATTTAGCATTGTCAGATTTTTTATTAAATAAAAACCTATCCAAACTAGATAAACGAATAGGTTTGCAAAATAGCAGTACTCAATTTTTTGGTTCTTGTAATGTCGATTTTACTGTGGACGCATACCGCCAACTTGCCCAGAGCATACAATTTGAAATTGAATTGGTAAAAAACATTACCCACAATTCTTTACCGACATACAAATATTTAAAATCACTCATTAAACCTAGCAATCTACCCATAATAAAACGCATGGGAATTTTAGCTACCATCGGCCTTATCGAATTGTTGAGTAAATTGCGCTTATTGAACTATGTCGTTTTCGCCTTTAAAAAACCACAAATCTGATTGGTGAGCACTTCTTATGCATGTAAAAAATACTATTCAGCCGCCTAAGGACATCTTAATTCATCCAAGAAATGTCAACTTTAACTTTACCGATGATACGCCTTATGAGTGGCACAAAAACCCAAATGTCGCTTTCCTATTAAATGCCGTATCGATTTTTTTACCTAATGGTGAAAAGTTTTTCATGGACTCCGTTAGGCATTATAAAAACACCATTACCGATCCTGTTTTAAAGGGACAGTTATTGGGTTTTCTCGCCCAAGAAGCATTGCACAAACGTGAACACGAACGAGCAAATCTCGAAATGGTAAAAAAAAATAAATCCATGACAATTATTGAAAAATCCGCCTATTTATTTCTTAAGGTGTCTTCAATTTTGCCCGCCAGAACACAATTAGCCATTACCTGTGCCTTAGAACATTTCTTCGCATTATTCGCCAATGCACTTTTAACCGATATAGAAGGCTTTATCGAAAATACACATCCGGCATTTGGTCAGCTTTGGCTATGGCATGCGGTGGAAGAAACTGAGCATAAAGCCGTTTGCTATGATGTTTATCAAGCAGTGGCTGGAGGGAAACTAGGCTATGTTGAACGATGTATCGTAATGTTGTGCACAACTTTCGTTTTTTCTATTTTGTTAATATTTGGCATTTTTTTTAGTATCGTTTTTCAAAAAAAACCGAAAAATAGTTTGCAAAAAACCAAAATGGATAACACTAAACAAGTAAAGAAAAAATGGGCTGGGCTTTTTACTAATTTGTTTTTGAAAATAATCAAACCTTATTCAGCCTATTTTGTTCCGGGGTTTCACCCTTGGCAATATGATAATTCACACTACATAAGAGAATGGAAGTTATCACATGGTAGTAAGTATTAGTATCTCAGGCACACTCATTATACAAAAAGCGTCAAACCAGCATCTCAAGACGCGCCTTCTGACTCCAGAAAGAGCAAGTATAAGTAACCATTCGAAATTGCGATGACTGAAGAGATTAGCTTTAGGCGTGCAAAACATTTTTGCACTTATACACCACCACTTAAACTTGGCTTTAATACGGTATTATCGTCTTATCATCAGCCAATATCTCAAACAACCCGTCCTTGGCATTCGCCAAAATCGCCGCAATCGACGGATGCTTTAATTTCCGTTGTGCCGTAATCGCATAAAAGCGCTCGAAAACCCCTTCAGCTTTCCCCAGCATTTCCGTGCCGTACTGGCGATTAATCTCGTTTGCTACTACCACTGGCGAAAAAAACAAACCCACGCCCGCCGCACCAAAAGTCTTCAATAAGGCACTGTCTTCAACTTCTGCTTGTATGGTCGGACTCAGCTCATTGTTATCAAACCATTGGTTTAACGAACGCCGCAACGCAGTATTCGTGGTGGGTAGCAAAAACGGCGCGCCATTGAGCGAACGCGGAAAATCCTGCCGATAACGCGCCGCCAAGCTGGGCGCAGCAAAAATCCCCACCGCAGACTCCCCCAATAAATGGTTGAACACCCGCGCACCACTAGCGGGCGTGGCAGGCGTATCCGCCAACACCAAATCAATGGTATGCAGATTGATTTCTGACAGCAACCGCTCGGTTTTATCTTCATAACAGATCACCTGCACAGGTTCTGGCGGTTGCAATAACGGCGCAATCAGCCGATAAGCAATCAGCTTAGGCAATGCGTCAGTCACTCCGACATGCAAGCGCAAACCACGCTCACTGGTACGGCCTTTCAGTGTTTGCGTCAGCTCGCGGCCTAACGTAAAAATCTCTTCCGCATAGTTAAAAACCGTTCGTCCAGTATCGGTCAAGGCCAGCTTTCGCCCATCCTTACGCAACAACTGTGTGCCGATATTTTGTTCCAACACCGCCAATTGCCCGCTGATGGTCGGCTGCGCCAAATGCAGCATCTCACAAGCTTTGCTGATGCTCCCATACTTGGCAACCGTCCAAAAATAATACAAATGCTGATAGTTTATGCGTTCCATATATCGAAAAAACCTATATTAGAAATTTGTTTATTCTATTTTACTATTTTTTTGTCCCGGCGTATCTTGTATCTAACTGAATAAGGCATAAATATCCAAAGGATTTAATTCATGTTTATCGATCATTTGCTGGCTTCACTATGGCTTGCCATTATTTGTTTACCGCTGATTTCTGCGGGTTGCTGTTACTTTTTGCAGCGTTGGCGGATAGCCAGTTGGCTAATCGGCGGTGGTTTAGTGTTAAGCAGTTTGGCTTGGCTGGAAATTGTGTTTGTGCAAAGCCAAGGCGCGGGGCTGTCTTTGTTTTACATCACGCCGCTAAAAGCGAGTGTGTTGGTGTTGATTCAGTTCATTGCCTTTATCGTGCTGCGTTATGCCCAAGCAAACTTCAGCGGTGACCCCGACAACCAGCGCTTTCTCCGTTGGCTAATGCTGACGGTTTTTTCGGTGATGGTGACAGTCAGCAGCGACCATTTGCTGGTTTTTTGGCTTTCTTGGCTGGGCATCAGTTTAAGTTTGCACCAGCTTTTGATGTTTTATCCCAATCGCCCCAGAGCGGTTTTGGCAGCACATAAAAAGTTTATTTTAGCCAGACTAGCCGAACTATTGCTTGCCCTCGCATTTAGCTTGCTTTACTTGGCGCACGGTAGCCTGTCCATCAGCGCTATTTTGTCCCACTATCCAAGTGCTGATTTTGGCTGGCAGCAACAATGCGCGGCTGTGTTGTTGGCGATGGTGGCGTTAATTAAGTGCGCGCAATTGCCTTTGCACGGTTGGTTGATCCAGGTTGTGGAAGCGCCTACACCGGTGTCCAGCTTGTTACATGCTGGCGTAATCAATATGGGCGGCTATTTATTGATCTTATTTGCTCCCATTTTCGACCAATCTTGGCCTGCAAAATGGTTGGTGCTAGTGGTGGCTGGGCTGTCTACGGTGTTAGCGGCACTCATTATGATGACCAGGGTCAGCGTGAAAGTCCGGTTGGCTTGGTCGACTACCGCGCAAATGGGGCTGATGTTATCCGAATGTGCATTAGGGCTTTATCAACTGGCTTTGCTGCATTTGTTGGCGCATTCATTTTACAAAGCCCATGCGTTCCTTAATTCTGGCGATGAGGTCAACATTTTTCTTAGAAGGGAACTGACCGACATCCAACTTCCCAGCCTGAAAGCATGGATCATGTCAATTTTCACCAGCGTGATTCTGGTGGCGTTGATCGTCATAGTGGTTGGCGGGGCAAACCACCCATTAAGTCCGTGGTTGCTGGTCGGCATGGCTATTGCCCAAACATTGGCCTTTTATTTTAACGAGCCCACTGAAGGCTTCATGACCAATGGCTTAATCAAAGCCTTGCTATTGCTAGGTGGCTACACGGTCGCTAGTACCGCCAGCGGATTTTTAGTCGCCGATATACCTTTCAACTATAACGTTGCCGCCGACTTTTGGATGGGTTTGCTATTTCTTAGTTTATTTAGCGTTTATCAGACATTGCAATATCACCCATCTAATCCGATGGCGCGACGTCTGTTTATCGCCTTAAACGCAGGCTTATACCTTGATGAATGGGTGACCAGCATGACCTTGAAGTGTTGGCCGCTGCATTTGCCCAGAACGAAAACACCTGTGGGTTCTTTACCAACGGAGGCTTTATAAATGTTTCAGGAAATTAGCCAAGACACCCTTGCCGAGCAATTGCAGCAAGCAGTAAAGCAAGCTTGTCAGCGTATTGCCCCTAGCTGGCCGTTGGATAAAGCCATTGCGGTCAATCCTTGGTGGCAATTGCGTCACCAACCAATAGTAGATGTCGCCACCAATATGGCTGCTTTGGGGCGGATAAATTGCCTGATGCCGCCCGCGTATTACCAAGGATTATGGCAACGGCAGATCATACAACCGGAACATCTGAGCGCTGCGGCGGCGGAATTTGGCAGTGATGCGGGACATGCGAAGTTATTGGCACAGCTGGACATATCCCAGCCCAACGACCATTGGATCAATGTCAGTGATTGGCTGGATGCCCATCCTGAGAATCGCCATAAAATCGCTTGGCACGATGAAATAACGCATCAAATTAGCCAGTTTTGCGCCCTTTATTGCCAATATCCACAGTGGATGCAAAACACGGGCGATGCCGACAATGATTTTTACAGCAACTGGTTGGCGGTGATACGTCAGGATCGTGGCGTAGAAATATTAACGGCGGAAACCCACTTGCATCGGTTGTTTTTGGCATTGCCGGAAACGGCTGAGCAAGTTTTTGAAAACGCCTATGCGGCACTTTGCCCAGCTGGAACTAGCCCTGAGTTGTTTGCCGATTATTGCTACGCCCTGTTGCTGGACATACACGGCTGGGCTTCTTGGACGGCTTATCTGACTTGGCAAGCGAATTTTAACGCCCAAAGCAACGCCATTCCTGAACAATTGCTGGCGGTGAGATTGGCGTGGGATTGGGTCGTTTGGCAACACACCAAAGCGGAGCATCCGGAAACTTACGAGCTGCTGAAAGAGCAATTTTGCAAGCAATTCAGCCATCTTGAAACATTGCGTAACCAATGGCGTCAAGCCCAACAGCATGTCTGGATTTGGCAGCGGGCGTTGGAGTTGTCTTTCCAAATGCCGCTACAGCAAAAATTGCTGAACTATAACGACAATGAAAAAGTAACGCCCAAGCTGCAAGCTTTCTTTTGTATTGATGTACGCTCCGAACCGTTTAGGAGAGCCTTGGAAGCCCAAGATTTCGCCATCCAAACGTTTGGTTTTGCGGGCTTTTTTGGTTTACCCATCGACTATGCGCCAATTGGCAGCGGTTTTGTCAGGCCGCAATTGCCCGGTTTGTTAAACGCGTCAATCCGAGCCGTGCCGATTAACACCAATGCCCCGATTGGCAATGCCGTCAATAAAATAAAAGGCCAAGTTTTTTGGCAGAAAGTCGGTGATGCCAGCGCTTCAAGTTTGGGATTGGTGGAAGCCAAAGGTTTATGGAAAGCATTCGATTTACTGAAAAACAGCTTGTTTCCGTCAGCCCCGCTACACGGCATCAACCAACTTAGCCATGATGGCGATTGGCAACTACGCCGTCATGACAGCCCGTTAAGCGTTGCCGAGCAAGCCGAGTTGGTGGCGGGCATTTTGGGTGCTATGGGGCTAACCGAAAGTTTTGCCGAAACCGTTCTCCTTGCGGGCCATGGCAGTTGTTCCGCCAATAACCCGCAAGCCGCAGGTTTAGATTGTGGCGCGTGTGGCGGTCAAACGGGCGAAATCAACGTTAAAGTGTTGGCGCAACTGCTTAACGATGCGCCAGTAAGGGCGGCGTTAAGCCAACACGGTATTGATATTCCGCAGCAAACGCGCTTCATTGCCTGCCTGCATAACACCACCACCGATGCCATCACCTGCTTCGGTCAAGCTGATGACAGCCAGCACGAATGGCATGATTGGCTAGTAAAAGCCAGTCAATTGGCGCGTGAAAATAGGCTGGCTAGCGTGCGGACAGACATGGAAACCGAGATGACGCAGGAAAAGTTTTATCGCCAAAAGTCTCACGATTGGGGACAAGTACGTCCGGAGTGGGGGCTGGCGAATAATGCTGCGTTTATCGTCGCGCCCAGAGCCCGCACCCAAGATATTGACCTTGAAGGCAGGAGTTTTCTACATGATTACCAATGGCAGACGGATAAGGATTTTAAAATCCTAGAACTCATCATGACCGCCCCGATGGTAGTCACCAATTGGATTAACCTCCAATACTATGCCTCAGTGACTGACAACCTTAAATATGGTAGCGGAAACAAGCTTTTGCACAATGTTGTCGGCGGCAATATCGGGGTTTTTGAAGGTAACGGCGGCGACTTACGCATCGGTTTGTCATTGCAATCGCTGCATGATGGTCAAGATTGGCGGCATCAACCCATACGGCTTGGCGTTTATATCGCCGCACCACGGGAAGCCATGGCTAACATTATCGAAAAACACGCGGCAATTGCGGATTTAATCAGTAACCAATGGCTATTTTTGTTCCAACTGGACGACAGTAACCAATGTATTTGGCAATTTGCACAAGGCCAGTGGCGGAAGACGGCGAAAAAAGAAGCGTAAATAGGATCAGAGCCAGGGAAAACCTTGGCTCTAGGAAACGATGAAACAGAATGGGTATTACTCATGGTAAACCGATTTCAGCATACAAAATTCGCCTTACTGACGTTACACGGCAAAGAACAAGCCATAGCACCCGTGCTATGGGAAAAGTTAAACGTAACAATCGTGACGACAGATGCCTATGACACCGACACCCTAGGGACTTTCATTGGTGAAATCGAGCGTCGCTTAAGCCCTATTGATTGTGCAAAAAAGAAAGCGGAATTGGCGTGCTCCCTGACCGGGATGCCAATCGGCTTGGGTAGCGAGGGCAGTTTCAGTCCGGGGTATTTCGGCCTGATGACTTTCAATGAAGAATTATTGGCCTGTGTCAACACGGAAGAACAGTGGGTCGTGGTTGGGCGATCATACCAACCTTGTGCTGTACGGGAACAACACTGCCAAAATGCCGACGAACTGGCGGCGTTCATCAGCAAAACGCCATTAAACCAGGGGCTTATACTGAAAGCCCAAGGACATATCGGCAAAGGATTGGTGGGTGAATCGGCAATCCATGGGCAACTGTATCAGTGGTTCGGAAATACGTTACCGTGGCCGATGACCATCAGTTACGATCTCCGCGCCCACCATTGCCCAGAGCGTCGTGAACGCATCGCTCAGGCTGCGGAGAATTTGGCCGAACGCTTATTAAGCGCGTGCCCCAACTGTGACCGGCCTGGTTTTTGGCCGGATGAAGTCCGGTTTGGCTTACCTTGCAAATGGTGCAGTAGCCCTACCAATGCTATTATTGAGCGGGTAGCACTATGCCCGTATTGTCAGTTTCAAGAAGCATTTAGTGTTGCAGAAGCGTTTGCAGAGCCTTCCGATTGCCCGAGATGTAATCCGTGATTTCTGTTTTTCGCATTTTTTATTGGTCAGACCCGATGAGAAATGTTTTATGAAATTAGCCAGCCTTGTGTATGTCAGTAATGCTAGCTACGAAATGTCCGATAACGATTTATTAGACATTTTAGAAACCGCCAGAAAATTTAACAAAATCCGCAAAATAACGGGGCTGCTGTTGTATCGCGATGGTTTTTTTATCCAAGTGTTGGAAGGTGATTTTGACCAAATTGGCGAATTGTTTGAACACATTCGCCAAGACCGTCGCCACACCTGTGTTATTAAGCTCTATCACCAACCGATTGAAGCACGAAAATTTAGCCAATGGGCGATGGGATTTGCCTCACCGGATTTTATGAAGCTAAAAGAAATCCCAGGCTTTTCCGATTTTATGCAACCAGAAAGCGTCAAGTTAAAGTGCCAAGCCACAAATGAAATTAAAGATTATATAGAAAGAGTTTTAGAACGATTTAGGCAGCCTGTGGTTAGCGAATAATCCAGCAAACCAGCTGATTGCCTTACTGTTCCTAAATCAGCATTTTTTACCAGACGGCAATACCATGAGCGAGCAAACCCCTTTTCAGCGCTTAAAACAGCTGATCCAATTAGAACGTGAAGACATCACCACTTTGCTGGCTTACGGCCTGGGCATCGGCTTGATGTCGCTGGCAACCCCGGTTGCCGTGCAATCGCTGGTCAACACCATTGCTTTTGGCACCTTACTGCAACCGTTGCTGGTATTGACGCTGGTCTTGCTGGTGTTGGCTGGCTTCAGCAATATGCTGGTCGGTTTGCAATTTTATGTGGTCGATATGCTGCAACGCCGCCTGTTTGTGCGCGTGTTTGGCAACGTGGCAGCGCGTTTGCGGCAAGCCGCCTTTAATAGCCGCGACCACCATGACTTGCCGGAATTGACGAACCGTTTTTTGGATGTGGTCACCCTGCAAAAAACCGCTTCGGTCTTATTGCTGGAAACCTTGGGTTATGTGCTGCAAACCTTAATCGGCATGATTTTGCTGGCCTTTTATCATCCGTTGTTATTGGCGTTTGACTTATTTTTGATCGCCGCCCTCGCGGTGATTTTATTCGTCATGGGACGCAACGGCTTAACGACTGCCATCGAGCAATCCAAAGCCAAATACGCCGCCTTGGCTTGGCTGGAAAGCATTGCCGCCCATGCGGTGCTGGGCAAATCGGCAAGCGATGATGCCTATATCCATGCACAAAGTGAACGTATTGCCGAAAACTATTTAAATGCCAGCAACCAACATTTCCGCATTTTAGCGCGGCAAAACACGGGCGCATTGGTGTTGCACACCTTGGCGAACACCTTATTGTTGGGCATGGGCGGTTGGATGGTGATTGAACACCAGCTCAGCTTAGGACAATTGATTGCCGCCGAGCTGGTGGTCGGCGCGATGATTTACGGCCTGACCCGCTTAGGCAAAACCTTGGACAACTATTACGAACTGCTGACCAGCTTAGACAAAATCGCCCACGTGGTGGATTTGCCGCAAGAAGCGATGGACGGTGCTGCGCCAAACCCAAGTGCCAGCGCCTACCCCATTGAAGTGGTCGGCTTGGCCTTGCCGGATAGCGCATCGACCGACACGTTGCGGCGCATCGACTTATCGCTAAGCGCAGGCAACAGCCTTGCCATCAGCGAAGGCGCAGATCGTGGCACCTTATTGGAAGTCTTGTTCGGCCTACGCTCACCCAGCGCAGGCTATGTGAACATCAACGGACAAGATTTGCGTGACCTGAATTTGCGGCAATTGCGCGACACCATCGCCTTCGTGCGCGATGCAGAAATCCTGCCCGCGTCGGTCATCGACAACGTGGCAATGGGGCGGGCAATCGAACTGGCGGCAATTCGCCAAACTTTGTCGCAAGTCGGCTTACTGCAAACCGTGTTGAACTTGCCAGAAGGCTTACAAACCGAACTCGCCAGCAACGGCGCACCGCTGTCGCCCGAACAAGCCTTGCGCCTGACCTTGGCACGGGCCTTAGTACAGCAACCGCGTTTGTTATTGCTAGACGGCGTTTTAGATAAACTGGATAACCGCGCCTTGCCTCTGGTTTTAGATAGCTTGTTCGTTAACAAACCGAACTGGACATTGCTGGTAACCAGCCAAAACCCACAAGTGATCGCGCGTTGCACACAGCAAATGCAAATAGCAGATGGCGAATTCCGTAGGATGGGCTGACGACAGGAAGCCCATCACAGTGCATGAAAATCGATGAGCTTCCTAACGTCAGCCCATCCTACAATTATTCGCTGATTACCAAACCAGCGCTTGGCAACAAGAGAAAAACCAGAAGCCATGAACCAAGAACCACAACCCTTAAAAACCTTAGCCCAAGCCGCCACCTCGGAAATCGCGCACCGCATCGCCCGCTGGTTGGCAGTGATGTTTGTGGTGCTGATGGTGGCCTTGGCGTTTACCCCGTGGCAGCAAAACGTGCGCGGCGTTGGTCGTGTGGTGGCTTATGCGCCCGCCGAACGCCAGCAAATCATCAGCGCCCAAGTGGAAGGTCGGATTGCCCATTGGCGGGTAAAAGAAGGCGCAAAAGTTAAAAAAGGCGACGTATTGGCGGAATTGGTCGATAACGACCCGTTATTTTTGCAACGTGTCAGCAGCGAATTGCAAAGCTACCAAGCCAAACAAACCGCCACCGACAGCCGCGTGGAAACCTTCCGCCAGCAATTGCAAATGGCAGAACAAGCCAGACCGCAAGCCTTGTCCGCCGCCGACTCGCGCATCGCCATGGCAAAACAACGCCGCAACGCCGCCGCGCAAGCCGTCAATGCCGCCAGCGCCGCCCAGCAAACCGCGCAATTGAACTTAGCGCGGCAGCAACATTTGCAAGGTAAAGGCTTGGCCTCCAAACGCACCTGGGAATTGGCGCAATTGGATGCCGCGCAACGCAATGCCGATGCCGAACGCGCCCAAGCGACTTTGTCAGCGGCGAGCAGCGAAGTCGATGCCATCAACGCCGATCGGCAAAAGTTGGCTGCCGACACCATCGGCAGCATCGAAAAGACCCGCGCCGATTTGCAAAAAGCCATTGAAGACCAAAACAGCGTGCGTGGCGAAGTGCTGAAATTGCAAACCCGTTTGGCGCGCCAGCAAACCCAAACCGTGATCGCCCCGCGCGATGGCTCGGTATTGCGCTTGCTCGCCAACCCCGGCGCAGAAATGGTCAAACCGGGCCAGCCGTTGGCGATTTTAGTGCCAGACACCGACGAACGCGCCGTGGAATTATGGGTAGACGGCAACGATTTGCCGTTAATCGTCACCGAAACCCACACGCGCTTGCAGTTTGAAGGCTATCCAGCCATCCAGTTTGGCGGCTGGCCGGAATTTTCGGCAGGCTCATTCGGCGGCAAAGTGGCTTTAATTGATTCGACCGACGACGGCAAAGGCAATTTCCGCATCGTCATCGTCCCCGAACCCAACGACATCCCCTGGCCCGAAGCGCGTTTCTTGCGCCAAGGCGTACGCACCAACGGCTGGGTATTGTTAGGACAGGTCACCTTAGGCTACGAATTATGGCGGGTATTCAACGGCTTCCCGCAATTGGTCTTGCCCGAACCGACGCTAATGCAGCAAGGTAAAGACAGCAAAACCAGCGATGACAGCAGCGATAAAGACGACAAAAAGTAAAGTTGTAGACTCTCGTTCCCAAGCTCCGACTTGGGAATGCAGGACTGGAAGCTCTATACATCGTTACCACGCTCTGCGTCACTGCCATTAAGTTAAGGAATTATTATTGTTTTTCAATGGGATAATTATAGGATGTACCGACGGCAGGAGTCGCATCAATCGCGTAAAAACTCGACAGATGCGCTTCGTTCCTCATCACATCCTATGACTATGACTTTGCTCACGGATTTTTCCGTTCGTCCTGAGCTTGTCGTAGGATGACCGGAA
>CAIYRS010000034.1 GCA_903928685.1 uncultured Methylococcaceae bacterium
CGCCCTCAGCATCGCCCGGTTGCATTTTATTCTTCGCGAAAAGCATGCTCGAAAAAACGCCGGTTGCGATGAGGGCTACCTGGGACTAACGGCACTAACTTCTCCCGACTCCGGTTCGAAGTTCCATGTGCCGTCAGCGGATGTAAACAATATAAAAACTTGTCTATTTCCAACAGCCGTTATAAATTCTTTAACGATGACAGATATTATTTTCTTAGATTGTGGCTTGAATATTCAGACGAGACCACGAAAGTTTAAGCGCATTTCGGAGTTCAACGATGAGTTTATCAGCCCAAGAAATCACCGCCCGCGTGTTAACGTTACCAGAGCAAGAACAGCAACAAGCACTCGATTTTATTGAGTTTTTGCAAACAAAATTAACCCGTGAAAAACTAACAAGCAGCAGCCAAGCCGCCGCGAATTCAACAAATCAGACAAAACCACCGACCGAAGGCGCAAAAATATTGCAAATCATGGAAGACTTCGGATTATTAGGCTGCATGGAAGGTGACGGCGAGTTGTCGGAAAACTATAAGCAACACTTATGGGATAAACCGTGATTATTGCTGACACTGGATTTTGGGTAGCGCTATTTGACCGTCGGGACAAGCACCATGAAGCAGCTCGAACATTTACCCTAAGCCTTAAAGAACCCTTTATTACCACATTACCCGTTTTGACTGAAGTTTGCTATCTGCTACAAACCCGTTGCAGCCCAAGCAAAGCGACCGATTTTTTAGCGGCGCAACAAGCCGGATTGTGCCGTTTGTTTACCATCGATGAATCCCATCTACCAAAAATGGCGCAATTAATGAATCAATACGTCGATTTGCCGATGGATTTGGCAGACGCATCGTTAGTGGTTTTAGCTGAGGAGTTGGAACATGGCAGGATTGTCTCTACCGACAAACGCGATTTTCAAACTTACCGATGGAAAAACCATCAGCCTTTTGAGAATTTGTTGATGGGTGTTTTGTGAAATTAATGCAACACCGACTCCGCTAAACACGGCTCCATAAAACAATCCAAAAACGCTTCGTTAACCGCCTTATTGGAAAGTTTGCGCCTTTTGCATAAGTCATACAGTTCTTCAACGGCGGAATAAGGAAAGAATTTAGCATTCAGTGATTGAAAATGCTCAACACTGGCTTTACGCATCACTTCCGCTCTATCTTCATCCGCCGCAACAATCACCCAACGAATGTCAGCCAGATGCGGGCCTAAATCTTGAAATTTTTTCATGCGGGTCAAACCGCTGGTAATGCCGGTACTGTGTTCAACTTCCATTACCGCTGGCATCAGTTTGCCGTTTTTGAACCAAATGCAATCAATCAAGTTAGCGGCATTTACTGCATCTTCATAGGCAGCCAAAACCCGTTCATCAGCAAGGCGGGCGATAACGCCGTTGAGTTCGCCAACCCGTTTATCGCCGTATTGAAACCCTTTGTCGTTATGGGCAACCCATGTTCTGAACCCCAGCATATAGCCGATTTCAATCAAGGCAATTTGGATTTGCAGATGCCGCCGTTTAACGTCAATATCCATTTCGGCGGGCAATGAAGACTGGGTGAGTGCCAAGGAGTCATAAACGATGTTTTGGGTTGGGATTTCAGAAATGGCTTGGTCATTACCTGTTTGGCTTTCTGTTAACACGCCATTTTGATGGGGCGATTCAGGTGTCCAAACTAAATGCTGATATAAAAGTATCAACCAATATATCAAATACCCTCAAACCATTTTTCATCAATTGAAATTTTTTCAATCAACTCCACGTTGACACCTAAATTTAACTCCTTTAATTTTTCAACCAATTTTTCACCATCAATTAAATCAATGGTTGGCGCACCGTCACGAGTCGCTTCCTTAATTGCATCTTTTGTAAAATAGCCTGTTGTAATAAAAAGCCCTTTGTCAGTTCGTCCCACCATAGCACCCCGAAAATCCCTAATATGCCCCGCCGAAACCGCACCTTGATATTTTTTGCACTGAAAAACTATATGAAAACTTAATATCCCATTAATTTTTGCTATGCCTTTGCCATCAATTCCACCATCTCCAGAGCGTCCTGTCACCTCAACATGGGAAAATCCTTTTTCCCTTAAAAATCGCTGTATTAACCGTTCGAAAGCATCTGGGGTTAATTTTTCAATTAAAATCTTTTGGAGTTTAGATTTCCAATGTTCTTCAAGCTCTTCTTGTTGATAGGCGGACAAAGGTATTTTAGGCAAATCCATCGCTTCAATTGAAGTATTGTTACTGTCCACTAATGCCCAAACACCTCGTTTTGAATTTGTAATGTAGCCCGCACTTTTAAGTATTGTTCTAGACCATGCCGATTGGTATTCCAATTCAGTCTGCCCACCTTCTTTGCCTTTTATATGCGGGATGTTCACTAACTCATCAGGGATTTGGAGGTTTGAGATAATTTTCTCGTTGATTTCATCAATAGAACCCGACCCACCTAACTCAAGGAGTGCTGCTAAAACAGGATTTAATAATTGTTCTCTTGTTGGTATTTTTTTCATTTCTTAGAGGCCAGAATTAGCTTAATGCCTTGAATTTATGAGAGGCCTCTTTGAAGCCGTTTGGCGAACGCCAAATAAAATAATGCGTTCACGGTCTTGCGGCGCACCGTAGTCAATCGCGTTAATTAGACGCTCAGTCAAACTATAACCCGCTTCAATAAGCTGGGCTTTTAAGCCATCAAAAAAAGCCCGATGCCGAATAGTCCGGTATAAACCTTTGACGTTTTCAAAAACAAAAAAATCAGGCTGTTGTTTGCAAATCAAATCAATATAAATTTGCGACAAACGCCCGTTTTCACCGTGTTGACCCCGATTTTTGCCACCAACCGAAAAATCGGGGCAAGGCGGGCCGCCAATAAAACCAACAGGCTGGCCTTCCAGTTTTGTCGCCTGAATTAAACTGCTTAACCGTTTAGCTTCTGCGCCAGAAAGGCAGTCTTCGACATCACCTGCAAAATAGCCATATAGCGGCTCAGGAATGTGCATTTTTTGGCGGGAATGGCGGTAAGCTTCAAGAAAAGGCTTGTGTATCTCATTAGCGTAAGCGATGGTGTAACCTGCTTTTTCAAAACCCAAATCCAAAAAACCTGAACCGGAAAAAAAGGAAAAAATATAAGGTTTGGCAAAATTAGAATCGCATTCAGTTTCTTGTAACGGATTTAGGTCACCAAATAAGCTTATATTTTTTGCCGCCTGAGGGGCAATTATAGTGTTGACGTATTCATTCATAGTATTTTCAATAAGTTGCCGATTAAATTGGCTTACCGAATTATAATGCAAAAAACGAGACCCGATTGAGCTTTATGCCAAACCCCATCCCCGTTACCCTCCTAAGCGGCTTCCTAGGCAGTGGCAAAACCACCTTGCTCAACCGCTTGCTCAGCCATTACCCGCATTCTGCCGTTATCATCAATGAATTCGGCGCTACGCCTATCGACCCGCAATTGCTTAGGGAACACAACATTGCTATCAGCACCTTGTCTGGCGGTTGCTTGTGTTGTCAGGTGAAAGGTTCGTTAACGCCGTTTTTGAAGAATCTGCGGATGGGGTGGGAAGCTAAAGCCGATAAGCCGTTTGAGCGCATTTTTATCGAAACCAGCGGCGTGGCGAATCCTGAGCCGGTGCTGGATACCTTGTTGCGCGAGCGTTGGCTGGCGGCGCGTTACCGTTTGGAGGGGATGATTACCACGGTGTCGGCGGCGACTGGCGCGGAAATGTTAAGCCGCTTTCCCGAAGCGCAGACGCAAGTGGCTTGGGCGGATGCTTTGGTGATGACGCAAACAGATTTGGCTACCGCTGAGCAAACCGAGGCCTTATTGGCTTATTTGCAGAAATTTGCGCCCGCAACGCCGCGTTTGCAAGCGGTGAATGGCGAGATTGACGCCAATGCCGTGTTCGCGGCGCTTAAGCCCGTGCCTTATCGCCTAAAACAAACCCTGTCGATACCTGAGCATAGCTTTTTCAGCATGAGTCTGTTGCTTGAACAGCCTATCGAATGGGCGCGTTTGCAGAGGGTTTTGGAAGACTTTCTACACCATCATGCCGGGCAAATCGTGCGGCTAAAAGGTGTGGTGTACACGGCTGATGACCCGCAACCGCTACTGGTACAAGCGGCGGGCGGTCTATTGTTCGCACCTGTGCGGCTGTCGCCTAAAGCTAGCGATGACGGACGTGGACGTTTGGTGTTGATTACCGATGGCGAGAATGCCGGACTTTCGGCGGTACTGATGGATAAATTGAAGTTTGTTTATTAAGGAATCCCTGAACTAATTGATTCCATTCATGCTTCGACAAGCTCAGCACGAACGGAATCAATTAATTACCGTTCGGCCTGAGCTTGTCGAAGGCTGTGTTCTAACCATTTCCAAGCACTAATAATTACGTATCAATCAAGCCGAGCTTGCAAGTTGTATAAGTCTGATTACCGCTGCGGGCAATCTAATAATCGGTCATTTCTGATCTAATACCGCCTGTTGCGCCTTGATGATTTCTGGCAGATTTGTCTCTATCCAGTTAGTCAGTGCCTCCACTTGCCGAGCAATAGCATCACCCAACGGGGTGAGCGAATACTCCACATGCGGCGGCACCACCGGATACGATACCCGCTGAACAAAGCCATCCTGTTCCAATTGTTGCAGGGTTTGCGCCAGCATTTTTTCACTGACGCCACCGATTTTGCGGCGCAATTCACTGAATCGGTGTGTACCGCCGATTAGCACCACCAACACCAAAACACCCCACTGGCTGGTGACATGCTTGAGAATTTCCCGCGAAGGGCATTCTTTAGCAAGCACTTTTCCGTGGCGCATCATCTCTGCCAGTTGACCTGTCTTTATTTCATCCATTGCACTTACCTTTTTGTATGTACTTACTAAAAGTAATTGTAAAAGATATACTCCGTTTGCACAATCCAACTACGAAACTGTAAACACAAAAGGAGACATCATGATCGTTATCACAGGCGCGACCGGACAACTCGGTCGCCACGTTATCACTTCGCTATTAACAAAAGTTCCCGCCGCCAGCTTGGCTGTTGCGGTCCGCAATGAGGAAAAAGCCAAGGACTTTGCCGCCTTAGGTGTGCAAGTCCGTTACGCTGATTACAATCAGCCAGCCAGTTGGGATACTGCGCTACAAGGTGCAGACAAAGTCTTGTTGATTTCGTCGAGCGAGATCGGGCAGCGCGTCAAACAGCACAGTGCCGTTATCGACGCCGCCAAGCGAACGGGTGTAAAGCTGCTGGCTTATACCAGCATTCTCCATGCTGACACCTCGATACTTGGACTCGCAGAAGAACATCGGCAAACCGAAGCCGCTATCCAGACGTCTGGCGTGCCGTTTGTTATGCTGCGTAATGGTTGGTATACCGAAAATTATACGGCGAGCATTCCCGCAGCACTGTCGCTAGGTGCTTTGTATGGCTGTGCAGGTGATGGGCGTATTTCTTCGGCTGCACGGGAAGATTACGCGGAAGCCGCCGCTGTGGTGTTAACCAGCGACCATCAGGCCGGAAAAATATACGAACTGGCAGGCGACATCGCCTTCACGTTAAGCGAGTTTGCCGCTGAGATTTCTAGGCAAAGTGGCAAGACAATTCCCTACGTCAACTTGCCCGAAGAAGCTTATAAAACTGCCTTGCTTGATGCGGGATTGCCAGAATTTCTTGCTGAACTTCTGGCGAATTCTGATACAGGCGTATCCAAAGGCGCGTTGTTTGATGATGGGCAGCAGTTGAGCACACTCATCGGCAGGCAATTGGTGTCATGGGAGGCCACCTTACTAGCCGCGCTGGAATAATATGTAGTTTGGGTTGCGCGTTTTGCAACCCAAAAGGATTGTCATAAATGTTGGGTTGCGGAAAGCGTGTAACCCAACCTACATTTTACTGGGCTTATCGAAGCATGAATGGGATCGATTAGACGTAGGGTGGGCAGGCTTTTTTTCCCCACCGTTTGCCGCATAATCGGTGGGCATCATCCAAAACCTAGACCTTCCAGGTTTTTAAAACCTGGAAGGTCTAATCACCAGCCCAACCTGGGCAACAACATTATGAAATCAGGCCGTAGCGGGTTGGGTATCCAACGTTATAGCTGCCAGAAGAATCCCGAAACAGCACCAAGAATTTCATGCTCAACTGCCGTTACAAAGCCCTTGAGTCGAATGCTTTGGGGTTAACATACGGTGCAATACGGCTCGCCTATTGCACCCTACAAAATGCGTGTTGCGAGTTAGATTTGGAGTTTTTTAGTTTTAGGGTTTGGTGGCTTCAGAAGGTAATTTGAGTGGTTTTTATGTAGGGTGTATAAGCAAAGCGCCATACACCGAATTGTGAATAGACAAAATAGTCATCTAGGTTCAATTCATGGCAGGAATGATAACGGGGAGCGGTAAATCCGTTTGCAGTGATTGCAATCCCGATGCGGTGTATGACGCTTCGCTTATACACCCTACGGGCTTGGGATCAACATACGGTGCAATACGGCTATCGCCTATTGCACCCTACAAATGCGTGTTGTGAGTTAGGTTTGGTGGTTTCGAAAGGCTATTGGGATGGTTTTTTGTGTAGGGTGGGCAAACGGCTTTATCGTTTGCCCACCATATTCCCATAAAGTGGTGGGCAGAAAAGCGTTGCCCACCCTACCTTACTAACCCTACAAAATGCGTGTTGCGAGTTTAGTGTTTCAGACTATCAACAGCATACCAATCCGATGCGCGATCAAAGCCTGCGGACTCCAGGTACTTGCTAACCGATTCCTCGCTTACCATTGATTCGATAGGGATCTTGTTTATGCGGAAGTTCCATCCGCGTGCAATGAAGCCGCTTTTGTCCACTATTGCGGTCTCGATATTTGAGCCCAACTTGTACGTGATTGCGTAACGCGCATCTGCGTTGTAGATACGATCATTGAATCTGGATATATGCTTTGCTGCAACTCGATATCCTGCTCGTGAAGCGAGTTGTATTGATCCGGGAGTTTCGAGACGCGCGCAGCGCACTATTCGACCTGGTACGCAAAGGTAGAGAGACATATCCTGGAAGGAGGTGAAATCAGGTCGATATGCGTCGCGGCCAATATGAAGACTTGAGTACGGAGTCGTGTCGATTCGAACGGTCTCTAGCGCTTTTAGGACAATTGGAGGATCGAACTTATCTATCTCGTAAGTGATTTCGCTTGAAATGACAGCATGGATTGAAAAGACTGTAAGCGGCCTATCCTTATGGTTCGTAAGAACAATCCTATCGAGTCTTGGCTCAACGGTGTTCTCATGACTAACAGAATATGAGGCGGACACGCTAGTACCAAGCTTTTTCCAAGCCAAATACATGGAAAACGGGAAAATCGCCAAGCCGGGGACGATTTTCAGGAATTCCTGAATGGAGAAGTAGAGGTCACAAGTAGTGCTCATTGAGGCCTAATATTAAGTAGACATCCGAAATAACGCAAAAAACGCAAAAAACGCATTATTTAATGTCTTAATCCAATTTAAAATTTAAAAACAAAATATTTTCCAACAAGTTAGCCATATTTTGCCTTCCCCAAAAAACCCAGGTTAGCGGCTCACATCAAAAACCCATCAATCCTTAACCCTTTTCCCCGCCATAAAAAACATCGCCCCGCCAACAATTATCATCGGCGTGGATAACACTTGCCCCATGGTTACCCAATCGAGGGCGACGAAGCCTAAATGCGCGTCTGGCATTCTAAAAAATTCTACAAAAAACCTAAAACAGCCATATAACATCACCGCTAGGCCTGTGCAGGCCATGGTTGGTCTGGGTTTTTTGCTGTACAGCCACAGGATGATAAACAGCACTACGCCTTCTAAAAAGGCTTCATACAGTTGCGAGGGGTGACGGGCTATGTCGCCGCCGTTGGGGAATATCATTGCCCACGGTACGTCGGTTGGCCTGCCCCATAATTCGCTGTTGATAAAATTGCCGATGCGCCCTGCCCCTAAGCCGATTGGCGCGATGGGGGCGATTAGGTCGGTGAGTTGAAATAAGCTGCAATTTTGTTTTTTGGCGAACAGCCACATGGCGATAAACACACCTAACATGCCGCCATGAAAGGCCATGCCGCCTTGCCAAATTTTGAATAGGATGATGGGGTCTGCCAAAAACGCGCTGAAATTGTAGAACAAGATGTAACCAATGCGTCCGCCCAAAATGACGCCGATGGCGCCATAGGTGACTAAGTCTTCAATGGCTTCGGGTTTAATGGGCGACCACGGTTGCTGGGCGCGTTTTTGCCCAAGAAAGTAAACGGCGGCAAAACCGAGTAAATACATTAAGCCATACCAATGGACTTTTACTGGGCCTAGGGCGACGGCAACAGGGTCTATCACAGGATAAGTCAGCATTTTCTTCCTAACAGGTAAGCAATAAAGCCGCCATTATACATTTTAAAAATACTTTCACTTATTGCAGGCTCATTAAGGAATCGCTGAACTAATGGATTCCGATCATGCTTCGACAAGCTCAGCACGAACGGAATCCATTAGTTACCGTTCGGCCTCAGCAATCCCACGAATGCACAACGCTATTGCTTATACTGATTTTAAGATTACTATCATGTAATAGGTGTTTACTGCACCTAACGGCAATCAGGCTGCACATTAAAATTACAATGCCTGAACGGTATCATCACTACTCAACAAGGAGCATCGCCATGTACCCTGAATACGGGTTTTTTCCGCGATTTATCGCCCTTTCTGCGCCTTTTTGGCATTCCGCCCAGAAAGACACCATCCGCAAAATGTCCTTGGCGTTAATCTGCTTAACCGTGCTGCAAATTGGCGTTGCTGTGGTTATTACGGATTGGAGCGCAGATTTATTTAATGCCTTAGAACAACATTCCATGGCTTGGCTGCTGCGGCAAATCGGTCTGTTGGTGCTGATTTTTATCTGCAATATCGGTTTATCTGCCGCGCATTTAACGGTGAAACGTTATTTGCAAATCGGTTGGCGTAAATGGCTGACCACGGAAGTCAATGCCCGTTGGATGAGCCAAGGCAGCCATTATCTGGTCACCCATATCGACGGCCAACATGATAATCCTGACGGGCGTATCGCCGAGGACATCCGTATCGCTACCGAAGAAGCCATTAATTTGGCGCATTCGTTTTTTTACTCGCTGCTGTTGCTGTTTAGTTTTGCCATCATTTTGTGGAATTTGTCCGGCAAAATTGTGCTGGATTTATGGCTGGTACAAATCCCCATTTCCGGCTATTTGGTGTGGCTGGCGTTGGCGTATGCCGCTGGGGCAACCGCGTTTGGCTGGTGGATAGGCAAACCATTGGTAAAGGCGACCGATGCCCGACAAACCGTGGAAGCCAATTTTCGCTATGCCTTGGTGTCTGCCCGCGAGCATTCCCAAGCGATAGCCTTGATCCACGGCGAGTGCAACGAAAACAAACGCTTTCTGCAATTATTCAAAAAAATCGCCGACGTGTTCCAATTGCAAACCCTGGCTTGGCGCAATATTTTGATGTTCAGTTCCGGTTATTCGGTATTGTCTATGGCCTTCCCGATATTGGTATCGGCACCGCGTTATATCTCCGGCAACATCACCTTGGGCGCGTTAATGCAATCCGCGCAGGCATTCCAGCACATGGCGGCGGCCTTATCTTGGCCTGTGGATAATATGGCGGCGGTTGCCCAATGGCGGGCTTCTGCCGAACGGGTGCTGGGCTTGACGAATGCGCTGGAAAAACTGGAACAAGAAATTGACCGCCCTGATCCAAATCGCATCTTGCTAGAAAAAAATGCCGGTGCGAGTTTGAAGTTTGAAAACTTACAACTGACTAACGTTAAAGGCGAAGCGCTAGGCGAACCGTTAAATGCTGTCATCCATTTGGGTGATCGGGTATTGATAAAAGGCGATAGCGCCTTAGCCGCGAAATTGTTTAAAGCCATCGCCGGATTGTGGCCTTGGGGCAGTGGACGTATTGAATTGCCCGATGATGAGCCGATGTTTTTTATGCCGCCTAGGCCGTATTTGCCCGATGGCAGTTTGCGTGAAGCCATTTCTTACCCAACTTGCACCGAACCTTTTTCTACCGAGCAGTTGGTCGGTTTAATGCAATTGGTGGATTTAGAAGACTTGATCCCGTTGCTTGATAGCCAAGATACCTGGGAAAAAAGCTTATCCCGCGAACAACAACAGCGCTTAGGCGTGGTAAGGCTGTTGTTGCACAAGCCCAAATGGGTAATGTTGCAAGAAGCCTTGGATTCCTTAAGCCCAGAAAATGAAGTGCATATGTTACGGGTTATCTACAACGCCTTACCCGATGTAACGCTGGTTTCCATCACCAACCAGCCTAGCGCGGAAGCGTTTCATGATCGGCGGTTGAATTTGTAATGTGCGTATTTAATTAAATAACTACAAAATCGTTATGGGTCAAAGCGATATTTGCCCCTAAGATGGCGATTTGTATAGCGGCAACTGAACCGTTACCGTCGGTATCGTAAAACAACCCGCCTGTGTTTTTGTTATAAACAATAAAATCGTTGGCGTCAGTTGCAGCAGTACCTATTTTAAAATTGGCGGCATTTAAAATACCCGTAGTTATTAATTTGCTGAAAACCGCATTTTCTAATTGGATCGTATCGTCAGCGACGTTAAAGTCGGTAATTCTGTCGATATTGGCATTTAATGCGGCGTTGAAGCGGAAAATATCTTGGCCTGTTCCACCCGTCAAAGTATCGTTACCACGCCCGCCGATTAATACATCATTACCTGAATCGCCAAATAAAATATTGCTAGCGGCGTTGCCCAGTAAGTGATTATTTAAGGCATTACCAGTACCATTAATTGATGACGTACCGGTTAAGGTCAGGTTTTCTACATTGTTTGCCAAAGTAATCGATATAGACGCTTTAACGGTATCTGTGCCTTCGCCACT
Organism: uncultured Methylococcaceae bacterium; assembly: GCA_903928685.1. Classification (GTDB taxonomy): domain Bacteria; phylum Pseudomonadota; class Gammaproteobacteria; order Methylococcales; family Methylomonadaceae; genus Methylovulum. The sequence continues at coordinate 10,932 of CAIYRS010000034.1, forward strand.
GGCTTCAATAATCACATCACCCAAGGCATCAATAATATAAACATCACTGCCAGCACCACCAACAAGCGTATCATTGCCGTTACCACCGGATAACACGTCATTACCTGCACCGCCGTAGAGCGCATCATTACCTGCGCCTCCTGTTAATTGGTCATTACCAATTCCACCCAATAACTCAGTAGCATTTGCACCCGCCATCAATATGTCATTGCCTTTACCACCATAAATCACTTTAAAATCAAGAGACTTAAAGTCAATCGACTTAAGTTGGTCATTGCCATTATCTACGCTGGTATTTTTACCACTCAATTGCCCGTCAACAACAAAATCTTGGCCTTGTTGACGACCACCCAATAAAACCGTTTGTGTGCCTGTACCCGCTAAAATTTTAGCCCAACTATCTGCATCCACGCTTTTAGTGAGTTGGCGGTAATATTCGACGGAGTGGTTGGCATTTCTTGCATAATAGCCAGAGATACCTGTTGCCCAAGAATGAGGCAGTGGATTCCAATCGGGAGCATCGAGCGTTTTGTCCCCACCAAAACTTATAACGTGGCCAGGGCGTGGATTTTGACCTCCATCAAACCAAAGATTAAGATCGAATGGGACTGGCACAGGGTCTTTTAACACTTCAATCTGGGTGATGCGGTTATCTGTAGGATAATCTACACGTAACGGCACACCCAGCCAATTTTGTTTAGTAAAAGGCGATGCCGCAAAAGTTACCGCCTGATACTTGCTTCCCGAATGCCCATACATATACTCCAAAGCCATTGCCCCGCCCATGCTATGGCCTGTGACATAGACTTTACTGATGCCATTCGTGGCAACATAACTGTCAACAGCCTGAATCAAGGGATTTAACAAAGCATAATGATTGACCATATTTACCCACTGATCTACATCGGGGTGAATGATATTGTTTGGATCAGTGGGGTTTGTGCCATTATCATTTGTCCCCCGAAAAGACAACACCAGCGCATCACCACAGCGCATAACACAAGCGCCCGCGTTACCATTGATATAAAAACCATCACTCAACATGCCTGTTTTAACAGCGCCGCTATCTAAAACCGGAGCAAGTGAGCCAAATTGAAGCGGCACCCATTTTTCCTTTATCACCGCTGAGTAAGAAGCGTTGGCGTAAGTGCCAACATCATTAATGTTCACATACTCAGTCGCTTCGGGGTGTTGTAAGTTATAGGCAGCATCGGCAAAGTCCGCCAATGCCCGAATCATGCCAACATTTTCACCACCAACCACAGTTTTTTCTGCACTGGTTAATAGCGATTTAAAAATATCGATAGCGTTTAAATAATTAATCGCTGTCGCCAAACTGTATTGCAAAGCCGCTTTGCCAACCGAGACCAAATCATTTTGTGATACTTCAAAATAGAGAAATACCGTATCAATAGACATGTCGCTTTTCATTTTCTGATTCATTTTTTAGCCCCTTTTACCTAAATAAAAAATATTACCTAACTGAGTATAGTAAATACTTATTTTTATGTAAAAAATTTGAACAAAAATAAATCGAAAATTTTGAATAAAGCAAAAAGACGCAAAATTATGGCAATCCGTTACTTGGCAAAAACCCCTTTCCAGCCTCCGGCAATTAAGCTGGTGATATTTAGCAAGATAAAAGGGACTGACATGCCTGCTTGGGCGGCGAGATAGCGGGGTTGCCATTGCGGGGAGAATTTATCTTTGTAGGCATACAGGCCTTCAAAATTGTAGGTTTCACCGCCTAGATCAAAAATAATATTGCCAAGCTTGTGCCATATCGGCGCTAGCGGTCGGTTTTCTAAGCCTGCCAGCGGCGCTATGCCTAATGAAAACCATTGGTAATTTTCCGCTTTTGCCCATAACAACAGTTGTACAAACAGGTAATCCATAACGCCTTTGGGGCAATCTTGGGCGTAACGCATCAGATCGATGGAAAGCTCGTGCTTGCTATCGGTTTGCCATAAGTTGGCGAATGCTTGGATGTTGCCATTGTCATCTTTAACGACGGCTATATCGGTGCGCTGCAAATAGCTTGGGGAAAAAAATCCTAGAGAAAAGCCTTTTTCGCGTGTTTGTTTACTCTGCAACCAATCGCTGGAAATTTGCTGTAATTGTGGCATTGCCGCTGCGACTTGTTCTGCATTTAAAACCTCAAATTGGTAATGCAGTTTGGTGAGTTTATTGACTGCGGTGCGGAATTTTTCTGCTTTTTTGCCTTGTAAGGAAAATGCCGATAAATCCACTTTGGCTTCTTCGCCTAATTTAAATAAGGACAGCCCTAAATCCAAACAATACGGCAGCATGGCTTCACTCACCTGATAAAACACGGGCTGAACACTATAATGGTCGGCCTGTTCACGAAATGCCCAGAGCAAACTTTCGTAAGCGGTTTTTTCGCCGACCGGATCGCCCATTGCCACCCAATAATTACCGATAGTAGCAAACATAATAAACGCGGTGCGTTGCTCGTTCCAAAACAAAGACTTATCACCCAGCAATGCCAAAAAGCCTTGGGTATCTTCGCTTTTGGCAAGCAATTTCGCGGCCTCGTCCAATTCTTGTTGGCTGGGTGTCGCCAAAATTTGCGGTTTTGCAACGCTAAATAAGCGAAACAGCAAATACCCGCCAATCACTAAAGCCATCAATAATAACGCCCGCAAAAAACGTGGCGCGTCATCGTCATAACTAAAGTGCCACCATAACTCATGGGCATAAGGCACATGCCGCAGCGAATAAAAACCCAGCCAAATGCCTGTGCCTAAAATCATGGCAATCATTGTCAGCCAATAGCGCGGAAACGACATTTGTATTAATGACGATTGCCGTTGGAAATGCTTGCGGGTTGGTAATAGCAATAAAAATAGACTGGTCAATAACAAGGCTTCGCGCCAATCGAAGCCTTTTAATAAGGAAGCGGCAATGCCGACTGCCAATAACAATAAACTGCCCCACCAAGCAGCGGTAATTTTTAGATGAATGCCGCGTGCGCTAAACAGTAACAGTAAGCCGACCACGGCTACCGTCAGATGTGACAATTCAACCACAGGCAATGGCAAGACATCGCTGACCCAAACCATCAAGCGGGGATTGGTGGGTACTAATGTCGAGACCACTAAAATAGTGCCAGCCAGCACTAATAAAATCGCATACAACGGCGGCACAATGGATGACAATAGTCGGCTGGCAACTTGACCGCCTGCAACCAAGGCCCGTCGCTTGCTGTAAATTTCACTGCCTAATAAGCCGATGCCCGCCAATAACAGCGGCGCAAAATAATAAATGATGCGGTACAGCAATAAGGCGCTGATTAATCCCAGATGCTGGTCTTCGGCTTCTACGCTATCCAACAACCAAAGAAAGGCGCTTTCAAAAACACCGATGCCACCAGGCACTTGGCTGATAACGCCAAGCACTTGCGCGACTACAAAAATCACCAAGAAAGTCTCAAAACCTAAGTTGACCTTACCCAGCAATAATACCCACAACACCAATGATGACAGCACCACATCCAGGCAGGACACCAAGGTTTGCGCGGCTGTCATACCGATGCCGGGTAAATTTAAGGCGATGCCTTTGATGGTTATGGGTTTTCGCCACAGTATGACCGCGCCCCAATAAACCGTTAACGCCAAAGCGCAAATCAAACTGACCCAGCGGATGGTTTGTGGTGGTTGCTGGTTGTGCTGCAAAAAAGCGGGTAAGAGCAAGCTGCCTATCAGGCCTAGGGTCAACGCACCTAAAAGATAGGTGATGGTTTGGAACAACGAGATTTTTAAAATATCCCAGCCAGGTGCGCCCCATCTGGAGTAAAACCGATACCGCACCGAACCGCCCGCCGCCCAAGCATGTCCGGTATTATTACTGATGGCATAGCTTAGCAAGGCCACCGCCATTATTTTTGGTAACGGTATTTTGCTGTGTCCGGTAAAGCGCAGCGCTAACCAATCGTAACCCGCCAACACCAGATAATTGACGACGGTTAAACCAGCAGCGGCTGCCATCATGGCAGTTGAAGTGGCGTGCAAGGATGCAATGATGTGGTGGATGCTTTGGCTTTCTAATTGCTGATGGACAACGTAAAGCGCCCCAGCGAATATCAAAAACGGGAATAGAAAAGCGGATTTTTGTAGTAATTTGCTAAATTTTTCTAAGTTCATTGGCTAACTCTCGCGTTTTACAAATCAGCTGTGATTCGTACTCAGTCACTAATTTTTGTCGGGTCAATCTAGCTTCGTAGGGGCGGACGGCTGTCCGCCTTTTTAAGAATCCGTACTAAATGCTGCTACGAGTAGGCGAGCAGCCGCTCGCCCCTACAGGTAACAATCAAGTGATTACATGGAAGAGGAGTCAAAAAACAGGTTTTTTGATGCCATCTTTGAAAAACAACATGACGTTGATTTTTACCATCACCCAAAAATACTGCCGACAATTCAACATTAACTGATTACTAATCAATACCGTGGCTATGGTAAACCGCCAAAATGCGGCGCGTCAGTTTTGGGTAATCTTGGTCAAAATGATGCCCGCCCGGCAATTCCACAACTTCCGCCGCAGAATTATCTAATGCCGTACAACCGCGCTCATCCCGCTCCTCTTTGCCATAAATACATAACAGTTTATTTTTTGGGATAACTGCCACTTCTGGCGCTACGGCTAGTTCGCCAGCATCTTGTCCTAACCAACCTGACACATGAATTTCAAAACTGGCGCGTTCGGCAGGGGCAAGCAGCACCAAAAGCGGAATATTGGCCTGATCTTGCGGCAATAAGCGGTTATAAACCGCTGGCAAAATATCCGCGCCAAAGGAATATCCGGCGAGGACAAAATTTTCTGCGTCCCACGTTTGCCGATAATAAGCCATCAACTTGGCTAAATCGGCGGCGGCTTGTTCGGGCGATTTGTATTCCCAGAAATACCGTAAAACATCGACACCAACCACGGAATAATTGAGCTTTACCAGCTCTTCCGCCACGGTTCTATCCAAATCGCGCCAGCCGCCGTCGCCGGAATAAAAAATAGTCACCGTTGGCTTGGGGTTTTCGGCAAGCACTTCCACAGTCGGCATGGTTGACGAGGGATTGGCATTTTTTTTCATTAGCGCGTTGATTTCTTTAATGGTCAGTTGATCCAACGGGCTGTCGTAAGCGGCAATGTCGGTGGTAATGCCAGACAGTTGGCGGACGAAAACCGCTGTATCGGTCTGAGGCTGGTCAGCCCAAACACTGCGCCAGTGAATAGTTAGCCCAGAAGGCGGTACTAATACGGTTTTTTGGTCTTGGTTAGTGCTGGTAAACGGCGGGCAAACGCTTATCGCATTGGGTAATTCCGCCGAGAAGCCGACAGAAAGGTAATCGGTATTATTTGCAGGCTGGGTAGTTGCGGCTAAAAACGCTAATAACGCGCCATCGCCAATCCCGGCAATCAATCGCCGCCCGTCGCTTACATCCGCCCATTCGGCTAAATGTTGCAGCGGTTCGGCAATGCGTTGGGCATCTAAACAATGTGTGCCATTGCCAGAAAATCGTTTGATGGCAACGGCGGAATCCATAACCACGGCGGCTGCGCCTGTTGCGGCAATCTGTTTTGCCAAAGCGGTTGGCGAATATTTTTGGGCATCAACAAACATCAACACCAAACCTTGCGGGGCGAACCACGGTTTGGCAACCGCCATGCTTTCGAGCTGGTTGGTTTTTAGGATAGATTGCCGGACAAGATAGCTGCTTGGACTGGTTGCAAACCAGAAAAGTAAACTCGACAGGGCAAGCAATCCCAGCACTAACAAGGCTTTTTTAGGTTTTTTCATGGCGGACTCACTGGCGGATGTCGCGCGGGGCGCACGGTATCCGCCGTAAAAGTAGTAAGGGAATCGCTGAACTAATTGATTCCATTCATGCTTCGACAAGCTCAGCACGAACGGAATCAATTAGTTACCGTTCGGCTTCGACTGCAAGGAAAGCTGTATTAATTGGTGTTTTTGGAACGCACCAATTTATCTTTCAACTCGCCGACCGACTGCTTGATGTTGTTCCACAATGCCTGTGAAGCTTGGGTTTGTACGGCGGCTTTTATGCCATCAATGGCGGTATATAACTGGCTGTAATCTTCCTTATTGCCGTAGCCTAATAAAATGGCTAGCTTCAACTGCGTTTTTGCCGCATCCACCAAGTTGAAGATTTCTTCGCGGTTGACTGATTTGGACAGGTTTTGTTTATGCTCCAATTCTGAAGCCGCAGTCAGGAATTCTTCAGCCCGTAAAAGCGGCAAAGGAATGATTTCGGTGATGTTTTCCAAGCTATTTAAGATGAAATACAAGCTATCTGCGGCTTCGGCGTTTTTACCATCGGCAATCAACCTTTGGACATCACAGATACCTGTGGTGAATATCGCCAGCGGAATCCGGGTGGTGGTTACATCCACTTCGCTGACCAATTCATCAATCAGTTGCTTAGCCGCTTGAATTTTGCCGTCTTCGAATAAGTCATCAATGGTATTCAGCAATTTTTTGACGGTTTGTTCATCGCCTTCAAATTCTTCAACGGTAACGGAAAAATCCGCCGGAATAAAAGCCGCTTCGGGGTTTTTTGCCGACAATATGTCCAATTTTTCTGCAACGCTTTGTAAAAGTTGCGCGGCTTTTTTGCTGTCACTTTTCAGCAAAGCACTCAAAGCCTGTTCAGTACCGGACAAAACGTCGTAGGCTTCATTGGTTATTTCTTGGGATTTTTGCGCCAAAATCTTCCGCCTGTCGTCGGATTTAGGCGTATGGTGGTTTGTTACCAGCGGAATGGCTTGGGTTTTCACCTTATCGTCAGCTTCTGCTAAATCGATAGTAAATGGTAACGATGAAATAATGACCGAAGCCGTGTACATCGCAATTTTTGGTAGTACATTTTTCATAGTGGTTTCCTACTTTGATAAATTAAGTTTATCCCGTTAGGGAATCGCTGAATAAAGCCTTCGACAAGCTCAGGCCGAACGGCAACTAATTGATTCCGTTCGTGCTGAGCTTGTCGAAGCATGAGCGGGAGCGATTAGTTCAGCTCTTCCCTAAAGGCTATATGCTTTTTTTATGCCAATAGAAAATAACAATAAAAATCAATTAAATAGGATTATTTTTTGCCAGTCGCCGGAAAATCTGTGGTTTAAACACCCTCGCTTATGGTGTTTTTCAACCAAATCCATCAGGGTTTTATCGGTGCGGCATTCAAGCAATAACATCAGGAGTAAAGCGAATGAAGGCTATTTTTAAAAACAAATTCGGCAAAAAACTGCGCGGCGTTAATTTAGGCAGCTGGTTGGTGATAGAAAAATGGATGGTGCCGAGCCTGTTTGAGGGCTTGTCGGCAAAAGATGAAACCTCGTTTTGTGTGGAATTGGGCGAGCAGGCCGAGCCACGCTTAAAACAACATTGGGAAACCTTTATTACCGAAGATGATTTTATCTGGCTGGCAAGTATTGGCATTAATGCCGTCAGGATTCCTGTCGGTCACTGGATTTTTGGTGCGGATTATCCCTATCACCCCAGCTATCAGGGCATTACTTTTCCGTTTGCACAAGGCGGTATTGAGGTGCTGGATAAGGCAATGGATTGGGCGGAATGCCACGGTTTGCTGGTGGTGCTGGACTTACATGCCGCGCCGGGCTGCCAAAACGGTTTTGATAATGGCGGCATCCAAGATGTCTGCGAGTGGCATACCAAACGCGAGTATTTAGAGCATTCGCTGAATGTTTTAGAGCGGCTTGCCGAACGCTATCACACTAATCCGGCCTTGCATGGCATTGAAACCCTTAACGAGCCGCGTTGGGATATTCCAACCGAATTGCTAAAAAATTATCATGCCGAAGCCTTTTACCGCATCCGCAAATACTGCCAAGCCGAACAAGTTGCCGTGGTGTTTCACGATGGTTTCCGTGGCTTTCAAGAGTATTCTGGCTTTTTGGCTGAGCCCGAATTCACTAATGTGGTGATTGATTTGCACCGTTACCAATGCTTTGTGCAGGAAGATATTGATTTGAATATCTACGGGCATATCCAAAAATCTGTTTTAGATTGGAAGCAAGAGGCCGAGGCGTTAATCCAAGATAGAGGTTGCTGGGCGTATGTTGGCGAGTGGAGTTTGGGGATTGATTTGCGCGAGATTTCGCTGGCGGGGATGGATAATTTTCAGACCGATATAGCCTATCGCGCCCATGCCGCCGCGCAATTGGCGACGTTTGAAACCTATTTAGGTTGGTTTTTTTGGAATTACAAAACCGAAACCGCGCCTTCTTGGAGTTTTAAGGATTGTGTGCAACGTGGTTGGCTGCCGGATAAGTATTTTTAAGGATGGGATGGGTTCGGTAATTGTAAGTGCGGATAAATCCGCACCTACACCGGACGTTTTGAGCACACTAAAATCATTATGAAACGGGTTACAAGCCCGTTCAGTAGGGTACGCTGTGCGTACCTTTTACATCGTTATTGTTGTAGCGAATATTGGTACGCACAGCGTACCCTACTCAAAAACGCATTAGCCCGTAGGGTGTATAAGCGAAGCGTCATACACCGCATCGGGATTGCCAACCACTGCAAACGGATTTACCGCCCCCGTTTTAATTTCTGCCATGAATTGACCCTACATGGCGTTTTGTCTATTCACAATTCGGTGTATGGCGCTTCACTTATACACCCTACGCCACTGGTTACTAGAGCTTGAACGAACCAAACTTAAGCGATCGCAACTAACTACTTTTTTCTTAAGGACTTCGTTTACACGGCTTAAAGAATGGGGCATTATCTGACCTGTCCTAAAAAGTAAAAACAAAGCTGTTGTTTGCTTTAATCGCCTGAAGTGTATTGCAGCTTTTTTAGGACATGCTAAACGATGGTAAGCGAAAGAAAAAAATGCGTTTTAATATTTTAAAAATTAATGGGCAACCTTTGGACATATTTTTTTACGTCAATTAGGATGCCTACTTTACGTTAGGCCGGTAAATTTTACTTGTTTTGGAGAAAGGATATGATTTCATTGCGATATTTATTAATTGCCGCATTTTTATTGTTAACTGGTTGTTGGGAGCCTGGTGTTCATATAGGTGGACCATACTCCTCTGCTCCTGATTGGATGTTAGGAAAATGGTCAACGGAACCTGACTACGAAGGAAAGACCAAAACATTCAACCTAACCACAACCACAGATGGAGAGACTGTAAGAATAGATGATGACCGTGTTTATGTGGTCAAAATAGGTCAAAATTATTTTTTGAGTGTTGATAGTAAGGGTGGTAGCGGGCTTTTCGACCATGATAGAATTGTTCCCGTTGCAGTGAGGCAAAATCCTAATGGCACGATTTCTTATGCTCTTTTAAGTGAAAAAATAAAAGAAAAATTCACAGATTCACAAGCTTTGAGGGAGTTTATATCTCAAAATATGCATTTGAGTTTTTTTTATGAGAATTGGACGACACTAACAAGACCGCAATCTAATCATCCAATAAAATAACTAGGATAAAAATCGATGGGGTGAGCTTGAGAAGCAAGGTAGCCCGTATGAAGCGATAGCGTAATACGGGATTTTCCATATCGACAACTTGTCGGGTTTGGTTTTGTGCCGCTGTCGTCGAGCAGCCGGGGTTGGTTTTGTTGGCGGCTTTGAGGCAAATGTGCTTTCATTATGCCCAACAAGTCGGTCAAAGGGACTGCCCGCCATTCCGGCTGGCAAAGTCAGTTTTTTTCACAGGTAAGCGGCTTTGCTATCAACTCGTAAAACGCATTTTGTAACTCGTAACACGCATTTTGTAGGGTGCAATAGGCGCTAGCCGTATTGCACCGTATGTTAACCTCAAGCATCCGGCGCATTTCGTTATAGTTAATCCGCTCTACACATAAAACGGTAGTCGCGTGGCAAACTGTTTTAACCACCGAATTGCCGCCAAAGGTGGGCAGAACAGCTTGCCCACCCTACTACCGCTACAATCCCAACTCACTCAAACCAGGATGTTCGTCAGGGCGACGGCCTTGAGGCCAATGGAATAGCCGTTCTGATTCGGTAATCGCCAAATCATTAATGCTGGCATAGCGTTTTTGCATCAGGCCGTTGTCGGCAAATTCCCAGTTTTCATTACCGTAAGAGCGAAACCAGTCGCCGTTATCGTTGTGCCACTCGTAGGCGAAACGCACGGCGATGTGGTGGTCGGTGTACGCCCAGAGTTCTTTAATCAAGCGGTATTGGTGTTCGGTCGCCCATTTGCGGGTTAAAAATTCGATAATCTGCTCGCGGCCTTTGGGGAATTCGTTGCGGTTGCGCCATTGGCTGTCGGCGGTGTACGCCAAGGCCACGCGTTCTGGATTACGGTTGTTCCAGCCATCTTCTGCCATGCGGACTTTCTGCGCGGCGGTGTCACGGGTGAAGGGTGGAAACGGTGGGCGGGGTTCGTCGATTTGGGTGGTCATGGTTGCTCCTTTTGATGGTTTGGTTTTTTGTCCACGAAAGACACGAAAAGCACGAAAAAGCTTAAAACACGGAATCAAAAACATGTTTTTGACTCCAGCTAATGCAACTTAAAAACGTATTTTTCGTGCTTTTCGTGTCTTTCGTGGACTATTTTAAAAATCTCAGCCTTCCCACATGCCTATCATGCCGACATAATTCGGCATGGCTTGAATGCGCCGCAGCCACGCGAGTATCGCCGGATACGGGCTAAGGTCAACCTTGCCTTCCGGCGCTAAAGCGATGTACGGGTAAATGGCAAGGTCGGCGATGGTGATGTGGTCGAGTGCCAGCCAATCGCTGGCGGTCAATTGGGTTTCTAAAATCGTCAGCAGGTTGGCGGTGATTTGTTCGGATTCGGCAACGTTAATTTCCCGACCGAATTTGTAATGCACGCGCAGACGGCTCGGCCCCCACGCCAGTTCGTTGGCGGAAGTTGCCAACCACGTCATCACTGGCGCGAGTGCTTGCGGTTCGTTCGGTAGCCAATGGGCGTCGCCGTATTGCCGCGCCAAATACACCAAAATAGCGTTGCTGTCGCGCAGGGAAAAATCGCCATCGACCAATACAGGCACTTGCCCGAATGGGTTCATGGCTAAAAATTCGGCGGTTTTGTGTTGTTTGTTCAGACCATCGACGGCGATGCCTTCATAGTCCAAGCCCAGAAAAGACAGCAGCATCCGGGCTTTGTGGGCGTTGCCGGAAACGGCGAATTGGTAAAGTTTTAGCATGGGGTTTTCTCCGGTTGTTGTTTTTTTACAGGTATTTTTGACTATCGTTCCCAGGCTCCCGGGTCACTGCCATTAAGTTAAGGAAAAAATTATATGAACCAGAGACTTAAACCGTTCGTGCTGAGCTTGTCGAAGCATGAATGGTTTAAGTCTCTGCTCCCGGATTTTTCCGTTCATCCTTCGACAAGCTCAGGACGAACGGAAAAATCCGAGAGCAAAGTCATAGTTATAGGATGTGCTGAGGAACGAAGCGCATCTGTCGAGTTTTACGCGATTGATGCGCCTCCTGTCGTCGGCACATCCTATATTTATCCTATTGAAAAACAATAATAATTCCTTAACTTAATGGCAGTGACACCGGAGCGTGGGAACTATAAGCTTTAGCGGGTCTCGTTCACACCAACTGCTTCAAGCGTTCAATTTCCGCCATCAATGGCACTATCATTTCCTCCACTTGCGCTTGGCTGTAACGCGGGGTGATGTGTTGCGGGCAGTTCCAATCCAAGGCTTCGATATGGATGACGATGCCGCGCTCCACCCGCGCCCGATAGGTTGGCACTTCCAGTTGCGCCAGCAATTCTGGTTCGGTGTCGGCATGGGCGATGCGTACTGTTCCCCAGATTTTTAGGCGTTGCCGATTGGCGTAATCCATCAGAATCAGCGATATGCGGTTGTTGGCTTGCAGATTGCCGACGCTCAGATATTGCACATTACCGCGAAAATCGGCAAAGCCAATAGTTCGGTCATCCAGCACCTTTAAAAACCCTATCGGGCCGCCGCGATGCTGCACATAAGGCCAGCCGGATTCGGAAACCGTGGCTTGGTAAAAACTGTCGCGTTGGGCGATAAAGTCAATTTCCTGTTCGGTCAATTGGTTACGCGGATCGGTCGCCAATTCAAAACGGCTATTGCGCTCGCGGCTGCCGTATTGGCTTTGCGCGGCTTTCACGCTGGGCGTAAAGGTGATGTCTGCAAAGGCGGTTGCCATCGGATTGCTCCGCTAAGTGAGTTAATGATAAGGAGCGCGGGCATCTTGCCCGCAACTGGCGGGCAAGATGCCCGCGC
>CAIYRS010000035.1 GCA_903928685.1 uncultured Methylococcaceae bacterium
AGATGGGCAGGAAGCCCATTCTGCCGTCCCCCGACAAATGCGAGGAGCGCACGACATGAGCGGCAACCGGGCCGCCTTTTCTTTGGCTACTTTCTTTTGGCGGCGCAAAAGAAAGTAGCTCGCCTTCGGGTGCGAGAACCCGATTTAATAAACATCGCGATAGCGATTCATTATTATTTATTTTCGTTTCACAAAAAGTGAGTGCGTAACATCAGTTATGTAATCAAAGGATTATAGGAATCCAAGGTAATAAACCATTTAAAATGTAGGTTGGGTTGCATGCTTTTCGCAACCCAACACCTGTGCCAATCCTGTTGGGTTGCAAACAGCGCAACCCAACCTACGCCTATCATTACAGATTTTTCAAAACCTCAGTCACCGCGCGAATATCATCCATTACCCACGTTGGCGCATAATCGCTGGCTTGGACATCGGCTTCGGTTGATACCCCTGTCAGTACCATCAAACTACGGATACCTGTACGCACTGCGCCTAAAATATCGGTTTCCAAACGATCACCGATGGCGACGGTTTCATCTATATCGCTACCTAATAAGGCCATGGCTTGTTGGTACATAATCGGTTCTGGTTTGCCGATGATGGTGGGTTCAACGCCAGTGGCGGCAGTAATCGCTGCCAAGATGGCGCCGTTACCGTGGGTGATGCCGTGTTCAGTCGGCAAGGTGGTGTCGGCATTGGTGCCGATAAATTTAGCGCCCGCGCGGATATTTAAAGTGGCGGTTGCCAATTTGTCCCAGCTTAAAGTTTGGTCTTTACCGCAAACGACAATATCAGCAGTTTTGTCGTACAAGCCTGTTAAGGTAAAACCCAAGTCTGCCAGCGGTTGGCTCGCGCCGCCTTCACCCAATACGTAGACTTTTGTTTCAGAAGGGCTTTCATACTGGCTTAAGTACAAGGCAGTGGCAATCCCGGAAGTCATGATTTCTGCAAGCTCAACTGCCACGCCCATTTTTGCCAACTTGGTGACATATTGCTCTGGGGTAAGACTGGCGTTATTGGTGGCTAGAATAAAACGAATGTCTTTTTCACGCAGGGTTTGAAAAAACTCCACCAATCCGTCTATAGGCTTGTCGCCATGCCATAAAACGCCGTCCATATCGATTATCAGTGCGCGGGTATTGCTTAAAACTGCCGTCATGTTATTTCTCGGAAAAAGTGGGTTGATAAACAAAGCCGTGAGCATAAAAAGATTATTGCAGCTTGTCCAGTTTGAAGATAATACCTGACGTTACGCAGTAACGCGTTTTTCTCCCGTTTACCGCGTCGAGCACCGGAGTATTTGTCGGGAATAGCCCGAAGGGGCGCGGCAGGGAAGCCGCGCGACGGCAAAGGGGCAGGAAGCCCCTTTTGCCGCCCCCCGACAAATGCGAGGAGCGCAAGACATGAGCGGTAACCGGGCCGCCTTTTCTTTGGCTACTTGCTTTTGGCGGCGCAAAAGAAAGTAGCTCGCCTTCGGGTGCGAGAACCCGATCTAATAAACATCGCGATAGCGATTCATTATTATTTATTTTCATCTCATAAAAGTGAGTGCGTAACATCAGATGATAACAGTGATGTTGGCTTTTCATGGACGCTAATCAGTAAACCGCTATACAATCGATTGAAAGCTAAACCATAAGCTCCCAATCTCTCCATAACATCGGCAACACCATGTTCAAGAACCGCTTTTTTAAACAGCTATTCCGCAGTTCTTTAGATCTGCTGCCCATCTTGGCAGTGGTATTGGTATTCCAAGTGTTTGTTATCCGCCAAACCCTGCCGGATGCCTTAGGTTTAGCCGCTGGTACGGTGTTTATCATTATTGGCTTAACTTTATTTGTGCTGGGTCTTGAGCAAAGTCTGTTCCCGTTAGGGGAAGCGATGGCACATGCTTTTGCGCGTAAAGGCAGTTTGTTTTGGTTGATGGTGTTTGCCTTTTGTTTAGGCTTTGGCGCTGCCATTGCTGAACCGGGCTTGATTGCTATCGGCGATGAAGCGGCAAAAATCGCCAGCCAAAACCAGTTGCTTGAAAATACCGATGTTGCCAAAGCCGCTTACGCATTAAGTCTTAGAATGACTGTTGCCACTGCCGTAGGCTGTTCGCTGGTGTTTGGCGTGTTTAGGATTATCCGTGGCTGGCCTTGTTATTATTTGGTGTTTGGCGGCTATTTATTAGTGGCTGCACTAACGCCGTTTGCGCCAGAAGATATTATCGGCATGGCGTTTGATGCTGGCGGCATTGCCACTTCCACAATTACCGTGCCGTTGGTGACGGCTTTGGGTGTCGGCTTAGCATCAGCCATTAAAGGCCGTAACGCCATTACCGATGGTTTCGGACTGATTGCCTTTGCGGCGTTGTTGCCGACTATTTTTGTGCTGCTTTATGGGATAGCACGATGATGGCTTGGCTACTGCATTTTGGGCAATTATTGTTGGCAACCTGTATCGGCATCGTGCCAATTGCGGCGATTATTATCGGCTTTCAGTTATTGGTTATCCGTAAGCCGTTGGCGAATCCCAAAAAAATCGCCGTAGGCTTTGTCTATGTGTTGTTTGGCATCACTTTTTTCTTAGAAGGTCTGGAAATGACCTTATTCCCCTTAGGCAAGCTGATGGCAATCCAGTTGACCACGCCTGCGTTTTTAAATATCCCCAGCTTACAGTCGCTCAACTGGGCTGATTATTATTGGCTGTACGGCTTTGCCGCCAGCTTGGGCTTTGCCACTGCCTTGGCAGAACCGTCATTAATTGCCGTCGCACAAAAAACCGAACAATTATCCGGCGGCGCCATCAGCGCTTGGGGCTTGCGTTTTGCAGTCGCCTTGGGCGTAGCATTGGGCATTGCTTTGGGGACATTCAAAATCGTCACTGGCACGCCGATGTATTTTTATATGATGGCTGGCTATACCATTGTTGCCCTGCAAACCATCTTCGCGCCTCGCTCTATTGTCGCGCTAGCTTACGATGCTGGCGGCATTACCACTTCCACAGTTACCGTACCCTTAGTAACCGCGATGGGCTTAGGTTTGGCAGATACCTTACCCGGACGTAACCCGCTGCTGGATGGTTTTGGCTTAATTGCCTTCGCCATGTTATTTCCCACCATTACCGTTTTGGCTTACGCGCAAATTGCCGACTGGCTCAACAAACGCGCCGCACTTTCAAAATCATGAGGACACCACACTATGCACTTTAAATTAATCATCGCCTTTGTTGAAGACGACAA
Organism: uncultured Methylococcaceae bacterium; assembly: GCA_903928685.1. Classification (GTDB taxonomy): domain Bacteria; phylum Pseudomonadota; class Gammaproteobacteria; order Methylococcales; family Methylomonadaceae; genus Methylovulum. The sequence continues at coordinate 3,227 of CAIYRS010000035.1, forward strand.
AACCGACCTGGTTTTGGATACCGCCCGCGACAACGGCGCTAAAGGCGCGACCGTTATCAACAACGCCCGTGGCGAAGGGCTAAAACAAACCAAAACCTTTTTCGGCTTAAGCTTGGAAACCCAACGCGACGTGCTGCTGTTTTTGGTGGAAGAACATTTAAGCCGCCATATTTTAGAAAAAATCGCTAAAGTCGCTGAATTTGATAACAAATCCGGCACAGGCATCGCTTTTCAGATTGATGTTGAAGATGCCATTGGCGTTACCCGTCAAGTCCTAGAACTAAACCAAGAAATAGAGGATAAATTATGATCGACAAACCACAGATTATTCGCGTCAAGGATGTCATGAAAACTGATTTTGGCGTCATCGACCGGATGGCGACCATTGCCGAAGCCTTAATCACCATGAAGCAAATGAAAACCTCGGTGCTGGTCGTCAACAAGCGCCATGAAGATGATGAATACGGCATGATAACCTCCGGCGATGTCGCCCGCCATGTGCTGGCAAAAGACCGCGCCCCGGAACGGGTTAATGTCTATGAGATTATGAGCAAGCCTGTGATTTCCGTGCATCCTGACATGGACATCCGCTATTGCTCACGGCTTTTTGCCGACCATAATTTGGTACGCGCTCCGGTATTGGAGAACCGAAAAATCATCGGCATGGTCAGCCCCAATTCGCTGGTACTCGATGGCCTTTACAAGTTGATTCAACAAGACTAATGCAAAATTGCCGTTACGATAAATGGCGCACAAGGTAAAAACTCAGTACAATTCGCACCAGCAGAGTAATGAAGCAAGCGAACAAACGCTTTAAGTTGTTAATTTTTCAACCTTTATTCTGTATTACGTTAAGTTTTTATTTCAGGAGTTTTCAAATGGCAACAGGCACTGTAAAGTGGTTTAACAACACTAAGGGCTTTGGTTTTATCGCCCCAGAACAAGGCGGCGATGATGTTTTCGTACATCATTCAGTTATTCAAGGTGAAGGCTTTAAGACCCTCTCCGAAGGTCAAAAAGTCAGTTACGAAGTAGAATCTGGTCCTAAAGGTTTAACCGCGGTCAATGTTCTCCCGAAATAAGCCTTAATCGTCTGCATAAAAAAGCCTTTGTGGAAACATCCACAAAGGCTTTTTTTATGGCAACTATTTTCACAGATACCCCAGCTTGGTAAGACGATATAACCTAAGTTTTTACCAAACACGTGGCCTAAAATCCTCGCCATTGCGGATCAGCAAATGATCGCCACTTTGCGCGATCACATAAAAGCCTTGTTTATAAGCATAAGCAGCGACATTGTCGGGGATAACCATGCCCGTTACCGCACCCATCGCCCGCTTGTCTTTATAAGTTGGCAACAAGCGTTTGAGTTTTTCCAAGCGGATGACGTGTTCATTGACATCATCAATGCTTAAAGTGCTTTTGCACTCAATCGCCACCACATCATTATCATTGACCACCAACAAATCCACTTCAATGCCTTCACCGTTACGCTTGGAAGACACTCCGCGATGCACCTCATGGACATCGATGCCTCGATGTAGCGCCAAACAATTAGCCAACAATCTTTAACAGGCCTGCGCCATTTTTGCGTTTTGTGAACCGCTTACATTGTCGGATGACCACTACGTTAGTTATGATGCTTTCACATTTTCAATATAACTAATATAAAAATTATGCACACCATCCATCATAAAACACGCCACTTATTGTTACCTTTATTAATCGCACTGCCCATGATGACTGCAAACGCGGCAGACACCACAGTGATTAGCCAAACCGCCGCTGGCCTACAAGGTAATAACCACAGTTTCGGTACTTCATCGGTGAGTGCCGATGGCCGCTTTGTGGCGTTCCAATCCACCGCGAGCAATCTGGTGACCACTAACACCTTTGGCCTACCCCATATATTTGTCCACGACAAACAAACGGGGCAGAACAGCTTGGTCAGTGTAAATTCGGCTGGTGCGTTGGCCAACAATGATAGTTTCGATCCAACCATCAGTGCTGACGGGCGTTTTGTCGCGTTCAACTCATTGGCAACTAATTTGGTGTCCGGTGATGGCAATGGACAAATTGACACCTTCATCCGTGATTTGCAAACTGGTGTCACCACGCGGGTCAGCGTCAGTTCCACGGGCATTGAGGGTAATAGCTCCTCCAGACACCCACCAGCCCTGAGTGCCGATGGGCGCTTTGTGGCCTTCACCTCCTGGGCCGGCAATCTGGTTGCGGATGATAGCAATGGCCAAATTGATGTTTTTGTCCGTGATCGCCAAAGTTCCAAAACCACGCGGGTGAGTGTCGGCAACGCCAATATTCAAGCCAACAACCATAGCGATTCTTGGCCGTCCATCAGTGCCGACGGTCGTTATGTGGCGTTCAGTTCCAATGCGACTAATTTTGGCAATACCCTAGACTACAACGGGCAAAATATTTTTGTTCGGGATCGCGTACAAAACACGACATCGTTGGTTAGCCCCAGGATTTTAACCTTTGGCGGCTCGATGAGCGCCGATATGCCGTCAATTAGTGCCGATGGCCGTTTTGTGGTGTTCAAATCGTCTAACGATAATGTTATCGCGGGGGATAACAATGCCAGAATTGATACTTTTATCCGCGACCGGGTGACTGGATCAACAAGTTTGATAAGTGTCAGTTCGGCTGGTGTACAGGGCAATGGCAATAGCAGTTCCGCGTACCCGGCTGTTATCAGTGCCAATGGTCGGTTTGTGGCATTTGTTTCCGATGCCAGCAATTTGGTGAACGGCGACAGCAATGCAAAAGAAGATGTATTTGTGCGCGATTTGTTAGCGCACACCACCGTCCGCGCTAGTGCCAGCCCAACAGGTGTTCAAGCGAACTCGGGCGGTTCTGCTCCGGACATTAATGCCGATGGGCGTTTTATAACTTTCGCTTCAGGCGCAAGTAATTTATTGGCGGTATCGGACAGCAATGCCAAAACCGATATTTTTATGCGTGACCGACTGTTAACTGCCGCCAAAATCGCTGATGTGCAAGTGCTGGCCAGTGTTGAGCCAGCGCTTGTGCAAAAAAATATTGCCTCAACTTACAGTTTTACCGTCACCAACAATGGGGCGATAACAGCCACCGCCGTGAGCCTGATTGATGTGTTTGCCAACGGCGTTCCGGTTAGCTTTACAACTAGCCAAGGCAGTTGTAAGAAAACGAGCATTAATGTTTGTAATCTGGGTAATCTGGCTCCGGGCGGCAGTGTTACCATAACAGCGGTGATTAAAGCGGTTAAAAGCCCGTTTGTTCAACAAATCAGCGTTAATGCCGCGCCCCTTGACCATATCACAGTCAATAATAATTTAATCATATCAACGCCCGTTACACCTTAAGGGCAAGCGTGTCGCTACCTCGTGAAATGGACAAGGCCGAAGCGGGTAGTCCGCATTAAGCGTAGCTCAATGCGGGGTATCGGAGCGACGGATAACTATCATTCTCGAAGCTAGAGCTTCTGAGACTTGGGTTACCAAGCTGGAGCTTGGTAACCAGCGTTATATCTTATTGGAAATAAAACACAAATCCTTAACTTAAGTACAGTAACCCCAGAGCGGGAGAACCCTGTAAAAATTATGAAAAATATAATTGTTAATTTATTCGGATCAATCAAATCTCACAAATCTTGGAACACGGCTTCTACTGCGAAGGGGTTGTCATTGTTATTTTCTATATCCTTAATTTCCACAATTTGTTTTATTTTAGAAAAATGTGCCTAACTTTAATTAAGCCGATAGACAAGGATGCAATTGGGCAGCAAGTAGCCAAGTCAGGTAGTATAGGCAACACTTTTCTGCCCACCAGTTTTTGTGGTTACCCATCCTTATAAACAAAGCTGGAAGACTGCTTGAAATTCAAGCCGCAGCTTTAACCCTTCAAGGCGCAGGCGCTCCCAACGCCTCACAAACCATGCTTTCAATCGTAAAAGCCAGAGCCGGACTAATTCCAGCATTTCCTGATATTCGCGCGACTATTTAAATAATGCCAGCGTCAATTCAATCATTAGCCAATTCTGCTGTAGGATAGGCTTTCTACCGACAACCATCCTGGCCTTTGTTAATACTGACGAGCTAAATATGTCTTCCTTCGTGGTAAGGTTTTTTTTACCCCCAAAACATCTCGCGGTTATTTTGCTGCTTGCCCAATTGTTTTTAATCGATAGCAGCCAAGCGGCTGATCCGCAGCCTTACACCGTCAAAATACAATCCACAAAAAATGCCGAATTAGACCAATTACTCACCAGCGCCTCGGCATTAATCAGCCTGAATGAAACCGCGCCCGTCGGCGCATTTGCGCTGATCTCCCGTGCCAAAGCGGATGTTGACCGCTTCAGCACCGCTTTGAAAAGCTTGGGCTATTACCAAGGCCAAGTGCAGATAAGCATCGCAGGCCGACCGCTGGATGATCCAGGACTGTTCGACACCATTGATTTTTCCCCCGCCAAACCGGAGTTGCCGATAGTCGTGTCTATCGACACCGGGCCAGTATTCCATCTACGTCATATTGATTTACAAGGGCAACTGCCGGAAGAAGCCAAACAATGGCTGGGCTTAAGCAGTGGCGCGCCAGCCATCGCCGCCAAGGTTTTAGTGGCGCGGGAAAACCTGTTAACGGGCTTGCTGAATGCAGGTTATGCCTTGGCGAAAGTGGATGAACCTATCGCAACTTTAGTGGCTGGCGAAAATTCTATTGATGTCACTTATAAAGTCACCCCCGGAAAAGTGACGCACTTAGGCGCTATTAGCGTCAGCGGCTTAGACAAACTGAAAGAACCTTATGCGCGGCAAAAGCTGGACATTGCCAAAGGCGATGCTTTTACCCCTAGCGGTATTGAAAACAGCCGCCAGAACCTGCTTGCCACAGGCGTGTTCGCCAATGTCCGCAGCCAAGTGGCTGAACATTTAGACCCGCAGGGGCAATTGCCGATTAATTTCATTGTTGATGAACGCAAACGCCACAGCACCAACTTAGGCGCGGCGTATTCCACTGATTTGGGCGCGACTTTCTCAACGCTCTGGCAGCACCATAATCTGCTAGGCAACGCCGAACAACTCAACCTCAGCGCCGGGATGACCCAGCTAGGCGGCAATAGCACCACGGGCATTGGCTACCAATTTTCGGCGCAATTTATCAAGCCAGATTTTTTCCGGCTCAACCAACAATTAAAAACCGGGATTGCCGCTGTACGGCAAAACTTAGATGCTTATCAACAACAAAGCTTACAAGCCGAATGGGGCGTATTGCGGACTATCAATAAATTATGGACAGGCGGATTAAGTTTAAGCGTAGAGCAAAGCAATATCAGCCAAGAAAATACCACCCGCGACTACACCTTAATCAGTACGCCGTTATCGCTAAAATATGACAGCACCGATAACCTGCTCAACCCAACAACAGGCCATATTCTGCGTTTGTCGATAACGCCCATCCAGCCGTTGGCAGGCTTTAATGTCGATACCTTTGCCATTTTCCAAGTTTCCGGCTCAAGTTATTTAGACCTTAGCCACTCAGGCAGCAGCATTTTGGCGGTACGCGCCATGCTCGGCGACATTGAAGGCGCTGACCGCTTTGATTTACCACCCGACAAACGTTTTTACGCAGGCGGCAGTAGCACGGTGCGCGGCTTTCAATACCAATCTATAGGCTCGCAATTTGCCAGCGGCAATCCGGAAGGCGGCAAAGCCATGGTGACTGGCTCAGTAGAATTACGGCAAAAAATCTATGGCAATTACGGTATGGCGATGTTTGCCGATGCCGGACAGGTCAGCTCAGATACGCTGCTGTTGCAAGGCGCTTGGCGAGTCGGTGCGGGGGTTGGCGCACGTTATTACACCAGCTTTGGGCCGTTGCGCGCGGATGTGGCGTTTCCCGTTAATGCCCAAAGCAACAGCGGCAGTTTTGAACTTTATATTGGTTTAGGGCAGGCATTCTGATGACAGTAAGTATGCGGCGTTTAAGCAAAATCATCGGCCTGGGCTTAATGTTGAGCTTGGGCCTTTTGGTACTAATGGTTTTAGCAGTTTTCTTGACAAGCAACAGCCAAAGCGGACGGACATGGCTAGAACAGCAACTCACCAAGTCCAGCGGCAATACCGTCATCGTACATGGCTGGCGTTACCAGTTTCCTGACACCCTCACTATTGACCAATTAACCATGCAGGATGCCAACGGCGCATGGCTAGAACTACAGCAAGCGCAGTTGATTTGGTCGCCAGCGCAATTACGCCAAGGTGTGGTGGAAATACGCGAGCTCAGCGTCAACAATGCCAGCGTAGAAAAGTTAAGCAACTCATCCGATAGCACCAACACCAACAGCGGCTTGCCTGTCAGCTTGGTGGTGAAACAATTCAGCGTGCAACATTTACAACTGGCGAAGCTTGGCAGCTTGGCGGTGAGCGGCAATATCAACCTTGATCGCGCCAAGCATCTACAACTGCAAGTCGACGCGCAACGTTTGGATGCCAAAGGCAGTTTCCATCTGCAAGCAGCAAGCGATAGCCAGCAACTAAACGCCAAACTCAGCATAGACGAACCCGAGCAAGGCTTGATTGCCACTGCTTTTGGTTGGCAACTGCCCTACCCGCTTACCGCCAGCGGAGAGCTTAATGGCCCGTTATCCGCTATCGACAGCCAAGTACATTTGCAATCCGGCGAGTTATCGGCAGACCTACAAGGTTTGTTGGATTTACAAGGCGACCAAAACCAATTGCAAATCAACATTGCTATGCCAAACACCCAAGCGCGTCCGGATTTGTCTTGGCAAAGTTTAGCGGTGACAGGGCGACTGCAAGGCCGCTTAAGCCAACCGAGCATTAACGCCACGCTCCAGCTCAGCCAATTGCAGCTAGCCACCAATAAATTAAAAACCATCGCCGCCACACTCACGGGTAGCAACGGACAATGGCAATTACAAGGCCAATTGGCGGGTTTAAGCAACGGCAATCAACAAGCCGATCTTTTACAAGCCCAGCCTTTAATCGTGACTGCCGATGCCCGCTTAGACTTAGCCGACCATCCCATAAACTTTAGCCTGCAACACCCGCACCTAAACGCGACGGGCAACGCCAGTGGCAGCGATTTACAACACAGCAAATTGGCAATGGCGCTGACCCTGCCAGATTTAAGCCGACTGCTGGCGCTAAGCGGTGTCGATTTGCACGGCAAGGCCAGCATTCAGCTCAATGCCAGCCAACAAGATGAACAACGTCAACTCACCAGCACGGGCAACCTGTCGATAACTGGCGGCGATAAGCAATTACAAACCTGGCTAGCTGGAGAAAACCACTTTGCAATCACAGCCAGCGCTGATAGCAAAGCTTCGGCAATTCCAGAATTCAAATTCGATAACCCGCAATTTAACGCCGAAGCCACAGGCCGTATCGATGGCAATGCCCTGAGCGGAAACTGGTTGCTGTCGGTTAAGGATATTGCCAAGCTAGACAAACGCAGCCAAGGCCAGATGACCATGCGCGGGCAAGTGGCGGGCGCTACCGATAATTTTGGCCTGACAGCCGATGTTAAAGGTGAACTTGGCACACGTTTTGGTAAAGTCACTTTCCCGCTTAAACCAATCACCGCGACCATCAAACTCGCGCAACTGCCGAACACTTTCAGCGGCAACCTCAACGCCAAAGCGTGGTTGGCTGGCTCAGCGCTGGATATGGCAGTCACCGCCAGCCAACAAGCAGAGACGACCAACGTGGTTATTGACCGAGCCACTTGGCAATCGGCGCAACTGCAAGGCTCGCTAAAATTTGCCAAAAAGCCCAGCGCTTGGCCTGTTGGCCTGCTTAATTTGCAGATGAAACGTTTAGCCGATTTACAACCACTACTGGCACAACCGATAACGGGCGCGTTAACCGGTAAAATCCAAATCAGCAATTCACAAGGACAGCCTGCCATACAACTGCAATTACTTGCCCAACAACTGGGTTTAGCCGCAACCACGGTTAGTGAATCAAGCTTAGATATGAACATCAGCCACTTGCAGCAAAAACCGCAGTTGCAAGGTACGCTACAACTGCATGACTTAACCAGCCCGCCGCTGCACGGTAACGCACAACTGGCTATTGCAGGCACGCTAAACGCCATCCAACTTCAACTAGACAGCCAATTAGCCAGCGCCGATGATTCGCCGTTAACGTTAAGCAGTAGCGCAAACCTCGATACCGAAAACCAGCAGCTGACCATCCAGCAAATGCACAGCGAATGGCAGCAAGAAAAACTGCATTTATTAAATCCAGCACAACTGAATTTTGCCGACGGCTTGCGCCTTAGCCCGTTAACGCTGGGTTTGCGCCAAGCGCAATTAAGTCTGCAAGGCCAGCTAAGCCCCAATTTAGACATCATCGCCAAACTCAAGCAACTGCCTGCGGAGTTAGGCAAACGCTTTTATCCCGATTTAGTCGCCACTGGCTTCATCAATGCCGATGCCCATTTAACGGGCAACCCCACGCAACCGCGCGGCAACATCAACATTAACGGCGTGGATATAAAACTAGGCAATGCCAACGGCGCGGCCTTACCTGCCTTGCAATTACAAGCCAATGCCGACTTAGATGGTATGAAGGCGCAAATCAACAGCCAAATTAGCGGCGGCGCACAACTGCAATTAAAGCTAAATGGCGAATTGCCGTTAAGCGCGGACACGCCGATGAATTTAGTCACCAGTAGCCAAATGGATTTAAACCTCTTTAATCCATTACTCAATGCAGGCGGCAGAAGGCTACGCGGACAACTGAATATGAACGGCAAACTCACGGGCAGTTGGTCGCAACCGCAATCGCACATGCAGCTGGATGTCAGCAAAACCGAAATACGCGATTTTAATTTAGGCCTAAAAATTAAAGATATTGCCGCCTTGCTGACGCTAAACAACGGACGCATCAACATCGACAAATTTGCCGCCCGTGCAGGCTCTGGCAAGCTGTCTGCCAGCGGCACGATGGATTTGTTAAGCGACGGCTTACCCATCGACGTGAAGCTAAGCGCCGACAATGCCCGCATACTCGCCAGCGATCCGTTAACCGTCATCATCAATGGCGATGTCGCCTTACAAGGTATGCTTAATAAAGACCTGGTGATGCGCGGTGCGGTGCTGGTAAATCAAGCGGAAATCCGCATCCCTGAACATATGCCCGCCAATATCGCGGTATTAAAATTTGCGCCAACAACCCCGCAAACTGCCGTTGCCGTCACCAAGCCGCCACTGAATTTGCGCTTAGATTTGGTGTTTAACGCGCCCGGCAATTTGTACGTACGTGGACGTGGCATAGATGCCGAACTCTACGGCACAGTCCGCTTGCGCGGCAGCAGCCAACAGCCACTCCCAGACGGCAGCTTTAAACTTCGGCGCGGTGAATACAATTTGGTAGGCAAATCCTTAGTGTTTAGCCAAGGCAGCATTGGTTTTAACGGCGGTAATATGCTCGATCCGGCGTTAATGTTTATCGCCACCAGCAGTAGCGACAACATCAGTAGTACATTGCGGGTTGATGGCAACGCCAGCCAACCGACTATCACCCTAAGCAGCGTCCCCAGCTTGCCGCAAGACGAAATCTTAGCGCGGCTGTTGTTTAAACACGGTGCCAATAATTTGAGCATGTTGGAAATGTTGCAGATTGGTTCCGCCGTCGCCAGCTTATCGGGCGTTGGCTCAAGCATCAGCTCGCCGCTGAGCGGTTCTTTGGAGATGGTACGCAAAAATCTGAGTTTAGATAAACTCTCAGTAGGCAGCAGCTTAGAAGCCGGACGTTATGTCTTGCCCGGCATTTATCTAGGGGCAAAAAAAGGCATTATCGGCAACAGCACCCAAGCGACCATCCAAATTGACATCACCAAACAATTAAAATTAGAAGCCACCGTCGGTACGCCCAGCACGACCACTAACAAAACCAACAGCAACAACGGCAATAGTTTGGGGATTATTTACCAATATGATTATTGATGGGGTGTGGGGGGAATCTTAAATTCTGTTTCGTAAAGTTCGGTTTACGCAGGTACAAGCCTAAGCTTGTACTCCAACCAATCGATTTAGCCATCTTCAACGATCGATTCGGTTTCACTCAACCAATATGAAAAGATTTTTCTACAACAGGCTCAACTGATTTCCCAAGTTTACTTGACCATTACAGAACAACATTGCCCTCTACATTACGGCACTATCCACTTCGGTACAGTTTTTTTAATCAGCCAAGTTACGGGCATAAACAGTAGCATGATGGCGGTGACGTAAATGACGGCGTAGAGGTTGACTAGTAGCGGGTCGGTGGGGAAATAGCCGAGTTTGTAGATGACTTTGACATCAATAAAAAACAGGCAGAGGCCGTTTAAGCCGAGATAAATTAAGGTGTTTTTGCCGATGAAGTCGAGCGCGAAAAATTTGGGGTTTAGCAGGCGGGTAAAAAACAACATCGCGGCAATCCCCAGTAAGGCGGTGGTGATAAACCACAGGTAATTGCCGTGTGAGCCTGCGTTCATTAAGACAATGGCGTGTTTATCCAGAAACGGCCCTTGGTTGAGGTTGAAGGTGGCAAGTAATAGGCCGCCGCAGACCAGTAAGCCTAGGGTATCGGCGCGGCGTTGGGTGGGAATCATCAGCCAGTCTTTGGCGCAATAGCCGAGCAGATAAAATCCGCCTGCGGTAAAGGCTTCGTTGATGAACCAAAAATTACTGGGCAGATGCGTGAGTGCGCTGATTGCCGCTGCGTTGTCGGTTAATAGCCAGCCGATCAGGAAAAATACTAGCGCGTACAGTAAGGCTTTGGTTTTGCTGGTGAACGGGGCGATTTTGGCGACGCAGGCAATGAGCAGTTCTAAGCTGAATAGGCAAACTAAAAACCAGGTTACCCAGTTTAATTTCGGTTGGCCTGCGGCGTAGGCGGTAAGTTTTTCCAATACTGCTGGCACTGAGAACTTATCTAAGACGATAAAAAACGGGATGGCTATCAGGCCAAAAAATAGCGTGGGCATGATGCGGGTTTTGAATTTATTGGCAAATATCTGCCAGATTGGCGCGGCATCGGTTTTCCAAAATATGCCTGCCAAGAAGAAAAACAACGGTACGTGGAAGGCGTAAATGAGTTTTAGCTCTAAAAAAATCGCGCTTGCACCTGCGTAATAGAGTTTTTCGATGAAGTGTCCGTAATACACCAAAAACATGCCGATGGCTTTGCTTGCGTCTAGGTAGTCTATGCGTTTCATGGGGGTATCCGTTGTTGGTTTTTTTAAGGTTACAACGCCTAAAAGGTAGGATGGGCTGACGACAGGAAGCCCATCATTAGGCTATTTTGTTTGATGGGCTTCCTATCGTCAGCCCATCCTACATAACTCATCATTACTTGTTCTTATATCCCAGAAAATATCTGCGTAACTACAGCACTTAAATTAAAACCGATTAGTACCAATCAATCACCCGCCACCAACACCACTAAACCATACGCCGGAATAGTCAGACGTACGCTGTTGTTTTCTGCTGTCAACGGCTCTTCCACTATCCGCACTTGTTCGTCACTTTCGTTATTGGCTGTTGGTGAGGCTGCCGATAGGCGCAATAGCCGCCATTTTTGTTTGCCGTTTTGAACGGGAAACTGCACGTTGATGGTTTGCACTTCGGGGTTGCTGTTGGCGGCGGCTAAGCTCCAGCCTGCGCTGTTATGGTAGGCGTTTAGGGTGATGGCGTTTTCGGTGCTGTCGGCGCTGGTCAGTTTGTGGACATCGGCAGGTAATAGGCGGTTGAGCATGGTCATTGCCAAGCCTGTTGGGCGCAAACGTGGGGCGGCGGCTAAATCCCGGCTTATGCCCCAGAGTTTTACCAATTGTTGCGGTTGGCCTTGCTCGACAAAGGCATCGTATTGCGCCAGGGTGTACAGGCATTGTTTGCTGATGCCCAAGGCTTGTGCGGTCAATAAGCGTTTTGCCAAGGCTGCACCTGCCGCTGCGCTGGTGGTAGCGCGGTCGCGACTGGCGGAGGTGGCATTGCCAGACGTGGTGTGTAGGTTGACTTCGTAGACCAGCAATTCTTTGTTTTTTGCTTTGGCGGCGGCGAGGGTTTCGGTGAAATAATCATCTTGTTGGAATAATTTCGCCAAAATATCGTCGTCTTCATTCAGTGAAAACAAAAAATACGGCGCAATTGCCAAACCGTAGGCGTTGTCGACTGCATTCAGGTATTTCGCCGATAGCCACGGATTGACGTATTGCCCGTTAACAACCGGATGAATGGCGGGGTGTTGGTTTGCGCCGCTGAGTAAGTGTTGGAAAGCGCGGGTGGCGGCTTCGCCGTGGGCATCGTAATGGGGAATGCTGGCGGGGCGGAACACGGCGTTCCAATTTTCGTTACCGAATTCGACAATCACTTCTTTAAAGCCCAGCGCGTCGATTTGTTGGCGTAGATACGCGCCGAATTGCTGGATTTCGTCATCACTCCAGGTCGGCGGCAAAATCAACCACGGTTGTGCGCCGACGCTTTGCGCCAGTTGTAAAAATTCATTCAAGCCATAGCCGAAGCTGCTTTCCTGACCTGGTCGGTATCGGCTACTGCGGCGGGCAAAAGCATCAGCGGTGCGGTTGGTGAAGGTGTCGCCCAACTGGCCTTGCCAATCGCGCAAATAACCGGGTTGCAAGGCTTTTAAGGCGGCAACCACTTCGGAGCGGAATGCGCCGCTGCCTTCGGCGCGTAATTCGACATCATCCAACAATACCCCGCCCTCGCCTTCGGCAACAAAACTTAACGCCAAGGTGGCGGCTGAGCCAATATCCTTCGCTTGAAAATGGCGTTCGATGCGCTGCCACGTAGCGGTCGGCTGGATAGTTTCTTGAAAAAATGCCGGACTGCCATTGATGCGCTGAAATTTAACGGTGAGTTTTGCCCCCGCCACGGTTTGTTTCTGCCAAAAGCGTAAAGTCCAGCTGCCGTTTATCGGCAACAACTTACCTGCCCTGTCGCCGATGCCATCAAGATATGAGAAGGCTTCTATGGGCTTTCCGGTTTGCGGCTGTAATTGCAAGGCGCGTTGGCCTGGGCTTTCTGGGGGATGATCGCTGCTGACGCTAAGCTGTCCCGGCAAGGGATTTTTGCTGAACCACCATTGGGCAGGCAAATCGTGGTCGTTATTGCGGCTTATGCTGACCGCATCACCAGGTTGTAATGCGGGCGCGTGTTCGGCAACGATAAATTCTGGCAATTGGTTTTTGCCGCTGGCTTTTGAGTCGAACAGCACACCTTGTTTACCCGCTTCGCGCCCGCTGCGGACATCGTAATGTGCGCCAGCCCAAAAGCCGTCGGGGCGTTTTGTCCATGCGGTATCGTCGCTAAAACTCAGGCTATCGGCGCTTTTAACGATTACGATTGCCCGGTCAATGATGCCTTCAAATCCGGGATTTTTAAGCACATTCGCCGATAATTGCGCCGCGCCCCAGGCCGTCCATTCGCCTAGATTTACTCCCAAACGCGGGGCGTTGCTGATGGTGGCTTGTGGCTGGACTTGGAAATACAGTTCAGCGCCAGAGTGCGCGGCGGCTGTCCAGAACATGACGAGGAAAATAAGAATGTGGCGTGGCAGCATTGGCAGAAATACCTAGGCGATTGAGGCTGCCGCTATGGTAAAGCAGGTGTTGATAATGTCTCAAACAAATCAGCTGGATTTTGTCTGTCATCTCGGCAAATTTTCCCCAGAGAAATCAGCTGCAATCCGTATTTATTTAAAAATCAAATACTCGCAATAAAAAAACGTAGTGATTAAATATTGTAGCTAGTTACCACAAATATCATGTGTTAGCCTCTATCGGCAATTTCAACTTTTCAGGAAAATATTATGGCTACTATCCCTAAAGCTGCTATCGACTTAATTAAATTATTTGAAGGTTTTCGTGCTAATGCTTATGAAGACCCTATTACGGGTTGGAAATTACCGACCATTGGCTACGGCACAACCGTTTATCCCGATGGCACGCACGTTAAAAAAGGCGATGTGATAACGGAAGCCAAGGCGAGTGAATACTTAGCCGATCATGTATCAAAAATCTGTACGCCTGCTTTAAGCAAAATCCCTACTTGGTCGAAAATGAACAGCAACCAGCAAAGTGCGCTGTATAGCTTTGCTTATAATCTTGGCGCTGGGTTTTATAAAGGTGCTAATTTCAATTCCATCACGCTGGTTTGTGATTCCCCTACTCGCTGGGGTGAAACGGCGTGGATTGCCGAGCAGTTTGGCAAATATACCAATCGCGGGCTGGCGGGTTTAGTGCGTCGCCGAGCGGCTGAAGCAAAGCTTTTTTGTACCCATGTCTAATCGCTAGCTCAGGCAATTTTGTTTTGACGAGTACAATCAGACCTGGCAGGTTTTAAAAACCTGCTAGGTCTTGTTTTTTCTGCTAGCCTGAAACCTGTCGGCTAGTTGGCAAACAGCCATTTCACACCACTGAGGCCGTTCTGGCTTGATGAGTAATTTATGAGACTTCGCCTTTTTATCGCTGCGATATTCATTTTATGCAGCCCGAGCATTTTCGCTGAGACGAATGCTTGTAACGACACTGCCAAAACGCAATTGGAATTGAATTTCTGTGCCGCCAGTGAATTTGAACGCGCGGACAAGGAATTAAATGCCGTTTACAAAGAAATTCTTAGCCGTTATCAAAATAGCCCTGCATTTCTGAAAAACCTCAAAGCCGCGCAACGTGCATGGCTGGCGTTTCGTGATGCCGAAATGAAAATGCTTTATCCGTTATCGGTCGAAAATTATGGCAGCAGCCACCCTATGTGCCACGCGACTGCGGAGGCGGCTATAACGATGGAAAGGGTAAAGGCGTTGCGTAAATGGTTAGGGCCATTTGAAGAAGGCGATATTTGCGGAGGTTCGGTGGGGAGTTTTGATGAGCCAGAGGGGAAATAACAGGGGCTTTTGATTAAGAAGGTTTGGCTGTTCCTGAAAATCCGATAATCAAAGTGAATGGCACTATTGTTACTAATAAACCAATAGCAAAAAGAGCCGTTCACGCTTCGACTAGCTCAGCACGAACGGCTCTTTTTGCTTATAACAACTGGGATTTAAGAGTATTTTCAGCAATTGGCTGGTTATGAAATACTGTCTATCCGGCTAACCACTTCCATTGATGCCAACTCCAAGCCTTGTTTGTAATAGTGGCTGGCTTGGTCTTTATCGCCTTCAACAAAGGATAAGTCGCCCAATAATTGATAAGCTTGCACGGTTGCTTCAATAGCAATGCTTTTGAGCAGATACTCTTTGGCTTTGCCGTTGTCGCCATTTTTGCCGCAGAGTTTGCCTAGAACCATCAGTAAAACTGCATCGTTGGCGTATAAATCTAACCAACGTTCTGCCATTTCAAACTGTGCCAGCGGGTTTTCTGACTGCACACTGCCGTATAAAACCAATAAGGTCACATTCCAATTTGCCGATAAGGCGGTGGCTAATTCGGTTTCTATTTGCCCGCCAACGCCAGCACTAATCATGGCAGCAAAATAGATAGCGGCGATACCGGGCATTTTTTTGATGTACGCAGGAATTTGCGCCCATAAATCGGTAATAACCGCCACATCACCTGCTTCCGCCGCTTGTTTAAGCAATTTGCTGAACGTTTCGGTTTCCAACAGTTTAATTTCCGCTTCCATCATCACTTTATTGGTGTGCAAGGATGGCAATAATTTGCGGACGCCTTCCCAATCACCAAGATGTTTATAGGTTTGGTGCAGTAATTTTAAAACGCTGGCGTGACTAGGTTGAATGGAATGCAACTTGGTTAAGGTTTCCAAAGCTTCGCCGAATTGGTTGCCTGATAAATGCAATTCCGCTTGGGTTAAACCGATGGCAACATCAGAGCCAGAGGATTGGTCGGCGGCTTTTTTAAGATATTCATCGCGCTTGTCGAAAGCACCGCGTGATTGTGCGGCACGGGCGGCAGTCAAATAATGCAGTAACGGCGAGCCACTGTGGGAAGCATGTCGTATCAAGACGCTTTCGGCTTTCTCAAAATTACCTTCTGCGGAATCCACTAAACCAGCGATCAGCGCTTGTTGGGAACGATTGAATTTGACGTTTTTGCCACGGCGTTTCATTTGTCCCGGCAAACGGATCAACCAGCCGAAGCCTCTGAAGAAAAAATACAGGAAGAAAAAACTAAAAATTAAGAAGGTGGCGTAAACCGCCAAGGTGGTTTCAAACGACCAATGGCCTATGCCAATAATGACATAACCAGGGGTATCGAAGCCTTCCAACCAACTATGGACAAAAATTGCAAACCCGGCTGTTACGGCTAGGGCGATAAAAAAATAGAGTATTTTTTTCATTATCAATAGCCTTTATTCAGCTGCTGGCTCTGCTTCGGCAGGCTTTTCTGTCGGCAAAGGTGCTGCCGTTGGTTTTTCTATCACTTGTACGGCGGGAGCTGCTGGCGGAGTAACTGCCGCCGCTGGCGCAGGTTTGTTTGGCTCGATGGCTTTATCGGTTTCTATTCTTAGCTTGGTGATGTCTTTAAGCATTTTTAACGACAAGCTAATATCAGGAAACTGGCTGCGGATTTTAATTGCCGCTAAGCGTTCTAGTTCGGCAACGACATTTTTACTGACATCATTGCTATTAAAATGTAGGCCTATCCAATGCTTGGTATCTTCCAAGCTGGCATGGTAAAGCGGCTCGTTATGTTGCACTAAGGCGATTTTTACCATTTCTAATTTGACGCGCAGTTGCTCACGGATAAATAAGGCTTGCTCTGGCGTTAAGATTTGGTCAATAGCTTGGTCGGTATGACGGATAGTAACGATGCCTTCCAAGGCTTTTTCCGCGGTATCAAGCAGACCTTCGCCTTCTGGCTCGCCTTCTTCTGTGGTAGGCGCGGCTTTTGGTGTTTCTGAGGCTGAAGTTTCTGCCGTCGGCGACAAGGCTTTACCGGAATAAGGCAAAATCAATTCCAATTTGTCTACTTCGCTTGCCAAGCTATCAAGGCTGGCGTACATGCCGACCACGTCGGGGATAACCACGCTGCGTAATAAGCCGATTTCTTTGACGATTTGTTCGCGCACTTTAAACGCTGCGGCATCACCACTTTCGCGTAGGCGTTGGTCGGCGGCTTCTAAGGCTTCACGGGTGGTGTTGACATCGCCGATGAGATACAGCCTTTCATTGGCGACGCTTAATAGATATTCAGCATCAGCAACCAACCAATCGCCACGGGTTTTGCCTAATTGCCGTTGGATGAAAGTTATGGATTCGTTAAGGTCGTTACGGGTGTTTTCTAATTTTTGGTTGTGTAACGAGGAAAAGTCCGCGAGGGTTTTGGTGAAATGGGTGTCTTTTCCGGCAATATCGGCTTCCAATGCCGCCAATTGCGACTGGATGGCGGTCAATTGGTTTTGGTAATCGCCAATTTGTTTGTTTAACACGCCTTTTACTTCGCCGCCTAAACCCTCTTGGCGCTCACTTAACAGGGTATACAGATAAAAACCCGCACCTGCTAAACTAATAACTATGAAGAAAATAATCCCTATCCAGAGTCCATTATGTGACCGACGGGGTTTTTTGCTTGTCCCCACTTGTTGTTCTTGTTGCTCAGCCAATTCTGTCACCCTATTTCCCCTATTATAGTTTTTACTTCATCAACAATTGCCGCATCTGCTGGCGCTTTGGCAACAGCAATACGTTTGAAACCTTTTTCGCTGGCGATTTGTTTTAGCCTATCGCTAATCACCACTAACGGCACTGCCAATAGCTGCTGATGATATTGTTCATCAATCATCATTAATAAATTCTGCAACGCTTCACCACTGGTGGCGGTTACAACATGCAACTGGCCTGCTGCTAACAGTGCCTGCACTGAGGAACAATCTTGCGTTGGTAGGCAGCGTTTATAAACATCCAGATATTCTGTCAATGCGCCGCGCTGTTGCAAAGTATTCGCCAATTCATCCCTGCCGCCTTCGCCACGCACCAGTAAAATATGTTGGCCTTTAACTTGTTGCATGGCAGGCATTGCCAATAAGGCTTCGCTGTTATATGGCGGTAACGGCGTCAAATCCACGCGTATTTGTGCTTGTTGCAGGACGGTAGCTGTCGCTAATCCGATTGCCGCAACCGCTGCGGAACGGGGATTTATTTTGCCATCATTCGCTTGCACCGCAAAATTTACCGCATTGGCACTAATAAAAACAAGCCATTGAAATTTATCTACTGTTGCCAGTTTAGCTCGGATTGCATCGGTGTTTTCGAGTGCAGTAATTACTAAACTTGGCAGACGGATTGCTTCTGCACCTTGCTCAACCAGTAAGCGGCTTAAGTTTTCAGCCTGATGGGCAGGCCGCGTCACTAAAACACGGACAGCATCGGGCAAGGCGTTCAAGCAAATAACGCCTGTAAAATTTTGTCCGCGCCTTGGCTGAGCAAGTCTTCGGCAATTGCCGTGCCTATGGCTTCCGCTTGGCCTTGTGAACCCGATTTTTCGCTACGGTACAGCACCGAGCCATCAGGGCTACCAACTAAACCGCGCATCGACAACTGCCCGTCTTGCCATTGGGCAAAGCCACCGATCGGCACTTGGCAGCCACCATTTAGGCGCGCATTCATTGCTCGTTCGGCAGCGACGCAATACCCTGTTTGGGTATCGTGCAAGCTAGCCAACATGGCGTTAATTTCGGCATCGTCAGTCCGGCATTCTATGCCAATAGCGCCCTGCCCTATTGCCGGCAAGCTGATGTCGGTCGCCAAGCATTCGCTAATCCGATCTGCCATACCTAAACGGATTAAGCCCGCCGCCGCCAAAATGATGGCATCGTATTCGCCATTATCTAATTTTGCCAAGCGGGTATTGACGTTGCCACGCAGCGGGATAATTTCCGCATCTGGAAGTAACCCTTTAATCTGGCATTGCCGACGTAAACTGGATGTGCCAATTTTGGCATTGGCGGGCAAATCCTTAAACGCCGCATATTGATTAGAAACAAAGGCATCGCGCGGGTCTTCGCGGCTTAAAATCGCCGACAAATGCAAACCTTCAGGAAAATCCACTGGCACATCTTTCATGGAATGCACGGCAATATCGGCAATACCTTCCAACATGCCTTGCTCCAGTTCTTTTACGAAAAGGCCTTTACCGCCAATTTTGGCTAAAGGTGCATCAAGGATTTTGTCGCCACGGGTTACCATTTTCACCAATTCCGTTTGCAAACCAGGAAACACCGCCTGTAAACGTTGGGCAACATATTCTGCCTGCCACACCGCTAATGGGCTTTGGCGGGTGGCGATACGGATAATATTCTTAGCCAAACAATTCCCACTTCTTGAAAATAAATTGCGGTATTGTACCCTTATTTATGGCAATGGCATCTTGTTAGCTTTAATTTTTCCTGCTGATGAGGTTATTGTTTTGACTTCAACCAAGCAACTGGTATTAGATAGACTTCTTTAGCAGTTTTTAAAGCGCCCGTTTTACCCCAGCTACCCAAACACGCATCAAACAACGGATAACACAACCTGTGCAAACTCAACAACAAATAGAAGAACTGAAAACCATCGTCCAAACCTTATTGGATGAAGCCAAACAACAAGGCGCATCTGCCGCCGAAGCAGGTTTAAGCCGTGAAGATGGCTTGTCGGTAAGCGCCCGCCTTGGCGAGGTTGAAAGCATCGAACACCACTGTGACCAAGGTTTGGGGATCACGGTGTTTTTTGGCAAACGCAAAGGCTCAGCCAGCACCAATGATTGGTCAGCAGCATCCATCAAAGAAACCGTCAGCGCCGCTTGTAGCATTGCCAGATATACCAGCGAAGACGACTATGCAGGTCTACCGGATAAAGACTGGCTGGCTACGGAATTCCCCGATTTGCAGGTTTATCACCCGTGGTCAATTGATGCCAATGCCGCTATTGATTTAGCGATTACTTGTGAAGATGCCGCGCGTTCATTCCATGCCGACATCAGCAATTCCGAAGGGGCTTCAGTCAACACCCACCAAGGCATCCGCGTTTTGGGCAATAGCTTAGGATTTCTGCAAGGTTATGCCAGCACCCGGCATTCACTGAGTTGCTCGGTACTCGCCCAACGCGGCGACAGTATGCAACGCGACTACTGGTACACCGTCGCGAGAAATGCCAATGATCTGGAAGCGGCGGTAGCGGTTGGTAAAAAAGCCGCCGAACGCACCCTGAGACGTTTGCAAGCCCGCAGCCTTAGCACCCGCGAATGTCCGGTATTATTCGCCGCCGAAATTGCCCCGAGCTTGTTAGGCTCATTTATCGGCGCAATTAGTGGCGGTAATTTATACCGCAAATCTTCCTTTTTATTGGATGCGCTGGATACCCAAATTTTTCCAGAATTTATTCACCTCCATGAACAACCGCATATCGTCGGTGCTTTAGGCAGTGCGGCTTATGATTCCGAAGGGGTTGCTACCCGTAGCCGCGATTTAGTCACCGATGGCGTGTTACGCAGTTATGTTTTAGGCAGCTACGCGGCTCGGAAATTGGGATTGCAAAGCACAGGCAATGCAGGTGGCGTACATAACCTGACCTTAACACCGGGCAATGATGATTTTCAGGCCTTACTTAAAAAAATGGACACTGGATTGTTAGTCACCGAATTGATGGGGCAAGGCGTAAATATGGTCACAGGCGACTACTCGCGCGGGGCGGCAGGTTTTTGGGTGGAAGGCGGTGAAATCCAATTCCCTGTTGAAGAAATCACCATTGCGGGAAATTTAAAGACTTTATTCAAAACCATCGTGGCAGTAGGTAACGATGTTGAATACCGTGGCAACAGCCGCACTGGCTCTATTTTAGTTGAGCAAATGTCGATTGCTGGTGAGTAATCGCCTGCTCCTCAAGGTTTTTACCGCTGGTTAGCAACCAGCGGTATCAGCAGCTTTTCACTTAGAGATAGTAATACTAGGCGCACTTTGTTGCGACAATTCGCTCATAGTCATCTGGAAAACTTGATACAAAAGACGGAAGCCTTCGCGGTTCCATTGGTAGCCAGCGTCTGGTTTGATCGCGTAATAACTTCCACCAAACTTCACACTCAGATCAGCTTTATCCGGTTCTGTTGGTGACAACAGAATCCCTAGTGTTTCAGCTGGGTTTTCTTTCACCTCTGGTGTCAGCGGGTTTCTTGGCACACTGTATTCCTGCTGCTCAGTAATGCCTTGACCGATAAAATTCAAGACATTATGAAAGCTCCGCAATCGCAACGCACCGTGCAACGGCAATTCGCCAAATGGATAGCCAGCACGAATATCAACCAAAACTTCATTGACGGGTAGATTATCGGACTCTTGCTGCAATGCTTGGCGTTCAGCATTACTCAATGTGCTTGGGTCATAATTGCTTAAGATAATATGCCCGGTTACCCGCTTACTGAGGGTGATTTGCTGGCGGACGGCATCAAAATTAACCGTAAACTCCCGTTGTAATTCCGCTAAATCGCTTGCAGATAATGACGTCGCAGGTAATGTCCAATTTCTATCAAACAACAACGATTTTACATGCAGGGCATGATGGTCTTGTATTGCCGACAAATGCAATACCGCTTGCCGGAATAAGCGATAACCTTGCCTATCTGCGGGATTGTTTTGATAAATGCTTTCTTGGTTATCTTTGGTGATTCGCAATTGGTCGATTAATAACCGTAAAATCAAATCAATATCTGTTCCTTGCCTTAGCAACATCGTCAATTTGCTTTCTTGTAATGGCGTTAACAAGCGGCGGGTAAATTCTTCCCCTTCCATAGGGACAATACTAATCGTGGGATTTTCTGAGATTGAACCGCCAAATGTCGGCACTATCGATGAACCAGAATTGCCTGTAAAAGCTGGCGTCGCCCCTGCGCTCATCTGGAAATTAAAGGTCGCGGCAATATTAGAAATGCCGGTAAAGTGCATCGGTTGATGTTGTTGGGCGCGGGCGATGTTGAGCAGTAATTGTTTAGATAGCGATTCGGTAATCGACTTGTCGTAGGAAATGACCGCATCATCTAATAATGCGGGCGAGGATATACAGGCGGGCAACATTGCCAGTAATGGCAACAGTAGCAACAAACGGCAATGCTTGCCTAGTGAAATCCTTAACATCATTGCACGGTTGCTCGTTAAGTGTGAAAGCGCGTCTGGTGACTATTCTTTGCC
The DNA here is from genome assembly GCA_903928685.1 of uncultured Methylococcaceae bacterium. Classification (GTDB taxonomy): domain Bacteria; phylum Pseudomonadota; class Gammaproteobacteria; order Methylococcales; family Methylomonadaceae; genus Methylovulum. Next base: position 25,377 of record CAIYRS010000035.1, read on the forward strand.
GGAAACAAAAGGCACAAAGGTTACTGGTTCTAATAACTCGGTTTTATAGCCGTCTGCGGTGCGGGTAATCCGCTGTAAAGTCTGTTCGCTACCTTGTTTGCCAACCGGAATTATCATCACACCACCTTCCGCCAATTGCGCCAATAAGGTTCTTGGTATTTCTAACGGGGCGGCTGATACCAATATACCGTCATAAGGGGCATGATCTTGCCAGCCATTGCTGCCATCACTGTACAAATAATGGATATTTTTCAGTTTTAAATCCCATAAATGGTCTTTGGCTTTTTTAAACAAGGGCAATATTCTTTCAACTGTATAAACGTGCTCAACCAATTTCGCCAAAACAGCCGTTTGATAACCACAGCCTGTGCCAATTTCCAGTACCTTGGTTAAAGGGCCGGATGCTAATAACAGCTCCGTCATTTTGGCGACAATATAAGGTTGGGAAATGGTTTGGTTATAGCCGATGGGTAAGGAGCTGTCTTCATAAGCCCTACTTGCCAGCGCCTCATCGACAAAGATATGTCTGGGGATTTCGCGCATGGCTGCCAAAACCCGTGTATTGCTGATGCCTTGTTCTGAGAGGCGTTTGGTCATGCGCTCACGGGTACGTGGTGAGGTCATGCCTATGCCTTGCAAATGCGGATCCATCAAGCGCCTCCTTTTGGTAACCAACGGGTCAATTCATCTAAGCGTCCGTACCAAGTCAAATCGACTTGTAACGGGGTAACCGATACATAATTCGTGTTTATTGCATAAAAATCCGTGCCCGGCCCTGCATCTTGCTCTGCACCTGGAGGCCCCACCCAGTAAATAATCCGTCCACGCGGGTCTTGGCTTTTTACCACAGGTTCAGACTTATGCCGCTGCCCTAGACGGGTAGCTTGATAGCCTTTTAACTCGGCGATCGGCACATCAGGCACATTGACATTAAGGATAGTATCTTTTGGTAAAGGCTGGACTAATAATTGCTTAAGCAGGGTAACGGCAACATGGGCGGCAGTTTCAAAATGAGATGGGTTGCTACTGGCTAAGGAGATGGCAACGGCAGGCAATCCTAAAAATCGGCCTTCGGTTGCAGCGGCAACTGTGCCTGAATACAAAACGTCATCACCTAAATTAGCACCGTGATTTATGCCTGCAAAAACCATATCCGGTTCATTTTGTAACAAGCCGGTAATCGCCAAATGCACGCAATCAGTAGGTGTGCCATCTACTTTAATAAAACCGTTATCACAACTATGGGCGCGTAACGGCATTTCTAAGGTCAAGGAGTTGCTGGCAGCACTGCGGTTTCTATCGGGAGCTACTACGGATAGCTCGGCATGTGGGTGTAAAGCTTGCACAAGCGCCAAAAGGCCTTCTGCGAGATAACCATCATCATTACTAACCAAAATGTGCATTATCAGTCGCCATTAAGCAGAATAAGCTATAAAATCAATCATATTAGCAACAATAGAACACAAAATCAGCTAAAGTGACAAAAAAAATCATCAGCGAAGAAGATAGCGAATTGTTTCGCCAATCTATTGGAAAAATACGCACTTTACAGTCCGATAAAGTTTTATTATCCCCGCAAGACAAACCTAAACCATTCCCAAAACCCAAAGTTGAAAATACTGAAGATCGGTTACTGCCTGCAATCACTTCTTACGATATAGACGCCGTTGGCCTTGAAGATTCGCTCAGTTACTTAAAGCCCGGACTTCAGAAAACTGTCCTGAAAAAATTACGGCAAGGATATTTTGGCTTAGATGGGGAATTGGATTTGCATGGCTTGAACAGCAATGAAGCAAAAAGACAATTGTTGTTTTTTTTGGATAATGCCTTAAAACGCAAATATCGTTGCGTACATATCGTACACGGCAAAGGCTACCGATCTGTCGAAAACCAGCCTATTTTGAAAAATAACATCAACCTGTGGTTACGCCAGCATCAAGATGTGTTGGCTTTTTGCTCCGCATCTCAAAAAGATGGCGGCACAGGTGCTGTATTTGTGTTGTTGCGGACAAAAAATGACCAGTAACTGTTTGCTGGTTTTCTGAATTTGAGCAAGTAAAAGCTGCTTTGAGATATTTCGGGCAAAAAAAAGCCCGACTAGATTGTAGTCGGGCTTTGTGTGTGTATGCCTGGCAATTCCCTACTTTCGCATGGCAAAGTGCCACACTATCATCGGCGCTAAGCGGTTTCACTTCCGAGTTCGGGATGGGATCGGGTGGGCCACGCTCGCTATGGTCACCAGGCAA
>CAIYRS010000036.1 GCA_903928685.1 uncultured Methylococcaceae bacterium
AAATTTTTAAAAAACCGTAAAACGCCTGCTGTAGGGTGCAATAGGCGATAGCCGTATTGCACCGCATGTTGGATTTCAAGCATCCGGCGTATTACGCTATCGCTAATACGCCCTACGACATTGTTATCTTTTTGAAATTAAAGGTATAAATCTTTAACTTAATGGCAGTGACGCCGGAGCGTGGGAACGATAGCTAGAATAATTGATTACACGCAAGAGGAGTCAAAAAACAGGTTTTTTGATGCCATCTTTGAAAAACAACATCAGGTTGGTTTTTACCATTACCACTTAACAAAGGATAGCCTTGGCTAGCGTAAGAAAATCTTTAGTAGTTTCCCTGTTAGGAAGTTACCTGCAAATAGGGCTGCAATTAATTTCCTATTTTGTACTGGCGCGTTTGTTAACGCCCAGCGACATCGGCTTGTTTTCGGTGGCGTCATCAGTTTTGGCGATTGCCCAAGTGGTTCGCGAATTTGGTGTCAGTACTTATCTGATCCAAGAAAAACAATTAACCGACAACAAAATTGCCACGGCGTTTACCATCACCTTGCTGATTTCCATCAGCTTGTTTCTATTGCTGTTTTTTGTATCGCCAGCCATTGCCGCTTTTTATAAAGACGATCACTTAATTGATGTGTTTCGGTTGTTGTCTCTGAATTTTTTGGTGATCCCATTAAATTCAACCTCGTTAAGTTTGTTGCGGCGGGAAATGAATTTTGTCGCCATCTTTTGGATTAACGCCATTGGCATGTTGGTCGGCTTGATTATCGCGGTCGGTTTTTCTTGGTATGGCTTTGGCTATTACAGCTTGGTTTTTTCATCCTTAGGCAATAGCTTGGCGATGGCGATAGCGATCAGTTTTTTCCGGCGGGGCGGATTATTCCATCGGCTACACTTGGGCGAATGGCGCGCGGTTGTCCATTTCGGATCACAAGTGACCCTCACCAGCATAAGCAATGAATTATCCACTAGCGCCAGCGATTTGATCTTAGGCCGGGTTTTAGGGTTTGCCGCTACGGGCATCGTCAGCCGCGCCCAAGGCATTATGTACTTGTTTCATCGGGACATAACTTCTGCCATACGCAATGTGGCGTTTCCTGCGTTTGCCAACGCAAATCGGGAAAACAAAGCCATTGAGTACGATTACATTAAAGCCGTGACTATTTTGACGGTGTTTGCGTGGCCTTTTTACGGCGTATTTAGCCTGTTTCCAGTAGAAGCCTTGCGCTTGTTTTTTGGCTCCCAGTGGGATGCAGCGGGCTTGTTGGTGCCGTGGTTTTGTGCCGCTGGCGCGGTTGCCGCAAGCTGTTCATTAATTCCGGTGTTATTGCCCGCACTGGGTGGTGTTAAATATTTGGTGAAAATGCACATGATTGTTGATCCGTTGCGGGTTGGTGCATTTGCGGCTGCCGTTTATTTTTTTAAAACCTCAGAAGCGTTCGCGATAACCTTTTTAGTGTTTTTTGTGTTCTCGACCATACTGCTGTTTTACTTTAAAAACAAATTGTTGCCGACCGATTACCGTATGCTGTTTATCGGTTTTTTTAAAAGTTTAGCGGTTTCGCTATTCGCCTTAAGCCTGCCAGCTTTAATTTTCGCTGCCATCTATTTGGAAAACAGCGGCTACTGGCAGTTTAATCTCAGGACGGATTTTGCTTGGCTTTTTAAAACAGCCAATCAGCCGTTTCTTAATGAATGGCTATTTGTGGTTATCGGCCTATTAATGCTACCTTGTTGGCTAAGTGCATTAATACTTTTCCGGCATCCTTTGGCGGAAGAAGCCTTTTTTAAAAAACTCGTGAAAATCGGAAGAAGGCATGACTAAGCCAGCCACTAAAAAACCGTTAAGCAAAATCTGCTATCTGCTTAAATCGTTTCCTGAAATAAGCGAAACCTTTATTGTTGAAGAAATGCAGTCAATGATGAATGCGGGTATTGCGGTTGATGCCATTGCCATTTACCAAGGCAATTTTGATTTACAACATCCGATTGCTGAAAGTTTTTTAAAAACCGTCGCCGTCAGCTATGTAAAGCCCGTTGCCTATCCACAAATGCTGTCTTGTTTGGCGCAATTGCTGGTAAAAAAGCCAGGCAGATGTTTTAAAACGCTGGTAAAAGCTTTGCAATCGGGTAAGGAACGCTGGCGATATTTCATCATGTTGCCTTACGCGGTTAGCGTTTTAAAACAAAATGTGGATTATCTGCACGCCCATTTTGCCGATGAAAATTTGCAATTAGCCGAGGTTTTGTCGGAATGGACGGGTATTCCTTATGGCTTTACCGCCCATCGTTACGATATTTTTGAAACAGTGCTTGAGCAGTTATCTGAATTGGCAAATAAGGCGGCGGCTGTCGTTACCGTAAGTGAATTTAATAAGCGTTTTATGGTGGCCAATTACGCAATCGCTCCGGAAAAAATTTATGTCGCCTATAACGGCATTCGCACGGAATTATTTCAACCAAACCGCCAAGCCAATAACGCGTGTTTAAATCTAATCAATGTTGGGCGCTTGGTTGCCATTAAAGGCCAAGATATTTTGTTGGCTGCGGTGCATCTGGTGCGTACACAAGGTTACGACGTGCAGCTGCGGATTATTGGCGAAGGCTTATTGCAGGCGGATTTAGAAGCACAAATTGCCCAATTGAAATTGCAGGATTGCGTTACCTTAATGGGCGCGCAATCGCAAAGCCAGGTTTGCCATTATTTAGATGCGGCGGATGTTTTTGTTATGCCCAGCCGAAGTGAAGGTTTTGCCGTGGCTTGTTTGGAGGCGATGGCGATGAAATTGCCTGTTATTGCCAGCAATGTTACTGGCTTTCCAGAAGCGGTAAGCGATTATGAAACCGGGATTTTGGTGGAAGTTGAAAACCCTGCCATGCTTGCCGAGGCCATTATTTGGATGATAAAGCATCCTGAACAACGCTTGGAAATGGGCAAAAAAGCGCGCGAAATAGTCGAAACCAAATTTACCCGTACACAAGTGACCAATGGTTTAATAAATTACTGGCAACAATCAATCCAAAACGAGGGGCTTTTATGAATACGCCAACCAAAGCGAAGGCAAATTTCCAGCATGTTTTGCCTGCCGCCAATTTAATTAAAGGCCGTCATCCATTTATTGTGGATTTTTGCAGGGATAAAAAAGTGCTGCACATCGGCTGCGTAGATGCGGGCATTATGGAAGAACGCTTCCAAAATAATGAGCTGTTGCATCAAAAATTGGCGCAGGTGTCACCGTTTTTATACGGCGTCGATATTGATGTGGAAGGCATTGAATTTCTTAAAAATAATGGCTTTGATAATTTATGGGTCATGGATATTTGCGATCCTAAGCAACAAGCGGCTTTAGCCAATATCCAATTTGATGTCATTATTTTGAGCGAAGTGATTGAGCATTTAAATAACCCAGGCTTAATGCTGGATGCGATCAAACAGCTGATGGCTAAAGATACTGCGTTGTTAATTTCTGTGCCCAATGCCTTCGCCGCTAAAAATATCTGGAACATGATAAAGCGGCAGGAATATGTGCATCCTGACCATAACTATTATTTTTCGCATGTCACTTTTGCCAATGTGCTGACCAAATCCGGCTTAGCTGTGCAGGAAAATTATATCTATGCGTTCAACCCAGTAGCGTTTAAACGCAGCCACAATATCGTCAAATCCAGCTATTGGTATTTGCATAAGCGTTTTGAGGAGTCCTCTGCAAATTGGCTGCTGTTCTTAAAAAATATCGGCTTAGATTTTGTTAATGACGTGAAAGCCTTGCCAGAAAATTTATTGAGTTGGTTTTTATATAAAAGGTCAGGATTTTTTGGCGATGGCCTGATGGCTATTTGTAAGTTATCTGAGCGTAACTAAACAAGGCAAGCATATGGACTTAAAAATAGGCTTAGTGGCGCGTTGCTTAAACACCGCGCATATTCGGGGGATGGGTAAATACGTCTATGAATTGCTGCGCCAAACCCAGCCTCAAGATAATTTGCATTGGCGGTTATATGCCGACAATGTCCACGAGCAAATGGTCGTGCCTGAAGAAGCCCACGCGGCTTTGGACGTGTTTGAATTTAAAGGCGACCGCTTCCATTTTTGGGAGCAATTGGGTTTGCCTTTGCACGCCAAAAAACACGCAGTGGATGTGTTGCATTGCACCGAAAGCACCTTGCCGTTGTGGCAGCCGAAACCGACTGTGGTCACCGTGCATGACACTTTGATGTGGGATGAGGCGTTTGAGGGCGTGGTCGCTAATACTTATTTCAACAAACTATTGCCTGCGGCGATGGCGAAATGCGCGGCGGTTATCACCATCAGCGAATCATCAAAAAATGATATTTTAAAAAAATGGCCTGCGTTAGCCAGCAAGCTGACGGTAATCCCGCATGGAATTGATGACAGTTATTTTCTTGAAGGCGAGTTTGCCGTTCCAGCAAGCCTTCGCAGCCAAATTGCCGATGCGCCATACATTGTCTATTTGGGCGGGCCGATGGAGCGCAAGCGCTTTGCTTGGGCTTTGGAGATTTTTGCCCATTGTCGGCACAGGCCGCTGAAATTAATCGCTTGTGGCTTTGGTGCCGATGCCCGCCGCGAGGCCGCCGATAACTTGCCACATGAATTGCGCGATGATGTGTTATTTGCCGATTATTTATCCGATGCCGATTTGCTGGCCTTGTATAAAAATGCCCAAGCGGTGCTGTATCCAACCCTGTACGAAGGTTTTGGCTTTCCGGCAATAGAAGCACAAGCCGCAGGCACGCCCGTTTTGTTTAGCGCTTTAGGCAGTCTTACCGAATTGATTGGGCCATTGGCGATGGTGTTGCCGCCTTATGACCGCGATGCGTGGACGCAAGCTTTAGATGAAGCCTTAGCATTGGGTGATTTGCGTATCGCCAAAGCCGAAGCCGCCAAAACGTGGGCGAGCAAATTTACTTGGTCGGAAAGCTACCATAAACATCTGGCGGTTTATCGCCAAGCCGCTAACTTAATCCCGTAATCGTTTTTTATGACTACAGCATCTGGCATTTCCGTCATTATTTGCACTTGGAACCGCTCTGCGATCTTAAAGCAAACCTTGGATTCACTGGCTTTACATCAAGGTTGCCAAGCGTTGGATATTGACGTGGTGGTGGTCGATAACAACTCCAGTGACGATACCCGTGAGCTGGTCGAAAGCTATATCGCCAATTGGCCTTTGGGAACCTTGCGTTATGCTTTTGAACCCCGTCAAGGCAAGCAATTTGCCTTAAATCTTGGTATCCAAGTCACCCGCAATCCTTTGCTGGCTTTTACCGATGACGATATTTTGTTTCCGGTGGATTGGCTGGCGAAAGTGCATCAGGTTTTTAAAGATGAAAGCGTAGATTTGGCAGGCGGCAAAACCGAATTAATCTGGCCTGATTCCGGCAAACCCCGCTGGTATCATCCCACTATGCTGGCGATACTCGCGGGTGTTGATCTTGGCGATGAAAAAATGCCAGCCCCTGCCGATTATGCGCCAGCGGGCAGTAATTTAATCGCTAGACGAAGCTTGTTTGAACGCATTGGCGGCTATTCTGAGCAACATTTTCGGCATATGGATTATGAATTCGGTATGCGTAGTCTTAGGGAAGGCGCACAGGTGCTTTATGATCCGGCTTTGGTAGTGTTTGCACCTGTTGACGCATCTTGTTTAACGCCGCGTTATTTTCGGCGTTGGTCGTTTAAAGCGGGTATAGCCACTGAAATTTCAGCAACGGATAAAGCATTGTTGTTAGTGCCGCGCTGGATGTATCGGCAATTACTTGAAGATGCGCTGTTTTTGGTGCTGCGAATTTTTCGCTATCCCGATGCGGATTTATTTAACCGGGAATTACGCATTTGGCGGGTGTTGGGGCTGATTAGTAGCCGTTGGTATATTAAATACCGCCCAGGACAGTACTTAAAATGGCGGGAAAATGTTTCCCAAAAGAAAAAGAATTTGTATTGATGGCGGGTGTTGTCTGCTGTTCACGAACAACACCGTCATTTTTTCGCATCAATCGCGTTGATTTTTAATAAGTGCGGTAATCAAAGCCACGGCTTTAACGGCAAGATAAGGATAAAAACGCACTTGTTTCAGCAGATGGGTGAGGGCAAATTGGCGGTTGCCTGCTTTGTAATGTTGATAAGCAAAATCAAAATGGATATTGGCTAGCAATTGCTGCATTTGCGCTTTTGAGGCTTTGTTGCCGTCTTGGCCTTGATAACCCCATTGCTTAATCGCCCGTTGGATAACTTTTGCCCGATAGCAAATCGGTAATGGTTGTTTGTTAACCAAGCTTTCGGCATGGATTTTATACAGCGATAACGGCGTTATCAGTTTATCGATTTTGGTCAACCGCGATAATCTCAGCCACAGGTCGTAATCTTCACCAATTCGCAGGGTTTCATCAAACAAACCCAAGCTGGCAAGCAGCTCGCTGCGAATCATGATGGCGCTGGTATGGATGACGCAATCATGCAGCAGCGGCATATAAACCCAGCCGGAAAATGCGGGGTCAATTTCAGGGGAATTGTTGCTTACTTCAGCGATTACCGATGTTGGCGGCGGGAAGTTGCCGTTGTTGTCGCTATGCCATTCATGCCATGCCGCATAAACAGCGCCTGTTTGCGGATGGGTATCAAGATAAGCAACTTGCAACGCCAATTTGTCTTTTACCCAATAATCATCGCTATCAAGAAAGGCAATAAATTCGCCGTTAGCTTGTTTTAATCCGGTGTTTCTTGCCGCCGCCGCGCCTTGGTTGGCTTGTTGGATTAAACGGATTTTGCCTTGCTCAGCAAGCGGTTGCAGGATTTTGACAGTATCGTCACGCGAGCCATCATCAACAACCAGGATTTCCACTAAGGGATAATGCTGTGCAAACACACATGCGAGGGTGTCTTCGATATAGTTTGCACAGTTATAGGCAGGGATAATAACGGAAACAAGGCGATTAATTGCCATCAGCCTAATCCGCCCATTTCCCTAGCGAGGTCAATTTGTTCCGTAAGCCCGGCGGTGCGCGTTTGTCGCGGTAAGCTTTTTTGGCGTATTTTAAGGCGTTGTCGTAATCCTTCATGTCCAACATCAGCAAGCCATAGGAATAAGCCAGTTTTTCTGATTCGGGATCCAAAAACAGCGCTTTTTCATAAAACTTTTTAGACTCGTTAAATTTATTGAGCTTTCGGAAGTAATAGGCATACAACGAATAAGTCGCCGGATCTTCAGGGCTAAAATGGATGGCGCGTTGCAGATAGCATTCAACCGGGGTTGTTAATAAGTTATTGTTGTCTTTGAAAGAGATCAGATTTTTATTCAGTTTCAGCTGAAAATTGATAATGCTCAACAAGGCGCGATGATGGTTTGGTACAGCCATTAGCGTATAATTCAAATCGCCGCCAAGATAACCTTCTTGACCTCTAATATGATTCTCAACGTTGGCAGTAAAATGATGTTCTTCAACAATTGGGATTTTGCCTTTTTCTGAGGGTTTTGAATAATCATAAGGGCCATACCAATTGGCTCCGTCACTGCCAGAACACGGCCTTTCTTGAAAATCCAAACCCACCCACGGTGCTTTGTTACCCGCCATGCACAAGCTTGGCAACAGGCATAAGGCTAAAATTAGCGGATGTAAAAAAAGTATAGGCATTGGGTGTTTCATAATCATGGCAGGAGCTGTGTTTATAATAGGTTTTTAGGTAATTGACGTTACGCAGTAACGCGTTTTTCCCGTTTGCCGCGTCGAGCACCGGAGTATTTGTCGGGAACAGCCCGAAGGGGTGCGGCATGGATGCCGCACGGCGGCAAAGGGGCAGGAAGCCCCTTTTGCCGTCCCCCGACAAATACCCCACTGGGCACAAGTGCGAGGAGCGCAAGACATTAGCGGTAATCGGGCCGCCTTTTCTTTGGTTACTTGCTTTTGACCGAAAATTGCTCCTGCATTTTCGCCATTCGCCACATCCTTGTGGCTTGCGGAGCAAAAGAAAGTAACTCGCCTTCGGGTGCGAGAACCCGATTTAAAAAATCGTCGCGATAGCGACTCACTTATTTATTTTCATATCGCAGAAAATGTCTGCGCAACGTAACTTAGTTAACTTTACCAACAAACGTCTATGTATACCTTAATAACCGATGCTGATGCGTTTTCTAAGTTAACAGAAACTGCCCAGATTTTAAAACAACACCAAAGCAGTTTTTTTATGAATGCCGCTTGGTATCAAAATTTTATTGATACCGTTATCAGCAAAGATGGCGATAGCTGCGTTTTTATCTACAAAAATAACGGCGACCCCGATAATTTTGCCATGCTGCCGTTAACCCTTAAACAAGGCAATCAACCAGGCTCATTGCAAAGCTTAACAAACTATTATTCCCCCGTGTACGGATTTATCCCCAGCAAGCCAGAAGCCTCGGTTTTGCAAGCCTGTTTTAAGGCGATTGCCGACTTAAAGCGCAATTGGGATACCTTAGAATTACGCCCACTGGCTTATGAAGATGTCTTTTTCGCCAAATCCTTGCTCAACCCATTAAAAACACCGTCTATCCCGTTTTTTTGCTTTGGCAATTGGTATCTGCCGATTGAGGGACGGTCATTTGCCGACTACTTTGCCAGCTTATCATCACAGGTTAAAAATACCGTTAGCCGCAAAACCAAAAAATTCCTCAACACACCGACTGCCGAAATTGAGATATTAACGCAGCTAAGCGATGTACCTACCGCAATCCAAGCTTTTGAGCAGGTTTACCAATCCAGTTGGAAACAGCCAGAGCCGTATCCTGAATTTATGCCAGGGCTAATCCGCATCGCCGCTGAGCAAGGTTGTTTGCGTATGGGTGTGGCATCTTTGGATGGCGTACCGATTGCCGCGCAACTTTGGATAGTTGCCGATAATGCCGCCTATATCTTTAAACTGGCTTACGACGAAGCCTATAAATCCTACTCAGCGGGTTCGGTGTTGACCGCTAAACTAATGGAACAGGTAATTGATGTCGATAAAGTCGAGGTAGTTGACTACTTATGCGGCGATGACAGCTATAAAAAAGATTGGATGTCGCATCGCCGGGAACGCTGGGGATTGCTGGTGTTCAATCTGGCAAACGGGCGCGGAATCATGCGCTTTTGCCAAGAAATGCCCAAATATTGGTTAAAAACCCTTATCAACAAACTAAAAAACTAAGCCTTCGTTTATGAATCTATTAAGCCAAATCTCCGCCATTTTAACGGCAACCTTACAACAGCCGATTGCCTTTGATGAAAACACCCCATTACTGGGCGCGATTCCCGAATTTGATTCCATGGCGGTAGTTTCCATCGTCACCGCCTTAGAAGACCGCTTCGGATTCACCATAGAAGACGATGAAATTGATGCCGAGGTTTTTGCATCGGTCGCCAGCTTAATGGCTTTCGTCCAAGAAAAATTGGCAGCTGGCTAAATATGCAGCCCGTATTTATCGCCGAAAATACTAGCCAATTATTTGCCGTTTACTATCCGCCCAAGGCCAGCGCGATCAGCCGGGCAATTATCCATATCCCCGCATTTGCGGAAGAAATGAACAAATCCCGGCGCATGGTGGCCTTGCAAGCGCAAGCCCTCGCCGAGCAAGGTTACGCGGTGTTGGTGTTGGATTTATACGGTACTGGCGATAGCAGCGGCGATTTCTCCCAAGCCACTTGGCAAGGCTGGCTGGAAAATATCCAAACCGCCATAGCCTGGTTAAAGCAGCAAGGTGCTGTCTATATTGACTTATGGGCATTGCGGACAGGGGCATTATTGGCAGTGGATTTCGCCTGCAACCACTCGCCCAACAGCATCAGCAAATTATTGTGTTGGCAGCCAGTGTTAAACGGCGATACCTTTGTCTCCCAGTTCCTGCGTTTGCGGGTGGCTGCGGCACTGTTCAATAGCAATGCCCCGCAAGAAAAAACCGCCGATTTAAAACAGCAATTAATGACAGGCCAAGCCTTGGAAGTCGCCGGGTATCTGCTCAATCCTGAATTACTAAAACCATTGATGGTGGCGCGGGCAGACACTATCGATTACGCAGGGCTTGAAGAACTGTGTTTAATTGAATTGGTTGCCAGCGCAGACCAAGAAGCGAGTTTTGCAAGTCAGCAATTTTTCAACAAACTGCAACAACAGCCCATTCAGGCATCCTTACAAAAAGCCGTGGGCGACAGTTTTTGGGCTAGCCAAGAAATCACCACCGCGCCAGAACTCATCCAATTAACCACCACCATTACCCAACAATGGCTTTAGAAACCGCCCTGACGTTCCCTTGCCGAGACCAACAACTGGTCGGCATTATTCATCACCCTGAAATTGAAGGAAAAACCGGGGTGTTGATTATTGTTGGTGGCCCGCAATATCGGGTCGGTAGTCATCGTCAATTTGTGTTATTGGCGCGGCATTTAGCGAATGCAGGTGTTACCGTGATGCGTTTTGATGTCGGCGGCATGGGCGATTCTCAAGGCCAGCCACGGGATTTTTTGCAAATTGATGCTGACATTCGCGCTGCCATTGATGCTTTCATGGCGAACTGCCCGGCAATCCAGCAAGTGGTTTTATGGGGCTTATGCGATGCCGCTTCCGCCGCTTTGTTTTATGGCTACCAAGACAGCCGCGTTAAAGGCATGGTGTTATTAAACCCGTGGGTTTTCACCCAACAAGGCGCGGCAAAAACCTATCTGAAACATTACTATCTGCAACGGCTGGTAAGTAAAGATTTCTGGCGAAAAGTGCTGAGTTTAAAATTTGATTACCGCGCATCTCTGCTGTCGCTCATGGGATTGCTGCAACAAGCGGCAGGCGGTACGGCTAAAAAATCCACGGCAATAGCAAAAGTAGATGCCAATTTGCCCTTGCCCGCGCGTATGCGGCAATGTCTTAGCCAGTTTAACCAGCCAGTATTGTTGATACTTAGCGGTCGCGATCTGACCGCCGATGAATTTAAAGAAGTGGTGAAAGCTGATCTGGAATGGCAAGCGTTGTTAGCAAAACCCAGCCTTCGCCGCCAAGATTTACCTGAAGCCGACCACACCTTCGCCGCCGCCGCTTGGCGCGAACAAGTGGCGGAGTGGACGGCAGCTTGGGTTAGGGATGTGTTTTAAAAGCTGACGTTACGAAGTAACGCGCTTTATCCCGTTTGCCGCGTCGAGCACCGGAGTATTTGTCGGGAACAGCCCGAAGGGGTGCGGCAGGGATGCCGCACGGCGGCAGATGGGCAGGAAGCCCATTCTGCCGTCCCCCGACAAATGCGAGGAGCGCAAGACATGAGCGGCAACCGGGTCGCCTTTTCTTTGGCTACTTTCTTTTGGCGGCGCAAAAGAAAGTAGCTCGCCTTCGGGTGCGAGAACCCGATTTAATAACATCGCGATAGCGATTCATTATTATTTATTTTCGTATCACAAAAAGTGAGTGCATATCAGGTAAAAGTATAAAAATTACTTTAGGTAGAGGAGTCTAAAACATGCTTTGGACTCCTAAAAACCTTAAACCAACGCCTCCATCGCATCCGGTTGGCTAAGAAATTTACTAGGGCTGGCGGTGTAACCGTATGCACCAGATTGAAAAATCACCACCAAATCGCCGATTTCCGCTTTCGGCAAAAGCATCTTATCGGCAAGGCTATCCAACGGCGTACACAAAGGCCCTACGATATTGACGCATTCCAACTCCTCGCCCGCCATATTCGTGCCAATAGCTACCGGATAATTTTTGCGGATAACTTGCCCAAAATTGCCCGATGCCGCTAAATGGTGATGCAAACCGCCATCCACCATCAAATAAATCTGCCCACGGGAGACTTTTTTATCAAGCACTTTGGCAACATAAATCCCTGCTTCGCCGACTAAATAACGCCCTAATTCAATCACCACCTCGGTGTCTGGCTGTGCGGCTTTGAAAGTATCCATCGTTGCCGCCAACGCCTCGCCAACTTGCCCAATAGCCAATGGTGTTTCCCCAGGAAAATAAGGGATACCATAACCGCCGCCGATATTTACTTTGTGGATAGGGCTAGGGCAATGCGCGGCAAGTTGCTGGCATAACAGTAGGCTTTTTTGCTGGGCTTCAATAATCGCTTCGGCTTTCAGGTTTTGCGAGCCGCTGTAAATATGGAAGCCTTGGAAATCCAAACCTAAGGCTTGCAGTTGTTTTAAGGCATCGGGGATTAATTCTTCATCAATACCAAATTGTTTGGCACCGCCGCCCATTTTCATACCCGACGCTTTCAATTCAAACGCCGGATTAATGCGTAAAGCCACTTTTGCGCTTAGGCCAATTTCTGCTGATACCCGCGCCAAGGTCGCCAATTCCTGAAAAGATTCGGCATTCACGGTAATGCCTGCCGCCACCGCTTGCCGTAATTCTTCAGGCCGTTTGCCAGGCCCCGCCATGCTGATTTGCTTGGCGGGCATGGTGGTATCCAAGGCCACTTGCATTTCCCCAGCAGAAGCCAGATCAAAACCATCAACCAGCGTTGCCATGTGCTGCACCAGCGCAGGCATGGGGTTGGCTTTCATGGCGTAATGGATTTTTAAGGCGGGCGGCATAGCCAAACGCAATTCAGCCACCCGCTGGCTAAGCAAGTGGCGGTCATAAGCGTAAAAAGGCGTACTGCCTAGCCGCTGGGCAAGCCGCGACAAAGCAATGCCGCCAATGCACAATTCATTTTTGACGACCGCAAATTGCGTCATCGGGGCGTGTTGGGGAGGCGTAGGGTTCATGGGTTTTTAGTGTGAAGATTACAAAATTTTTTGTAGTTGTTCGCGGGTTAAATCACAATCCCGAAGAATTTTTGCAAGCAGCCCGGGACCAAGAGTTTCGTTGCCATGAATGGGGACAACCGTTGATCGTCCGTCCGCATGACGGAGAAAGTGATGGCTACCTTTGGTTCTAAGCAGCTCAAAACCTAGCATAACCAAGACGCTTAATAGCTTTTTTCCGGTGATGCTAGGAAATGTCGTCATGCGGCTACTGAAATTCGTTGAATGCCGATAAATTCTAATGGTTCGCTGGTTTCTTCCTGAACTTCTAAACAAAGCTCAATAGCTTCGCGGATACGTTCCATTAACTCATCAAGCGATTTTGCTTGGGTGTGGCAGCCTGCTAGAGCGGGCACTGAGGCAATAAAATAGCCTTCGGTATCTTTTTCAACAATCACATCAAATTGGCGCATGATAAAAGTATTCTCATTGTTGTCATTACTGGACATCATCCACCTGAAAAAGCAAAGCAAACTCAGCAGTTAAGGTTTTCCGGTCAATTTTGCCATTGGGGTTTCTGGGTAAGCTGGCTAAGGCGATGACTTTGGCGGGTACCATAAAATTGGGCAATTGTGCTTTACACAGATTGATAATGGCTTGCCCGTCGAATTGTTCTGGTTGGTCGGCGCTTACCACCACAACCACGGCTTGCCCTAAGCTATGGTGCTCAATACCCAGTGCGGCGGCTTCTTTGGCAAGGCCGCTGGCGTAAACCACTTCCTCGATTTCGGTGGGCGATACCCGATAGCCGGAGGTTTTAATCATGTCATCTTTGCGTCCGACAAAATACAGATAACCTTCTTCATCTTTGCTAACGGTATCGCCTGACCACACGGCAATTTCCGTCAGCGGCAGTTCTGGTAATTGCCCTGGCGCGGGTTTAAAGCGTTCGGCGGTTTTGGCGGCATCGTTCCAGTAACCCATCGCTACTAATGGCCCGCGATGCACTAGCTCGCCGGGTTCATGGGCGGTGCATTCGCTGCCATCTTCACGCACCACTAAAATTTCCGCATTGGGGATGGCTTTGCCGATAGAATCAGGGCGATTGTCGATTTCGGCAGGCGGTAAATAAGTGGAGCGGAAGGCTTCGGTTAAACCGTACATTAAAAAGAATTGGCTATCCGGCACTTTTTGGCGGATAGCGGACAAGACCGATTTCGGCATTTTGCCGCCGGAATTGGTCATATAGCGCAACTGTTGGTTGATTTCCGCAGGCCACGGCAAATTCGCCAGTTGCGCCCACAATGGCGGCACAGCGGCTAAGCCGGTAATTTGCTGTTTTGCCAGCGCGTTGATGACATCTTTCGGCAATAAATAATCCAACAACACGCAGCAGCCGCCTTTCAGCAAACAGGTGGTCAGTTGGTTTAAGCCGTAATCAAAACTGAACGGCAACACTGCTAACAAACGGTCGCTGGCGGTAATGCCAAGATATTCGCTGACACTTTCAGCACCCGCCACAATATTGCGGTGCGACAGCACCACGCCTTTGGGTTTGCCAGTGCTGCCCGAGGTGTACAAAATCGCCGCCATGTCGGTGTCGATCAGCGTAGGCGGCGTGCAGGGCAGGGCGCAATGCAAATACGCTTGCCAAGTCAACACGGTTTGCGGAATGTTGATGCTGGTTGGCGGGCTGTCTTCCACCAAAATAACGGTATGCAAGTGTGGGCAATCCGCCAATACCGTCGCCAAGCTTTGTAGGCGGCTGGCGGAGGTGATGAGGATTTGCACTTGGCAATCGTTGAGAATGTAGGCCACTTGCGCGGCTTTCAGCACCGGATTGACGGGTACAAACACCCCGCCCGCTTGGGCAATCGCCAAAAAACTGCTAACGGTTTCAATTTGCTTAGGCAAATACACCGCCGCTCGTTGTTGCTTTTGCAGATGCAGATTTTGCAATGCTTGGGCTTGTTGCAAAACCATCTGAGCCAATGATTGAAAATCCCATTGCTGGTTTTTATGGACGATGGCGGTGGCCTTCGGCGTGCGTTCGGCGGCTGCGTCAGGTAATAGGTGCAGTAAACTGGGCATGTCGTTATCGGCAAAAAGGCAGAAAAGAATGGCAGCCAGTGTAACGGTTCTTAGCAGATGTGCCAAGCAGCCCGGCTTGGGCAGCGTTGCTGATATTTTTCTGGTATGCTCATTGGATGTGGATTAAATCTAACTTTGTAGGGGCGGACGGCTGTCCGCCTTTTTTAGGGCTCGTAGCAAATCCTGCCGCGACAAGGCGAGCAGCCGCTCGCCTCTACAAAATAATTGCGACAATTTAACATTGACTGAGTACTCGGCTTGTACGCCAACCACCAAATTTAACCCACTGCCTGCTTATTGATTGTTTAAATTACGGATAAAGTTATGCGTCTGTTATTAGTTGAAGATGATGAAATTTTAGGGGATGGCTTGGTAGCAGGCCTGACTATGGAAGGCTATGCGGTGGATTGGCTGACCAACGGCAAACTTGCCGATGAAGCCTTAAAACTGAATAGTTACGAGCTTATTGTCCTAGATTTGAACTTGCCGGACATGGATGGCATGGCGATTTTACGCGCACTACGCAGCCGCAAAGACGAAACCCCGGTGATGGTGTTGACCGCTAAGGACACTATTGCCGACCGGGTGTCCGGTTTGGACAGCGGCGCGGATGATTTCGTTATTAAGCCGTTTGAGCTGGATGAAGTCTGCGCCCGGTTGCGGGCATTGGCGCGGCGTAGCGAAGGCCGTAGCGTGCCCACCATTGAATATAAAGGTATCGTGCTCGATCCGGCCTCGCATCAAGTCACTTTTCATGGCGAAAAAATGGAGCTATCGCAAAAGGAATTTGAGATTTTAAACTTCTTAATGAGCAACATCGGCAAAGTGATTTCCCGCGCCCGTTTGGAAGAAAGCTTGTATTCGTGGAATTCGGATATTGAAAGCAATGCCGTTGAAGTGCATATCCACCATTTGCGGAAAAAACTGGATGCCAGCTTAATCCGTACCGTAAGAGGTGTCGGCTACATTATCGACAACGACGACGCGCAATGAATTATTCCCTAAGGCAATTATTATTGGTCAGTTTATTGGCGGCTTCGGTGCTGATTTGGGGCATTGCCGCTTACATCAGTTACAAACAAACCCGTCAGGAAGTCGCCAATTTGTTTGATGCCGAATTGTCGCAATCGGCAAAAGTGCTGCACGCCTTTGTCGAAAGCTTGTTGCGGGAAGGTTCGTTAGCGGCAAATTGGGGACAAGAAAAAGTCGATAACCGCTTGCATACCGATGTGTTAAAACGCCGCTTCAAACGTAAAGATGCTTTCCAGTTGTGGTCAGAAGGCCAAGGCTTGCTGCCGCACAGCGACAACTTGCCGGGATTTTCGTTACCGAATTTTGAAAAAAACAATGACGCGCCAAAACTTTGGCAAGCTTTTGATGAAGTCATGCTCGCCAGTGCCTTAGGCCGCAGTTACGAACGCAAGATTGCCTTCCAGTTGTGGTCAAAACGCGATGGCTTGTTACTGCGCTCGGAAAGTGCGCCCAAATATGTGTTTGCCAATAACGATAGCGGTTTTAGCCAAGCCAATATCGACGGGCATCTCTGGCATGTGTTCAGCATAGCCAATGCCACTGGCGAATACATCATCCATGTCGGGCAAAAAGAAGAAATCCGCGCGGAAATGACCGATGAAATCTCCACGCAATTAGTCACCCAGTTTTTAATTGGCCTGCCGTTTTTGGGGGCGGTAATCTGGCTGATTGTCGGGCATTCCTTACGCCCCATTAATCGCCTAGAGCGGTCATTGGCAAGGCGCGAAGCCAGTTACCTAAAGCCGATTTCTACCCGTAAATTGCCTAATGAAATCTTGCCTGTTGTTAATGAAATCAATAATTTGTTCGCACAATTGGAGCAGGCTTTTGAGCATGAGCGCCGTTTTACCTCCGATGCCGCCCATGAGTTGCGGACACCGCTGGCAGGTTTGCTGACGCAAGCGCAAGTGGCGTTGCGGACGAATGATGAAGATGTGCGTAAACAAGCCTTAAAACGCATCGAGCAGGCCGTTAACCGCATGACTTACATGGTGCAGCAATTGCTGACCTTCTCGCGCATTGAATACAGCACTGAGTTTTTAAGCAAAGAAGACACCGAATTAAGCCAAGAAGTGGTGTTGGTGTTCGCTGATTTGGAGCCGGAAGCCTATAAAAAAGGCATTAGCATGGAGTTTACCGAAGATCGCCCCGTGCCGATTATTGTCAACCGTCCGCTGTTGGCGATTTTGATCCGTAATGTCATTGATAACGCCATTAAATATACCCCGGCGCAAGGCTCGGTGCTGATTAGCGTGGTCGGTAAAGAGCGCTATCTGCAATTTTGTGTGGAAGATTCCGGCCCAGGTATTGCCCCCGACCAGTACGAAAAATCCCTGCAACGTTTCCACCGCTGTACCGAAACCGCCAACACCGTACAAGGCACGGGCTTGGGGTTTTCCATCGTCGAGCGCATTGCTTCCATCCATAACGCCGATTTGATTTTAGGGGTATCGCAACTAGGCGGCTTAAAAGTTACCGTACAATTCCCCTTGCCAAAACCTAGTCATGATGTCTGGCAAGAAAAACTCAGCTTTTTTAATCGCTTGAGTGCTAGGCGTAAGGCTGAGGCGGATGGGTAGCTTGCATTAAGTTTGTGCAATGCGAGGGTATTTCTGAAAGTGAACATATTTTCAGTTTTTAGTGATAAAAGGAGCGCGGGCATCTTGCCCGCCAGTTGCGAGCAGGATGCCCGCGCTCCAAAAATCGAGAACTTGACTGCTCAGAGCGATGTGGGTTAACAGCTTTATCTTTAACCCAACCTACGGTGCTGGAGTGAAAAACATGTTTTTCATTCCGTTTGCTATCCCCACAAATCCGCTAAAGAAAACGGTGCGGCATCAAATGGTGGTACAGCCACTTCATCATCATCTTTCAACGTGGCTATCAACACCCAACGGCCTTGCTGCAATTCAAACGCCTCCAAAGTTTGCGCCAACGGATCGACTAGCCACACATGCGCCACCCCATAATGGGCATAAATCGGCAATTTTATAATTCGGTCTTTCTTGGCAGTAGACGGCGATAAGATTTCGCAAACCCAATCTGGCACGACTTCAAAACGGTGGTCGTCCGGTACGCTAGGCATACGCTCGCGTCGCCAGCCTGCTAAATCTGGTACGGCAACTTGCACGTCGCGGATAAAATGCACTTCCGGTTCTATGATGATCCACCAGCCGCCTGGGCCGCCACGCCCAAAATCAAACGGGCCGGATAAATTGAATCCTAAGCCGCGCCCGACCACACCATGCCGTCCAGACGGTCTTGGCATTGCGTGCAGCTCGCCATTCAAAAGCTCTCCAGTAACATTTTCCGGCAATGCTAACAGTTGCTGGTAAAGGCTAAGTTTTAAAACCGCGTTCATAAAATCCCCCTTATTTTTCAATAGATGGCAGCCCTGTGGCCTTAATGTTCCATAACCTGCATTAAAAAACAAGGCGGTAGGGCGTAGCCCGCATGAAGAGTAACGTAATGCGGGGTATCGGAGTCACGAAATCCCCGTATTTCGCAAGCTTCATATAGACTACTCGTCACCCACAAAGCACGCTTTTAAATCAAATTCAATTTATGCTATAGTCGTTAACAAATGAGAATGATTATTGATTAATCGTTAGCCTCATGGTAATTAATATTATTTCCAGAGCGTATCATGGCTATCAGTTTAAAAAATCTTAGTGTCGGCGATTTCGGCAAAATAGTGGGTTTTGAGCAATCCGGCAAGGTTTACCGCAAGCGTTTGCTGGCAATGGGCTTAACGCCTGGCACCTTGTTTAGTGTCACCCGATTTGCACCATTGGGTGATCCGGTAGAAATCAAATTACGCGGTTTTTCGCTGACCTTGCGTAAGAATGAAGCCGATGTGTTATTGATTGAGAAATGTAATGAAAGCTGATTTTGTTGTTGGCGTGGTGGGCAATCCCAACTGCGGCAAAACTACCTTATTCAATGCTTTGACGGGATCGCGCCAGCAAGTCGGCAATTGGCCTGGGGTAACGGTTGAAAAAAAAGTCGGCGAATACAGCCATGCCGGCAAATTGCTGGAATTGGTGGATTTACCCGGTACATATTCCTTAGAAGCGGCGGATGATACCGTCTCCTTAGACGAAAAAGTCGCCCGTGATTATGTCGCCTCCAGAGCGGCGGATTTGATAATCAACATTGTTGATGCCTCCAATATTGAGCGCAACCTGTATCTGACTTCGCAATTGATTGAAATGCGAGTGCCGATGGTGTTGGTGCTGAACATGATGGATGCAGTCAAACAACGCGGCATTAAAATCGACTGCGAACATTTGGCAAAGTTACTCGGATGTCCGGTAGTGCCGATTAGCGCCTCAGCCAAACACGGCATCAGCCAATTGAAAGCGGTGATTAATGCCGCTGCTGCCGATAAACCCGTCCCGACGGCGGCGATTCCCTATGCCGAGCCGCTAGAGCAGGCCGTCAACGAATTACAACCGCAATTACAGACCATTGCCCAAGCCTATCCCTGCGATTTACGTTGGCTGGCATTACGGTTATTAGAAGCCGATACCTTGGCGCAACACATTGCTGGCAGCCAGTGCGCCGCTACCGTAGCGGCGTTGCAGCAGCAAGTTGAAGTGGCAACCGATGATGAAATCGACATACTCGCCGCCGATGCCCGCTATGGTTTCGTCAACCAACTTACCTTGGCAAGCGTTTGTAAAACCAACGAAATCAGCCGCCACACCACCGAAATCATTGACCGCGTTGTCCTCAACCGTTACTTAGGCATTCCGGTGTTTTTGTTGGTGATGTACGCCATGTTCATGTTCACCATTAATATCGGCAGCGCCTTCGTCGATTTTTTTGACCAAAGCGTCGCCGCGTTATTGGTTGATGGCTTGGGTTTACTGCTCGCCGACTGGTCAGTGCCGGAATGGCTGAATGTGTTGATAACCCACGGCGTTGGCGGCGGCATTCAAGTAGTTGCCACCTTTATCCCTATCGTCGGCTTCTTGTTCCTGTTTTTATCGGCATTGGAAGATTCCGGCTACATGGCGCGGGCGGCGTTTGTGATGGATCGATTTATGCGGATGATTGGCTTACCGGGCAAATCCTTCGTGCCGATGATTGTTGGCTTTGGCTGCAACGTCCCTGCGATTATGGCAACCCGCACCTTAGAAAACCAACGCGACCGCATCTTAACCAATCTGATGAACCCGTTTATGTCCTGCGGGGCGCGATTGCCCGTGTATGCCTTGTTTGCAGCGGCATTTTTCCCCGTTGGCGGACAAAACTTAGTATTCGGCCTGTATCTGCTCGGTATCGCCGTAGCAGTGTTGACCGGATTAATCATGCGCCACACCTTATTTAAAGGTGAAAGCTCGCCGTTCATCATGGAATTGCCCGCCTATCACATGCCCACGTTTAGCGGTGTCAGCTTACGCACTTGGGATAGATTGAAAGCGTTTCTATTTAATGCCGGAAAACTCATCATCCCGATGGTGCTGGTGCTTAATTTCCTTAACGCCTTAGGCACAGACGGCAGTTTTGGTAAAGAAAACAGCGACAAATCGGTATTAAGCGAAATAGGCCGCAGCCTTACCCCGCTGTTTAAACCGATGGGCATCAGCAACGACAACTGGCCTGCCACGGTTGGCATCTTTACAGGCGTGTTGGCGAAAGAAGCGGTAGTCGGAACGTTGGATGCGCTGTACAGCCAATTAGGCGGCAGCACTACGGAAGAAACCACCGCATTTGTGCTTAGTGAAAAATTACTCGCTGCCGTGCAAACCATCCCAGAAAACTTGAAAGCCGTTGCCGATAATTTGCTCGACCCCTTAGGCTTAAATATCGGCAATGTTGCCGACTTAGCAAGCGCCGCTGATGAGCAATCGGTAAAAACCGACACCTTCGCCGCCATGCAGCGCAGTTTTGATGGCAAAGCGGGCGCGTTTGCGTATCTATTATTTATATTGCTATACGCACCTTGCGTAGCAGCTACGGCGGCAATCTTCCGCGAAACCAACATGGCGTGGACGGTATTTGTGCTGTTCTGGACTACAGGCATTGCCTACATGACCGCCAGCATTTTTTACCAAACCATGCGTTATAGCCAGCATCCTTTGTATTCCATATCGTGGATTAGCGGCTTGCTGA
The DNA here is from genome assembly GCA_903928685.1 of uncultured Methylococcaceae bacterium. GTDB lineage: Bacteria > Pseudomonadota > Gammaproteobacteria > Methylococcales > Methylomonadaceae > Methylovulum. The sequence continues at coordinate 20,950 of CAIYRS010000036.1, forward strand.
TGCTATTCATCATGGTTTTATTTGGCTTGTGGCTGAGTGGGCGGCATAGTGATAAGCAATTATTGCCTAGCAAATAAATAATTGGCTTCACAAGTTTAGGTTGTCCACGAAAGGCACGAAAAGACAAGAAAATAATTTAGGAGTCCAAAACATGTTTTGGACTCCTATGGGCTTTTCGTGTCGTTCGTGGACACAATAACTCTTAAAACACACAGGTAGTACGCTAATGATCTTGTCAGATTTACGCAGTTACTTAAAACAACAACACCGCGTTGCCATGAAAGACCTGAGCAACCACTTCGATACCGATGCCGATGCCTTACGCGGTATGCTGGGCTTGTGGATCAGCAAAGGCAAAGTGCGGAAATTGTCGCCAGAATCCGGCTGCGGCACCAGCTGCTGCAAGTGCGATCCAACACTGACCGAGCTATATGAGTGGGTAGATGGGCCTGGGCAGATAAACTGAGTGTTTAGGTCGGGAATAATTCATTGCATTAATACAAAACCCCTATAAATTGAGCTATCCTTACGCGCTTAACTCAAAATTTATACGGTTTGAAAAAATGTCAGCACCACAAGCAAACAATATTCTGATTGGCTATTTGACCCAAGTTCGTGGCAACGGCATGGAAGCCAGAATAGCCGATGAATATGTTACCGAAGAACCCCTCATCAGCATTGATGGCGAAGCCATGTTAGTCGGGCAAATCGGTGCGTATATTGTTATTAAACAAGCCAATATCACCGTTTTAGGCTTGGTCTTTAAAATCACCGAAGACGAAACCACCGACATTTATAACCAACGCCTGGCAAGCCGTTACATCTCCATTATCCCCGTTGGCGAAATTGAAGAAGAAGGCGGCTTTAGCCGTGGCGTACGCCATTACCCAACCCCTGGCGCGAAAGTATTCGCCGTCGGTATCCTCGAAATCAACGCCATTTTTTCCCGATTCCGCGATTACGGCTTCTTCATCGGCCAATTGTCCTCGCACCGCACCTACCAATTAAGCCTAAATCCCCAAGCCTTATTCAGCCGCCACTTCGCCATATTAGGCCAATCCGGTTCTGGTAAATCGTGGACAGTCACCAGCCTTATCCAAAGCACCCTCAAAGCCATGCCCAACTGCCATCTGGTGATGTTGGATTTGCACGGTGAATATTGTTGGAAAAACGCCAACGGCTTTGTTAAATCCGCGTTTCCAAGCTATTTGGTTAACTACGTTGACGCCACCGAAATGGAAATGCCCTATTGGATGATGAGCTTTGCCGAATTGGTGGATCTATTCATCGACAGAAGCGATGCCACCGCCTCCATGCAAATGGCCTACATGCGCGAAGTCATCCAACAACTCAAACGCAAAGAAGCCGCAAAAATCGGCCTCAGCCAAGTATCAGTGGATACGCCCATTTATTTCCCTTTAGCGGAAATGTTCATGATTTTCAAAGCCGCCAACGAAGAAAAGCGCGAATTCGGCAAAGTCCAAGGTGCGTTGTACGGCATGTTTGATGAATTTTTAATCCGTATGCAAAGCCGCTTTAACGACGTCCGCTACGACTTCTTATTGAAACCCAAAAAACGCAACAACTCCCAATCAATGGCGGACTTGCTGCGCGAATTTGTTGGCCTAGGCACGATAAAATCCAACATCACCATCGTCGATTTAAGCTCCGTACCCGCCGACGTTAGGCCCGCCGTATCCTCGCAAGTTGGGCGCTTAGTCTACGAATTCAATTACTGGAACCCCAAACGCCGCGACTTCCCCATCACCCTCATCTGTGAAGAAGCCCACGCCTACATCCCGCGCGAAAAAGGCACACAATTTGAAGGCACCAAAAAAGTCATGGAACGTATCGCCAAAGAAGGCCGGAAATACGGCGTTTCCATCGGCGTAATCAGCCAACGACCGACCGAATTATCAGAAACCATGCTCTCGCAATGCAGCTCGTTCATCTGCCTTAGAACCTCCAACCCCGACGACCAAGCCTACATCAAAAAACTCCTGCCCGAAGCCGAAGGCGACTTGGCAGACATCCTAAGCTCCCTAGGCCGAGGAGAAGCCCTCGTATTAGGCGAAGCCGCACCAATCCCCACCCGCGTACAAGTCTACAGACCCAACCCCACCCCAAAAAGTAACGATGTCGACTATTTTGCTGGCTGGCAAAACGACGTTGAAGACTTGGATGTCGACGACATCGTCCACCGCTGGCGCACCCAAACCCGCATTTAATCCCAAAGTATCTACGGAGCGCGGGCATCTTGCCCGCAAACTGGCGGGCAAGATGCCCGCGCTCCATCCTTCGCAGAAAAGTATTCGATTACGGAGTAAAAAACATGTTTTTTATTCCAACGCTACGAAAAAATAACATCCACCCGGAACGCGATAGGGGACATAGACATAAATCCCAAATGGCAGAACAAAGTAGGGTGTATAAGCGAAGCGCCATACACCGAATTGTGAATAAATAAAATAGCCATGGGTCAATTCATGGCAGGAATGAGACGGGAAGGGGTAAAGCCGTTTGCAGTGATTGGCAATTTCGACGTGGTGTATGACGCTTCGCTTATACACCCTACGAGCTAGCAGAGTGCAGAGCTTCCTTGCAAACCAAGCATAATTGGTGATCAGGAAAGCCTTCCCAGCCTGTATTTCTGAACACTTTCACAGCCTCGGTAGTTTTGTAGGATGGGCTGACGATAGGAAGCCCATCAATTCCAACAACCCCAATGATGGGCTTCTTATCGTCAGCCCATCCTACGGTGTTTTCATCTGAAAGCCTCGCTAAAAACAATCCCCATACTCAATCACCAGCAATCGGCAATCAAATAAGGTGTTGGGGTATTGGTTGCTGAGTAAAAACCGTAATAGGAATTCCAAAATTAAATACACGGCGAGGGTTCTTGCTAGTGCGCCCCAGATTTTGCGTTTGCTGTTGCTGGTGCCGCGCCAGATTGCCATCACCCACCAGACGATTGGCAGTATCAACATGCCGTGGACGGTTTTCCAGCTGGCGATGGTGTAGGTGACGTTGTTGATGCGGTAGTCAATGTAAAAAAGCACGGCGTTGACCAGCAGGAAAAACGGCCAGAACACCCGCCATAAGCTGGCTTGCCCTAGCCACGCCGAATGCAGGAAGTTGTAGAGGTTTTGTTTGTTGCCGGGCCGCCATGTGCGGGTGAGGTCTGGCGTGGACACATACACTAGGCAGAATACCGCCGTTAAGAAGATGCTGGCTTCTAGGGCATCAAACAGTTGGGTGTAGGCGAAAACAAGTGGTAGGGTATTAATAAACATAGTGATGGCTAAGCAAGGTTAATTGATAGATGCAACACGCATACAAAGTATTTATATACACGGCCTTGGCTTGTGAGGCAAAGCCGTTGGTGGCATTTTTTGGTTTAAAAAAGCAGTTGGCGGTGACGGCTTTTGCGGTTTATGCCAATGACGGGATATGTTTGACGGTAACGGGTTGCGGTAAAGCGGCGATGGCGGCGGGCGTGGCGTATTCGCAGGCCTTGTTTGCGGATGGCGGCGAGGCCATTTTGCTGAACGTGGGCGTTGCCGGACATGCCCAACAAGTCGTCGGCACGGTGTTGTTGGCGGATAAGATTATTGATGCCGACAGCGGCAGATGTTTTTATCCGCCACTGGTGTTTACGCCGCCGTGCGCTACTGAGTTGTTGCGGACGGCATCGGTGCCGCAGCTGGATTATAGCTTGCCAGGTCATTACGACATGGAGGCGTCGGCGTTTTATGAAACCGCCAGCCGTTTTACTTGTGCGGAGTTGATCCAGTGCTTGAAGGTGGTTTCGGATAATCAGGAGGCCAATTTGATTTCGCCGGACGTACGTTTGGAGGCTAAGCAGGTGGAGGCTTTGCTTGCCGGGCAGGTGGCTGTAGTCGAGCAATTAGTGGCAAGTTTGCGGCAGTTGGCTAGCCATTTGCCTGCGGCTACGTTGGCTATTGGGCAATATCCGGCGTGGCTTTCGGCGTATCGTTTTACCGCTGCCGAAAGCCAGCAATTGCAGAAGTTGTTGGCGGGCTTGGCGGTGGTCGGGCAATCGTTGCCAGATGTCGCTGATGGGCAGTTTGCTAATGGCAAGGCTGTGTTGGCGTGGTTGCGGCAACAGCGTGATGCTGGGGAATTTTATTTGTAGGCGTCCAAAATATGTTTTGGACTCCTGTCTTGGACTCCGGTTTTGGATGTCGAATTGCTAAGTTTGTAGGATGGGCTGACGACAGGAAGCTCATCAAACCAAACACCCCAACGATGGGCTTCCTAGCGTCAGCCCATCCTACTTTGCAAGCTTGGTTAAATAAAAAAGAACGGGTCTTTGGTGACGGCGACGATGCCGATATAAACAAAGCAAGCCATCGCGCCAGCAAAAGCCAGCCAGCGTTTTGTGCCACGGGTACGCATGGTCACTACGCCTAAGCCTATGTAGAAAACTAGGGCGGTAATTTTGGCGATAATCCAGGAGTATTCGGTGCTTAACCACGCGCCTTGGATTACGAGGGTGATGCCGCTGAGTAATAGTAGGGTGTCGATGATGTGCGGGGCGATTTTGAGGATTTTTAGTTTCAGTAACTCAGGACGGGTTTCTGATAACACCAGCCGACCGACAAAGCTGGAAAGGGAGATAAGGATAAAGCTAAGGTGCAGAATTTTAATCATGTGTTGCTCTTTTTTTAGGTTACTGAATAGCGGTTGCCGTTAAAGGTAGCAACACGGATTTCCTTTTGTGTTATGGGTATAGGCATCCAAAACGGGTTTTAGATGCCAGCAGCAAACCTTACTAAGATTGGCGCGTCTTTAGTGTAGTTCAGCTAGTAAAAATTCCATCATTTGTTGCGATTGCTTGAGGTAACCACCACCAAATAAATTCAGGTGGTTGAGGATGTGGTAGAGATTGTACAGCGTTTTGCGGATAGCGTAACCGTCGTCGAGCTGCCAAGTGGCGCGGTAGGCGGCGTAAAAGTCTGGGCTAAAGCCGCCGAATAGTTCGGTCATGGCTATATCGGTTTCGCGGTCGCCGTAATAGCAGGCGGGATCGAATATCGCGGGTTGTCCGCTGTCGGTTACCGCCCAATTGCCGCCCCATAAATCCCCATGCAATAGTGAGGCTTGCGGTTGGTAGCTGTTAAAGAAGGTCGATAAGTTTGCCAGCAGTTGCTCGCCTAAGTGTTGTAGTTTGCCGTTATAACCGTTGTCGGCGGCGAGTTGCAGTTGTTTGCCTAGGCGTTGGTCACGCCAAAAATCGCACCAGTTGGAATAGGCGGGATTGGTCTGTGGCGTGCTGCCGATGGTGTTGTCCCTATGCCAACCGAAATAAGGCTGTTGTTTTTGATGCAGGGCTGCCAAGCCAGCGCCTAAAAGTGCGGTTGCCGATTTATTGCTGCCGCCGAGTTTAAGGTAGGTTAGGACTAAAAACGCTTGCTGTCCGGCAATACCGTGAACAATTGGTTTGGGGATGGTTAATTGTTGGCTGGCGGCGAGTTCGTTTAAACCATCGGCCTCGGCGGCAAACATATCAGCAAGGCTGGCGCGGTTGAGCTTAATAAAATAGCTTTGCCCCGCGCCTTGTAGGAAATAAGCGTTGTTGATGTCGCCGCCAGTAAGCGGCTGGGCGTTGGCGACAGCAAATGGCTGTCCGGTGGCAGCGGTGATGGAATCTGCAATGGGTTGCCAGTTCATAATCTATACCTTTCAGCGCAGAAAATTTAAGCCTAGCCTAAAAAAGGCGACAAAAACCGCACTTCAATATGGCTAATGCCTATTTGTTTTTGAGTAAATCCCGAATCTCCGTGAGGAGTTTAATATCTTCAGGTATCGGTGGCGCTACTGCCTTTTCCTCTGAAGCGTTCTTGTTTGATATTTCCACAAGCTTATTCATGGGTTTGATAATAACGAAAAATACCACGGCGGAGGTAATAAGAAAGCTGACTACTGCGCCAATAATACCGCCTATATCGAGTTCAATTAGTTTGTTTACGGTATGAATCACCTCTTGGCCTGCCGCATTTTTTTCCGTCACATCGACAAGCTTTTTCATAATCGGAATGGTTAGCTTAGGTTGCGGCCCGCCCCCTGCAAGCGCAAGAAGTGGTTCAACTATACCCTTGGTGAAAGCCGTTACGATGCCAGTAAAAGCCGCACCAATAATAACCCCCGTGGATAGGTCGATAACATTTCCTTTAAGGATAAATTTTTTGAACTCAGCTAAAGTTTTCATGTTTGGTTCTCTGCGCTAGGGAAATAAATAGTGATGTCGTTATCGCGACAGATTTATTTAAGCAGTTTCACTAACTATAAGGCGAGGTATTTTTTTGTCCGGTTTCAGCAACTGATCTTGCTGCCATTGCCTGACACCGCAAATTAGCAAAACTATTTTGTTACTGGGTAACGTCTTTATCAAAACGAAAAAAGCGGATTCCGTTGCCAGAATCCGCTTTTGGGTTAAGCGATTGCTTGTTTTTAGCTTGTGGTTTTAAGCGGTAACAAACTTAACGCCAATCAAAAGCAAAATGGTTGCTAAGGTAGGGCGTAAAAAGCGTTCTGGGATTTTCGCGCTTAAGTGGCTGCCTATCCAGATGCCTGGTAACGAGCCTGTCAATAAGCTGACCAATAACACCACGTCAACGTTACCTAAGCTAAGATGGCCTATGCCCGCAACGGTGGTTAACGGAATGGCGTGTGCCAAGTCGGTGCCGACGATTTTTAAGGTGCTCATTCTAGGGTAGAGGTACAACAAGGCCACTGTGCCTAAGGCACCAGCACCAACTGATGTCAATGTTACCAATACGCCCAATACTGCGCCGATTAAGATAGTGGCTGGGATTTGCATTTTTTTGAAGCGACCGCTGTTATCTTCGGTGCTTTCTTCGTCTTTAATGATGCCGAGTTTTTCTGAGCGGCGGATTAATACGCTACGGACGATTAAAGAAAGGGCGGTCAATAATAGTGCGATACCTAAAGTAAAAGTGATAGCACCAGTGATTTCTTTGCCGACAGACATTAAATGTTTAATGACGTATAAAGTGATGCCTGCCATGGGTAAGCTGCCTGATGCCAGCCAGCCGACAATGCGCCAATCAACCGAACCATGTTTACCGTGATGTACCCAAACGCCGCTGGTTTTGGTGATAGCGGCAAACAATAAATCAGTACCTACCGCGACTGACGGTTTAAAGCCGAACAAAAACACCAATAGCGGTGTCATTAATGAGCCGCCGCCGACGCCTGTAACGCCAACTAGCAAACCCACTAGAAAACCAGAAACTGTGTAACCAAAGTTAAAAAAACCAAAATCCATAAAATCACCGTTCTTTGTAAAATAAAAATCTGGGGCAACTATAGCAGTGCTTATCTACAACTATTAATGATATGTTGTGCTATCTTTATCTCGTTTAATTATAAGGAAGCGAAAATAGGCGGGAATTATGAAGTTACATCAACTGCGTTATGTGCGCGAAGTGGTTAGGCAAAGCATGAATATTTCCCAAGCAGCGGAAATATTGCATACCTCGCAATCTGGGGTGAGCAAGCAAATCCAATTACTGGAAGAAGAGCTTAACCTGCATATTTTTCAGCGTAGCGGTAAGCGGCTGATGGGCTTGACGGAATCGGGGAAAATTATCGTCAGCATGGCGGAGCGGGTGCTGCGGGAAGTGGAAAACATTAAATTAGTCAGTGAAGAATTCAGTCAGAAAGAAACGGGCACATTAACGCTGGCAACTACACACACCCAAGCCCGTTACCATTTGCCCGCCATCGTCACCGCTTTTATGCACCGACATCCTGATATTAAGCTGCACATCCATCAAGGTACACCTAGCCAAGTCGTTGAGCAGGTGGTCAGCGGTGAGGCCGATATTGGCATTGCCACCGAAGTTATTAACACCTATGACAAGTTATTGTGTTTTCCTTGTTATCAATGGAACCGCTGTGTCATCGCCCCGCCTTGGCATCCATTATTGACGGATTTGCCGCTAACCTTGGAAAAAATCGCCAAATATCCATTGATAACCTACGACTTCACCTTTACTGGCGGGTCTTTGGTGAATAAGGTTTTTAGCCAAGCAGGTTTAGAGCCGAATGTGGTATTGACGGCAATTGATGCTGATGTCATCAAAACCTATGTGAATTTAGGCTTAGGCGTTGGCTTGATGGCGAGCATTGCTTACAACGCCGAACGCGATGGCAATCTGGTGATGATGGATGCCAGCCATTTATTTCCGCCCAGCACTACCTATTTGGGCATACGCCGCGACAGTTATTTACGCGGCTATATGTACGAGTTTATCCAATTGTTAGCGCCGCAATTTGACCGCAAAGCAGTAACTTTGGCGATGCAGGGTATGGCGATTAACCAATTGTATTTGGGGTTTGTGTAGTTGCAGTTTTGAGCATGATGGACGCTGGCAGATTCTATCTGTTGGCCTGGTTTTGGAGTGAAAAACATGTTTTTCACTCCGTTTAGTACCTCGGTTGAAATGGGGTGTAATCCGTCCCATTCAATATAAGTGACAATCAAAGGTTTTTAATAACGGTAGTTGTTAGTTGGTCCATATTTAGGAGTCCAAAACATGTTTTGGACTCCTAAATAAATGGGTAGTGGCTAAATTTTAAATGATATTTTTTAGAGTAAAGATTTAGGTTCACGGATGGTTAGAAAAACAGATTTCAGTTCAGCAAGCGTTGGTGACAAACTCAATGGCCGCTGCGACTACTCGCTGGTCAGCAAGAATGCGCTTATGACCCAAGCCCTCGACGCGCAGGTGTCGGGCACCCGGCCAGGCGGCTGTGCTTGCCAAGCTATCTTCGATTGCGATAACAAGGTCGTCAGTCGAATGGATGAACAATGCTCGCTGATGCAGGTGCGGCGCGTGACGCGGCATCGATATCTCGCTCACGTCGGCGTCAATTGCATCGCACAGCAATTTCAGCATCGCTTCTGTACCCTCGGTATCCAGCCCGGCGGTTACCGCAAAGTGACGTGCATAACTTTCATAGTACGCGGGGGCTGAGATCAGCACCGCACGTTGCGCTGCCAAACCGGCGTATAGCGCCTCGGTCAGTATCGCCGATCCCATCGAATGTGCAATCACCGAGTGCAGCGGCCCCAAAGCCTCGCCCACCTCGCACAGTGCGCGTGCCGACTGAGGAATCGACGACTGCTGTCCTGCCGAAGCGCCGTGCGCAGGCAGGTCCATTGCTAGCACGCTGTAACCGGCTTTAAGCAACGGTGGAGCGAAGGCAGCAAGATCTGAAGCCCGCCCCTCCCAGCCATGCAATAGCATGACCGCCGGGCCAGAGCCCGCACGCTGTAGTGCGACTTCGCCTTCCTTCGTGGCGATGCGCAGAGTTTCGCCGCCATCGAGTGCTAGTGTCCGGCGCCGTTTCGGTAGCCGGGGGGTCAAAAAAGCGTGTACGACTTGTTCAGGGCTGGGGTGCGGGGTGGTGAGGACGTTCATTTTGAGACGGATTTATTTAGCATAATTCACCTTAATCATCAGGCAGCTATCGACGCGCAGTTACACTAGATGCTGGCGAGAATGAGATATTTCACCACCGCTTTGCACCTGAGCTTTCCGATAAAGGCTTTAACCTAAGCCAAAATCCTTCCTTAAACTTGAATCCACGGCACCGAAGGGCATGAAACGCCGTAAAAAGCTCAACAATGACGCTTGGCCTTTAGGAGGGCGTCGCATTTTCCATTTTCCAAAAGCGGCCTCGGCAATCGTATCTGCAACGCCATCGGGGCCGGGAGCTTTACTCAAATTCTTATGAATAGCCTTTGATACTTTCCCGCGTTCCTCGTCATAAGCAGAGATTAATGAATGATCGATAAGAAGATTCAGCGCTTTTTCGGAAGATAGCGGCGCCAAAGTCGTCGCCGGATTCAGCGGATCGCCAGCATTGAAAGACGCCATGCGTTTGACAAAACCCTCCAAGAAAGCCTTGCCGCGCTCCTGCCCAACTACGATGATGCGTTTGGAGCCAACACAACACTGACCGTTGTTAAACATGCGACCAAATAAGGCGCTATCCAGCGTGGGTTCGAGCGGCGCGTCTTCGAGAACAATTAGTGGATCGCTTCCGCCCATTTCAGCGACGACTTTTTTCAGCGCGCGACCAGCACGCTCAGCGACAGCCGCACCCGCCCGTTCGCGGCCAGTTACAGTAACGCCACGGACACGAGGGTCGTCGATGATGCGACCGACTTGTTCGATACTGGCAAATAAATTGGTATAAACCCCGGTCGGCGCGCCAGCCTCTTCGAAAAGCCTAGCCAATGCCAGTGCCGACTGCGGCACATTTTCTGCGTGTTTGAGCAGCAACACATTGCCAGCCATCAACTGCGGTGCCGCCACCCGCGCAACCTGATAATAAGGAAAGTTCCAGGGTTCTATGCCCAGCAGAACACCTATAGGCTCAATCAGCACTTTCGCGTTTGGCGATTCCGCCAAATCTTTGGGAGCCAAATAAGATTTAGCATTTTTGGCATAGTACTGGAGTATCCCAGCCGTAATTTCGACTTCTGCGTAAGCTTCGCCGATGAGCTTGCCCATTTCTAATGTCAAATATTGCGCGTACTCTGCTTTTCTTTCCAGCAGAATGGCGGCTGCCTTTGCCATGATCTTGGCGCGCTCCTCGATTGAACGATGACGCCAATCGGTTCTAAAGGCGCTATCAGCGTTAGCAATGGCGAGTTCCAAATCTGAATTGGATAGCTCCGGATAAGAGGCGAGTAATTCGCCAGTTGCCGGATTGATGGATTGATAAGCCATATTTTTCACTCCTGTTTAGTGGATTCCGCCTCGCTCAGAAATACTTAGCAGCACTGGCAACATGATCTCGGACGGATAACGATGATTGAGAGAATAAATGCCCGGCCCATAATGAACCGGGCACTGGTTTTTAGTTAACCCGTCACGCCTGGAGCCAAGAAAAAGTGACCCGCCGGGAGTTTTTCTTGATAGGTGTAAGGACTAGCCTTGTTGTCAGCAACCCAGCGTTTTTCAGCTATCGACTCGAAAGGCGGGGGGATTTCGCCTTGTAGCGTCCAAAGATCAAATGGGGTTTCATCAATCGAAACTTCCCAATCGAAACCTCGCTCTTTAACAAACGGCGCAATCACTTCCTCAATGGTTCGCATCCACCATTCTCGTATGATGGGGCCTGGTAATGTTCTTGCTATTTGGTCAATCTTGAAGCGAACAAACTTGTCGTTACGCACGCCGCCGACGAAGCAATTGCCTTCAGTCAGCTCTTCAAAAATGACCACGGCATAAAATTTTGGGATTGGAACACCCGCATAAACGTTAGTGATTTTTTCAGCTAATTCTTGTTTGTCTTCTGCGCTGAACGCACCGGTTGGATGATAGACTTTCCACAAAGGGATGATATTGACTCCAGTAAAATGAAATATTGTTTTAATTATCCAAAACTTACTTAGGTTTTTAGTGACTACCGTTGTACTTATATGAATAACCTCGTTGAGAACGGACATAGATTCTGTGAAGAAATACTGAGTGCTTTTTGAGGGAAGCCCTCATTACTATCTATTTTTGTACCGTTCGGTAAAAAATAATACAGGCAACTTATACCGCTGTCAATTGAAAGCGTTAAAAATATTTGTTTTGATTTATTTCGTATCAAAATTATTGATAATAAAGGGATGTTTTTTATTCAGTGACCTGATTTTAGGATGCGCCGATCCACAGAAAGTGGACGAGGAAGGCGTCTGAGTTCTACTGGCTCAGCAAATTTGGGTGCGTAATCTCTGAAGGGCTATCTCGTTTTCAGTTTGATAGCGGTCACGGACGAGCAGATTGAGATGGGCATTGATGTCGTGATCGGCGGCGATGGATTCGCAGTAGCCGCCGTAGGTAACACCACCAAGCTATTTTTCTGGGGAGTTAAAAGTGAGGGTTTGGTTTGAGCAGAATTGCTTTAGATTATCCTGACTGTTATGAGGTGCTGAACTAATCGATTCCGATCATGTTTCGACAGGCTCTCGGCAACTGCTCTATGCGTTGCTCATGCAGTCGAGCACGAACGGAATCAATTAGTTACCGTTCGGCCTGAGCTTTTCGAAGGTTTTGTTATCTAAACCATGAACCAAAACGCACGGCTGTTGCGATGATTACACCGTATAAGATCATCGCGATTGCTAACGCAACGAAGATAGCGTCACTTGTGCCGGTGATATGAAGCCCATACCATCCGCCGCCAAGCGCGACGACAAGGCGGATAACGCCACTTAATATTGGCCAAAACATCCTGCCGACACCCTGACAGGCAAAATAGAGTGCCAAGCCCAGACCGAAGAAGCCATATAAAGGGCCGACTGTGCGCAAATACGCGCTGCCTACGGCGATCATATTCGAGTCGGCGCTGAATAAACTCAGCCATTGTTCAGGCCAGGTTGCCGCCAACATTCCGATTATTTCGGTGACGACGAACGCAAACGCACCACCAGTAAGGGCAATATTCAAAGCACGTTCACGCTGACCAGCACCACTATTGGTTCCGACCAGCGCGACCAGCGGTGCGCCGATTCCGAAGATTAAAGGAATCAGTAAATATTCGAGTCTCGCACCGGTACCGAATCCGGCTACTGCATTGAAATCGGCAACCGAAGCGATGAGTGAAGTTGCGCCAACCATGATGCCAGTCGTCAAGAGTGTATTGATGGCTGATAGCGCACCAATGTACAGAATGCTACTGAGGTAAGCCCAACGCAGCTGCACCCAGCGGAAGCGTGCTGCATTTCTGCCGGATAAAATGTACCCGAACATGGCTAAGCTGCCGAAAAAATAAAAAATGATATGGGCGATGCCGCCACCAGTAATACCTAAGGCTGGAATAGGGCCGAAACCAAAAATCAGCAAGGGCGACAGGGGAATTAAAAGTAAGGTGCCAATACAGGTGACGACCGCAGGGAAAAGCATATTGCCAGTACCGCGTATCACGCTGGCAAGGCCATTCATCAGCCAAAGAAAAATATTGCCGGCAAATATCACGTTTGAATAGGTAAGTGCCGCTTGGAGAGATTCATCTTGCCCGCCCATGGCGCTATAAATGGGCTCACCGAAAATGAGAAACACCAAACTGAAGACCACGCTGATTACTATGTTGATTACAATTGCGTGCAACACGAGTCCATCCGCTTCTTCTTGGCGACCGCCACCAAGTGCCCTGGCGACTGCCGAAGAGATACCGCCTCCCAATGAGCCAGCCGAAATCATCGTCAACAGCATGACAACAGGAAATACCAAAGCCATCCCCGCTAATGATTGCGTTCCGAGTTTGGCAATCCACCATGTCTCAATCAAACCAGTACTGGCTTGAGCCAGCATAATTAACATGTTCGGCCAAGCCATCCTAAGCAGCAGCGGAATGACGGGCGCTTGCAGTAAGTTTAGGGTTCTGGCGTCTAGGGATGGGGATTTTGGTTGGCTGATTTGAGCCGTACGATTTTCTAATGACATGTTTGTTTTACTGTGTTTTCATTGGTTAATCCTCCATATAGTTGTGGAGGCGCTATTAATTATGTACCATACGGTACAAATAATGTATGCCTGAGACCTGCGTCTGTCAATAGATGGATTTTTGGTCAATGGGTGTAATCGTTGCTATTAAAATCTGACGTTACGCAGTAACGTGCTTTTCTCCCGTTTGCCGCGTCGAGCACCGGAGTATTTGTCGGGAATAGCCCGAAGGGGCGCGGCAGGGAAGCCGCGCGGCGGCAAAGGGGCAGGAAGCCCCTTTTGCCGTCCCCCGACAAATGCGAGGAGCGCAAGACATGAGCGGCGATCGGGCCGCCTTTTCTTTGGTTACTTGCTTTTGGCGGCGCAAAAGAAAGTAACTCGCCTTCGGGTGCGAGAACCCGATTTAATAAACATCGCGATAGCGATTCATTATTGTTTATTTTCATCTCACAAAAAGTGAGTGCGTAACATCAGTTAAGACTAAAAAAGTAATTACTCTAAAACCCGTTATCAACAAAATTTAAGCCGAATAAATTACCCTAACCTTGAAAAAAATTCCCGCATCCCCACATCTTCCTGCAATCACTTTTAAATGATTTTTCTTAAACTCAGGAATACCAAAATGACTGTTGAAGCACAAAAAGAAACCCTAGGCTTTCAAACCGAAGTAAAACATCTGCTGCATTTGATGATCCACTCCTTGTACAGCAACAAGGAGATTTTCTTGCGCGAGCTGATTTCCAACGCCTCTGACGCGTCTGACAAATTGCGCTTTTTGGCTTTGTCTAACGACAGCTTGTACGAAGGCAACAGCGATTTGAAAATCCGCTTGGAATTCAATAAAGACCAACGCACCATCAGCATTATCGACAACGGCATCGGCATGACCCGCGAAGAAGTGCAGGAACATATCGGCACGATTGCCAAATCCGGCACTAAACAATTTTTTGATGCCTTAACGGGCGACCAAGCTAAAGACAGCGAGCTGATCGGTCAGTTTGGTGTGGGTTTCTATTCGGCGTTTATCGTTGCTGATAAAGTCACGTTAATTACCCGCAAAGCTGGTGCAGACAGCAGCGAAGGCGTGCGTTGGGAATCGGCAGGTGAGGGCGATTACACCATTGAATCGGTGGATAAAGCCACGCGCGGCACGGAAATTATCCTGCATTTGCGCGAAGGCGAAGACGAGTTTTTGGACGGTTACCGCATCCGTTCAGTAGTAAGAAAATTCTCTGACCATATCTCTTTGCCGATTGTGATGGACAAAGACGTCACGCCAGAAATGGATTTTGATGATGAAGATGAGGCGGTTGAAGGCGAAGAAAAAGCGGAAAAAGTCAAAGCTGAACCAGAAATTGTTGAAGAAACCATCAACAGCGCCTCGGCCTTGTGGACAAAATCCCGCCAAGAAATTTCTGACAGCGATTACAACGAATTCTACAAACACGTTTCGCACGACTACCAAGACCCGTTGGTGCATGTGCATAGCAAAGTGGAAGGTAGCAATGAATACACCTTATTATTGTATGTGCCTGCCCGTGCGCCGTTCGATATGTGGGATCGTGATAGCAAACACGGCGTAAAACTGTACATCAAAAAAGTCTTCATCACTGACGATGCCGAACAACTGATGCCGCGTTATTTGCGTTTCATCAAAGGTGTGATTGATGCCAACTCGCTGCCGCTGAACGTGTCGCGCGAAATCCTGCAACAAAGCAAACAAATCAGCAACATCAAATCCGGCGCGGTGAAAAAAGTGCTGGGTATGTTGGAAGGTTTGGCACAAAACGAGCCAGAAAAATACGCGACTTTCTGGAAAGAATTCGGCAATGTCATCAAAGAAGGCCCGGTGGAAGACCACAGCAACAAAGACCGTGTTGCCAAATTGTTGCGCTTTAACTCCACGCATACCGATTCAGATAGCCAAGAAGTGAGCTTTGAGGCTTACGTGAGCCGTATGCAAGAAGGCCAAGAAAAAATCTATTACGTCACTGCCGACAGCTTTGCCGCTGCTAAAAACAGCCCGCACTTGGAAATCTTCCGCAAAAAAGGCATTGAAGTGTTGTTGTTGTCTGACCGCATCGACGAATGGCTGATTTCTTCATTAAGCGAATTCGACGGCAAGCATTTGCAATCGGTCGCTAAAGGCGAGTTGGATTTAAGCGAATTGGGTGAAACCGAAGAAGACAAAAAAGCCCAAGAAGAAGTAACCCAAGATTTCGAAAGCGTGTTGAAGCAAATTAAAGAGGTGTTGGCAGATAAAGTCAGCGAAGTGCGCTTAAGCCACCGTTTGACTGAATCGCCTGCGTGTTTGGTATCCGACGTGTACGGCATGAGCTTGAACATGGAACGCATCATGAAAGAAGCCGGACAGTCGATGAATTTCGGCAAAAAGCCTATTTTTGAGCTGAACCCAACGCACGCGTTGGTAGCAAAACTGAAAAACGAGCAAGATGATGCCCGTTTTGGTGATCTGACCCACATCCTGTTCGACCAAGCCATCTTGGCAGAAGGCGGTCATTTGGATGACCCAGCGGCGTTTGTCCACAAACTGAACGGCTTGCTGCAAGGTTTGTTGCACTAAACTAAACGCTTGCTGATATAGCGAAAAAGGCCGGATTTTCCGGCCTTTTTTGGTTGTAAAAAAATTAAGCGAGTCGCTATTTTTCTTTAATATTTTACGGGCGTCCTGCCCGAAAATCCGCAAAAACTACGCGACGGTTAGATTACTCCGCAAGCCCGCGCCGTCCTGTCACAATATCGTCCCGACCCAACAAGGGGATCGGGACATCGAGCCACTGACTCTACGCCCTCAACATCGCTCGGTTGCATTTTATTCTTCGCGAAAAGCATGCTCGAAAAAACGCCAGTTGCGATGAGGGCTACGCGGGACTAACGGCACTAACTTCTCCCGACTCCGGTTCGAAGTTCCATGTGCCGTCAGCGAACGCTTTAAAGTCGGATTAGACGAGAAATTAAGCGTAAATATCAGTTATTATCTGCACATAGAACTAAATGCCGCTGCATTTATTCAACGGTTTTTGTTCTTTTTAAAAACACTTTTAATTTTATCCCGACTTTTTAATTATTAAAGGAAACAGAAAGTATTGTTGAGTATGAAAAAGCTCAGGTGAAGTTAAGCAAATCATGGTGTACAAAAAGAAATAATAAAAAAGCGATTGGGAAATCCCTAACTGATTTTTATTGTTGCTAATTTAGTTTTAGGATTTTCGTTTATCGTTTCACTTTTTAAACTATGCCTGTTTTTTGAGCCGCTACAATACCTGCCATTGCTAATCAGCATTTAACTGTTAAGCTTAAGCCAGCATTTTTTACGGATTAAAGGATGGTCTGATGATACCTATTAGAGATACCGCACCGTGTTATTCAAAACCGATTGTTACTTGGTGTCTGATTGGCGTTTGTACAGTGGTTTTTTTGGCGATGTATTTTATGCCAGATGCTTGGAGTTATCGGCTGCTGTATTTGTTCGGGATGGTGCCTGTGCGCTACGCCAATGGCTGGGAGGGCAATTTTGGATTGCCGTTTGATGGCTATTTATCGTTTGCGACCAATTTGTTTATCCATTCCAGCTGGCTGCATCTGTTGGTGAATGTCTGGTTTTTGTGGATTTTTGCCGATAACGTCGAAGACCGCATGGGGCGTTGGCGGTTTTTGGGGTTTTATCTGTGGTGCGGGGTGTTTGCTACCGCCTTGCAATGGTATTTTGATCCTGAGTTGTCTATTCCCGTTGTGGGCGCATCCGGTGCGATTGCTGGGGTGTTGGGGGCGTATTTCTTTTTGTATCCGCTAGAGCGGGTGATTGTGCTGGTGCCGCCGTTGCTTTTTAATATTCCGGCAATTGCTTTTTTAGGCGTATGGATTTTGTGGCAGTTACATAATGCCACTACGGAAATGCTCTTTAAAAATGGTCCGGTGGATGTTGCTTGGTGGGCGCATTTGGGCGGATTTATTGTTGGCGCTATCAGTTATCGCTGGTTTCTTCGGCCTTGGCATCGACAATAAAGCTACAGTATTTGTTTGTCAGTAAGGTATAATCCGCGACTTTAAAAGTGGGGCTGTTTATAAATATGACCACATTAAAGGCTTCTTAAAGTTATCTGGATATTGACACTACTATGAAAAAAGTTAACGTTGCGTTGGTAAGGCTACTGCAGTTTATCGTTTTTGTTTTGTTTACCTTTATGGTGATCGCTTATTTTGGGGCGATGGTTTTATTGCCGTTGGATGCTATTGCTATGTTGATAAAGCTGTTGGGCGTTATCGGTTTGCATGGTTTTATCGGCGCGTTGTTGGCAATTCCAGCAGTCGGTTATTTGTGTTTGATTGTTTATAAAACACCAGGTTTGTGCACTATGGTAATTGAAACAGGCGTTGATTTAATGACGACTGGTAAAACCAGAGTTGAAGCGTTTAACAAAATTGTTGCAGAATTAAACGCCTAAGTTAGGTTTTTACCTGACCTAAAAAAGGGGATTCCATTTGGAATCCCCTTTTTTTATGGCGGTGATTTTATAGCGGGTTTTTACGCGATTGCTGCGCTTAGTGCTTCAGCGCATTTTTCTTATTGATTGTTTGATAAAACAGCGACGGAGTTGGTTTTAAGGAAATGGTTTAAAAAGGTTGTTGATAAACTCGCTGATGTGTTGGATTTCTTCAACACATACCGAATGCGCCATCACGTAATCGCGCCAAGTAATTTGATAACCCATAGCCGTTAAGCTGTCGTATGCGGCTTTGGCGGTTTCTATTGAGACCACTAAATCTAGGATGCCGTGTGCCATAAAAATCGGCACGTTGTTGTTTGCTGCCGAGCGTTCAAGTGCCAATTGCCGGGTTGTTGGCAAATAAGTGGATAAGGCCAGTATGCCTGCCAATCGTTCTGGGTATCGTAAGCCAGTATGTAAGGCGATAACGCCGCCTTGGGAGAAACCTGCCAGCAAGATGTGTTCGGGTTTTATGCCCTTTGCTTGCTCTTGTTGGACGAGTTCGGCGATGGCGGCGGCTGATTGGTAAATGCCATCGGTATCTACTTGATTTTCTAAGGCGCTGTCGGCAATGTCGTACCAAGCCCGCATGTTGATGCCGCCGTTTACGGTGACGGGTTGCACGGGAGCGTTTGGAAATATGAAGTGGATATTGGTTGCGGCGGCTAATGCCAGTTCTGGGACTATACCTTCAAAATCATGCCCATCTGCACCTAAGCCATGCAGCCATATTACGGAGTAACGGTGGGTGGAAAAGGGTTTGATATTGACGGTGGTGAGTTTGCTGGTCATGGTAAGTCCTGCTGGTTATTAATGGATTTCAGCTAAGCATAAATTATGGGTTATTGTCGTCAAACTCGCCGACTTTTTAGGTTTTTAACTTACGTTACGCAGTAACGCGTTTTCTCCCGTTTGCCGCGTCGAGCACCGCAGCATTTGTCGGGAATAGCCCGAAGGGGTGCGGCATGGATGCCGCACGGCGGCAGATGGGCAGGAAGCCCATTCTGCCGTCCCTCGACAAATACCCCACAGGGCACAAGTGCGAGGAGCGCAAGACATGAGCGGCGATCGGGCCGCCTTTTCTTTGGTTACTTGCTTTTGGCCGAAAATTGCTCCTGCATTTTCGGCATTCGCCACATCCTTGTGGCTTGCGGCGCAAAAGAAAGTAACTCGCCTTCGGGTGCGAGAACCCGATTTAATAAACATCGCGATAGCGATTCATTATTGTTTATTTTCGTCTTACAAAAAGTAAGTACGTAACATCAGTTTTTAAAACCTGAAAGGTCTCATCAGTGATGTTTCGTTAACGTTTGAAATGGCATTACGCTGTCGACATAGTTTATTTGCTGTTCATGGACACGCTTGTATCTACTGCGTTCAATCAATAAACCGTTTGACCAATTCCCCATAAGCATCAATTCGTCTATCCCGCAAAAACGGCCAAATGCGGCGGACATGTTCGGTGCGCGCCATGTCCAATGTCCATGTTAGTAAGGTATCGTCGCTGTCATTGGCGCGGCTGAGGATTTCCCCTTGCGGGCCGGCGATGAAACTGTTGCCCCAAAATAAGATGCCCGCATCGGAATCTGGCGCTTGTTCATAACCAATACGGTTGCAAGCAATCACAGGCAAACCATTGGCGACGGCATGACCGCGTTGTACGGTTACCCACGCCTCCAATTGGCGCTGCTGTTCTTCGTTAGTATCTGCCGTGTCCCAACCGATGGCAGTCGGGTAGATGAGCATGTCTGCACCCGCCAAGGCCATCAAACGCGCCGCCTCTGGATACCATTGATCCCAACAGACTAACACGCCCAGTTTGCCTATCGAGGTTTCAATCGGTTTAAAGCCTAAATCGCCGGGGGTGAAAAAATATTTCTCATAAAAACCCGGATCGTCAGGGATGTGCATTTTGCGGTATTTGCCCGCGATGCTGCCGTCTTTGTCGAACACCACGGCGGTGTTGTGGTACAAACCAGCGGCGCGGCGTTCAAAAATAGTGGACACGATTACCACTTTGGCTTGCTTGGCAACTGCTGCTAAAACTTCCGTTGTTGGGCCAGGAATGGCTTGCGCCAAATCAAAATGTTGATGGTCTTCGTTTTGGCAGAAATACGGCCCTAGGTGCAATTCTGGTAAGATCACCAATTCCGCGCCAGCGGCAGCGGCTTCGTGTACTTTGCTGATGGAATAATCCAGATTGCTTTGGCGGTCAAGATTGCAGGGCTGCTGCACTGCGCTGACAATTAAAGATGGTTTCATGTCGCGGTTAAGCCGTGGGTAGTTGTTGATGCCGATAGTTTATAACGGTTTGTTAAAAAATTTGAGCGACACCACACTTTATTCGACCCTAAAGTTCGAATGCACTACCATAGTGACATGTTAAAGCGAGGCATCCTTTTTATGAAAATACTTACCTACACCACCTTGTATCCCAACGACGTAAAGCCCCGTCATGGCATTTTTGTTGAGCAGCGGCTTAGGCATTTGTTAGGAAAAATGCCAGTTAAAGCCAAAGTGATTGCTCCTGTACCATGGTTTCCTTCGCGTTCCGAACGCTTTGGGTCGTATGCTGATTATGCAAGGGTCGCCCAACATGAGCAACGTTACGGCATTGATATTTTCCATCCGCGTTATCCAGTGATTCCAAAAATTGGCATGGTGTTTGCCCCAGTATTGTTGGCTGCTGCAACCTTGCCAGCGGTAAAAAAACTATTGAATGAGGGATATGAATTTGATGTCATTGATGCTCATTATTTTTACCCTGACGGTGTGGCGGCTGCGATTATTGCTAAGGTAGTCGGCAGGCCGTTGATAATTACTGCACGTGGGTCGGATATCCACTTAATTCCCAATTACCTTTTGCCCAAAAAGATGATTCTATGGGCAGCGCAACAGGCAGATCAAGTGATAACTGTTTGTGAGGCATTGAAAGGTGAGATGGTTCGCTTAGGAAGTGATGGAGGTAAAATTCATGTTTTGCGTAATGGTGTAGACTTACAGACCTTTATACCTAAAGACCGTATTCCGTTGCGCAAAGAATTAGGCTTGATTCACCCAACATTGTTATCGGTTGGTAATTTTATTGAGTTAAAAGGCCATCACTTAATCATCGAATCCTTACTGCAATTACCTAATTATCAATTGTTGATTGTCGGCGATGGCGAGGAATTACCGCGCTTACAGGCCTTGGTTGAAAAGTTGCAATTGCAGGGTAGGGTGCGGTTTTTAGGGGCATTAAGCCATCAGCAACTTGCCAATGTTTACAATGCCGCCGATGCGCTGGTGTTGGCATCTAGCCGCGAAGGTTGGGCGAATGTGTTGCTGGAAGCTATGGCCTGCGGTACGCCAGTGGTTGCTACCGCTATTTGGGGAACGCCAGAAGTGGTACGCACAGCCGCTGCCGGGGTATTGGTGGCAGAGCGCAGTGCAGCTGCCTTGGCTCAAGGCGTGTTGCAACTATTTGCCAATTATCCAAACCGTCAAGAAACCCGCCGTTATGCCGAACAATTTTCTTGGGATGATACCGTGGCGGGTGTTTATCAGTTGTTGGCTAGCGTAAAATAAACCGCTAACCGTTGTAACTCTCTTCTCAAACGCGACTATTACGATGAAAATTCTGTACCATCACCGCATTGCTTCCAAAGACGGGCAATATGTCCATATTGAAGAGTTAATCACCGCTTTAAAAGCCCAAGGCCATGAAATTATTATGGCTGAACCCCAAGCGATAGAAAGTAAAAGTTTTGGCAATAGCTCATCAAGCGTGGCCTTGATCCGCAAGTTTTTGCCGGGTTTTTTGCACGAATTTATCGAGTTTACTTACGCGCTGTTTGATTTTTACAAGCTTGCACCTTTGGTTGCCAAGCACAAGCCCGATATGATTTACGAGCGCTATAACTTATTTTTCCCTTCTGGCATTTGGGCAAAAAAGCGCTTTAAAGTGCCTTTGGTGTTAGAAGTTAATGCGCCTTTGTATGAAGAGCGCAAAAAACATAACGGCATTCAATTGGATTGGCTGGCAAAATGGACGGAACGCTATTGCTGGACGCAAGCCGATTATGTCTTGCCCGTCACCCAAGTGCTGGCTGATAAAGTCATCGCGGTAGGTGCATCGGTGGATAAAATTACCGTCATCCCCAATGGCATTAATCAAGAGCGCTTTGGCACAGTGATTGATAGCAGTGATGTCGTTGAGCGCTACCAATTGCAAAATAAATTGGTGTTGGGTTTTACTGGCTTTGTGCGGGATTGGCATCGCTTAGATAAAGTCGTGCAAGCGATTGCCGATAATCAAGATGCTAATTGGCATTTGTTGTTGGTTGGCGATGGCCCGGTACGCGCTGAAATTGAAGCGCAAGCACAAGCATTGGGTATCAGTGACCGCGTCAGTATCACCGGCATTATTGACCGTAACGAGGTTGCCCGGTATGTGGCTACTTTTGATATTGCCTTGCAACCGGATGTGGTCGCTTATGCGTCGCCGCTAAAGCTTTTTGAATACATGGCCTTAGGAAAAGCGATTATTGCCCCCAACCGTGCCAATATCCGCGAAATTTTAACGGATGGTGAAGATGCCTTATTGTTTGATCCCGAAGCGGAATCTGCGTTCACCGAGCAACTCGCCACGCTTTGTTTTGATAGCCAGTTACGCAGACAGCTGGGTCTTGCGGCAGCGGCAACCATAGACCGTAAAAAGCTTTATTGGCAGGAAAATGCCCGAAGAGTTGCTAATTTACTCAACTAATCAAGCCATTAGCCCCGCTTTGTGAAGCTATTTGTTAATAAGGCAGTAAAAATTTAATTACGACGAAAAATTTAGGAAACACGAATGAAAGTAACAGTATTTGGTTCTGGTTATGTCGGTTTAGTCACTGGCGTTTGCTTGGCAGAAGTCGGTAATGACGTGCTTTGTGTCGATGTGGATGAAACCAAGATTGCTAATCTTAAAAAAGGCATTGTGCCGATTTTTGAACCTGGCCTCGACGATTTAGTCATCGCTAACCAAAAAGCCGGGCGTTTACGTTTTACCACCAATGTCTTTGAAGCGGTCGATCACGGCGTGTTCCAGTTTATCGCTGTCGGTACGCCGCCGGACGAAGATGGCGCAGCTGATTTGCAATATGTGTTGGCGGTTGCCAAAACCATTGCTGAAAATATGCAGGAATATCGGGTAATTGTTGATAAATCTACCGTGCCAGTGGGTACCGCTGATCGTGTTAAAGAAGTGATAGAAAAAGTGCAGGATGCGCGGGTCGTCGATATTCCTTACGATGTGGTCTCTAATCCTGAGTTTTTGAAAGAAGGGGCGGCGATTGATGATTTTATGAAACCAGACCGCATTATTATCGGTACTGATAACGCGAAGGCGGAGAAGTTGTTGAAAGCCCTGTATGCGCCTTTCAACCGTAACCACGAACGCATCATTACTATGGATGTGCGTTCTGCGGAATTGACCAAATACGCTGCCAATGCCATGTTGGCGACAAAAATCAGCTTTATGAACGAATTGGCAAACCTTGCTGAGCGTTTAGGCGCTGATATTGAGCAAGTGCGGAATGGCATTGGTTCGGATAGCCGCATTGGGTATTCGTTTATTTATCCGGGTTGTGGATATGGTGGCTCGTGTTTTCCTAAAGATGTCAAAGCCTTGGAGCGTACAGCTCAGCAAATGGGTTATGAAGCGGAATTGTTGAAAGCGGTAGAAAATGTCAACAATCGCCAGAAAGAAGTTTTGTTCAGCAAAATTACCCAGCATTACCAAGGCGACTTGCAAGGCAAAACTTTTGCCATGTGGGGGCTTGCCTTTAAACCGCGTACTGATGACATGCGGGAAGCACCTAGCCGCGTGGTTCTTGAAGCCTTAATTGCCGCTGGGGCAACGGTGCGGGCTTATGATCCTGAAGCAATGGCTGAAGCTAAACGGATTTATGGTGATAATCCGGGCTTAATCTTGGCTAATAGCGCTGAAGAGGCTTTGCAAGGTGCAAATGCTTTGGTGGTGGTTACCGAATGGAAAACTTTTTGGAGTCCGGATTTTGATCTGCTGAAAAATACCCTGAAAGATGCGGTAATTTTTGACGGACGCAATCTGTATAAACCCGAATTAGTAAAAGAGATGGGCTTTGTTTACTACGGTATTGGTCGGTCATAAGGCTTTTTTGTCGTGTTTATAAAACTGCTTGGTAACTCGCGGTTTTATAAACCAATCCGCTAGCGATCAGCGTAATTAACCAAATCTGTCCAACAGGTTTTTATGCGATTGCTAGCCATCGTTTGTTTTGCACGCATTTCTTAATCCGTCTATTTACGCGAAATATCACCATAATCCGAATTTTGAGTAATCAAAACTAAAAGACTATCAAGGATATGGTATTGTCGATTAAAATGACACGATTTTGAACGCGTCCCCCCGTTATTGTTAACGCCATAAAATCCACATGACTAAATTTATTTTCATTACCGGCGGTGTTGTATCATCGCTAGGCAAAGGTATTGCCGCTTCTTCTTTGGCAGCTATTCTTGAAGCCCGTGGTCTTAAAGTGACCATGACTAAACTTGACCCTTACATCAACTTGGATCCAGGCACGATGAGCCCGTTCCAACATGGTGAAGTGTTTGTTACCGAAGACGGTGCAGAAACCGATCTTGACTTAGGTCATTACGAGCGGTTTTTAAAAACCACCATGACCAAAAAGAACAACTTCACCACAGGCCAAGTTTACGACAGCGTTTTGCGCCGTGAACGTAAAGGCGAATATTTGGGCGCGACTGTCCAAGTTATCCCGCATATCACCGACGAAATCAAAAGCCGTGTTTATGCCAGCGCCGAAGGTATGGATGTCGCCTTGATTGAAGTTGGTGGCACAGTGGGTGACATCGAATCCTTGCCATTTCTGGAAGCTATCCGGCAAATGCGTTTTGAATTAGGCGTAGATCGCTCCTTATTCATTCACTTAACACTTGTCCCTTACATTCGCTCTGCGGGTGAGATAAAAACCAAACCCACCCAACATTCCGTAAAAGAATTACGCAGCATTGGTATTCAGCCTGATATTTTAATGTGCCGTTCTGAGCAAGCCATTCCTGCCAGCGAACGCCGTAAAATCGCCTTGTTTACTAACGTCGAAGAAAAAGCCGTTATTTCCGCAGTTGATGCCGATTCCATTTACCGCATCCCGCTGTTATTGCATGAACAAGGTTTAGATGACATCGTCGTCAAACGCTTACGCCTTGATGTGCCGCCTGCCGATTTAACGGAATGGCAAACGGTTTTGGAAGCGATGAAACATGCCGAACATGAAGTCACTATCGCAGTTGTCGGCAAATATGTCGATCATTCTGATGCTTACAAATCCCTTAATGAAGCCTTGATCCACGCAGGCATTCGCAACCGTATTAAGGTCAATATCAATTATATCGATTCTGAAATCATCCAAGATGAAGGTGTTGCCCGCTTGAAAAATCTGGATGCTATTTTAGTGCCTGGCGGTTTTGGCGAACGCGGTATCGAAGGCAAAATTGCCACCGTGCGTTATGCCCGCGAAAACAACATCCCTTATCTCGGCATTTGCTTAGGTATGCAAGTGGCGGTCATCGAATTTGCCCGTGATAGAGCTGGTTTGGAAGGTGCGCACAGCAGCGAATTTTTGCCAACTTCACCGTACCCAGTCATTGGTTTGATTACCGAATGGCAAGCCGATTGCGGCAAAGTGGAAGTGCGTGATGAAAATTCCGATTTAGGTGGCTCGATGCGTTTGGGTGCACAGCAATGCCGTTTACAGCCGGATTCGTTGGCTTACCAGATGTATCAAAAAGATGTCATCACCGAACGCCATCGCCATCGTTACGAATTCAATAACCACTATTTTGAAGTGTTGGAAAAAGCCGGTATGCGTTTCTCTGGTAAATCCATCGATGGTCGTTTAGTGGAAGTGATTGAAATACCAGAGCATCCTTGGTTTTTGGCATGCCAATTCCATCCCGAATTTACCTCAACACCACGCAAAGGCCATCCGTTATTTTCCGGTTTTGTCGCGGCGGCGTTTAAGAACAAGCAAGGATAAGGTATTTAGAAACGAGTGTTTTGCGTTTGAATAGCATTGCGGCAATTAAGTTTTCTTCAAGCAAACAAGGTGCAATATGAACTGGCAAGAAGTCTGCGAACATCCTAGCTTACAAGATTTGCCTTTTAAAATTGAGCTGGATGAAAACGGTAAAATTATTATGAGTCCGGCAAAGGTTTATCATTCTTTTTTCCAAAGTGAAATTGCATTTTTGCTGCATTCCTCATTGAAAGACGGTAAAACGCTAACCGAGTGCGCGATAAAGACCAGCAAAGGCACTAAGGTTGCAGATGTGTCGTGGGCTTCATCTGAAGTTTGGGCGATTATTAAAAGCCAAGCCGAAGCTTCAGTTACACCGGAAATTTGTGTGGAGATTATCTCTAGTAGCAACACTCAAAAAGAAATGGCGGATAAACGTCAGTTATATTTTGAAGCGGGCGCAAAAGAAGTCTGGATGTGCGATGAACACGGCGAGATGAGCTTTTTTAATGCCCAGCATCCGTTGATCCATTCTGAATGTGTGCCTGACTTTCCGTTACATATTGACAGTTAATCAAAGCAGGCGGTGTTTATGGCTTCTGCACAATTGCGTTTTTACAGTCCAAACGACTATCTTGCCGATGAGTTGGAGCGCGACACCAAGCATGAATACCTGAACGGGTCTATTTATGCGATGGCAGGGGCGAGCAGAAACCATCAGCACATTATCAGTAATTTGGTGATGACGTTTGTGCAACACCTACGCGGCACGCCTTGCGCCGCTTATGCTTCGGATATGAAAGTCAAAATCAGTGATTTGGCGTTTTTTTATCCCGATGTGGTTGTCGCTTGTGATGACCAAACCGAAGGCGATGCGTATTACACGGAAATGCCGAAAATCATTGTCGAAGTGTTGTCGAAATCGACGCGCCGCCACGATGAAACCACCAAACGGCGGCTGTACCAAAGCCTGCCCAGTTTGCAGGAATATGTGCTGATCGAGCAGGATATTGTCGATGTGGAAGTATGCCGTCGTAGCAACCATTGGCAATCGGAGCATTATTTTATGGGCGATACAGTGACGTTTGCCGCGCTGGACTTGAGCTTAACGGTGCAAGATATTTACGAGCGGGTGGTTAATGACGATGTCAGCAGTTTTTTAGCGGAGTTCGCGAAAGCATCCACAGAAGTTGGCGACATTGTCTGAGTACGTTGTTATCAATCGTAGGATAAATCATGGCTGACATCACTGAGTTATCGCAATTGGATCTAAACCAAACCTACAGTTACGCCGATTATTTGACTTGGCGGCTTAAAGACGCGGTTGAGCTGATTAAAGGCAAAATCATGTTGATGTCGCCTGCGCCGAATGTGGGACATCAACGGATTTCGGCTGATATTAACGGCATGTTGTACAACTATTTTAAACATAGGCCTTGTCAGTTTTTTGCCGCGCCATTCGATGTGCGCTTATATGACCGCAAAAAGTCCATCCTAAAAAGCCAAGAAATTTACACGGTAGTACAGCCGGATTTATGTGTGATTTGCAATCCTGAACTGTTGGACAAACAAGGCTGTAACGGTGCGCCGGATTGGATTATTGAAATCTTATCCAAAGGCACAGCCAAGCGCGATACCCAAATCAAACACCAGCTTTATCAAGAAAGTGGTGTGCGGGAGTATTGGCAAGTTTTTCCAGAAGCCGAAGCCGTTTACCAATTTGTGCTGGACGACAATGGGCAATACCAATTAAAAAACATGTACGCCGAAGACGACAAAGCCATTC
This sequence comes from uncultured Methylococcaceae bacterium, assembly GCA_903928685.1. Classification (GTDB taxonomy): domain Bacteria; phylum Pseudomonadota; class Gammaproteobacteria; order Methylococcales; family Methylomonadaceae; genus Methylovulum. The sequence continues at coordinate 48,785 of CAIYRS010000036.1, forward strand.
CAAGCTTATTTCCTGATTTGGCAATTGATTTGGCGGAACTCTTTGCTGGCTGCGTGGATGACTAACATCCTCAAACATTTTTATATTAAACAAGAGAATATTCATGCAATTATGTGGTTTTGAAGTCGGTTTAAACCAACCCTTATTTTTAATCGCTGGCCCTTGTGTCATCGAAAGCGAGCAACTGGCCTTGGATACCGCTGGGTATTTAAAAGAACTCACCACTGAATTGGGTATTCCGTTCATTTACAAATCCTCATTCGACAAAGCCAATCGTTCGTCGCACGAAAGCTTTCGTGGTTTGGGTGTGGAAAAAGGCTTGGAAATTCTGGCGAAAGTGAAAGCGCAAATTGGTGTTCCGGTCTTAACTGACGTTCACGAAGATACGCCATTAGCAGAAGTCGCCAGCGTGGTGGATGTCATGCAAACGCCTGCATTTTTATGCCGCCAAACCAATTTTATCCAAGCCGTGGCCTCACAAGGCATTCCGGTCAATATCAAAAAAGGCCAATTCCTCGCACCTTGGGATATGGCTAACGTCGCCAAAAAAGCCAAAGCGACTGGTAACGACAAAATTATGGTTTGCGAACGCGGTGTGTCATTTGGCTATAACAACTTGGTTTCCGATATGCGTTCACTCGCAGTGATGCGCGACACCGATTGCCCGGTGGTCTTTGATGCCACCCATTCGGTGCAATTGCCAGGCGGACAAGGCAACTGTTCTGGCGGTCAACGTGAACATGTGCCTGTATTGGCACGGGCGGCAGTAGCGGTTGGGATTGCTGGGATTTTTATGGAAACCCATCCAAATCCAGCTGAAGCAAAAAGCGATGGCCCCAATTCTTGGCCTTTGCACCGCATGAAAGAATTGTTGGAAACCTTGTTGATTTTGGATCGGGCCGTTAAAGCCCAGCCGTTTATTGAAAATACCCTGTAATAACACGCAGATATTGTTATTCAAAAACAAGCTAGATGAGTAAAGCGAATCGTAAAAAACATTTGCAACGCCTACAAAAAGCGACGCTACAAAAATACGATCAGGTCAAATTAGCCGATGCGATTACTCATCTCTGTAAGCCATTTGCTAGCGATAGGCTGGATTTTGACAGCCATTATAATTTGATGGCATTGGGCGTTGCCGCTTGGAATATTGCCTTATCGGCTAACCTTGAAGACCGAAAAGTGAACTTAGTCTCGGTGCTGGCGGCATTGCCTGAGTTCGGGCAGCCGTTTGAACCGGATACTAACGTTTTCTTTGACATCCAGCCGTTGATGCAAGGCTCATCCGAATCCATCATGAAATGCTGTTTGGTGGCGGAACTGATGAAACGCAAAGACGAGCTGTATCCCAATGATGAACGGCATATTGTCGACTTTACGTTTGCGCCAACGCCTAAAGGTTCGCAGTTACAAATCAAATCCTTAATTCCGAAACGTTCGGGTGGATAACTCATTCACAGAAACATTTTTTAAACCCCGTATGTGGTTAAGCCGCATCCGATTACTAACCTTGGAGCCATTCAAAACATGAGCAAAATCGTAGACATTAAAGCCAGAGAAATTTTAGATTCCCGTGGTAACCCCACTTTAGAAGCCGATGTTATCCTCGAATCCGGCGTTATCGGCAGCGCAATGGTGCCATCAGGCGCGTCTACTGGCGAGCGTGAAGCGATTGAATTGCGTGATGGTGACAAAAGCCGTTTCTTGGGTAAAGGCGTATTGAACGCGGTCAACAACGTCCGCACTGAAATCCGTGACGCGGTGCTTGGTATGGAAGTATCTGACCAAGCGGGCATCGACAACACAATGATCGCCCTTGATGGCACTGAAACCAAAGCGCGTTTGGGTGCAAACGCCATGTTGGCAGTTTCTATGGCTGCCGCCCACGCTGCTGCCAAAGAAGCGGGTGTACCGTTGTATCGCCACTTGAACAAATCTGGCAAATTTATCTTGCCAGTACCGATGATGAACATCATCAACGGCGGTTCACACGCTGATAACAGCGTTGATTTGCAAGAATTCATGATCTTGCCAGTCGGTGCGCCTACCTTTAAAGAAGCCATCCGTTACGGCGCTGAAGTGTTCCACAACTTGGCAAAAGTGTTGAAATCTAAAGGCTTGGCAACAACTGTTGGCGACGAAGGCGGTTTCGCACCGAACTTGTCTTCAAACGAAGAAGCCATCAGCGTTATTTTGCAAGCGATTGAACAAGCTGGTTATAAACCAGGTGTGGATATTTTCTTAGGTTTGGATGCTGCTGCCTCTGAATACTATGCAGATGGCATCTACGATTTGGCTTCAGAAAGCAAAACGTATACTTCTGAGCAAATGGCTGATTTCTTCGTGGATTGGGTCGAAAAATATCCGATCATCAGCATCGAAGACGGTTTCGACGAAAACGATTGGGACGGCTGGAAATTGTTGACTGAAAAATTGGGTGGCAAAATCCAATTGGTCGGTGACGATTTGTTCGTAACTAACCCAAAAATCTTGAAACAAGGTATCGAGAAAGACATCGCCAACTCCATCTTAATTAAAGTAAACCAAATCGGTACTTTGACTGAAACTTTGGCGGCTATCGATATGGCTCATGCGGCTGGTTATACTGCTGTTATGTCACACCGTTCAGGCGAAACTGAAGACACCACCATTGCTGACTTGGCAGTTGCCACTGGCACAGGCCAAATCAAAACCGGTTCATTAAGCCGTTCTGACCGTGTTGCCAAATACAACCGTTTGATGAAAATCGAAGAAGAGTTGGGCGAATTGGCAGTTTACGCAGGCCATAGCGCGTTTAAAAAGTTGTAAAGCATGATCGGCGGGGATAGCGTTTGCTATCCCCCTCTTTGGTTTTTATCTAGTCTGCCTATGAAATATTTAGTGATTTTCCTGGTTTTGTTTACCGCGCATTTGCAGTATCGCTTGTGGTACGGCACGGATGGCAGTATTGGGCAAATTAAAGACTACGAGTCGCAACTTGAAGATATAAAAAAGCAAGTTGAAGATAAAAAACAACGTAATGCAGCTTTATATGCAGAAGTTGAAGATTTACGCCAAGGCCAAGACGCTTTAGAAGAACGCGCCAGAAATGAGCTAGGCATGATTAGGGAAGGCGAGGCTTTTTTTCAAGTGATTGAAAAATAGGCTAACGATTCGTTTGGCAGATTTAAAACCTTTGCAACATCGCCCACCGTCCAACATTGTTTAGCAATAACCCGCTATAAAATCGCTTCCATATAATTACTGCAAGCGATACCCCCGCCAACGTTATAATTGCCCTTATTTATCATCACTACAGATTATGGGCATCCTTAAAAAACTCGCCTCACAAACCGCTGTTTACGGCCTCAGCAGTATCTTCGGACGCTTTCTCAATTACCTGTTAGTCCCGCTTTACACCTACTATTTTTCCGCTGCCGAATATGGTGTGGTCTCCGAGTTTTACGCCTACGCAGGCTTTTTTTCGGTAGTGTTGTTGTTTGGTTTTGAGACAGGCTACTTCCGTTTTCGCGATAAAGACCAACCCTTGCGCGATGTGACTTATTCAACAGCACTGGTATTTGTACTGCTATTGAATGCCGCATTTTTTGCCAGCATTACTTACTTTAATCAGCCCTTATCGGCAGCGTTAAATTATCCGCATCATCCCGAATACCTGTTGTGGTTCAGTGGCATATTAACCTTAGATGCCATTGCCGCCATCCCGTTTGCGCGTTTGCGCGCCGAAAACAAAGCCTTTCGCTTTGCTGCCATTAAGATAATAGAAATTTTGATGACGGTATTTCTTAGCCTGTTTTTCATCGTCTATTGCCCAAAACTGTACCAACAAAATCCGCAATCGTGGATAGCAACGCTTTACCAACCCAGCATTGGCGTTGGCTATATTTTTATCGCCAACTTAATCGCCAGCGGCATCAAATTTCTCCTGTTGTTGCCGCAATTGCGGGGCTTATCCTGGGGATTTGATGCGAAATTGCTGTGGCGGATGCTAAGTTATTGTGCGCCAATGGTCGTGATTGGTTTTGCAGGTATCATCAATGAAATGCTAGATCGCGCTTTGCTGAAACACCTATTGCCCTACGACAGCCAAACCAATATGCAGCAGTTAGGCATTTACAGCGCCTGTTACAAGCTTTCTATTTTGATGTCTTTGTTCATCCAAGCCTTCCGCTTTGCCGCCGAACCCTTTTTCTTCGCCTATGCCGACAAGCACGATGCCCGTCCGGTATACGCCAAAGTATTAAAGTTTTTCGTGATTTTCTGTGTCGGCATCTTTTTGCTGGTCACCTTGTATTTGGATTTTTTCCAATACTTTCTCGGACGGGAATTCCGCGTCGGTTTGCAAGTCGTGCCCATTTTATTGCTGGCTAATTTGTGTTTGGGAATGTACGTCAACTTATCCATTTGGTACAAACTCACTGACCGTACCTTGCTCGGCGCAGCGGTATCGCTATTTGGCGCGTTACTGACCATCGCCCTGAATATCTGGTGGATACCGCTGTTTGGCTACCTAGGATCAGCGTGGGCAACCTTAGCCTGTTACGCCACCATGGTGATTTTGTCTTATGGCTTAGGGCAAATTTATTACCCGGTCAATTATGATATTAAAGGCATTTTTGCTTATATCAGCGTGGGCTTAGGGCTTTATGGCCTACACGGTTTTGCCGAAACTATCGGTTGGCAACCGTGGCTATTGGCGTCGGCATTGTTACTGGTTTACTTATTGGTGGTGCTGTTATTTGAGGGTAGGGGGCGATTGCGGGCACTGGCTAAGGCTTAGCATCTAGTCTTTTTTATGGCTTTTTATGGGTTTCGGTTTTTTTACCAAAACAGTCAGTAACGAAGACAATAAGCTTTCCCCCGTTTTCTGACATTAAGGACAAACTTAAAAAATTCTCAGATACAGTGGCAACTTGGTCTTTGATATGACCCGATACGGCCGTAACCAAGCCTCCAAGCGGCTATAGATGTTGTATTTGTCTGTATATATTCGTATGACAAGTATAACTGTAATGGACTAATAATTTTGGTATGTGATCAGCGATTGTACCGAACATAAACCATGTGCCAGTGACCAAAAGATGCAGGCAAATCGTGCCAAGGCGAACCCGTACGGGCTATCCATGGCACTGCTTCAAAATAATCGGTTATTGGCGGCTGTGACGCCACTATCGTTGGATTTGCCGGGTAAAAAATCTTTTATACGTTCCCTTGGTCATGTTCGATCCATGGTTTTCCAAGGCAAATGGATATTAAAACACGCCAATGGGCTTATTTGTTTAGAATTGGTTGAGAACACTCCCTAGGTTCGAAGCTCCCTGTTCTTTCAGCGGTGGTCGTATATAGGAGTACATAACAGGTTTTGTACTCCTAAATCAAAGTGCTTCAACAATTGACATTCGCTTATGCTTCGACAAGCTCAGGCTGAGCGGTAACCAATTGATTTCGTTCATGCTGAGCTTGTCGAAGGCTTTGTTCAGCTCTTCTTTAAAAACTCTTATAAATCCAAATAGCCAGTTTCTTCGTGTAAAACCGTATCTAAGCCTTGGACTTCTTCATCAGCGGTTACCCGCAAACCCAGCCAAGCATCAAGCATTTTTAAAATCAAATAGCTAAACAAAGCACTCCATATAATAGTGACGATGATTGCTAAGGCTTGTACACCAATTTGTTGCCATATCGACACGCCATCTTTAAGACCCATGCCGCCCAAATTGCTGGCAGCAAATACGCCTGTCAGCAATGAGCCAGTAATACCGCCAACGCCATGCACCGGAAACACATCTAAAGAATCGTCAATTTTCAAGGTGCGTTTGACATACTGCGTGGCATAAAAACACACAACCCCGGCAGTAATACCAATCACTAACGCGCCAAATGGACCAACAAAACCGGATGCCGGGGTGATTGTTCCTAAACCAGCGACCATCCCGGTAACAATCCCTAAAACACTGGGTTTGCCAAAACGTTGCCACTCAATTGTCATCCACGTTAACGAGCCTACCGCTGCGCCTATATGGGTAACCAGCATGGTCATGCCTGCGTGACCATCGGCAGTTAAGGTGCTGCCCGCGTTAAAGCCGTACCAACCTACCCACAGCATACCTGCGCCCGTCACCACCATGGTCATATTGTGTGGTGGCATGGCGGTATTGGGGAAACCTTTGCGGTTGCCTAATACCAAAGCCGCGACTAGGGCGGCAATACCCGCATTTACATGAATGACGATACCGCCTGCAAAGTCCATAGCACCCAAATCAGCCAACCAACCGCCGCCCCACATCCAATGGCAAATAGGCACATAAACCACCAACAGCCACAAGGCGCTAAACCATAACATCGCCGAAAATTTCATACGCTCAGCAAATGCGCCGACGATCAGTGCCGGGGTAATGATGGCGAAGGTCATTTGAAACATGAAAAACACCGTTTCAGGAATATCGCCCGTCATCGATTGGGTATCCATGCCAGCAACAAACATTTTAGATATGCCGCCGATAATTTTTTGCAAGTCGCCGCCGTTGCTGAAGACAAAACTGTACGCGCCAGCCAGCCATAAAATCGACACCAAACAGGTAATGGCAAAACATTGCATCAACACTGACAACACGTTCTTGCTGCGTACCAGGCCTGCATAAAACAAAGACAATCCTGGGATCGTCATAAATAGCACCAACGCGGTTGACGTTAGTACCCATACGGTATTTGCTTGGTTGATGCCTTCAGCACAAGCTAATTGTGGGACAAAAAATAAGCCTGTTATCAGGCTTTTATAATTATTTTTAAAAGTCATGATTCTTCCTTGATTGCTATTAACTAGCATCCTCGACCGTGTTTGCGGTTCTAGTACAAATACCCTGCTCAAATCGGTTAACAATAATTTTATTGCTGCCCATTTCGCCTATGTTGGCGCTAGAGACAATGGTGTTGATTGCTTTAGGCAAAAAAATCGACCGCATTTTTAGCCCTCCTGAGACAATTTGGTGTGGCTTTTTTGCCGCCCAAAAACCTTGGTTTCGGCAGGAATTACCGACAAAATTTCGCAATCATTAGCCATGTTGAATGGCTTAATGACCGCTATGATTAGTTTCATAGAATCTCCTAAGACGCTTTAATAATTTACAACGGGGAACATTAAAGAGCGGCAATCATAGAGAATTCCTAGGTAACATACAACGAATCTAGCCAGCAGGGCGATCCACAACGAGTGTTAAAAACTTTTGAAAGTGATTGGCGTTGTGATGACTATAATCATGGCATCGCTTCGGGATTATTGGTTTTTATATCGCTACAAAGGTATTTAGAAATTTTGAATTAGGTGTTTTAAACAATGATGAAATTTACTGTAACCCTTGTTATGTTGCTTTTTTCGTTGTCTGTTTTTGGGAAAAAGCTATACAAATTTAAAGACGAAAATGGCAATTGGTCTTTTACTGATAGATCTCCGAATACGGAAGCTGAAGTAACGGTAAAACAGCTTGATGTACAAAATAAACAGCTGATTTTTTTGTTAAAGTCTGGAGATAGCCAACAACCTGATTACTATTTTCATAATGATTATGCGGGGCCGGTAGAAATAGAAGTCAAGTTTGTAAATAAAGTAAATGTATTGTCATTTCCTGATTTACCCAGTCGATTTGTAGTTAAAAATGGAAAATCAGATACTGTATTTAGGGTTCGCAGTGCTGATAGTAGTCGCCCTTGGGAATACAAACTTGAATACAATTCCGTCGTTGGTTATCCAATGAAGCATTATTTTTCCGATGAGGGCTATTTGCCACCTATTGAGCCTAATAAATCATTCCAGGTTGCTCAAGCTTTTGGTGGGGAATTTAGCCACACAGATAAAGAAAACAAATATGCCGTGGATATTACTATGCCAGTTGGAACGCCAATTTTTGCCGCGCGGGATGGACAGGTTATGTCGGTAGATAGTGACTTTTATAAAAATGGCATAGATAAAAAATATTTATCTAAAGCAAATAATATTCGGATATTACACGATGACGGATCGATGGCGCTTTATGCCCATTTAGAATTAGAGAAACTTGAAGTTTATCCTGGTCTAAAAGTGCGGGCAGGGAAACTGATTGGCTATTCAGGTAATACTGGGTATTCGTCAGGGCCGCATTTACATTTTGTTGTCCAATACAATAGGGGAATGGAGTTGGTTTCTACGCCGTTTAAATTTTTTAACAAAAACGGGCAACTAGAAGAGCCAATAGTAGGCAAAATGCTGGTTGGTATTTCTACGAATTTGGATTAGTTGGTGTTCAAACTATTTCAGTTAACAAAAACCACATTGGGCGGATATAAGTTAGCCAAAAAAAGGTTAATTTTGAAATGAAAGCGATATTCATTGGCAAATTTATGCCAACACTTTCTCATTTTCAGATGCGATTCCTAGGATTATGTCTTTGAATTGTTAACATTTCCTCGCGTTTTTTTCCAATTTCGAGGTCATTATGTTTTCAAGCAATATTCAGCCACTGATTTTTAAGTCCATCACATTTTTGTTTTTCGGGTTTTTATTGAGTACCACTGTTTTGGCGTTTGAGCAGCCAACCAACTGGGTTCGTATCGAACAGTCCGCCAGTGAAGACAAAACTACCGAAATCAATGATGCCATCGCAAAAATGGCTAGAGAAGGTGGCGGCACAGTGTATTTGCCTGCGGGTACATTTTTAATTTCCTCACCTTTGAAGATTGGCGCAACAACGCCTTCCGATTATCCGCTTAACGTCCGCCTGCTAGGCCATCGCCCTATTAATTCCTTTGCTGTGGCGGATGGCACAGAAACGCGTTTGGTGTGGACTGGGGCTGCGCCCGACCAGCCTGTGATAGACGTGGCGCATGCTCGTGGCACTACTATCCAAAATCTGCGCATTATTGCGGCGGCGGGTAAACGGTTTCGGTATGGTATTTTTGCCCACCGTACTAATCCTGTGAAGTTTGGGGAAAATGTCGTACAAGACCCATTGCAACTTATTGCGCCAACGGCTTTAACGGTGTTGGATTCTGGAATTACTACAGGTGATGGGCAATTTACGGTCGGTTTACGCATCAACGATGCCCACGACCATCAAGATTTGTTGCTGCAAAACAAAACCATTGATGCCAACGTCGACCATAATTTCATTGAAAATTTATATGTTAGCGGTGCTACTGATGATGATGGTGGTACTGATGGTACCAATGGTACGCCTGCGATTTTGGATGACGGCATGAATTCGGCAGGTATCTATTTAGATGGTTCACAAGTACAAGCAGGTAATTTCCATAACATTAATGTTGAAAACTCTGGCACGGGCATTTTCGTTTGGGATGGTCAGTTGGAATTATTCGGTGGTTGGTTTGCCAACAATACCCAGCCGCCGCCAGGTGCCGACCAATCCACTGCCGATGACAATCATTCATCAAATGGTGATCCTTATGGTCGTGGCGGCGGTGATATTGTGTTCCGCAGCGGTTACAGTGCTGGACATGTCATTCAAGATGTCACCAGTGTCAATTCATTCCGTTTCTTGACTAGTTTTTATGAAGACCAAATTGAAGGTAGAGAAAACTTACCGGACACGGGTGAAAAAAACGATTGGGCGAGCAATTTAGCGGTGTCTTTGGCCGTGGTTGGTTGCGATATTCAACGCACTGCAAATCCTAAGGGCGAAGTGGTGTTTCTGCGTGGTAATGGTGGCCCAGTATCGTTTCTGGGTTGCAATTTTGGCGGCAACCACGGTGTTGCCCAGAAAATTGTTGCCGCCGAGCAGTCTTCGGCTTCAGTGGTGGTCGCACAAAGCCAGTTTAACCATACGGGCAATCCTTTCACTACCTTGATTGCGCCAAAAGCCTTTCAGCCCACGCTAGTCCCAAAACCGCGATTTTCTCGTTTGACTTCCAAAGGCTGTGCGCCCGTTTGCCAAGATTTACCGGATTATTTTAGTAATAAAGCGGATAAAACTCCGCAAACGCCGTTAGATTTAAAGTGGGTGAAAGCGCGATCTTACGATGAGCGGCCTGTTGCCCGTGGTTTGGTAGTGGATTTATCACAGCCTGTTGTTTATGAAAATTATTCGTACAGAGCGAAATACAATTTGTCAGATAAAAAATTGCGTAGCTATGATAATGCGCCCGTTATTAATGCGGCAATTGCCAAAATCAAAAATGAATCGCCAGAGGCGGGTGGCATAGTGTGGTTTCCCAATGGCTTGTTTCGCATTGCTTCGACTATCAAATTAGAAAATACCCATGGTATTAGCTTAATGGGTGTCGGGGGACGAGGTGGTGCCGTCCGTACAGGTGGTACTACACCAACCAAAGGTAGCATCTTGGCTTGGGATGGGGTAACGCAAGGTGACGCTTCAAAAATGCTGCTTATTAATGGTTCTGATAATAGTATTGTCAGCGGCTTGTTACTGACGACTATGGCAAGACCTGAGGAAAAAGGCGGTAGCCAGACGGTAAAAGAGATGATCCACATTTCCGAAACTGCGGGCGAATCCCATGATATTTGGTTGGAAAATCTTTCCGTACAATGGCATGGTGGTTATGGGAAAGGTTTGCCATTAGGCACGCTGGGTGTTGCCAGTACAGCGGTGCATATTGGTGACGGCATATCAAATAATGGCCCAGAAAAAATTACCTTGCGTGGTGTTGCCGTTTCCCACATTGCGCAACAGGGTGTACTTTTAGATGGTGGCGCGCAAGATGTGCAATTGCAGCAATATGTTGCTGTTAGCTGCAAACGCGCATTACGTAGTAGCCAGGCAGGTGGTTCGGTCGCTTGGTTTGGTGGCGGTGGCGGCAATAATCTCGTCGATAACGAAACAGTAACGGCTGTTTACAGCAATCCCATCATGATTGAGTTGGATAATGTGACTGGGCCTGTGCAAATCGCTGGGCTGGAAATGCAAGATGTCTTCCCGACCCGCGTACTCCGCACTAGCAACCGTATTTTGGATATTCCACCCGCTAGCCAAGCGGGACGGATACTGATGTATGGCAACAACCATTTATTGGGCGCACCCAAAGGTGACCGCATTAGCATCGATGTGGCTTGGCAAAGCAGCAGCGAAACTAAGCCGCTCTTAGCTATTTTAGGTTCTGGCCTTAATTTCCGCAGCGTTGGTGCAGCCGTCCCGTTTGATTTCTTGAATTATCAGGCGAAAATTGTTGCCCGTAATCAGAGCCGTATCTTGTCATTGTCAACTCTGCATAATGTGGTGGGTGCGGAGAAACCTTGGCAAGCGTTGGGTGGGGCTTTAATTGAGTCGCTGGGTGGGCGCGCCAATGATTTAAAACCAGGTTTGCTTTGGTATCAACGTATCCAAAATTGGCCTTATCGTATTAATGTTAATTAAGTCCGAAGGTCAATAATTACATGGCTTGGATTTAGGAGTACAAAACAGGTTTTGTGCTCCTAATAATGCTAAACAACTTAAAGATTAAGGATATTGGTAATCGATAATCAGTGGTGCGTGGTCGGAGAAGCGTTGTTGTTTGTAGATGCTGGCGGCGGTTACTTTGGTGCTTAAAGAGCTGCTGATGATTTGGTAATCAATCCGCCAACCGACGTTGTTTGCCCAAGCTTGTCCACGGTTTGACCACCATGTGTATTCGTCAGCTTGTTGGTTGACGAGCCGGAAAGCATCTTGCCAATTTTCTCTGGTAAATAAGCCGTCAAGCCAAGCGCGTTCTTCTGGGAGGAAGCCGGAGTTTTTCTGGTTGCCGCGCCAGTTTTTTAAATCAATTTCTTTATGGGCGATATTCCAATCGCCGCAGATGATGATGTCGCGGCCTTCTGCGGCCCGTTGTTGCAGGTAAGGGCTAAATCGCGCCATGGCGTGAAATTTTATCGCTTGCCGTTCTTCACTGGATGAGCCTGAAGGCAGGTACAGCGATATGACGCTAAGATTGCCAAATTGGGCTTCTATAAAACGGCCTTCCGCATCAAAATCTGCCCAACCTATGCCGCTGATAACTTTGTCGGGTTGCTGTTTGGCGTAAATGGCAACACCGCTATAGCCTTTTTTTTCCGCATCGTGGTAGAAACAGTGCCAACCCGCCGGGCAAAAAATAGCCGGATCAAGCTGGTTTATTTGCGCTTTAGTTTCCTGAATGCAGACCACATCGGCCTGTTGTTGCTCTAGCCAAACAAAAAAGCCTTTACGTTCTGCCGAGCGGATGCCGTTGGTATTTAAGGTTATGATACGCATTAATTAATTCGGTTGCTGTTTTGAGGTTTAAATCGTATTATAGGGGGCTTTTTTAATCAATCTGTAGCCCGTTTGCGGGTAATGTGAAGCTATGAAACCAGAAATTCATCCTAATTATAAACAAATTACTGTAACCTGCGGTTGCGGTAATACTTTTGTGACCGGTTCTGTTTTAGCTAAGGATTTACTAGTTGAAGTTTGTTCATCTTGTCATCCTTTCTATACCGGCAAACAGCGCGTTGTTGATACAGCAGGTCGTGTTGATAAATTCCGTAAAAAATACGGCAAATAAGCAAGCACGATTTTGTTCAGTAAATGCAGACGCAATCCTGTGTCTGCATTCAGCTCGCCCCCGACTATTTGTTCCTGGTAATCAGGAACGGTATCACCCCGCCTACCAACAGGCACAACAGCAGTAAACCAATCGCCGTATTGCTCCATTCCACCGGATAAACATCCGCATTAACCGCCGCCGTTATGCCGGGAATGCTCGGTAAATCACCATCACCGCCATCGACTTTCAATTGCGCTTTCATGCCTTTTTCTGCATGTTGCGGCAACTCACAATGCACCAGATAGGTTTTCTTTTGGCTAGGTAAAATCAGCGAAGCCTGTAATTGCCCTGCGCCATACAACTCCAAATGGAACATGCCATCCGGGTATAAATAGCCCGGCAAACCGTGGATCATCAACTGATGGCGAATATCATCATCGTTAATAAAAGTGATATTAATTTTCGCGCAAGGCTTTACATCCCATTGTTGCTGGTCAAAAGCGAACATTTTGCCGTTAAATTTCAGCGCGTGTTTTTGTCCCGCGTGGATAGTTATATCGACATTTTCAGAGATTTTCTCGCAGTCACGCGGCAAATTGCTGCTGTTGGCATTCATAATCATGCCTTTGTCGTCCATTTGCATACCGTGATGACTATGTTCCATCGCCATGCCTGCTTGGCTTGCCAGCAGTAATAAGCCAATTAAAATCCGCTTTTTCATTGCTTATCCTTGTCAGTTTTGTTGGCTTGTTTACGGTTTAACGCCCAGATCAGCAAACCGACCAGCGAACCCACCGACAAACCAAAGATAATAATTTGCACATAATTTGGTGCAATAACGCCAGCATCACCAAGCACCTTGGCGTAATCGGCTTGTTGCCAGACCGCCTGTTGTTTCGCGTAATAATCTTTGCTGAAAATTTGGCTGAACAACGCATCGTGCATTTTGGGCATCCCGCGTTCATCCAATAATGGCTGGTAAGCCAAAATCGCCATATTACCGCCAGGTTCCAAACCATCGCTGGTCGTACCCGTTGGTACATGGTCATGGAACATCCACAGCCCCGGTCCATAACTATTCAAACCATTATTTTGGGTTTTCAGGCTCAAATCTACGCGTTGTGCCGTTGCTATATCGAAGACATCACGGGTAATTTGCTGGTTTTCCGGTAGCTCAACACCGTCATAACTGGTGATAGTCGCCTTATGCCCATGAATATGCAAAGCCACGGTTGCCCGTTGCAAATTGCCGACCCGCAACTTAATGTTTTCATTATCATTGGCAATCACCATGCTATCGCGCAAAGTGAACGGGAATGAGTGCCCATTTAACAGAAAATAATTCTCAAACGATTCGGTAATGTTGTAATCCCGCGCCATGCGTTGCGCCACCAGCCTTGGATCGTTGGCGGTTTGTACGATAGCCGCCAAACGCTTATCCACCGATTGGTACAGCAAATCATATTCTTGGCTATAAGCTTTCGCGACTGCCACCGATGGATGGCGGACATGGCCTGCGCCGATATTGAACGTTTGCACCCAATTATTCGGACGGTTCTCCTCCACCACAAACAGGCCACCCAAGCCCATCATCATATGCTGCGCGGTTTGTACATGGCAGTGGTACAACATACTGCCCGTGTGGCGCGGCTGGATTTCGTAAGTATGGCTTTTGCCGGGATACACCGCGTGTTCTTCCATGCCATCATTATCGTGGCCTGCCGCCGTCATCCACGGGTGGTCAACACCGTGCAAATGGATAGTGTGCGGTAAATAATGGGTGTTTTCTAAAGTAATAAAGACCTTATCACCTTGTTCGACACGAATCGTTGGTGACGGCGCACGCAATATCGGCGCAGCAACTTTAGAATTAAAATTCTTCACCCCCATCCCGCGTGATTTTGGCGCATACACCCATAAACCCGGTTGAATACCCGGCGCGATGTCATAGGTATTCATCAAAAACGTGCCATCAGGGCTAGCACCGTTCAACTCCACCACTTCCAGCTTGATGTGGATAACATCAGGATCGCCATCGTTATCGACATCATCACCCATCACCAACGCATCTTGCGCCAAATCCGTCTGCATCAAAGTTGCCATCGAGACATTATTCGTGCCTTTAACAGCAGTGGCGACATCGTAAGGATTATCCGGTTGGCAAGCCGGAGAGGCCGTGATGCTGACGCCATCAATCACCTGCGCTTGCCGCCATTCCGGATGCTCATTAGGGCAGGGCTGCTCCGTGCTAAGCGTGGCATCAGCAGATTGCCGATTAACCGTACCAGGCGCATCAATACCCGCTGGTTCAGCAAGTTGCGGATGCCAAAACACCGCCACTGCCAGCAGCGCGGTGACCAATAAAGCCAATAAGGGGATGAGATATTTTTTTTTCATGGCGGCTATTGTAACTGATGTTCAGCGGGTAGATGTCTTGGAAGATGGCTAAGTTGTGTAAATCCGTGAGGAGCAATATAGCGATGGTGTATTGTGCCGCATGGAAGTTGCGCTAATGTCAGGTTTTTTTAAAAGACCAGCAAATAGCCAATAGTGAGTACCTCGGATGGTGCTTGCGGAATCCGAGGGCTTTGTTGAACTCGGTAGCCTTGCACTGCTGATTGCCGCCTATATTTGCTGGAAAAAACAACAATTCGGCTGGCTTTTCGCCTGTGTGGCATTGGCAACTCTGCCGGGCATGCTGATGCGTCTTACCGCTTTTGCGCGCCTTTATGATGCAGTAGCAACACCTTTTGAATTCATAACAGCCTTATCACTAGCGGGATCTATCCTTTATTGGATGACTTTACTGGTCGCAATTTTTATAAACCGTAAAGCTCAGTAGGATAGGTATTGCGTACCTTTTTGAGCTAAAGCTTGACTTCCGTATCCTTTAGGAAACAATAGAGCCATGAAATACGAACTTCAAAGCACAACAACCTTTAATCATTGGTTTTCTAAGCTGAAAGACAAAACGGTCAAAAACTAATTACTGTCCAGATTGGCAAGGATCGAAAACGGAAACTTTGGCGATACCAAAGCCTTATCACCAAATTTGTTTGAGTTACGTTGTTTCTTTGGCGGCGGCATTAGGCTGTATTACACCATCCGCAACCAACGGATTGTCTTGTTATTGGTCGGTGGCGACAAATCTAGCCAAGACAAGGCTATTGAAAAAGCCAAATCTATTTTGAACACATTGAAGGATTAGACAATGAGCAATGCAAAAGCCAGCGAAGCTGAAATCATAAGTTCCTTTGATATAGCCGAACACTTAGAAACCGACACCGATATACAGGATTTTCTGCGTGAAACCGCGCAAACGGGTAGCCCATCCGATTTTATCCATGCCCTTAACATCGCCGCCCGCGCCAAAGGCATGACCGAAGTTGCCAAGCAAGCAGGCGTTACCAGAGCCAGCCTTTATAAATCATTAGCAGAGGACGGCAATCCTCGTTTTGAAACGATTGCCAAGATTGTTGAGGCGTTGGGGTGTAAATTGGTTGTTTCTTAAATAATGTTGTCTTGGCTAGAGTATTGTAGGGTACGCATTGCGTACCTTTTCGTGTTTAAGCGGAGCGGAAAAATTGTAAGGTGGATTCGCCGATAGGCAATCCACAATTTCGTGGTTGCCTACACATACCATTTCTAGGTCATGTTATGGTGGTTTGCCTATCGGCGAAACTACCTTATGGGTTAAACCATGATAAATTGTTAATTTTCCAAGGCATAATATCAGTAAGCCTTTCAGTTTATGGCGGTTTGCTGTTGGTGAAGCTGTCATAAACATTTATCCATCCCACAAATAACCATTGCCAAATAATCATCATGTTAAAAAGTTACGCCGCGATTTATAAACAAGGTCATTTAAATTGGTTAGATGACGCACCTGAACAAGATAACGTCAAAGTTATTGTGACTTTAGTTGAAACAATCCCTCAAAACTTACCAGTGCGGGCGCAGGAAATTTTACAACAAGCGTGGGCATGTATGGAAAAACCACATACCATTCAACAAATTGACAATGATATTGCCCAAATGCGTTCTGAATGGGAATAACCAATGGTCATTGACACCAATATTCTCATTTAGTGTCTGAATCCACAGCTACCTGAATCCGTTAAAGCGGGGGTTGATGAACATATCTTATCAGGCAGTACCATCTCGATAATTACACGTATTGAGGTTCTAGGCTGGCAAGGCCATACCGAACAATCATTACTTGCTGCCAAGGCTTTGCTGTCACTGTTTGAAGAAATAAATTTGCATCAAGCCATTGCCGATTGCTGTATCCAACTCCGCAAAACCTACCGAATAAAATTACCCGATGCCATTATTGCCGCCACGGCCTTAGTGCAGAAACAAACCCTGATGAGCCGAAACGAAGATGATTTTATTAAAATTGCTGGTATGGCGTTATTTAATCCGTTTGTAATTGAAACTAAATAGAAATGTTCTGCTGGCTATGACAAGTAAATAAAATAGGTTGGTATAATTCAATACGAAATCAACTTCACCATCCTTTTTATGATGGATTGTATATCGGCGAAACCACACAACAACCCTTAAGCAATAACCTTAGAAAAAACCACAAACATTTTAATCGGTAAGCAATGAAAATAACCGCTGAACAACTCTATGAAAAACTGGTAAACGACTACCAATTAATCGGCCAAAAGGGAAAAATTTCATTTACCCTCAAAGATATAACCGTAGAAATTGAAACCAAGGACACAGTCGGCAATTTAATCCAAGAATGGCTAAAAGCCTGGATGATTTCCCAATCCATCGAATTTGGACGACCTTCACATAGCCAAGATTTTCCTGATTTTTTGTTGGATGCCGACAACCCGACGACGGGCTTATTGGAAGTAAAAACCTTTGATTACGCAAAATCAGCCAACTTTGATGTTGCCAATTTTATGGCTTATAGGCGGTCGGTTTTGGCGCATCCTTATCGGCTCGACTCTAACTATCTGATAATCGGTTATAAAATGACAGGCAATAATCTTGAAATTGCTGGGGTTTGGCTAAAGAAAGTTTGGGAAATTACCGGCCCAAGTGAAGACTGGCCTTTAAAATGCCAAGTCAAACAAGGTGAAGTGGTCAATATTCGGCCTGTAAAGTGGTATAACGCGGAAAGGACGACCTTTAAGCCATTCAATTCCGCGCTTGAATTTATTACCGCTTTTGATGGGAATCAACGGCAATGGACAAGAACACAAAGGGATGCAATTACCAGCACTTGGTTGAGAAATGTAATCAAAGGTTACAAAGCAGCAACAGGCAACGATTTGACTTGAGAATGTTTCGCTTGGTTTTGTAAGGAAGCAATATAAGTTTCCGCCAATCTTTCCGCGACAGCATCAACGACATTGACGGCAACGGTATTGCCCAATAAATCAAAGCCATCGTTATCATTCACGGGGATTTTAAACCATTCGGGATAACCGAAAAGCCGCAAACCTTCACGGAGTGTCATCCGCCTTAAACCCTTGCCATCCGGAACAACCAAACGCGCCATGTCGGTGGCGACCAGCGTAGGAGCGAGGCCATTGGGGTCGAGAATCTTATTAATTTCGTAGCTTAATTTGCCAGAAACAATGTTGTAGCCAGGCTTTAGTTTTTTATTTTCTAAGCGATAAGTTTTACTGCCAAACAAGGTTTGTTCAGTGACCAATTGTTTAGGATGCTCAAATTTTAAATACTTTTTAGCCACCAAATCGTCAAGCAACGCCTGCAAATTTGGCGAATCGTGAAAGGTTTGGATTTGTTCCAGCGTTAGGGGAATGCCATCCATCCAATCAATACCAATTTCCGCCGACCAGTGTTTTTTCCGCCGTTCTTTAAACAGCTTGTTTAATAGCGTGCTTTGTTCTTCGGTGACACTGCCTTTAAAACCAATATCCCAACTGTGGATGTTATCGCCACCACCGCGCTTGTCTTTAATAGATTTGCCGTGCAATTGCTCAATAGAAAAATGCGCTAACAGCAAATCGGCAAACTTACTTTGCATGGGCGGCAAGCCTTTTTCCAAGATATTTTTAATAGGCATTTTTTTGACTGGAAAGTCATGTAGGCTAATTTTTCCGGTTAATGCGCCGACAATAAAAACCCGTTTACGCTCTTGCGGCAAGCCAAAATTAGCAGCATTCAGCACACCCCAGCTGACGTTATAGCCGAGTAATTCCAGCTTATCCAAAATCACCCGCAGTGTTCTGCCAACTTTATCGCTTTTGTTTTCAAGGTCATGCTTTACCAAGCCTTCAACATTTTCCAGAATAAAGCCGTAAGGTTTTTTTTCGGCTAGTATCCGTTCAATTTCAAAAAACAACGTGCCTCTGGTATCGACAAATCCCAAGCGCTTGCCGCCTGCGCTGAACGGTTGGCAAGGAAATCCGCCCAGCAAAAAATCAAAGTCAGGGATGGTTTCATTTCTGACTTGGGTTATATCGCCAACAAAATAGTCGTGTGAAAAATTGCTTTCTAAAACCTGTAAGGCGTGGGGTTTAATCTCGGAGGTCATCACACATTCTGTTGCTATGCCGACACGGCTAAACGCAGTTTCAAAACCCAAACGCAAGCCGCCTATGCCAGCAAACAAATCAATAAATTTAACCGTGTTCATGACTTCGCCTTCGTTTTGGGGTTTTTAGGTTTATACAACACAATCGGTTCAGATACCATCATCTGGGAATCAATTTCAGGGACAAACGAGCGAACGCCCATGGCATTCAAGCATTGGATAAGGAAGGCGGCGCTAAAACTGCCTCGGCTGATTTTGCTATCAATACTGGCTTTGGTTTCTTCAACACCGATATTTTCGAGTAGCACCACAAGGTCTTCGGTATTGATGCCACGGCGGATAAGTTCCGATTTTAATAGCCGCTTGGCTTTTTCGTTCCAATCTGATTTAAGCATAAAAATACTAAGTAATTGTCAAATACGAATTATATTATCATATATGATAATTTTAGTATTGTTGTATTCGACTGTTGATGACAGTTTGCCGAATCCGGAGGACGTGGCTTCGATTTTCCTGCATAACGTAAAGCTTCATGTGGGCTACTCGCTATTCTGACAGATGTAAGATTGCTGAATTTAATTGCCCAAATTTTGTATCAGAAAGTAGATACAAACCTCTTTCTATCAATCCAACCTCGAAACATCTTTAGTCTCCCTCATCCCCAAAGACACCACCAAAGCCAAAGCCGCACAGCCGCTCACATAATAAGCAAACCACTCAGGATGCCCGGCACTTTTCAGCCATAAGGCCAGATATTCGGCGGTGCCGCCGAACAGGGCGACGGTGAGTGCATACGGCAGGCCGACACCTAAGGCGCGGATATGTACGGGAAAGAGTTCGGCTTTGACGATGGCGTTGACGGAGGAATAGCCGGAAATAATCAGCAGGGCGCAGATGTACCAGATCAGGGCAGAAGCCATGCTTTGTGGTTGTGATAGTTGCGTCAGAATCGGCACGGTAAACACCGTTGCCCCTGCACCAAAAGCAATCAGCATAAACCGCCGCCCGACAAAATCCGACAGCAAGCCGTACAGCGGTTGGATGACCATAAACACCAGCAGGGCGAGGGCGGAAATGGTGGTGGCGTCGTCTTTACTGAATCCGGTAGTGTTGACCAAGAATTTTTGCATGTACACGGTGAAGGTGTAGTAAGACACCGTGCCGCCTGCGGTGAGTGCGACGACGGTGAGCAATTCCTTGGGGTATTTGAGCAGTTCGCGCAAATGGGCATTGCGGCTGGAAAAGGTGTGCTGTTCGACAAACGCGTTGGTTTCCGCCATATTGCCGCGCAAACCCATTGCAATCACCGCCAACAAACCGCCGATGATAAACGGGACGCGCCAGCCCCATTGGTGCAGTTCTTCGCTAGTCAACAGCCATTTTTGCAACACCATCAACAACACCAAGGCCAGTAATTGCCCCAACACAATGGTGACGTACTGGAAGCTGGAATAATAGCCGCGCCGTTTGCTGTGCGCCATTTCGCTTAAATACGTTGCCGAACTGCCGTATTCACCGCCAATACTAAAACCTTGCAGCATACGCGCAAACAGCAACAACGCTGGCGCCCAGCCGCCGATGACGGCATAACCGGGTGTGCAAGCGATAATCAGCGAACCCAAACACATCAAACTGACCGACAGTAATAACGCGCTTTTGCGGCCTTTGCGGTCTGCCATGCTGCCCAGCAACCAACCGCCTAAAGGCCGGAAGACAAAACCCACGGCAAACACGGCGGCGTTGTTCATCAATTGTGCGGTTTGGTCGCCTTCAGGGAAAAATTCTGGGGCAAAATACAGTGCGAACGCGGCATAAATCGCCCAGTCGAAATATTCCACTAAGTTGCCGATTGAGCCGCTGAAGATGTTGAGTAGGCGGGTTTTGTGGGTGAGCGGGGAGGTTGCTTGCTTCACGGGAAGATTCCAGTTTTGATGACTTAAGGAAGTGCTGAACTGATTGATTCCATTCATGCTTCGACAAGCCCAGCACGAACGGAATCAATTAGTTACCGTTTTCGGCTTTGACTGCATGGATGCGGGAGGTAGGGCAACGCAGGAGCAGTTGCTAAGCCACAGGGATGTGGGGAATGCAGATAAACTATCTGTCCATGCAGTCGAAGCATGAGCGGAAGCAATTACTTCAGCGCTTCCTCAACAGACTTCTGCAACAACGGCGTTAATGTCGGTTTAAGGAATTTCATAATTTGTACGGGCAGGGAGCTGGTGAAGTGGTAACTGCCTGCATTGTCGCCAGCAACGTAGGCGGTAATCACACCAAAAAACCTATCGCCGATGAAAAAGGTAAATACCGCAGCGCGGCTGATGAATTTAGATTCAATCAAGCGTCCACCAGCGCCCCAGACTTCTTTGCGATGGTCACCCGTACCCGTTTTGCCGCCGACTGCAAAGGCTTTGCCGTTGGCATCGGTGTACACGCCGTTTAGTCGTGATGCGGTACCGCCTTGTACGACGCCTATCATTGCGCCTCTGGCGGCTCTGGCTAATTCCGGTGGGAAGATGCGTTGCCCCGGTTCTGGGGTTCTGGTCATCACGGTTTCGTAAGGTGTGCCTTGGGCGAAATGCAGGTTTTCAAAGCGTACTGTCGGCAGTCTAACGCCGTCATTCAATAAAATCCCGACCAATTCTGCCAATGCCGCTGGGCGGTCACCGGATGCGCCAATGGCGGTGGCGTAGGAGGGCGTAAGGGCTTCAAAGGGGTAGCCTGTTTGTTGCCAGGCTTCATGGATGGCGCTAAATGCTTCGCTTTCCAGTAAGGTCATGATGCGCCGTTGTTGGGCGACTTTTTTACCGCTTTTTAATAACCAGCGGTACACGTCTATGCGCTGCTGGGTACTGGCGAGCAGCATTTCTTCGCGGCTCGCTTTCGGGTGTTTTACCAAATAACTGGCTAACCACAATTCCAGCGGATGGATTTTGGTGATGTAGCCTTGGTCTTGCAGATCAAATTTGTTGGGCGAATATTTATCGTACAGGTCGTAAATATTGTTATCGCTCAATAAAGATTTATCGACGCGTTTGCTGAGAAAGGTTTTTAAGGCGCGTTCGTCAGCGTCTGGATAAATGGCGCGGAACAGCATGGTAAGCCGCGATGGCATGGCGTGGACGCGATCGGATAGCGTGGCTACGATGTCTTCTGGGGTTTTGTCGCGGTATTTGCCAAAAAAACGGTTGAGGTAGGTGCTGCCTTCGCGGTTGGCAAAGCGTTCCAGATATTCGTTGCGGCGTGGGTCGTCAGGGCTTTCTAGCCAACGCGCCAAACCTTCGGGTTTGTATAAATGGTGGTAGACCAGATCGCGCATTAAGCGGATAAACACCAAGTTGACGGAATCGCGCAAGGCGTGGCGCACGGACATGATTTTGCCGTTTTCATCTTTGGTGAAATTGGCAAAAGTATGCAAACCACCGCCCGTAAAAAACGCTTCGCCTGTGCTGGCGGAATAGGTTTTATCCAAGGCTAAATTTAATAGTGCTTCTAGGCCAATTTTGGGATTGGCTTGCAATTGCCCAACCACCCAAATCGAAAGAAAATCCCTAGGATGCAATGGCAATTCGGCGAGTTGTTTGGCTGGGGTGTTTTTATATTGTTGGTAGATTTCATTAATGAGTTCTAAGTAATGCACCGTGGTACGCAATTTGGCGGTGGAGCCTAAATCTAGGCGGATGCCTTCATTAATATCTAGCGGTTGATCGTAATTGTCGGTTTGTACCCGCAGCATATTGCCGTGTTCGCCGCGTTCAAACAGCATTAGGCTGTAAACAATCGGCGTCATATCGGTATTGTCATTCAACATGCGCTTGCCCAACATGCCTGCGTCACGGGCGTTTTCTTGTTTATTTAATCGATGTAATTGCTGGCTGACGGCTTGCTGGGTTTGGTAGTCCAAGGTGGTTTTAACCGTTAAATCCAAGCGATCTAATTCATAAGCGGATTTAACATCCAAGGCTTTGGCAAGACGGCTACGCAATACAGATTGGGTTTTGCGTTCACTGGCAAATTTACTTATTACCGCTTCTGGTTTCACAGGCCGAACAGTGACTTCTTGCAAGGCGGCATCGCGCAAGGCGTTGGAAATAATGCCTTGTTCCGCCATTAACCGTAAGTATTGATTGGTTAAGTTTTGTAAGGCGGTAAAGCCTTTGCCTAGCAAATACGAAGGCCGCCGTTGGGATAGCAACAGACTTAACACTTGCCGATAGGCTTGCGCTTGTTGCTGGGTGATGACGCTGGCATTTAAAGCCTGGCTGCTCAGCAATTTATTGGTGGTGGCAAAATCGGCCTCAAACCACGCGGCAAGGCCATCGCCCAAACCATGTACTTCACCGGATTGTGGGGTTGCCGCCAAGGGCATGGAATTTAAATACGACAAGGCAATTTCTTGGCGCATGGCGTGGGTATCCGGGCCGAGTAAATAAGCGCGGATAGAAGCAGTGCCCATTTGCCGGAATTTGTCGGTGATGGAGTTGGTATAGCCGTTGGGGGAATGGCGATATTTTTCAATTTGCGTTGCTAAGGTACTGCCGCCTGCGACATTACCAATCACGCCGAGTTTGCTCGCCATCATTTGTATGGTGGCAAAACCTAAGCGATCCCATTCTATGGCAGGATTTACGGTGTTAAATTTCTCGTTTAGCAATTCCCGGTTTTCTATATACAACAGTGTGTTGAGGATAACGGGTGGGATGGCATGAAAACTAGGGTAGCCATAAACCGGGTAAAGGGTATTGAAAATAGGGTGGTTGTTGTGGTCAAGAATGCTTAAGCCCGCTTGGTTTTTTTCATGATAGATAGGGAAAAGGCCGTAATCGACCAGTTCTGCCATCTTCGGCGAAAAAACCGCTTGTGAGGCAACGCTGTAACCCGCGTCTTTCAAACGCTCGATGGCGTTGGGCAACAAGGTGTAGCCTAAGCGTTCATCATAAGGGCCATATTTGGGGTAACTGATGGTATCGCTTGAACCAGGCGCTAATTTATAGGCCAATTGCTTGCTGATTTGCGATAAGTACTTCGCTTGGTATTGGGAAGTCTGTACTTCACGGCGGGCAACAAAGATGATGACAGCAATCAAGACAACCAGCATCACAACTATATAAGCTGTCAGCAGTTGTTGGATGCGCTTTTTAGTTTGTTGTGTCACCGATGGATTCCGTAAAGTGTATTTACTGAGGAGGTAAAAAGCTGCTGCTGTTGTTAAGTTTTTTGTAAACCGTGTTTATGGATTTATAGTTCCCACGCTCCGGCGTGGGAACTCATCGACCAACGCTCCAGCGTTGTTTGCTGCTGAAATGCAGCGCTGGAGCGTTTGCGGCGACATTCCCACGCCGAAGCGTCACAGCCATTAAGTTAATTAAATTACGTTTAAAATCAAATTGTTAAAAAATCCGTAAAACGCCTGTTGTAGGGTGCTATAGGCGATAGCCGTATTGCACCGCATGTTGGATTTCAAGCATCCGGCGTATTACGCTATCGCTAATACGCCCTACGACATTGTTATCTTTTCGAAATTAAAGGTATAAATCCTTAACTTAATGGCAGTGACGCCGGAGCATGGGAACGATAGCCAACCCAACACCTGCGTCAATCCTGTTGAGTTGCAAACAGCTCAACCCAACCTACGTGTGTTGATGGTTTATACGGAAATAGTCAGGGTCTGCATGGATGCAAACCGTAAGCAAATATGCCGTAAGGTTTCCCAAACATCGCCTTGTTCTTGGCCTTTGCTTTGTCGGTCGGCTTTGGCGCTTAATACTAAAACCGCGTTTAATTCATCAACAGATAATCGGCTGAGTGCGGCATTTACTAGGGCTTTGCGGTTTTCAAAAACTTGGTTGTTCCTAAAAGCGGTATCGCGGGCTTGGCCTTGGGATAAGGCCAATTTTATTTTAATTAACGCCCGTGCTTCCCTAGTTAATGCCCAAAGCACGATTTGTGCGGCAGTGCCTTCGGCATGTAATCCTGAGAGGATTTTTACAATCCGATTGCCATTGGCTGCAAGTACCGCATCCGCCAGTTTATAAACATCGTACCGGGAATTGTCGGCGACAGCTTCGGTAATTTGTTCTATACCAATGCGGCTTTCCCCATATAAAACATACAGTTTTTCAATTTCTTGCGCGGCAGCCAATAAATTGCCTTCTACGCGGGCGGCGAGCATTTTCACTGCGTCTGATTCTACAAGCAATCCGCGTTGCTGCATACGCTGCTGTAGCCAAGGCACTAAGTCTTTATTTTCCAAAGGCCAAATCTGGCTAATCACGCCGATTTTATCAATTGCCTGTAACCAGCGGCTTTTAAAAGCGTCTTTGCTGATTTTTCCTGCGGTGATTAATAGCACCGTATCTTCTTGGCAATGTTCACAATAATGGCCTAAGGCTTTTGCGCCTTCTATGCCTGGTGTGCCTGAGGGTAAACGTAAATCTAGGAGTTTTTTGTCGGCAAAAATCGATAAGGTAGCGGCGGCTTCATTGAGTTGTTGCCAGTTGAAGCCAGCGGTATCCGCCGATAACACTTCCCGATTTAAATAACCCGCTTGCCGCGCTTTAGCCCTAACCGCATCTGCCATTTCCCCTAACCGTAACGGCTCGTCTCCGGTAAAAAAATACACCGCTGCGAGTTTTTTTTGTAAAGCGGCAGCCAGTTGCTCAGGTTTTAGCTGCATTATTTGTCATTGGCATTAAGCACCACCCGCGCCCGATTAATAATAGTATGCGCGGCTTGCTCATACATTTCGTTGCGGATCATGGTTTGTTCGTAATCTTTCGCCAAAATGTCGGATTGGTTATTGAAATATTCGCGTTTTATTTCAAGCGCCTGTCTTGGTAGCAGCACTTCATTACGACCACTATGGATTTCGTATTCCAAATGATAATACAGCTCCAGCTCGTTGGAGCGGCCCCGATCATTTAATGACAGCACCCGTGAATTGGATTGCTCAGAAAATAACTTAATGGTTACGCCGTCGGGAATCGCTTGGGTAGGAAAATGACCCGCAGCGGGGCGAATAACTTTGGCGAATTGGTCGCGCAGATTATAGGAACCGCCTTCCAAATAGACATTTTTCAAGCTAGAAGGCACGGCGTATTCGCCGCGTGGATGAAAGCCACAAGCCGTCACTAACAGGGCAGAGCATAAAATGAGGAGACTTTTTGCAAACACGGTTTCATCCGGAAAATTCCGCAACCCGTTTAACGGGCTGCGGAGAGTTGTTAAACAACAATACTGACCAGTTTTTTAGGCACAACAATGATTTTCTTAACAGGCTTGCCTTCCAAAAACGCCACGATATGCGCGTCATTTAAGGCAATGGCTTGGATTTCTTCGGTGCTAGCGGTGGCGGAAACCACAATTTTGCCGCGCAATTTGCCGTTGACTTGCACAACCAATTCCAATTCATCTTGCACTAACGCTGATTCATCAAACGCAGGCCAAGCTACGTTTGCCAAGGTTTCGCTATGGCCTAATTCTATCCACAATTGATGGCAGATGTGCGGCACCATGGGCGACAGCATCAGCACAATGGCTTCTAACACTTCTTGGCGGACGGCTTTGGAATTGTCCGAATCGTCGGTAAATTTGCCCAAGGTGTTGACCAATTCCATATTGGCGGCGATGGCGGTGTTGAAAATCGTCCGCACGCCCATGTCGTGGCTGGTTTTTTGGATGGTTTGGTGTGTGTGCCGACGCACAGCTTTTTGTTCTTCGGTCAGTGCCGCTTTGTCCAAAGCGGTTGTTGATCCACCCGCTTGCACATGCAAATACACTTGTCGCCACAAACGTTTTAAGAAACGCGATGCGCCTTCCACGCCGCTGTCCGACCATTCCAGCGATTGCTCAGGTGGTGCGGCAAACATGATGAACAAGCGCACGGTGTCCGCGCCGTATTGTTCAATCAAGCCTTGCGGGTCGACGGTGTTGCCTTTGGATTTGGACATTTTTGTGCCGTCTTTCAGCACCATGCCTTGGGTGAGCAGTTTTTTGAACGGCTCATCGCAAGTCACCAAGCCTTCATCGCGTAGCAATTTGGTGTAAAAACGCGCGTACAGCAAATGCAAAATGGCGTGTTCGATGCCGCCGATGTAATAGTCTACAGGCAACCAATGGCTGGCGCGGCTATCGAGCATGGATTCGGAATCTTTACAGGCAAATTTCGCGAAATACCAAGACGATTCCATAAAAGTATCGAAGGTATCGGTTTCGCGGCGGGCAGGTTTGCCGCAGCTAGGGCAAGTGGTTTTCGAAAAAGTCGGGTGTGCGACTAACGGCGATTGCGAGCCATCCAAAACCACATCGCGCGGCAGGGTGACAGGCAAATCTTGCTCAGGTACAGGCACAGTGCCGCAATCGTCGCAATAAATGACCGGAATCGGCGCGCCCCAATAGCGTTGGCGAGATACGCCCCAATCGCGCAGACGGAAGTTGGTTTTACGTTCGCCTTTGCCGTCTTGCTCTAAGGTTTCGGCGATTTTGCCAAACGCTTCCGCCGAACTTAAGCCATCAAACGCGCCGGAATTTTTCAGGATGCCTTTAACGGTGTAGGCTTGTTCGCTGCAATCGGCATCGGCAGCAAAAATCACTTGTTTGATGGCAATGCCGTATTTTTTGGCAAACTCATAATCGCGTTGGTCGTGTGCAGGCACCGCCATAACCGCGCCCGTGCCATAGCCCATCAACACGAAATTGGCAATCCAAACTGGCACTTCTTCGCCAGTAATCGGATGCACGGCGTTGATGCCGGAGGCGATACCGCGTTTTTCCATGGTCTCCATTGCCGCTTCGGAGGTTTCCATGCGTTTGCATTCATCAATAAAGGCCTGGATGTCAGCGCTGGTTTCCGCCGCTTTCAACGCCAGAGGATGTTCGGCGGCGACCGCCAGATAAGTCACGCCCATCAAGGTATCAGGGCGGGTGGTGTAAATGCGTACTGGAGCACCTAAAGCAGGCACGGCAAAATCCATTTCCACGCCTTCAGAACGGCCTATCCAATTGGCTTGCATGGTTTTGACTTGCTCAGGCCAGCCGTCCAGCGTATCTAATGATGTCAATAATTCATCGGCATAGGCGGTAATCTTCAAGAACCACTGGGAGATTTCTTTGCGCTCCACTTGGGTATCGCAACGCCAGCAGCAACCGTCAATGACTTGCTCGTTCGCCAACACCGTCATGTCGTTAGGACACCAGTTGACGGGCGCGGTTTTTTTATAAACCAAGCCTTTG
Organism: uncultured Methylococcaceae bacterium; assembly: GCA_903928685.1. GTDB lineage: Bacteria > Pseudomonadota > Gammaproteobacteria > Methylococcales > Methylomonadaceae > Methylovulum. Next base: position 77,025 of record CAIYRS010000036.1, read on the forward strand.
TCCAGTAATTTTAAGAAGAACCATTGCTCCCAGCGGTAATATTCAGGATCGCAGGTAGCAATTTCCCTATCCCAATCGTAGCCAAAACCTAAACGTTTCAGCTGGTCGCGCATGTAGTCGATATTGCTGTAAGTCCAATCGGCAGGGTGAACGCCGTGTTGCATGGCGGCGTTTTCGGCAGGCAAACCAAAGGCATCCCAACCCATCGGTTGCAACACGTTTTTGCCAAGCATACGTTGGTATCGGCTAATCACATCGCCGATGGTGTAATTGCGGACATGGCCCATGTGCAGCTTGCCACTGGGGTAGGGGAACATCGACAGGCAGTAATATTTGGTGGCACTCGAAGATTCCGACGCTTTAAACGCCCCCGTATCTTCCCAAAGCTGTTGCACATCTTGCTCAATAGCGAGCGGCTGGTAATTTTCTTGCATCCTTATCGTCTTTTGGCAATCAAAAGCGTTAGAATAACGTACAGACGCTTAAATCTAAAGTGTCATTTTGAAAGGAGCGAGATCATGAATAAAAATAAACTGCTTAACGCCTATACCGATCTCATGGAACACCTGTACGAAATCATGGACGACACCCTGCATTCTTTTGCCGATGCCATCGAAATCGGTAAAGACAAACTCAAAGAAGCGGGCGAATTGACCGCCGAAGAACTCGATAAAGTCGCCAGCTTCGTCAAACGCGATATAGAACACGCCGCCCAACATTTAACCTCAGAAGAAAGCAACGACTCCTTAGCCGCATGGCTAAAGTTTGATGTCGAATTGTTAGAAAATTTCGCCTTAGATGCTTTCTTAAGCATTGCCGACAAAACCCGCATCGAACTGGCGAAGCTGCAACAACAAGCCATCAAACACGTTTACCATAGCGGCGACATCACTTTGCCAGGCACGTTTGTTTGCCAATCTTGCGGCAAAGAAATTGCCTTTAAAGAACCTAGTGAAATTCCCGAATGCCCAGTTTGTGGCAGCCAGACTTTTGTGCGGGTTTGTGGGTAATCGCTAGTTTTTAATAAGAAGGAGCGCGAGCATCTTTCTCGCCATTACGGTCAAGATGACCGGACTCCAATATCAAAACCAATTTTTCAACACCAAGACAACAACCCTTAATATATAATACTGGCTTTATCCAGTTGATTTTTATGGAAATACAATGCGTAGAGTGATATTTAATCAAAAAGGCGGGGTGGGCAAATCCACTATTACCTGTAATTTGGCGGCGATCAATGCGGTTGAGGGTAGACGCACGCTGGTGATTGACTTAGATGTGCAAGGCAATTCCACGCAGTATTTGCTAGGCCGTAAAGTGACTGAAAGCGATAAAACCATCGCCTTGTTTTTTAAAGACAGCTTGAGCATATCGTTATTCGGCGGTAACAATGCCAACTCTGGCTTGGAAAACATCATCCACGAAACGCCGTTCCCCAATTTGTTCGTACTGCCTTCGCATCCTGAATTGGAGCCGCTGCAAGGCCGTTTGGAATCCCGCTTTAAAATCTTCAAGCTCAAAGAAGCCTTGGAAAAACTGCAAGGTTTCGACGACATCTACATCGACACACCGCCAATCTTAAATTTCTACAGCCAATCCGCGTTGATTGCCGCGCAAAAATGTCTGATCCCGTTCGATTGCGACACGTTTGCCCGTGAAGCTTTGTACACGCTGATGCACGCCATCGCCGAAGTCAGGGCTGACCATAATCAAAGCCTAGAAGTGGAAGGCATTATCGTCAACCAATACCAAAAACAAGCCAACTTGCCACGGCAACTGGTTGAAGAACTGATTGCCGAAGGCTTGCCTGTGTTGACTTCAATGATTTCACCGTCGGTAAAAGTGCGCGAATCGCATTCGGTTTCCCAGCCATTAGTACATTACAAGCCGTATCATAAATTGACTGATGAATTCCGCGCCTTGTATGCGGAAATCCAGTCTAAATAATCCCTGTATTTAAGATTCCCAAGTGGGGCAGTATTTTGCCCCACACATCAACCTTAACGGACAGCATTTCATGTCCAAACCCTTAATCCACAAAGGCCGTGGCAGTATCAGCAATCAGGCCGGACGTTTCGAAAAACACAGCAGTAGCGCAGAAGACGATGGCTGGGGCAGTTTGGATGCACCACTAACGCCGCTAAAAACCGAAGTTATCATCGACACGAGCAAGTCGGTGATTACCTACAACCAATCGCCAGACATCCCCTTCGACCGCTCTATTAATCCCTACCGTGGCTGCGAACATGGCTGCATTTATTGCTTTGCTCGGCCTTCCCACGCCTATTTAGGCTTATCGCCGGGCTTAGATTTTGAAAGCCGCATTTTGGTTAAACCCAATGCCGCGCAATTGTTACGCTCTGAATTAGCCAAACGAAATTACCAATGCGCGCCGATTGCTTTGGGGACGAATACCGATCCCTACCAGCCTTTAGACCGTAAGCACCAAGTCATGCGGCAAATTTTGGAAGTGTTGGCGGAAGCTCGGCATCCGGTAATGATTGTCACCAAATCCGCACTCATCGAACGCGATGTCGATTTATTATCAGAAATGGCCGCACAGGGATTGGTGTCGGTGCATTTATCGGTGACTACCTTACAACGGTCTTTGTCGCGCAATTTAGAACCCCGCGCCGCCGCACCACAACGCCGTTTGCAGACTATCGCTGCTTTGCGTGCCGCGAATATTCCTGTCGGCGTATTGGTTGCACCCATCATTCCAGCATTAAACGACCATGAATTAGAAAGCATAGTGCAAGCCGCCCATGCCGCAGGTGCTATGCAAGCCGACTATATTTTGTTGCGCTTGCCTTTAGAAGTCGCGGATTTGTTTACCGAGTGGTTAAAACAACATTACCCCTTAAAAGCCGAGCATATCTTAGGTTTGATTTACCAAAGCCGTGGCGGCAAAGCTTATGATCCGGCATTCAACCAGCGTATGCAGGGCACAGGGCAAATCGCAGAATTGATAAACCAGCGATTTCGGTTATTCAGCAGGCGATTGGGCTTGGATCAGCCACTACCACGATTACGCTGTGATTTATTCAGAAAACCTAATGTAAGTGGACATCAGCAACTGGATATTTTTGATTAGCAGGACATCCATTAGAACCATTGTAGCGGCGACTGGCTGGTCGCCCGCGTTTTCGGTTTGAAACAGGGCAAGAAATCCTGTGATGGTATCGTGATAGTGCGTTCACTTTCAGTTTCCGCCTCAGTTAGGTGCATAAATCGCTGTTTGGCTAGCTTGGCACTTAGATTGCTTGTTTTTTGCCGATATTTTGGCGTTTGCTTAACAAGCGCCGCCAAAATCACTATTCTGTTCATAAATTAAGAACCGTAGGTAAGCGTTGTATCCAGCTCGCCACTTTCATCGAATCCGTAGGCCAATCCACTATGAACAACAGCCAGTCTGACCAGTTAGATAAATACTATCAACAGGTACAAAGCATCATCCTTAATAAACAAGATTTTATCAGCGGCTTATTGCCAGCCAGCACCGCTATTACTGTGCATGGCAATTACACCGATGCTTGGGTAAGGGATAACGTCTATAGCATTTTGGCGGCGTGGGGTTTGGCGTTAGCTTACCGCAAAGCTGGCGTAGCTGAAGATAAGGTGTATGTGTTAGAACAAAGCACCGTTAAATTAATGCGTGGCTTATTGACGGCAATGATGCGCCAAGCCGCTAAGGTGGAAAAATTTAAGCACAGCCAAAATCCCTTAGACGCACTGCACGCCAAATACGACACCCGCAGCGGCAATGTGGTGGTTGGCGATAATGAATGGGGGCATTTGCAATTGGATGCCACCTCGCTATTTTTGCTGATGCTGGCGCAGATGATCGCCTCTGGTTTACGCATTGTTTACACCATCGATGAAGTCAACTTTGTGCAAAACTTGGTGCATTACATCAGCCGCACTTACCGCACTCCCGATTACGGTATTTGGGAACGCGGCAATAAAATCAACCACGGTATCGCCGAACTCAACGCCAGCTCCATTGGCATGTCCAAAGCGGCGATGGAAGCCATGTCCGGCTTTAATTTATTTGGCAAAGATGGCGGTCAAGCGTCTATCGTCCATGTCATCAGCGATGATATTGCCCGCACTCAAATTACCTTAGATTCGCTATTGCCGCGCGAATCCTTATCTAAAGAGGTCGATTCAGCGGTGTTAAGCGTGATTGGTTACCCGGCGTTCGCGGTTAAAAATCCTAGCATCCGCGCCAAAACCGAAAGCCTGATTTGTAGCAAACTCCAAGGCCGTTATGGCTGCAAACGCTTTTTGCTGGACGGTCACCAAACCGCCATCGAAGACCACAACCGCCTACATTACGATCCGCAAGAGCTTAAGCAATTCATGCACATTGAATGCGAATGGCCGTTGTTTTTCTGTTATTTACTGTTGAACAAACTCTTCGCTGGCGAAACCGAAGCGGCGGCGGATTACCGCAGCAAACTGGAAAGCTTGCTGGTAGAAGAAAACGGGCAACTGTTATTGCCGGAACTCTACACCGTTCCCAAAGATTTGATTGCCGCCGAGAAAGCCCAACCGCAAAGCCAAACACGCACACCGAATGAAAACGTGCCGCTGGTTTGGGCGCAAAGCCTATTCATTTTAGGATGCTTAGTGCAAGACGGCCTACTCGATAAAGAAGATTTAGACCCGTTGGCACGGCACAAACAATTAGATGAGCACCACGAATACCGCCTGCAAGTCGCCTTATTGGCACAAGATGACAGCGTGCAACAGGAATTGGCGCAATACGGCATCCACGCCCAAACCTTGGCAGAAGTATCGCCGATTCAAATCCGCGAAGCCCATGAATTGGCGGGCGCATATACCCAAGTAGGCCGTAACGACCGCATCGGCCTGACTGGCAGGCCATTCCGGCAATTGCGTACTTTGGCGACTTCAAAAATGTATATTTTGTCGAAAGAGCGCTTGGTGTTTTTACCGCAATGCCTTAACCAAAAAGGCTTTTATCTGGCGATGGACAACCGCTTATTGATTGATCGCTTGCGCCTAGAATTTTTGTACATCAACCGTTATTGGGACAGACCCGGCAACCCGCTGGTGGTTATCACCATCAAACACAACATGCTGGCTAGCCACAAGCAAATCTTGATTGATTTCATCGAAGAACTTAGTAATGGTTCTAGCAATGGCGTACCGCTGTCGCTAGGCAATTTGGCGGATTTTGCCGACACCTGCAATTACGAAAAAATCAGTTACCTGCACGACTTTGAGTTTTCCAAAGCCAGTTGGCAAGAACCGGAACGCCCGTGGCTGCATGTGTTGCCGATGGCGCACACAGAGAACGCGCCGTTATCCGCTTACGAACTTAACCAATGGGAAATTGCCGATGACGCTTTTTTGCTAAAGCAACTCACCAGCAATGCCAATCTGTACGCGCAACTGGAAGCGTTGACTTTATTAGCATTACGCCAAGGTTTGGCTTATCAATTACCCATCAGTAATGCTGAAGGTATTACTGGCACAGTCGCGGATTTGCTGGAAGAGATTTACCAACGCGCAGGCGACCAGCACGTCTGGTATGTAGTCAGACGTTGTGCCGGATTATTGGGCAAATACGACATCAATCTGGAACAAGCGGCGACTGATATTTTAGTGCGCCAACACCATTTAACCGTAGGCCGCGCCTACAGCGGCAAAGCCACCTTAGTCAGGCCGACTGATTCTTGGGAAATACTGGAAACCATCCGCACCTTTAATAATAACGATGCCAGCGAGTTTGTGATTATTCAGGAGCTGATTTTATACCTGGGCATGTTAATCAAATCCAAAGCCGAATTGCTGGCGGACATCCACACCATCCGCGTAGGCCACATTCTGCAACTGATTTTAGTCCGGCATAAACGCGAATTTAAATGCACTTTAGACCAAGCCTTTAACGAGATATTGGCCTTGCCGCCCTATCAGTTGGCAATGAAGCTAAAAGAAACCTTAGAAAATTACGGCAACACCGAAAACCAATTGGAACGGGTGGAATCCTTGCAATACGAAGGCGATTGCCAGGATTTACAAGCAGCGCGGTTTTCTGAAAGCATCAACCCAAATGACCGCGCTTTTGGTGAGGATTGGTACGAATGGCGCGAACACCAAGGCAGCGTCGGACGGGAAAATGAAGCCTTTTACGCCAGTGTTTGGAGTATTCTGCACCACTGCCAAGGCTTGATGATCGGCGTAAAACTCAACAGCAAACGCCGTTTGGATAGCGAAACCATTTTGTCGCAAATGACTTCTGGCGAACAAAGTTTCAAGGTTTACGTCAACCATTTGCTCAATAAAATCCAAGCCCCGGTGTATCGGCAATTGACCGTGGAAGCCCTAAAAGCCATCGCCTTTATTTTCCGCGACAGCACCGTACAAATCGATGATACCCTAGTCACCGATGTCATCATCGGTCACGCCGTGCGTATCAATTGGCTAACGGCGCATCCGCAGCATCAAGATAATTACGACGAACACGTGGCAATGGCGTGGCAAAGTTTTTACCAACTACCGCCCCATCAAGTCGCCAACCGCATATTGGATGCTTTGCGGCATTTGTTGAATAATAAATAAAGGATAATTTCCGTAAAAATGGAACATAAATGAACCCAGTTAAAGAAGCACTCCCTTTCATTAAAATGAATCTTGGAACGTATGGTATCGAATGGATAAATACGGATCGAGCGAGTACAAATTTTAAATTCCTTATTTTTGGTCGACCTAATTTTGGAAAACAATTTGGAATTTATCAGAGAGAAACTACTGTAATAAGGTTAGAAAAATATGATCAAATTATTGAAGGTATAACAATTCAACATAAGTGCGCAAAATCTCACGCGGCAGAGTCAGAATACTCAAACTTCAAAAACGAGCGAGGTGACTGTGTGTCAGTAGAAAACACAATATCTCTCAAAAAACTCTTAGATTGGTACTACAACGTTTAATCGACATTTGTTGACCCGATTTTTGAATAAAATGATGATCCAACTTTAATACATATAGGATGTGCCGACGACAGGAGGCGCATCAATCGCGTACAAACTCGACAGATGCGCTTCGTTCCTCAGCACATCCTATGACTTTGCTCACGGATTTTTCCTTAGCTTAAGGGCGATGACACCAGAACGTAGGAACTATAAATAATGTTTTTTGTGTCCACGAAAAATACCGTCCAAATACTTTCGTGCCTTTTCGTGCCGTTCGTGGACAAACCCAATAAAAATAACAACCAGCACTAAGGTGAACAGCATGATACTCGCAGGTGATATAGGCGGCACTAAAACCACATTGTCGTTACAACAAAAACAAGCCGATGGCAGTTTAACGTGCCTTTTGGAACAAACTTTTGCCAGCCAAGATTATCCGCAGTTTGATGCGGTGCTAGCCGCGTTTTTACCAAAAGACATCGCCGTCACCTCAGCCTGTTTTGGTATCGCCGGCCCTGTGGTAAACCAACGCTGCCAAACCACCAATTTGCCGTGGTTGGTTGATGGCGAACACTTAAAACAACAATTAAAAACCGAGCAAGTAAAACTGCTGAATGATTTGGAAGCCATGGCCTTGGGTATGCTGGTGCTGCCGGAACAAGATTTAGTAGAACTAAACCCCAACGCTCAAACGCAAACTGGCAATATCGCCGTGATAGCAGCAGGCACAGGTTTAGGGGAAGCGATTTTATATTGGGATGGCAAACAACATTTACCGATGGCAACCGAAGGCGGTCACAGCGATTTTGCGCCATTAACCAGCCAACAAGATTTATTGCTAGGCTATCTTCGCCAACGCTTTACCGAACACGTCAGTTATGAACGCATCCTAGCGGGCGTCGGCTTCAGCCATTTGTATGATTTTTTAGTGGAATACGGCTTCGCCCCCGCCTGCCTAGCCGTGCCAGAAATCGGCAGCCCAGACATCGACCGAAATGCCGTCATCTCCCGCTTAGGCATTAACGGCGAAGATGCCTTATGCGCCGAAGCGGTAAGGCTGTTTGTCGAAATTTATGGTGCAGAAGCTGGAAATTTAGCGTTGAAATCCCTAGCAGTCGGCGGCGTATTTATCGGCGGCGGTATCGGCCCAAAAATCCGCACCGCCTTAGAAAACGGCGCGTTTATGCAGGCCTTCACCAGCAAAGGCCGATTTGCGCCGCTTTTGTCAACTGTTTCGGTAAAACTGGCTACCAATCCGCGTACGCCTTTGTTGGGGGCGATTAATTATTTCAATGGTTGAGGATGTTTTCAGAGTAGAGGGAGAATTTGCTGCTTCTTTTTTTATACCGTTGATATTAGGTCTATTGCTTGTACAGCATTATGAGCAAAAAAGTTGATGCCATAAAACTAATTTGTTATGTTCTTGATTCAATAATTGCAGTTTAAAAATATACGCAACCGTTTTATTTTCTTTCTAGCTTAATTCTTAGGATCAATAACATGATTATATCCCCCAATCAAAAAAGCATTTGCGAACGTGTCATCAACGCTTTTGAAACTGGCAGTGCTGATGGTGATTATTCCAATATCTCTATTTATCACGACGGCCCTAATCGCATTCGACAAATTACCTATGGTCGGGCTCAAACCACCGAATATAGCCACTTGCGTGAATTAGTGGAAATGTATATCAACGCTAACGGAATGTACGCCGCGTCCATGAGGGAATATCTGCCACTGATTGAACATACTCCACTGGTTGATAACACTGAGTTCAAAAATTTGCTACGCAAAGCTGGATCGGAAGATTCAATCATGAGGGAAACCCAAGATCAGCTCTTCGATGCCAAGTATTATCAACCTGCGCTTAAGTGGGCGGGCGACAACGGCTTTACCCTAGCGCTTTCGCTTCTGGTTATCTATGACTCTTTCATTCACAGCGGTGGAATTTTGAAGCTAATTCGTTCACGCTTTCCAGAAATACCACCTGCACAAGGAGGCGACGAGAAAGTCTGGATTACCCAGTATGTCGATGCACGGCAGAATTGGCTGGCTAACCATAGCAATCCCGAGCTGCATGCCACTGTCTATCGGACAAAGTGCTTCCAAAGGGAAATCAACCGCAGTAACTGGGATTTAGCCCTAACTCCCATCAACGCTAACGGTGTCATGGTCAGTGCCAAGGCTGCGACTAGCTTAACTCAAATTGATTTTGCAACCATAAACCAGAACTTAGCAAATGGGGAGATTCCTTTCCTCGGTGATCCGCACCTAACTGGGGAGGCTGGGTCGATTGTGAGCGCACTCGCTGCCACGTCCATTGCTACGGATTCGCAAGGGTTTGAAGCCCAATCCGCAACGATTTCAGAAGGAGAGTGGAATTTTTTTGGTCGTCAAAATTATAATTTGTCCGGAACAGTCACCCATGTAGGACATAAAGAGGGTGAGGACGGATACTATCAGCGGGTAGGTTTATATTGGAGTCAGGGAGTGGGTCGTGATGACTTGGATGGTCGAGATCATGACTGGCCGTGGTCAGCGGCTTTCATTTCTTGGGTCATGGGAAAAGCGGGAGCCGGAACGCGCTTCCACAACGCTGCGCAACATTCCCAATACATCAGCAAAGCCATCCGTGACCGCATCCAAGGTAATGACAAAGCTGGATATTGGGGTTATCGCCTCAACGAGATGAAACCAAAAATCGGTGACATTGTTTGTTGGGGTCGCGAAATCGGGGTAGATTACGATCATCAACATCAAGGAGACTATTCGGGTCACTGCGATATTGTAGTGGCGGTTAATAGTAACCAGATTGAGGTAATCGGTGGCAATGTAGGCAACTCTGTTACCCGTCGACCGCTAGCCTTAGATACCCAAGGCTACCTGCAATCCACCGTGCAGGGCGGCGAAAACCTGTTTGCCCTGATGTCTTGCCGGATTTCCTCATCTAACGCCTAATTTTAATCCAAGGTCATAAAATAGGATGTGCTGAGGTAACGAAGCGAAGCTCATCGCTCGCGTTAAGGTACGCGAACGATGCGCCTCCTATCGTCGGCACATCCTATAACTGAAAACAAAGCCTACCCACACGTGTAAAACCAAACGCACTTACCCCAATCCATCCCACCCATGACAAACACCAACCCAACCGTCAACAACACCCAATTACTACAACAAATGCAGCAATGGCGGCAGCATTTGCACCGCTTTCCTGAGATTGCTTATGAAGAAACCCAAACCGCTGCGTTTATCGCTGAAAAATTACGCAGTTTTGGTTTAACGGTGCATCAAGGCTTGGCTAAAACGGGCGTGGTTGCCAGTTTGTCGGCAGGTAGTGGCGATAAAAAAATCGCTTTGCGGGCTGATATGGACGCTTTGGCAATCCAAGAACAAAACCACTTCGACTATAAATCCCAGCATCCCGGCAAAATGCACGCGTGTGGACATGATGGACATTGCGCCATGTTGTTGGGTGCGGCGGCGTATCTGTCTGCAAATCCTGATTTTAATGGCACGGTGCATTTTATTTTTCAGCCCGCTGAGGAAGGCCGCGCGGGGGCAAAGCAAATGTTGGATGACGGGCTATTTGAGTTATTTCCGGCGGATTATGTGTTCGGCTTACATAATTTCCCCGATATTCCGCTTGGGCAGTTTGCCGTTAAATCTGGGGCTATGATGGCGGCGCTGGATTGTTTTGAAATCACCATCAGCGGTAAAGCTACCCACGCCGCCATGCCGCATTTGGGTAATGATGCCATTATCGCCGCCGCGCATTTAGTCACCGCTTTACAAACCATCGTTAGCCGCACCATCAACCCTGCCGATACGGCGGTGGTCAGCATTACCCAAATCCACGCAGGTGATACCTGGAATGCCATTCCGGAATCGGTGTTGTTAAGAGGCACTTTCCGTTGCTTTAGCACGGCGGTGCAAGCCCAGATTGCCGACAGTATCCAGCAATTGGTCGCAGGTGTTTGCGCCAGTTTTAAGGTAACTGCCGAAGTGCGTATTAATCCAGAAAATATCGGTTATCCGGTCACTTTTAATGATGCTGCCGCTACCGATTTGGCAATCGCCGCCGCCACAGCGGTAGTTGGCGAACACGGTGTCAATCGCCAGCCTGTCCCCAGTATGGGTTCGGAAGATTTTGCTTTTATGTTGCAAGAAAAACCGGGCTGTTATCTGTGGATAGGCAATGGCTCATCGGAAAACAGCTGCCTGTTACACAATCCGCATTACGATTTTAACGATCAAATCCTCGCTAATGGTTTGGCCTATTGGCTGCAACTGGTAAAAAATTTATTGGTTTAATCGGCCTGTATATTTTGTCCACGAACGGCACGAAAAGACACGAAAAGACACGAAAGTGGATTTTGGCGGTGTTCTAGGCAATTGCACTCACTTATATAACTGACGTTACGCAGTAACGCGCTGTTTCCCCGTTTGCCGCGTCGAGCACCGGAGTATTTGTCGGGAACAGCCCGAAGGGGTGCGGCAGGGAAGCCGCACGGCGGCAGATGGGCAGGAAGCCCATTCTGCCGTCCCCCGACAAATACCCCACTGGGCACAAGTGCGAGGAGCGCAAGACATGAGCGGCAATCGGGCCGCCTTTTCTTTGG
>CAIYRS010000037.1 GCA_903928685.1 uncultured Methylococcaceae bacterium
AGACATGAGCGGTAATCGGGCCGCCTTTTCTTTGGCTACTTGCTTTTCGACTGCATGGATGCAGGAGGTAGAGCAACGCAGGAGCAGTTGCCGAGGCGGCGCAAAAGAAAGTAGCTCGCCTTCGGGTGCGAGAACCCGATTAGAAAAACTGTCGCGATAGCGACTCATCATTAAATGTCTGCGTAATATAAGCAAATAAATAACAAGCAAATACCAATCTAATCCCCCAACAACTGCACAAACACCCGAAGCCACAGCACCACCAACAAAAAGATACCCAACAAAAATACCCACATGCGTTGTTTTAACTGGTTGCCGTTTATGTGGATGTAACTATGCCCAAATCGCGATAACACAAATCCCCAAGCCAGCAGTAAATTGAAAGCATCGGTGTGCTGGGTAACAAAGATCAGCACGCAGGTGATATAAAATAACGGCGGAAACTCTAACAAATTGTGGAAGTTATTGGTGTTTTTTTCCAGATATTCCGGCAACTTACTACCTTTTTTCAATAAAAAATAACGTGGGTTGACATCGCCTTCTCTAACCGCCCGAAATCGGCACATTAACATCCGCACAGCAACTATCATGGTGAGCAACAGTAGGGCAAAAATCGGGTACAGGATGAGTTTTTGGGACATGGTCAAACTCCAAGGACAGGATTATCAATTCATGGTTGTCCACGAACAACACGAAAAGGCACGAAAAACAGCGGTTATCTAAACAAATTGGCTTGAAAGGCCGAAGTTTTAAATTAACGATGTCGCATACGCTCCGAAGCCCTTATGCTAAGGTCTCTTGACTAATAATTTGAGTCTATTTCTACCCAAGCCTCTCGATATATTTTCGTGGCTTTTCGTGCCTTTCGTGGACAACATAAACCTGCGTAACATCAGTTATCAAGGCAAGACGGGCAATAGCAGACACTATATTGCTTCTGCAAGCTAGTGATACCTTTTATAATAGCAAAAATCACCATTTCGATAGGGTATCCACCCATAATGACTCACGTTAATAACGCCCTCAGCAGACTGCTGGCAAGCGGGCATCAAGATTTACTTTCCGGCGGCCTAAAAGGCATAGAAAAAGAAAGCTTACGCATCAACAAATCGGGATTGATCGCCCAAACAGACCATCCCTACGGCTTAGGTTCCGCCCTTACCCATCCTTACATCACCACCGATTATTCGGAAGCGTTGATTGAGCTGATTACCCCGCCGTTTGCCGACATCGACGATACCTTGGCGTATATGCACAATCTCCACCGTTTTGTGTATCAGCATTTGGACGGGGAAATGCTCTTGGGTGCGAGTATGCCGTGTGGTATCAGCAGCGATATGGACATCCGCATCGCCGAATACGGCAGTGCCAATGTCGGACGCATGAAGCATGTGTACCGCCACGGCTTATGGCATCGCTACGGGCGCACCATGCAGGCGATTGCTGGCATCCATTTTAATTACTCTGTGCCGGAAGCCTTGTGGCCCGTGCTGCACCAATTGGCAAACAGCCCGCTGTCCTTAGATGAGTTTATCGCCGCCAGCTATTTTGGCCTGATTCGGAATTTCCAACGCATCGGTTGGTTGATTTTGTATTTGTTCGGCGCGTCACCTGCCATCTGCAAAAGCTTTTTTAACAGCCGCCCGGAATTACGCAAACAGTTCCAAGCCTTTGATGGACATACTTTATATCATCCCTACGCAACTTCGTTACGGATGAGCGACATCGGCTACAAAAGCAAAAACCAAGCGCGTTTGCGGATTGATTACAACACCTTGTCCGGTTATGTCGATAGCCTATCAAGCGCTATCAACACCCCCTACCCTGAATATGAACGGCTTGGCGTGTGCGTGGATGGTGAGTATCGGCAGTTGAACAGCAACATCCTGCAAATTGAAAACGAGTTTTACAGCATCATGCGCCCTAAGCAGATTGCCCAATCTTGCGAAAAACCCACCTTGGCCTTAAAACGCCGAGGCGTTCGTTACGTGGAAATGCGCGCCTTAGATTTGGACTTAAGCAATCCCATCGGCGTTAATGGCGACAGCGCCCGTTTTATTGAGGCCTTACTGCTGCATTGCCTCCTGACTGACAGCCCAGAAATGACTTTAATGGAGCAGCAAATCAACAACGGCAACCAATTAGCGGTCGCCAATGAAGGCCGCAGGCCGGATGTTATGCTGGCACGGCCTGATGGCGGCATTTCCCTACACGACTGGGCAAGTGAAATTATTGCTGCCATGCAGCCAATCTGCGTTATTCTGGATAAGCAAAAAGGCAATGACGCCTATCAACAAGCCCTGATTAACCAACAGCAACGCATTGCTGATCCTAGCTTAACGCCATCGGCACAAATGCTGGCCAATATGGGCAAGTTATCGCAAGCCTTCGCAGGCTTCGCGCTAGACACCTCCGCCAGCCACGCCGCTTATTTCCGTCAACACCCGCTGGATGCTGACAACAACCGCGCATTTTCCGAAGCCGCCGCTGCTTCACACGCCAAACAGCGGGAATTGGAAAACCAAGAACAATTGCCTTTCGATGAATTTTTGCATCGATACTTTACCCAAACCTGCCGATAACATCATGACCGAAATTGACATAGACGCCTTACAAGCGGAACTCAACCACAAAAGCCCACGCATTATCCTGAAAAAAGCCTTGGGGCTATTCGATAACATCGCCATTTCTTTTAGCGGTGCGGAAGATGTGGTGCTAATTGATATGGCCTTAGCCATCCGCAAAGACATCAAAGTATTTTGCCTAGACACCGGACGGCTGCATCCAGAAACTTACCGTTACCTAGAAAAAGTCCGTAAGCATTACCAACTGGATTTAGAAATACTGACGCCAGATCACCAAAAGCTAGACGCGTTCGTCAAAAGCAAAGGCTTGTTCAGTTTTTATGAAGATGGTCACCATGAATGTTGCGCGTTGCGTAAGGTAGAGCCTTTAACCCGCAAACTGGCGACCGTGGATGCGTGGATTACCGGACAGCGCAAAGACCAAAGCGTCGATACCCGCCAATACATCCCTGAAGTACAAGTGGATAAAACTTTTTCTAGTGAAAAGCATCGTTTGGTGAAATTTAACCCCTTGCTGAATTGGAGTTCCGCGCAGGTTTGGGATTACATTGAAGCCTATCAAGTGCCGTATAACGAACTGCATAAACGCGGCTATATCAGCATCGGTTGCGAACCTTGCACCATGCCAGTATTGCCAAACCAGCATGAACGCGCCGGACGTTGGTGGTGGGAAGCGGAAACTAAAAAAGAATGTGGCTTACATGCTGGTAATCTGCAAGCGCCTAGCCCTTAAGAATTTCAAGCTTTTTGTAGGTTGGGTTGCCTGTTTTCCGCAACCCAACACCTGTCCAATCCCGTTGGGTTGCAAACAGCGCAACCCAACCAACTTCTGGCGGGCAGGATGCCCGCGCTCCCTCTGGCTAAAATCTGCCTCAAAAATTGCCGGAAACATGTTTCCAGCGTCCGCCGACATAATCCAAAGCTTCTTGAATATTCAAATCCCGTGTGCCTGCGCCCGTGCGTACAAAAAACTTTTGGGCATTGCCTTGGGTTAAAAAAACCGGGCGTTTGGCGGGGGAAACAATCACCCGGCAAACTTCTTTGTTATCGATAACATGAAACAACACATGCACCAAGGGACATAAATCCGCGCCTAAATTGGTAGAAATCACCGTCATCAACGCTTGTTCAAAGCCGTCTTGGTTAGGCTTTTTTAGGGTTTGATAATCTTTCTCCAAACCTATCAAATCACCGTTATCGGCAACGCCTATCAATAACGTACCGCCGATATAGCTATTAAAAAACCCCGCCAAAGTTTTTAACACCACTTGTTCAAGGCTGCGGTTAATGCGGTCTTCTTGCATATCCCAACGTAACGTCGATTTAAACTCCACTAACGGCCCTTCACCTTGGCGGATGATAGACGGCAAATCTTTGTTCAGTTCCGCCTTCAGCGCATCCAAACTCAGCAAACGCCGATGCAGCAATTTGTAGATACCTAAGGACAACACGCCCAACATCGCGCCAATTTCGGCATAGAAAAAAATCAGTGTGTTGGAATTGATATTGCCCGTCAGTACGCCTTTTACCTGCATCCACACATATTCAACTGATGACAGCGGATCGGCGTTGTTTTCGCGGGAATTGATGTAATCGTAACTGGGCGCGAGAATAAAAATGCCTAGACACGCGCCAATCAACGCCGCTGCGACGTAGACTTGCAATTGTTGCTTCCAAATGGAAAGTACTAATAAGAAAAACCGTTTCATGGGATGGACGAAGTTATGACAATTGGGCAAATACCGTGCGGGCAGCGGCTAGGGTTTTTTCCAAATCCGCTTGGCTATGTGCAGCGGAAACAAAGCCCGCTTCAAATGCAGACGGCGCTAAATACACGCCTTGCGCTAACATGCCGTGGAAAAATTGTTTAAATAAAGCTTGGTTGCATTGCATCACTTGGGCAAAGCTGCTGATGTTTGCTTCCTCGCTAAAAAATAGCCCGAACATGCCGCCAACGCTATTGGTGGTCAGGGCGATGCCTGCTTCGGCGGCAGCTTGTTTTAGGCCGTCGGTAAGCCATTGGGTTTTTGCCGTTAACGCGGTGTAAAAATCAGGTTGTTCGATTAATTCTAAGGTTTTCAATCCTGCCGCCATCGCTACCGGATTGCCCGATAAAGTCCCCGCTTGATAAACTGGCCCTAAGGGTGCAAGTTTTTCCATAATATCTTGGCGACCACCAAATGCGCCTACTGGCATACCACCGCCGATGACTTTACCCAGCGTGGTCAAATCGGGACGAATGCCGTAATAGCCTTGTGCGCCTTGTAGGCCAACCCGAAATCCGGTCATCACTTCATCAAAAATCAAAACGCTTTGGCAGTCGTCGCACACTTGGCGCAAAGTTTCTAAAAAGCCTGGTGCAGGTGGAATGCAGTTCATATTGCCAGCAACGGGCTCGACGATAATGCAGGCGATTTGTTCGCCCATTTCGGCAAATAACTGGTTTACCGCGTCGCTATCGTTATAGGGCAAGGTAATGGTATTTTCTGCGACATTGGCAGGCACACCGGGCGAACTGGGTACGCCAAAGGTTAACGCGCCAGAACCTGCTTTTACCAACAAGGCATCGGCATGACCATGATAGCAACCTTCAAATTTAACGATTTTGTCGCGCCCGGTAAAACCACGCGCCAAACGGATCGCGCTCATCGTCGCTTCTGTGCCAGAACTCACCATCCGCACCATCGCCATTGATGGCAGCAACTGGCAAACTTTTCTCGCCATCAGGGTTTCAATTTCGGTGGGTGCGCCAAAGCTTAAGCCTTTTTCGGCGGCTTGTTTAACGGCGGCGATCACTTCCGGATGCGCGTGCCCTAATACCATAGGGCCCCAAGAACCGACATAGTCGATATAGGCTTTGCCCATGCTGTCGTAAATATACGCGCCAGCAGCGTGGTCGATAAATACAGGTGTTCCGCCAACGCCGCTAAACGAGCGGACAGGCGAATTGACCCCACCGGGGATTACTTGTTTGGCATCAGAAAATAATTGGGCTGCGTCATTCATGGTAATTTTTGGGCTGTAATCGAAACAATAGAAGCTGATAACTTTATCATGATTGTGGCGGTTCTATGCGTTAGAATGGCGCTCTTACCCTATATTTTATAAGGTAAGGTTTTCACCGTGCCGGGTTTTCCGGTATCCAGCGTAAGAGATAATCAATGAAATCCAGAGAAAGACGACAAGGCTTGGTTTTAGTAAATACCGGGGAAGGCAAAGGCAAATCCTCCAGCGCATTGGGAATGGTATTCCGCGCCGCAGGTTGGGGCATGAAGGTTTGCGTAATCCAATTTATCAAAGGCCAGTGGCAAACCGGCGAACAAAAAGCCGCCGAGCGTTTTGATAATATCGAATGGCACGCGCTGGGTGATGGCTTTACTTGGGATACCAAAAATCCGGAGCAAGACATCAAAACCAGCCGCGAAATTTGGGAATTCAGCAAAAGCAAAATCTTATCGGAAGAATTTGATGTGGTATTGCTGGACGAAATCAACTACTGCTGCGGCTATGGCTGGATTAGCGGGGAAGAAATCAGTGACTTTATCAAAAACCAAAAACCCACCTGGCAGCATTTGCTGTTAACCGGACGCAATGCCGCGCCGGAAGTGATAGAAGTGGCGCACACAGTCACCATTATGACCAAAGAAAAACACGCCTTTGAGCAGGGCATTAAAGCTGAACAAGGCATTGAATTTTAATAATAAAGCCAAACCGAGGAACAAACTATGTCAGAAACCATGAAAATTATATTGGGGGTAGCCGCGCTATTTATTGCTGGCTTTGTGATGGTAGGCATGAGCAAACGGCAATCACCGCAAGAAATGGAAGCGGCTTCAATGATTAGGAATTATTCCGCCTTGCAAGGCATGGCAAACCAGAAATGCCCCGAAGCCATCAAAAAAGCCACAGGCGAACAAGTGTACTTCCCTTCTGAAAGCGCCAGCGACAAAGAAACTTATATAACAATGAAATGGCTTGGCGAAAATGCTGAAAAAGGCGGCTTCAAAAATGCAAGCTGTACCTTGAAAAGTAATTTGGGCGGGATTTCTGAATTGCTGATTGATGATAAGACGATTATCAAAAAATAAGCTTAAGGCTTTCCAACATTGTAGGATGGGCTGACGCTAGGAAGCCCATCAAACTAAGCTAAGAGGAAGGCTATGCCAACACGACTTCTATATGCCTTCCCAAAGCATTCGCTGCCGCCTCCAGCTGATCCAGCCTAGATGCGTGGTTTAAATCAAGCAAACGATCAATTTGCGGGGCTTTCCAACCCAACCGCCTTGCTAATTCTGCTTTTCTTACACCTTGAGACAACATTTCAGAATAAACGCCAAGCTTAATGCTTTCCAGAGCCGAAGGACGAACCGTCGGCAAGCTAGGCAAAATGGAAGGTACAGGCAAGGGTTTGCGTTCATCGATATAAAAAGACAGCGCTGTTTCAAGGGCTTCAACTGCATGATGTAACGCCTCGACTTCGTTAGCACCAAACGTTATCGCTTCTGGCACATCAGGGAAGGTCACTAACAGGGTGTCATTATCAGGGGTGAGAACCACAGGGTAATCAAACATAATTTTTCCTTATTTCAAACCAAGTTGGCGTTTAATGGCGGCTTCAAGGCCTTTACCCAATTCTTCGGTGCCGTGCATTGGCAAGGTGGTCTGCTTGCCATTCAAGAATACTTTTAGGTGTGAACCTTTGCCGGGCTTGAAAATAGCCCCTTGTTGTTCCAGCCATTTTTTCATCTGTTTTGAATTCATTGCAAAAAAATATAACCGTTATGTTGTTCTTTACAAGAATAAACCCGTTCCGGCTATGCTTCCATCTCCAAACCCAATGATGGGCTTCCTTACGTCAGCCTTTATGCCCTTGGGTTCATCCTACACGCTGGCGGGCAAGATGCCCGCGCTCCAAAAACCTATTCGTTCACTTGAATATTATATTTATCAAAGAAGCTATACAAAGTCGGGCGGCTGATGCCTAGCAATTTGGCGGCATTGGAAACATTATTGTTCGACAACGCCAACGCTTTTCTAATCGCGTCGGTTTCGGCAATTTCACGCACTGTTTTGAGGTTGAAGGGCATGGCTTCTTCTTCGTTTTCAGCGGCAGGCAATTCCAAATCATCAAAGGAAATATAAACGCCATCGGTCATAATCACGGCGCGTTTTATCTTGTTTTCCAGTTCGCGGATGTTGCCAGGCCACGGGTAACTCTGGATGGCTTTGGCGGCTTCTTCGGTAAAACCGCGCACTTGGCGGTTATTCATCTCGTTATAGCGTTTCAATAAGGCAGTGGCGATAGTTAAGGAATCGCTGCCGCGCTCGCGTAATGCGGGGATGTTTAAAGTGATTTCACTGATGCGGTAATACAAATCGCTACGAAATTTGCCTTCTTCGATGAGGTTTTGCAGATTTTGATGGGTGGCGCAAATGATCCGCACATCCACAGGAATGGCTTGTCTACCGCCGATTCGCTCTACTACCCGTTCTTGTAAGAAGCGTAATAATTTGGCTTGTAAAGGAAATGGTAAATCGCCAATTTCATCAAGCATGAATGTGCCTTTATGGGCATATTCAATTTTGCCTTTAGTTTGTTGCGATGCCCCTGTAAACGCGCCTTTTTCGTAACCAAACAGCTCGCTTTCCAATAAGTTTTCTGGAATAGCCGCGCAGTTGACGGCAACAAACGGATGCTCGGCACGGCTGCTTAGCCCGTGGATGGCTTTAGCGAACACTTCTTTACCTGTACCGCTTTCCCCTAACAACAAAGTAGTGGCGGTGGTGGGCGCGACTTTTTCCACCATACGGATGACATCTTGCATTTTTTTGCTGGAGGCAATAATGCCATCCAAGGGTTCAGCAGTTAATTGCTGCAATTTGGTGTAGTCTTTTTGCAATTCCGCCAATTGGAATGCCCGCCGGACGATTAGCCCTAAAACATCGGTATCTATCGGCTTTTGGTAAAAATCATACGCCCCTAAAGCCACGGCATTGATGGCGTGGTCGCGGTCGTCATTGCCAGTGACCACGATTATTTTGGTGCTTGGTGCTAAGGCTAAGATTTCTTTTAAAGTCGCCAGACCTTCGCTGGCATTGGCAGCATCTGGCGGCAGCCCTAAGTCTAAAGTGACCACGTCGGGGGTAAAGCGGCGCAAAGCGGTGATGGCTTCGGTGCGATTACCCGCAACGACGGTTTGGTAATCGGCAAAACTCCATTTCAGTTGTTTTTGCAAACCAAGGTCGTCTTCAACTATCAGCAATATTTTTTTATCGTCCATTGGTTTATTGGCCTCGATTTAGTAGGAATGGGTCGACAACCATTGCTCTAACATAATGATTATCCAGATCATTACCCCGTAAAAATGGGCGTGCTCTTGCTGGTGCGACAAGATCAGTTTATCGATGTAACTGGGATTAACAAAGCCGCGTTTGGCAAAATTTTGCAAATTGGCTTCGGCAAAGGCTTTCAAGTCTTTATCGCTCGCCAACCATACCCCGAATGGCAGGCCAAAACCTTGTTTGCTTTTTGCCAAGGTTTCTTTAGCCAGAAAACCGGGCATGGCTTGCCGATAAAAGCTTCTTAAGTCAAAGCCTTGCATTAACCAGTTGGATGGCACGGAAGCGGCAAAATCCAGAAGATTGTCTTGTAACATGGGATAACTGACTTGCACGCCTGCCAATTCACACATGCGGTTGACTTTTCTCAGGTCGTTGTCGGCGAGGGTAAATTTGTTATCTAGGAACAGCATGTTTTTGATGAGGTCGTTTGCTGGCCCGCGTTGGTAGACTTGCTGGAGATTCTGCAATGGCAAATCTGTGTCAATTTGTCCTAAAAAGCTTGCCGGAAATATTTCCGACAACGGCGTGCGGTGCAGAAAGTTATAGGTTTCCAAGCGCTCTGGCATAGGGATTTTGGCTTGGTCGATATAGCTTTTTAGCTTTCTTAGTAACGGCACATTGGCTGCCATAGGCTCTAATAGCGCTTTGGCAATATCCGGTACATAGTTGTAGCAATTAAACATTTTTTGTTTGGCGTAGCGGGCGTTACCCGCAAAAATCTCATCACCGCCGTCGCCAGCCAGTAAGTGCGTCATACCTAATTCACGGGCAAATTTGGCGCAGTAATAGGCGGGGATGGCGGAGGCATTGCCGAACGGTTCATCATAACTTTTGGCAATCAGCGGGATGGCGGCAAGTACATCGCTGGGGGTGACGTAATATTCGTGCAGTTTAACGTCAAAATGTTTTGCGGTAATGCGCGCATAGTGCATTTCATCGTAGCCATCGGCAGCGAAGCCTATGGAAAAAGCATCTATCGGGCGTTGGGCGATTTGTTTGAACAAGCCGACCACGGTGCTGCTATCTAAACCGCCACTTAAAAAAGCCCCGGTTTTTTGGTCATGCGGGCATTGCAAAGCCGCTTGCTGTAGTTGCTGATGAAGCTGTTCCAGCAACTGTTTTTTTGATAACGGGCTGTCGTTATAACTGCGCTGCCAGTAAAAACCTCGGCTCAATTGGCCTTGGCTAATTTCGATAAATTCCGCAGGCTGGAGTTTGCTGATGCCTTGGTAAATGCTTTCTGGGCTGGGGATGACGTGAAAGTACAGGTAATTGAAAATGCCTTGCGGATCAATGGCGGTGCTTACGCCGGAATGGGCAGTGATCTGATCCATTTGGCTGCCGAACACCAATAGGCCGTCTTGGAAATAATAGGCTAAGGCCTGTATGCCAACTTTATCGACAGCCAGCAAGGCGTAATTTCGTTGTGGTTCGAGGATAGCGCAGGCAAAATCGCCGCCGATGTTTGCTAATACCGCCCTGCCCTGCTGCCGGAAACCTTCTGCCAAGACGAATGCGGCATCGTGCTGTTTTGCCAACGCTGCTAAGCCGCTATCGTGCCATTGCGGTGTGCCAAGCATGATGGCGAATAGGTTTTCTGATTGATAAAGTGCAGGCGATTTATTGAGGCTGTAGCCGCCAAGTTCGGCAAGCGGCTGTTGATAATAGACCGCATGGGCGGGGTTATCTTCACTTAAACAGCGTGAGGCCAAATGCTGGCGGTCAATTGCTCCGTTAATGGCGTTTTTACCATCAGATAACCATCCATAAATGGCGCTCATAATTATTTCCTGACAGTTAAATTAGACTTAACCAACACAAGGGTTGGCTTTAATTAGCTATCCAAAAATACGCTAATTTTATGGCTGGAGTCCAAAACATGTTTTGGACTCCTTTTGCCTGCAATCACTTAGTTTTTAACAGTTACTTATAACTTGGCTTTCACTAGCTGATAAACCTCTCCGGCGAGTTGATCGGCATCTTGCAAAATGGCTTCCAATTCGGCGGTTTTGGCTTCAGCAAAGACTTTATCTTTCAAGCTACCAGTATTGATATAGACGTTTAAAGCCGCCATTTTTAAGCCGCTATGTGCCGCCAATACCGCCGCGCCCGCATCGCTGATAACGCCGAGGCTACCTTTTTCGGCGGCAATTTTGCTGAGCAACATGGCTTGTTTACAGGCAAGCGCACAGGCTAACGGCACGTCTGTGGCTTCTTTGAGTACTGCTTGGATGGCTTCGCTGCGGGCGGCCTTTTCGGCATCGCTGTCTTTAGGCAAACCGTAACAGGCCATCAATTTATCAAATACCGCCACATCGGCTTGCACCATCGCAGTCAATTCGGCGCGTAAGGCTTCGGCTTGCGCCAATAAAGCCTGCATGTCGGCTTCAACATCGGCGTAGTTGGCTTTGCCGATGGTGAGATTACACACCATGCTGGTTAATGCGGCGGATTGTGCGCCCATAATCGCGGCTACACTGCCACCACCAGGGGTAGCGGCTTTACTCGCCAATTCATCAAGAAATTGTTGGACGGATTTTTCTATTATGTCGGTCATGTTAATTCTAAAGGTTGTGGCGGCGAGGCGTAGATCGCGGGTTTATTCGCGTCGCCAGCTGGTACTGCCATTGGGCGAATCTTCTAAAATGATGCCTTGGGCTTTTAGGTCATCACGGATTTTATCAGCTAATGCCCAGTCTTTGGCTTTTTTGGCGGCAATCCGCGCTTGGATTTGTTGTTCGACACTGTCATCTTCATTGTCACCTTGCAAGAAGGCGTCGGCATCATCTTGCAACAAGCCCAGCAAGCCCGCTAAATGGCGCAAGGTGGCGGATAAGCTTGCAGCTTGCTCAGCATTGTCTTTGGATTTATTCAGCTCCCTAGCCAAATCAAACAGCACTGACAAGGCCACGGGCGTATTGAAGTCGTCGTTCATGGCTTGTTGTAAGCGTTCGACATAGCTGGCTTCTAGTGCCACATTACTGTTTGGCAGGCCACGCAAGGCGGTATACAGACGGGTTAAGGCAGCGCCTGCTTCATTCAATTGCTCATCGGAGTAATTTAGTGGGCTGCGGTAATGGCTGGATAGCACGAAAAAACGGATGATTTCTGGGCGGTAAGCTTTTAACACTTCGCGTACAGTGAAAAAATTGCCTAAGGATTTGGACATTTTCTCTTCATTAACCCGCACGAAGCCATTGTGCATCCAGACGTTAACGAATGTCTCGCCTGTGGCGCCTTCGGATTGGGCGATTTCGTTTTCGTGATGCGGAAATTGCAAATCCATGCCGCCGCCGTGGATGTCAAAATGGTTACCCAAGCAGCAGGTGGACATCGCTGAACATTCTATATGCCAACCCGGACGACCCATACCCCAAGGCGACTCCCAAGCTGGCTCGCCCGCTTTCGCCATTTTCCATAGTACGAAATCTAAGGGATTGCGTTTGGCGGTATCGACATCTACCCGTTCGCCCGCTTGCAGATCATCCAAGTTTTTGCCGGACAGTTTGCCGTAATCGGTAAAGCTGTTGACGGCATAGAATACGTCGCCATTGGTGCCAACATAGGCGAATTCCTTGGCAATCAAGGTTTCAATCATGCTGATGATGGCGGGGATGGAGTGCGTGGCCTTAGGTTCAATATCCGGCGGCAACACCGCTAATGCCCGTTCGTCTTCGTGCATAGCGTCGATAAAGCGCTCAGTCAGTTCGATAAAGCTTTCGCCATTTTCTTGGGCGCGATGGATGATTTTGTCATCTATATCGGTGATATTGCGGACGTAGGTTAAATCGTAGCCAAGATAGCGCAAATACCGGGCAACGGTATCAAAGACTACCATCACCCTGGCATGGCCTATATGGCAGTAGTCATAAACAGTCATGCCGCACACATACATACCGACTTTTCCGGCAACGCGTGGCTCAAATAAGGCTTTTTTTCTGGTCAGGGTGTTATAAATTTTCAACATGCGTTGGTAATGGGGTGTTGGGCGGCGGGAAAGCTGCAAATCGTGACAATTTACCAAGCGTATACTTCTCTTTCAAGATAAAAACACCTAGAATTCGGCATTTGCATTTATACCCAAGGATTTATCATGCGTGTAGCTGCTCTTGCTGCGCTGTTGTTTTTAACCCCAACACTTTCTTTCTCAAAGGTAATACCCATGTCCGATACGGCAACCAAAGTAAAACTGACCACTTCTTTAGGCATTGTGACGATTCAAGTCAATGCTGAAAAAGCCCCTATCAGCGCTGCCAATTTTTTAACGTATGTTAAAGAAGGCTTTTATGACGGCACCATTTTCCATCGCGTAATCCCTGGTTTTATGGCGCAAGGCGGCGGCTTCGATACCAGTTTTAATCAAAAAACCACACACGCGGCGATCAAAAACGAAGCCAACAACGGCCTAAAAAACACCCGTGGTACGCTGGCAATGGCTCGCACTAACGTACCGGATTCCGCTACTGGGCAATTTTTTATCAATTATAAAGATAATGATTTCCTTAATTACTCTAGCCCTACCACAAGCGGCTGGGGCTATGCGGTATTTGCCGAAGTGATTGAAGGCATGGAAGTGGTTGATGAGATGGCTAAACAACCCACAGGCAACCGTGGCGGCCATCAAGACGTGCCTAAAACGGACATTGTTATTGAAAAAGCTGAAATCATCGAATAACTTGCTTAACCCTAAGCCATAGGAAGCTGTTTTGGACAAACCTATCCTGTTTATTTCTGACCTTCACATCTCGCTGGATAAACCGGATATTACCAAACGCTTCCTTGGTTTTTTGCAGCATCAGGCCACGCAAGCTGAAGCTGTTTACATTCTTGGCGATCTCTTCGATGCGTGGATAGGCGATGACGACCCTACCCCGCCCAATAAACCAATCCGCAATGCTTTAAGAAAATTAACCGATACTGGCGTACGGGTATTTTTACAACCGGGTAACCGCGATTTTTTATTGGCGGAGCGGTTCGCTAAAGAAACTGGCGTGGTGTTGTTAGGCGATTATGAAGTCATTGATCTCTTCGGAACGCCCACGTTGCTGACTCACGGCGATTTATTGTGCAGCGATGATATTGCCTATCAAGCGTTCCGCAGCAAATCCCGCAGCCCAGCTTGGCGCGATAATGTGCTATCCAAGCCATTATTGCTGCGCTTGCTTGTAGCCCGCTGGTATCGTTTACGCAGCCATTTCCATAAACGCGGCAAAACCATGGAAATTATGGATGTTAATCAAGCGACCGTCATCGATACACTCCGTGAGCATGGCTGTTATCGGCTAATACATGGACACACGCATCGGCCTGCTGTGCACGATTTCTATATCGACGGACAACCTGCCCAACGTTTTGTATTAAATCAGTGGTTCAAAAACCATGGGGAATTTCTCTGCTGGCAAGATAATGCGTATAAAATCGAACAGATATGAACAATCTAACAAGCAAGGCAAACAACTATCTTTGAATGCCCTTATTAAAATTTGACTTTTTAGGCAAAATCATTAAATCTAGGCACTTGGCGTGAATATTTCCTGTACACGAGGGGATCAAATCCATTCTGCCAAAAACTAATATTAGTCAAAAAAACACAATCAATATTTTGTTGTGAAACAAAGTATTCAGGAGAAACATATTATGAAGAAGCCTTTAAAAAGTTGGCTGCTTGCTTCAAGTGTAGCTGCTTTGCTTGCTGCACCTGCAATTACAACTGCTAACAGCGGTGTTGAGAAATTGACTCAAAATCCAGCAAACTGGGCAACCTGGGGCGGCAACTACGCAGGTACCCGTTATAGCGAATTGAACGAAATCAACACTAGCAACGTAAAAACTTTACAACCTGCATGGTCTTTCTCTACAGGCGTATTGCGTGGTCACGAAGGCGGCCCATTGGTAGTAGACGATGTCCTGTATATCCATACTCCGTTTCCTAACACTGTTTACGCAATCGACCAAAAAACCCAATCTGTTATTTGGGAATTTACTCCAACTCAAGATGCTGACGTCACTATCCCAGTTATGTGCTGCGATACTGTAAACCGTGGTTTAGCTTACGGCGACGGCAAAATTTTCTTGCAACAATCCAACACTGTATTGACAGCTTTAGACGCTAAAACTGGCAAACGTGTATGGAGCGTTCAAAACGGCGACCCAAAATTGGGTATGACCAACACCAACGCTCCTTTAGTTGTTAAAGATAAAGTGTTAACTGGTATTTCTGGTGGTGAATTTGGTGTTCGTGGCTTCTTGGCTGCTTATGACATCAACACTGGCAAATTAGCATGGAAAGGCTACTCAATCGGCCCAGATAAAGAAATGCTGATTGACCCAAAGAAAACCACTACTTGGAAAGACGGTAAAGTCACTCCTGTTGGCCCAGAATCAAGCACTAGCACTTGGGAAGGCGACCAATGGAAAATCGGCGGTGGCACAACTTGGGGCTGGACTAGCTATGATCCAAAATTGAATTTGGTTTACTACGGCTCAGGCAACCCATCTACTTGGAACCCAGTACAACGCCCTGGTGACAACAAGTGGTCTATGTCTTTGTGGGCACGTGATGCTGACACAGGTGCAGTAAAATGGGTTTACCAAATGACTCCACACGATGAGTGGGATTTTGACGGTATCAACGAAACAGTTCTGGTTGACCAAGAAGTGAAAGGCAAAATGCACAAAACTATAGTGCATTTCGACCGTAACGGCTTTGGCTACACTTTAGATCGTGAAACTGGTGAATTATTAGTTGCTGAAAAATTCGACAAATCAGTTAACTGGGCTTCTCACGTTGACATGAAAACTGGTCGTCCACAAGTTGTTTCTAAATACAGTACAGAACAAAACGGTGAAGACGTTAACACTACTGGCGCTTGCCCAGCTGCGTTAGGTTCTAAAAACCAACAACCAGTTTCTTACTCTCCACAAACTGGCTTGTTCTACGTATCAGGCAACCATTTGTGTATGGACTACGAACCATTCGAAGTTTCTTACACAGCTGGCCAACCTTACGTTGGTGCAACTTTAAGCATGATGCCAGCTGGTGCTGACGTAATGACAGGCAAACCAGATGATTCAACCAACTTAGGCCAATTCACTGCGTATGACGCTAAAACTGGCAAAATCGCATGGTCTAACAAAGAACAGTTCTCTGTTTGGTCTGGTTCAGTTGCTACTGCTGGCGGCGTAGTTTTCTACGGCACATTAGAAGGCTATCTGAAAGCTGTTGATGCTAAAACTGGTAAAGAGTTATATAAATTTAAAACTCCATCAGGCATCATCGGTAACGTAAATACTTGGAAATACAACGGCAAACAATATGTTGGCGTATTGTCAGGTATTGGCGGCTGGGCAGGTATTGGTATCGCAGCTGGTCTGGATGACGGCACAGACGCAACTGGATCAGAAGGTCTGGGTGCTGTTGGCGCGTACAGAAGCTTAAATTCTTATACAAAATTAGGTGGCACATTAACTGTGTTTGCATTACCTAACTAATATTAAGAATAAGTTAGTCGCTTGATATAAAAAGCCCCGATTGGAATCTTCAATCGGGGCTTTTTTATTTTTACCGCATCGCTAAAATCAAAAAGTAATGACCATTAAAAAAGCAACCATCCTATTAATTAGTTGTTACATTGAAATCTGTTATCCAGAAAACTCGCTTGATGCCTTGGATGATCCCTCTAATGAAACATCATCCATACAATTAGATGAACACAAACAAAAAATTTCAGGCATCAAAACTATAGAAGCAAAAAGCGCTACATATAAAAGTGAGCAACTCGTATTCGGGAAAGCAATAAACCCTCAATCATTATTCGAGCTTCACTTTCGTTATCAGGATGCAACAACTGAACACCATAAAGCCAATTCTCTGTATAAACAAAGCGAAATTAATAGCCATAGACAAACAGAGCTTTATCAATTTGGGATAACGTCAAAACATAAACTTGAAGAGCAACAAACAAGACGAGATTACGATAGCGCAACACTAAATACCAACAACTTAAAAAGCCAGGCAATAGCAAACGAAGCGAAGCTAAATTGGGGAGAGGTTATCTGCAAATGGGTTATTTCATCAGACACAACGCGCTTAAACAGCCTGATTAATAACCGACAAATCTTATTGAGAATAACGCTACCAGATGGCAATGAGCCAGCGCAGAATATACTAGCTAGCGCAAATGGTATTAGGGAAAACGCGAGCAGTGCAGAATTAATATCGATGGCGCCTTGGTCAGAAAACACATCTCAAGGCGTAAGTTATTTTTATATCACGAACAATACCGCCATAAAGCCCAATATGAACGTTACCGGATGGCTACCAGAAAAAAATGCACAAGAGGGAGTGATTATCCCAAGAACAGCGCTTATATGGGAATCTGGACAAGCCTTTTTATATGTTAAAGGCGAAGATAGGTTTATAAAAACATCAATAAATAACCCGATACCAATTAAAGAGGGTTATTTTATAAAGAATAAGGCACTGACAAACCAAACAATCGTCACTACTGGTAATAATTTATTGCTCTCTAAAGAACTGATAAAACATGACGATGACAACGATTAGAGAGAGCAAAAAAAACCGACTTAACGTCGGTTTTTTTTATTTATTCAGGTCTGTCAACCAATTCAACATAGGCCATTGGCGCATCATCACCAGGTCGAAACCCGCATTTCATAATACGCAAATATCCACCTTGTCTATCTTTGTAACGTGGACCTAACTCATTGAATAGCTTAGTGACCATTTCACGATCACGTAATCTAGCGAAAGCCATACGTCTTTTAGCAACGTTATCTTCTTTAGATAAGGTTATTAATGGCTCTGCATAACTTCTGAGTTCCTTTGCTTTTGGCAAAGTAGTCTTTATTAATTCATGTTTAAAAAGAGCATTAGCCAAGTTACTAAATAGAGCCTTACGATGACTACTAGTTATATTTAATTTTCTACCGGATTTACGATGTCTCATTACAAGAAGACCTAATGTTGATTAATTAACTGCGTTGGTTTGATCTAACAAGCCTTCAGGCGGCCAATTTTCAAGACGCATTCCTAAAGACAAGCCTTTCAAAGCAAGTATATCTTTTATTTCTGTTAACGATTTCTTTCCAAGATTTGGTGTTTTCAATAATTCAACTTCTGTACGCTGAATCAAATCACCAATATAGAAAATATTTTCGGCTTTCAAACAATTTGCTGACCGTACTGTTAATTCCAAATCATCAACAGGACGTAACAAAACTGGTTCAAATTCTTGACCAGCTTCTACTTTCTCTTCTTCAATTTGCTCATTTACTTTTTCAAAATCAACAAAAACAGAAAGTTGATCATGAAGGATAGTAGCCGCTAACTTAATAGTCTGCTCAGGATCCACAGTACCATTCGTTTCTAGCTCTATAATCAATTTATCTAAATTAGTACGTTGTTCAACACGCGTACTTTCAACCTGATAGGCGACTTTAACCACAGGACTATATGAAGCATCTAATTGTAGGACACCCATAGCTGAATTATGATCAGCATTAGATTTTCTTACACTTACTGGCTCATAGCCTCTTCCCCTGCGAACACGAATTTTCATGTTCAACACACCAGCTTGGGTTAGATTAGCAATAACCAATGTCGGATTGACGATTTCCACATCATGAGGAACATTAATATCAGCAGCTGTTACACAACCAGCACCTTGCTTAGTTAAAGTTAACTCAACTTCGTCCTTTGAATGCAGAATCACAGCTAACTTTTTTAAATTTAAAAGGATATCAATAACATCTTCTTGAACACCTTCAATTGTTGTGTATTCATGAAGGACGCCATCAATTTCTACATCTGTAACCGCACAACCAGGAATGGTCGATAATAAAACCCGCCGCAAAGCGTTACCTAGAGAGTGACCAAAACCACGCTCTAATGGCTCGATTACAATCCGAGAATGATTAGAAGATTTATTTACAACCTCAACTAATCTTGGCTTTAATAAGCCAGAAATAGAACTCTGCATTTATATCCCTCAGTACTGCAATTATTTAGAGTAAAGCTCTACGACTAACTGCTCATTAATATCAGTACCTAAATCGACCCGATCAGGTAATGAATTAAATGTGCCTGTCATAGATTTAGAATTCACTTCTACCCATGAAGGAAAGCCATACTGTTCTGTTACAGTTAAAGCATCAATAATTCGTTGTTGATTTTTTGATTTTTCTCTAATAGAGATCGCATCACCAGGAGAAACTTGATACGAAGGCACATTGATCAGCGAACCATTTACTTGTACGGATTTGTGAGAAACTAACTGACGGGCTTCAGCACGAGTTGATGCAAAACCCATACGATAAACCACATTGTCAAGTCGCGATTCAAGAAGGTTTAAAAGGTTTTCACCTGTCGCACCTTTTTTCATATCAGCAGTTTTATAATAATTTCTAAACTGCTTTTCTAGAATTCCATATATTCTACGTAAACGTTGTTTAGCCCTTAACTGCATAGCGTAATCAGAATTTCTGGTACGCTTAGTGCCGTGTTGACCAGGTCTTTGATCAAGTTTGCACTTACCTTCTAAGGATTTGCCTCTGCTTTTCAAAAGCAGATCAGCACCTTCTCTTCTACTTAATTTACAGGTCGGTCCAATATATCTTGCCATGAATAATACTCCAGATCTCTATACGCGGCGTTTTTTAGGTGGACGACAGCCATTATGCGGAATGGGTGTAACATCTACAATATTAGTAATTTTGAATCCAAGATTATTCAATGATCGAACAGCTGATTCACGACCTGGGCCTGGGCCTTTAATCATTACATCTAAATTCTTCATACCAAATTCTTGAGCAACAATTCCTGCCTTTTCAGCTGCAACCTGTGCAGCAAACGGCGTACTCTTTCTTGAACCACGAAACCCAGAACCACCAGAGGTAGCCCATGAAAGCGCATTACCCTTTCTGTCGGTTATTGTGATAATAGTATTATTGAAAGAAGCGTGAACATGAACAATGCCATCAGCAACTTCTTTTTTTATACGCTTTCTTGAACGATTTTGACTACTAGCCATTACATTTTCTCTTAAAGAAATTTCTTATTTTCTAATTGGTTTACGAGGGCCTTTACGTGTACGGGCATTAGTTCTTGTTCTTTGACCTCTTAGCGGCAAGCCGCGACGATGTCTAATGCCACGATAGCAGCCTAAATCCATTAAACGCTTAATGTTCATCGAAACTTCACGACGCAAATCGCCTTCAACAGTCATCTTTGAAACAACGTTACGTATAGCATCCAATTGCTCTTCAGACAGTTCTTTTATTTTTATAGAGGTCTCTATGCCTACATCAGCACAAATCTCACTAGCTGTTTGTCGACCAACACCATAAATAGCTGTTAACGCTATAACAGCATGCTTATGATCTGGTACATTTATCCCGGCAATACGTGCCATTCAGATACTCCCCTGAGTAGTAATCTAAAGTTAAGCTGTAAATTGTATCATTAGATAAATTACAGCACAACAAATTTAACCTTGACGTTGTTTGTGACGTCCATCTGAACAAATCACCCTTACAACACCATTTCTTTTAACAATTTTGCAATTTCTACAGATTGCTTTAACAGATGCGCGAACTTTCACAATAACCTCTTTTATTTGTATAACTAAATATTATCTAATGGATAGATAAAAGTATTATTTTTTTAGGTTTGCCTTTTTCATTAAGCCTTCATACTGCTGGGACATCACATGTGTTTGCATTTGTGAAATGAAATCCATGACAACGACAACAATAATCAATAATGAAGTACCACCAAAATAAAATGGAACATTCCAATAAACTATTAAGAACTCAGGCAACAAACAAACTAAGGTTATATAAAAAGCACCAATCAAAGTCAGTCGAGTCATGACTTTGTCTATATATGATGTTGTCTGCATACCAGGCCTAATACCAGGCAAGAAAGCCCCAGATTTTTTTAAATTATCAGCAGTTTCTTTAGAATTAAAAACTAGGGCTGTATAGAAAAAACAAAAGAATACTATAGCTGCCGCGTAAAACAGTACATAAACAGGCTGCCCAGGGGAAAGCATAGTCGCAATATCCTGCAACCAAGCAAAACCTTCGCTATTACCAAACCATCCTGCAACCGTAGCAGGAAATAAAATAATACTAGAAGCAAATATTGGAGGAATAACACCCGCCATATTTAGCTTTAAAGGCAAAAAACTTGTTTGAGCAGCAATAAGCTTACGACCTTGCTGACGCTTAGGATAATTTATAAGTATTCTTCTTTGCCCTCTTTCTACGAACACCACTAAAGCAGTAACTGAAATTGAAAGCAAAAACAACAACAATATAAATCCACCATTCATTTCACCAGTACGAGCAAGCTCCAAAGTACCACCAACAGCTTTTGGCAAACCAGAAACTATACCAGCGAAAATTATCATCGATATACCATTACCAATGCCTCTTTCAGTAACTTGCTCACCAAGCCACATCAAAAAAACAGTACCCGTCACTAATGTTACGGTTGTAATGGCAATAAAACCTATACCAGGATTTAATACAACGGACAAACCACCTGCAGTCTGATTTTGCAAAGCCAAGGAAATACCTACGGCCTGAAAAGTAGCCAATACAACAGTCCCATAGCGGGTAAATTGTGATATTTTTCTGCGACCAGACTCACCTTCTTTTTTCATCTGCTCCATTGAAGGAATAACTACAGTCATCAATTGCATGATAATTGACGCTGAAATATAAGGCATAATACCAAGAGCAAATAAACTTAAACGCATCAAGGCACCACCAGAAAACATGTTGAACATGTCTAAGATAGAACCACTTTGCTGTTCAAACATAGCAGCCAAAGCTTTTGGATCAATACCTGGAACAGGAATATGCGAACCAATTCGATAAACAACCAGAGCTACAAATACAAATAACAGCCTGGCTTTTAATTCTGAATAATCATTTTTATTTGGCGATTTAGCTCTTGGAGTATTCACTTATACCTCGACTTTGCCACCAGCAGCTTCAACAGATTCTTTGGCGCCAACAGTTACGTTTATACCTTTGATATTTACAGCCTTAGTCAATTCACCAGACTTTATCAACTTAGCTTTTTTAGTAAAAGCAGGAACAATATTTGCGTCGATTAAAACCTGCAAATCAATAACATCAGCTTCTAATCCATTCAATTCACTCAAACGGACTTCTGCAGAATACTTTGCTGATCTGGAAACGAAACCAACTTTTGGCAGACGTCTTTGTAAAGGCATCTGACCGCCTTCAAAACCAACTTTATGAAAACCGCCACTACGAGCTTTTTGTCCTTTATGGCCTCTTCCACAAGTTTTACCTAACGTACAACCAATACCGCGGCCGACTCGCTTAGATTTTTTTCTAGAACCTTCAGCAGCTTGAATAGTATTTAAATACATTACACTTCCTCTACTTTTAACATATAGGATATTTTATTTATCATACCCCTGTTTTCTGCAGTATTAAGGATTTCAACCGATTGGTTAATTTTTCGCAGACCAAGGCCTTTAAGACAAGCTTGATGCCGTGGTAAACGACCGAACTTGCTCTTTATCATTGTTACAATCAATTTGCTATCAGACATTATAATCACTCAATAATTTTATCAACTGATAAGCCACGTTTTGCAGCTATTTGATTAGCGTCACGCATTGAAGTAAGGCCATTTATTGTTGCCCTTACTACATTAATTGGATTATTAGTGCCAATACATTTAGCTAATACATTATGAACACCAACAACCTCAAAAACTGCACGCATAGCGCCACCAGCAATAATGCCAGTACCTTCTGAAGCAGGCTGCATATAAATCTTTGCAGCGCCTGTTGTATTCATTACAGCGTATTGCAAAGTGTCGCCCTTTAAAGCAACTTTACGCATATTTTTTCTAGCTTGCTCTAGAGATTTTTGTATCGCAATAGGTACTTCCCTTGCTTTACTGACTCCATAGCCAACGCGACCCTGTCCATCACCAACAACAGTCAAAGCTGCAAAACCAAAAACCCTACCGCCTTTAACAACTTTAGCGACGCGACGAACATTAACTAATTTTTCTTGCAAACCGTCTGTACTACCTTGTGCAGGTGCTGTAGCCATGTTTATCTCCTAAAATTTCAAGCCGGCTTCACGTGCAGCATCTGCCAATGCCTTAACGCGACCATGATATTTAAAACCGGAACGATCAAAAGCGACTTCAGTTATTCCGGCAGCCAAAGCTTTTTGGGCGATTTGCTTTCCAATTTCGACCGCAGCATCAACATTACCAGTATTTTTTAAAGATGATTTAATATCTGACTGAAGTGTAGATGCGCTAACCAAAGTAAAATTACCATCACCACTTATCACTTGAGCATAAATGTGCTGAGAAGTTTTATGAATTGACAAGCGTGTAGCATTCAAGCTTCTAATTTTGCAACGTAATTTAGTTGCACGTTTTATACGAACTTTTTTCTTATCCATTACGTTACCTTACTTCTTCTTGGCTTCTTTTCTTACAACATGTTCGTCAGAATATCTAACACCTTTACCTTTATAAGGCTCAGGTGGACGATAAGCTCTGATTTTAGCTGCAACTTGACCAACTTGTTGTTTGTCACTACCTTTGATAAGAATTTCAGTTTGAGACGGTGTCTCTACAGAAATTCCAGCAGGGACTTCAAAATCAACAGGATGGGAAAAACCAAGCGTCAAATTTAATATATTACCTTTAGCTTGTGCTCTGTAACCAACGCCAATTAGCGTTAATTTCTTCTCAAAACCAACAGAAACACCAGTAACCATATTGTTTACAATCGCTCTAGCAGTTCCTGCCTGAGCGGTTGCTACTTTATTTGCCTTATCCCATTCCATTTGTATGCTGTTGTCAGCAATTACAAAATTAATGATTGGGTTAAAACTATATGACAACTGACCTTTACTGCCCTTAATAGTCATATTATTACCATCAAGCTTTATATCAACACCGCTTGGAATAGTAACTGGGGCTTTTGCAATTCTTGACATAATTAACCTACGTTAGCAAACAGTACAAATAACTTCGCCGCCATGGCCAATTGCGCGGGCAGCCCTATCGGTCATAACACCATTTGATGTTGACACAATCGCTATACCCAAGCCACCAAGAACTTTTGGCAATTCATCTTTTGACTTATAGATACGCAATCCAGGGCGACTTACCCTGTTAATGCTTTCAATAACTGGCAAGCCTTTATAATACTTCAGTTCGATAGTCATCTCGCTATGACTAGCTATTTGTTCAACACTAAAATCTTTAATATAACCTTCGTCTTTCAATACCTTAGCGATAGATATTTTTAATTTAGAGGAAGGTTGTTTTACAAACTTTTTACCTGCAGACTGACCATTTCTAATTCTGGTCAACATATCTGCTACTGGGTCTGTCATGCTCATTATTATTCTCCAAGCTTCAACTAACAGAAATTACCAACTGGCTTTAACTAAACCAGGAACGTCACCACGCATAGTAGCTTCCCTTAGCTTGTTTCTGCTTAGTCCAAATTTCCGGTAGTAACCATGAGGACGACCAGTCAGATTACAGCGGTTACGCACTCTGGTAACACTTGAATCTCTAGGCAACTTTTGAAGCTGAAGCTGAGCCGTTTCTTTTTCTTCAAAAGAACTATTAGGATTTCTTATAATTTCTTTTATCGACTTGCGCTTAACGTCAAATTGTTTTACTAATTTTTTTCTTTTTTCTTCGCGCGCAATCATTGATTTCTTTGCCATAATCAGATGCCTTTAGTTCTTAAATGGAAAATTAAATAGCTTTAACAAAGCAAGACCTTCTTCATTAGTCTTAGCTGTCGTTGTAATAGTAATATCCATACCACGCAAAGCATCGATCTTGTCATAATCAATTTCAGGGAAAATGATTTGCTCTTTTACGCCCATTGAGTAATTACCACGTCCATCAAAACTTTTAGGGCTTAAGCCTCTAAAATCGCGAATCCTTGGAATTGATATACTAATTAAGCGATCTAAAAATTCATACATCCTTTCGCTACGCAAAGTAACTTTGCAGCCAATCGGCATATCGTCCCTAATTTTAAAACCAGCGATTGATTTTCTAGCTAAAGTCACTACTGGTTTTTGACCAGCAATCTTTTCCATATCAGTAACAGCTGATTGCAGAATTTTTTTATCAGCCACGGCACCACCAACACCCATATTGAGGGTTATCTTAGTGATACGAGGCGCTTCCATTACGGACTGATAACCGAATTGTTTAATCAATTCAGGCAACACATTTTCTTTATATACAGTTTTTAGTCTAGCCACGATTCATCACTCCTATAAATCAACAAGTTCGTTTGTTGACTTGAAGTATCTGACTTTTTTTCCATCTTCAAGAAATTTAAAGCCGATACGATCTGCTTTTTTGGTAACAGGGTTATACAAACCAATATTTGAAATATCGATAGGCATTTCTTTTGAAATAATGCCACCTGAAACACCAGCATTAGGATTGGCTTTCTGTGTTTTCTTAACTTGATTAATTCCTTCAACAAGAATTTTATTATCTTTAAGAACCTTAACTACACGACCACTTTTGCCTTTATCTTTACCAGTACGAACGACAATATCATCGCCTTTTCTAATCTTTTGCATAATAAACCCTACCTTACAAAACTTCAGGAGCTAAAGAGATAATTTTCATAAATTTCTCGCCTCTTAGCTCACGGGTAACAGGCCCAAAAATACGTGTTCCTAAAGGCTGCAAATTGTTATTAAGTATAACTGCTGCATTACCATCAAATCGGATAACTGAGCCATCTGGCCTGCGAACACCTTTACATGTTCTTACAACCAAGGCATTGTAAACTTCGCCTTTTTTAACTCTTCCGCGAGGAATTGCATCTTTAATACTTACTTTTATGATGTCGCCTATACCAGCATAACGCCTATGGGAGCCACCTAAAACTTTGATACACATGACCTTTTTAGCACCGCTATTATCAGCGACATCAAGGTTAGTTTGCATCTGAATCATGATTTAATCCTAAATTTTGTATATAAATTAATAAACGGTTATTTGTTTCCGCTTACTAATACCTGAACCAATTTAAAGGTTTTGTTTTTTGACAGCGGCCTACATGAAGTAATAGCCACTATGTCGCCTTCTTGACATACATTTTGCTCATCATGAGCCATCATTTTAGCAGAGCGCTTAATGTACTTACCGTACACAGGATGTTTCACTACCCGCTCAACCAAAACAGTTATTGTTTTATCCATTTTGTTGCTTACAACTTTACCAGTTATAGTCCGCAACTTAATCTCATCAACCATCACGCGCCTACCATCTCTGTCAATACGGTTTGTATACGTGCAACATCTCTTCTTACTTTCTTAATCTGATGAGACTTTGTAAGCTGTCTAGTTGCTTTTTGCATTTTTAAGTTAAAGCTCTCTTTTGATAATTCAATCAACAAGGCATTTAACTCATCTTTTGATTTTTGACGTAATTCATCTGCTTTCATTACATTATCGTCCGAGTCGTAAATAAAGTTTTTAAAGGCAATTTAGCGGCAGCCAAAGCAAAAGCTTCTCTAGCCAACTCTTCAGAAACACCTTGTATTTCATAGAGCATAGTCCCAGGCCTTATTTGGGCAACCCAGTATTCTACACTACCTTTACCTTTACCCATACGAACTTCTAATGGTTTTTTAGTAATTGGCTTATCTGGGAAGATTCTTATCCAAATTTTACCGCCACGTTTAACGTGACGACTAATGGTTCTACGACCAGATTCAATCTGACGCGCAGTCAATCTGCCACGGCTAACTGATTTTAAGCCAAACTCACCGAAGCTAACCGATGACCCACGTACCGCAATACCAGTATTTCTACCTTTATGTTGCTTACGGAATTTTGTTCTTTTTGGTTGAAGCATGTCTTTTTCCCTTCAACTATTTTTTAGATTCAGAATTAATCGATGCGATATGCGCATCCATATCAAACACTTCGCCTTTGAAGATCCATACTTTGATACCGATAATTCCATAAGTTGTATTGGCTTCGGCAGTTGCATAATCTATATCAGCGCGCAAAGTATGAAGAGGCACACGACCTTCTCTATACCATTCTGTACGAGCAATCTCAGCACCATTTAATCTGCCGCCAATGCTTATTTTTATTCCTTCAGCACCAAGACGCATAGTATTAGTAACAGCACGCTTCATCGCACGGCGATACATAATACGTTTTTCCAACTGCTGTGCTACACCTTCAGCTACCAGCTGGGCATCTAATTCAGGCTTTCTAATTTCTTCAACATTCAGCTGTACTGGAATGCCCATTAATTTTGAGATTTCTTGTCTCAAAACATCAATGTCTTCACCTTTCTTACCGATAACAATACCTGGACGGGCAGTATGCACCGTAATATGAGCATTGTTCGCAGGACGATTTATTTGAATTTTGCTAACTGAAGCGTTGGCCAATTTTTTTCTTATAAATTCTCTGACCTTCAAATCTTGATGCAGAAAAACGGAATAGTCTTGGCTATTTGCGTACCATCTTGAATTCCAGTCTTTGACTATACCAAGACGTATGCCTGTGGGATGTACTTTCTGACCCATTTTATGTTCCTACTCGACTTCTGCAACTTTGATTGTAATATGGCAAGTGCGTTTCAAAATATGATTGCCACGCCCTTTCGCCCGTGCACTAAACCGTTTTAATGTTGCACCTTCGTTCACATAAACGGTAGAGACTTTCAATTCATCAATATCAGCATTTTCATTATGCTCTGCATTAGCGATTGCTGATTCTAAAATTTTCTGAAAAATAGCCGCCGCTTTTTTTGAGCTGAATTTAAGCACGTTCAATGCCTTTTCAACTGATAATCCACGAATTTGATCACCAACTAAACGAGCTTTCTGAGCGGATAAAGGTGCATTGTTTAATTTCGCTGAAACTTCCATCACAAAACCTACCTTGATTTTTTATCAGCCACATGGCCTTTATAAGTACGAGTAGGAGCAAACTCACCGAGTTTATGCCCAATCATATTCTCAGAAACCAACACTGGTATATGCAAACGACCATTATGCACTGCAATAGTCAGCCCAAGCATGTCAGGGATTATCATTGATCTTCTGGACCATGTTTTAATTGGTTTCCTATTATTGCTACTTACGGCATCTTCTACTTTTTTTAGAAGATGGTGGTCAATAAACGGACCTTTTTTAATTGAACGCGGCATGTACCCTCACTATTTCTGCTTACGGCGTCTGATAATCATATTATCAGTACGTTTATTTTTTCTTGTTTTATAACCTTTAGTAGGCATACCCCAAGGAGATACTGGATGTCTTCCGCCTGAAGTACGACCTTCACCACCACCATGTGGATGGTCAACCGGGTTCATTACAACCCCGCGCACTGTAGGACGAATACCTCTCCATCTTGATGCACCCGCTTTTCCTAAAGACGAAAGGTTATGTTCAGAATTGGAAACCTCACCAATTACGGCTTTACAATCTGCCATAACTTTACGCATTTCACCTGAACGTAATCTTATAGTTGCATGAGCACCATCTCTTGCAACCAACTGAACAGATGTTCCTGCACTTCTTGCAAGCTGCGCGCCTTTTCCTGGCTTTAATTCAACACAATGCACGGTTGTACCCATTGGGATATTTCTCAAAGGCATACAATTGCCTGGTTTTACAGGTGCATTTTCTGAAGAAAGAATTTCTTGACCTACCACTAATCCTTTAGGGGCAATGATGTATCTACGCTCACCATCTTTAAACAAAACCAAAGCAATATTTGCAGTTCTGTTTGGATCATATTCCAAGCGCTCTACCACAGCCGGAATATCTAATTTATTTCTTTTAAAATCAATAATGCGATAGTGTTGTTTATGACCACCACCAACATGACGTGTTGTTATACGTCCCGCATTATTTCTTCCGCCTGATTTGTTATTTTTGTCTAACAAAGGTGCGTATGGTTTGCCTTTATGCAAATCATCATTTTTTATACGTACTACAAACCTAGATCCTGGTGATGTCGGTTTTGACTTTACAATCGCCATGGTTTTTACCGTTTCCTATTGACTTTTATAGCTTAAATTAAGCAGCAGAAAATTCTATATCGTGGCCTGGCTTAAGCTTTACATAAGCTTTTTTCCAATCGGATCTTTTACCCAAAGTACGACCAAATCTTTTTTCTTTGCCTTTAACGTTCAGTACATTTACAGACTCAACTTCAACATTAAACATGGCTTCTACTGCATCTCTGACATCATGCTTTGTTGCTTTTTTTTGCACTTTGAATACAAACTGCTTATTTTTTTCAGCAGCAATTGTACTTTTTTCAGAAATTATAGGAGCTGCAATAACTGCCGCTAATTCATATTTGCTTAAACTCATGCCAAATGCTCCTCTATTTTCTTAAGTGCATCCGGCGTAGCAATAACTTTATCGGCCGCAACC
The DNA here is from genome assembly GCA_903928685.1 of uncultured Methylococcaceae bacterium. GTDB lineage: Bacteria > Pseudomonadota > Gammaproteobacteria > Methylococcales > Methylomonadaceae > Methylovulum. The sequence continues at coordinate 29,423 of CAIYRS010000037.1, forward strand.
AATAAAACCGGACTTAGATTGATTGCCTCAATCACTTCAACATAAGGGATATTTCTTGAAGCCAACGCAAGATTTTCATCTACCACATCAACAACAATCAAAATTCTCTTACCAACAACGTCTTTTAATTTTGCTACTAAATCTTTCGTTTTAGGCGTAGTTGGCAAAATCTCAGTGCTGACGACCAAACGCTCTTGTCTTAATAATTCTGACAAAATAGAGCGTATACCGACTCGAAACATTTTTTTGTTTAGCTTTTGGTCATACGATCTTGGGCGGGCAGCAAAAGCAACACCACCAGTACGCCAAACTGGACTACGTGTAGTACCAGCACGTGCTCTACCAGTGCCTTTTTGACGCCAAGGCTTAGCACCGCCACCGCTTACATCAGAACGGGTTTTTTGCGCTTTGGTGCCAGCACGGGCTGCAGCCAAATAACGTGTAACCAATTGGTGTACTAAAGTTTCATTATAAGACTGTCCGAAAACAGCTTCTGCCACTTCCAGATGTCCAATAGATTCTTGTTGATTTAATGCAGGTATTTGCAAACCCATGACTTAACCTTTTCTTCTTGTTTTCATTGCGGGAGTAATTACAACATCACCGCCTTTAGCACCGGGAACGGCACCTTTTACTAAAATCAACTTTCTTTCCGCATCAATTGCATGGATTGTCAAATTTTGTACTGTTTTAGTGACAGCACCCATATGACCTTCCATCTTTTTTCCCTTGAAAACCCGACCAGGTGTTTGGTTCATACCGATAGAACCTAATACCCTATGCGAACGTGAGTTACCGTGGGTTGCATCCTGCATATGAAAATTGTGTCTTTTGATACCGCCAGCAAAACCTTTACCGATGCTTTTGCCTTGTACGTCAACTAACTGGCCTTCGCTAAAAATAGCTAAATCCAATTCATTACCAGTTGCATACTGCTCGCCTTCGCCATCTTCAAGACGGAACTCCCAAAGACCTCTACCAGCCAACACATTAGCGGCAGCAAAGTGCCCAGCCATTGGCTTATTGACGCGGGAAGATTTTTTCTCACCGACGGTTACTTGAATTGAACGATACCCGTCATTTTCAAGACTTTTAACTTGAGTGACCCTATGAGAATCAATCTGAAGGACAGTAACCGGTACGGATGAACCATCTTCACAAAAAACTCTGGTCATACCACACTTGCGACCAACTAGACCTATTGACATTTGCCAATTCCTCTTAATTCAACTTTATCTGAACATCTACGCCCGCAGCAAGATCCAACTTCATCAATGCATCTACGGTTTTGTCTGTTGGCTCAACAATATCCAACAGTCTTTTGTATGTTCTTAATTCATATTGATCACGCGCATCTTTGTTTACATGCGGAGAAATCAAAATTGTAAAACGTTCTTTTTTAGTAGGCAGAGGAATAGGGCCCTTAATTTGGGCACCTGTTCTTCTTGCAGTTTCTACTATCTCACCAGCCGATTGGTCGATCAATTTATGGTCGAAAGATTTCAAACGGATTCTGATAGTTTGATTAGACATATTTATTACTCAATGATTGAAGCAACAACACCCGCGCCGACAGTACGACCACCTTCACGGATTGCAAAACGTAGACCTTCTTCCATAGCGATTGGTGAAATCAGTTTCACGCTAACGGAGATGTTGTCACCAGGCATTACCATTTCAACGCCTTCTGGTAATTTAACTGCACCAGTTACGTCAGTGGTACGGAAGTAGAACTGTGGACGGTAACCGTCGAAGAATGGTGTGTGACGACCACCCTCTTCTTTTGACAATACGTAGATTTCTGCATTGAAATGGGCATGTGGCTTGATGGTGCCTTTGTGCGCCAATACTTGGCCACGTTCCACGTCATCACGTTTAGTACCACGCAACAATAAACCAACGTTATCGCCCGCTTCACCTTGATCCAACAATTTACGGAACATTTCAACGCCAGTTACAGTGGTTGTCACGGTGGCTTTGATGCCGACGATTTCAACTTCTTGACCGACTTTGATAATACCGCGCTCAATACGGCCAGTTACTACAGTACCACGGCCTGAAATCGAGAATACGTCTTCGATTGGCATTAAGAATGCACCATCAACGGCACGTTCTGGCTCTGGGATATAGCTATCTAGCGCTTCAACAAGACGAACAACAGAAGCTTCGCCGATGTCGCTTTGGTCGCCTTGCAAGGCCAATAAGGCTGAACCACGGATGATTGGGGTATCGTCGCCTGGGAATTCGTACATGTCGAGCAGTTCGCGCAATTCCATTTCAACCAGCTCGATCAACTCTTCGTCGTCAACCATGTCGGCTTTGTTCAGGAACACAACAATATAAGGTACGCCAACCTGTCTTGATAACAGGATGTGCTCACGCGTTTGTGGCATTGGGCCGTCAGCTGCTGAACAAACCAAGATAGCGCCATCCATTTGCGCCGCACCAGTGATCATGTTTTTTACATAGTCAGCATGGCCTGGGCAGTCAACGTGTGCGTAATGGCGTTTTGATGATTCATATTCAACGTGTGATGTTGCAATGGTGATACCACGCGCACGTTCTTCTGGTGCATTATCAATTTGGTCGAACGCTTTAACCGCACCACCGTGGATTTTTGCCATTACAGTAGTCAATGCTGCTGTCAAGGTTGTTTTGCCGTGATCGACGTGTCCGATTGTGCCCACGTTTACATGCGGCTTA